>NZ_CP107834.1:4800000-5468482 GCF_036346595.1 Streptomyces sp. NBC_00525
CGGCGTGGACGGCGTGGTCATCGGGGGTCCTCGCTGGTGTCGCGCTTGGTCAGGTCTGCGGGAGCCGCGGCGGGCGCGGGCGGGGCCGGAGCGGCGGGCGCCGGGGCCGCGGCCGGCGCGGGTGCCTGCGCCGGGGCGGCCGCGTACGGGTTCTGGCCGGGCGGCGGCGGGGCGTACCAGCCCTGCTGCGGCATGTCCGGGACGGGCTGCTGCTGCGGCGGCGGGATGTGTGCGGGCGGCTGCCCGTAACCGGCGTACGGCGGCTGCTGCTGGAGGTGGGCCTTCTGGTCCACCGTCGAGCGGTAGTCCACGGCGCCCTGCGTCATCCGCATGTACGCCTCTTCGAGGGACGCCTGGTGCGGCGACAGCTCCCACAGCCGGACGTCCGACTCATGGGCGAGGTCGCTGATCCGGGGGAGGGCGAGACCGGTGACCCGCAGGGCCCCGTCCGGCTCGGACAGCACCTGGCCGCCCGCCTCCGTCAGCGTCGCGGTCAGCTTCTCGCGGGCCTCGGGCTTCTCGTCCGGGACGCGCACCCGCGCGAAGTCGGCCGAATTGGCCGAGATGAAGTCCTTGACGCTCATGTCGGCCATCAGCTGGCCGCGGCCGATGACGATCAGATGGTCGGCGGTCAGCGCCATCTCGCTCATCAGATGGCTGGAGACGAAGACCGTGCGGCCCTCGGACGCCAGCATCTTCATCAGATTGCGGACCCAGAGGATGCCCTCCGGGTCGAGGCCGTTGACCGGCTCGTCGAACAGGAGCACCTGCGGGTCGCCGAGCAGCGCGGCCGCGATGCCCAGGCGCTGCCCCATGCCCAGCGAGAAGCCCTTGGAGCGCTTGCGGGCCACGTCCTGGAGGCCCACCACGCCCAGCACCTCGTCCACCCGGGCCTCGGGGATGCCGGCCAGCTGGGCGAGCGAGAGGAGGTGGTTGCGGGCGCTCCGGCCGCCGTGCACGGCCTTGGCGTCGAGCAGGGCCCCCACCTGGCGGGGCGCGTTCGGCAGGGTCCGGAACTCGTGGCCGCCGATGGTCACCCGGCCCGCCGTCGGCCGGTCCAGACCGAGGATCATCCGCATGGTGGTGGACTTGCCGGACCCGTTGGGACCGAGGAAGCCGGTGACGGCCCCCGGCCGCACCTGGAAGGAAAGGTTGTACACGGCCGTCTTCGCGCCATAGCGCTTGGTCAGGCCGACTGCCTCGATCATGCTCCAGCCCCATCGACTATCTGTCGTCGGGGCACACGCCGTCCGGCCGCACGCCCCCCGTAAGAGTTAGGAGGATATCCATGCCTTGACGGTTCCGACCAAGTCGGCACAGCCGGGTCCGGCCCGGTGACCGGGCCGGACCGTGCTCACGCGTCCCGCGTCCGTAGCACGAGGTAGCCGCCGATCAGCGCTGCCGCCACCCACGCCACCATGATCAGCAGCCCGGTCCACGGCCCGTACGGGCCCGGAGAGCTGTTCATCGCGTCCGGCACCACCTGCATGATCTTGGAGCCCGCCTGGTCCGGGAAGTACCGGGCGACGTCCTTGGCCTTCGGCACCGCCGACAGGATCTGCGAGACGAGGAAGAAGAACGGCATCAGGATGCCCAGCGACAGCATGGAGCTGCGCAGCATCGCCGCCACCCCCATGGAGAACACCGCGATCAGCCCCATGTAGATCCCGGCGCCGAACACCGCGCGCAGCACATTGTCCGCGCCGAGCGTCGTCCCGTGGTCGCCCAGCAGCGCCTGGCCCAGGAAGAACGAGACGAAGCTGGTGACCACGCCGACCACCAGGGCCAGCACCCCGGCCACCAAAACCTTGCTGAACAGGAAGGAGCCCCGCCTCGGCACGGCGGCCAGCGAGGTGCGGATCATGCCCGAGCTGTACTCCGTACCGACGACGAGCACCCCGAACACGACCATCGCCAGCTGGCCGAGGATCATCCCGGAGAAGCTGATGAGCGTCGGGTCGAAGGTGGCCTGTTCCTCCGGCTTGAGATCGCCGAACTGCGTGTTCATCACCGCGCACAGGGCCGCGCCCATCGCGACGGTGACCGCGAACGCGGAGATCAGCGTCCAGGTGGTGGAGGAGACCGTACGGATCTTGGTCCATTCGGACGTCAGGACCGCGGAGACCGAAGCCATCGTCATGCCCCCTCTTCGCCGTCGCCGGGCCGCTGGACCCAGCCCTCGCCCCATTGCCGGTCCGGCGGTGGCGCCCCGGGGCCGCCGGGCTCCGAGTGCGCGTGGTACTCCACCGCGCCCGCCGTCATCTGCATGAACGCCTCCTCCAGCGACGCCCGCTGGGCGCTCAGCTCGTGCAGTGTGAGGGAGTGCCGGGCGGCCAGCTCACCGAGGTCCTCGGTCGTGGCACCGTCCACCTCCAGCGAGCCGTCCCCCGCCTCGATCGCGACGACGCCCTCCTCGTGCAGCACATCGCGCAGCCGCTCCTGCTGCGGGGAGCGCAGCCGGACGTAACTGCGCGAGTTCTCGTGGATGAAGTCGGCCATCGACGTGTCGGCGAGCAGCCTGCCCTGGCCGATCACGATCAGATGGTCGGCGGTCAGCGCCATCTCGCTCATCAGATGCGAGGAGACGAAGATCGTCCGGCCCTGCCCGGCGAGCGTCTTCATCAGATTCCTGATCCAGTGGATGCCCTCCGGGTCGAGACCGTTGACCGGCTCGTCGAACATCAGGATCTGCGGATCACCGAGCAGCGCCGACGCGATGCCGAGACGCTGGCCCATGCCGAGCGAGAAGCCCTTGGACTTCTTCTTCGCCACGGCGGTCAGCCCGACCGTCTCCAGCACCTCCGCGACCCGGCGCTCCGGAATGCGGTTGCTCTGCGCCAGACAGAGCAGATTGTTGTACGCGCTGCGCCCGCCGTGCATCGCCTTGGCGTCCAGCAGCGCCCCGATGTATTTCAGCGGCTCGGACAGATCCCGGTACGGCCTGCCGTCAATACGTACGGAACCGCTCGTGGGGTGGTCGAGATCGAGCATCATCCGCATCGTGGTGGATTTGCCCGCCCCGTTGGGCCCCAGAAAACCCGTCACCATGCCTGGTCTGATCACGCACGACAACTCGTCGACGGCTACCTTGCTCCCGAAGCGCTTCGTGAGGCCATCCAACTCGATCATGCGTTCACGCTAGAACGTCGGCGTGCCCGGCGCCACCACAAAGGCGGAACCGGGCACACACGTCATACAACCGGAACCGGCGGAACAGCCGGAACCGACGGAACAACCGGACTCAGCGGGTTTGCTGGGCCGGGACGCCCCGGGAGGCGGGCTCCTCGTCGGCGGGGGAGCCGGCGGCGGCCACCGCGGCACCCGTCAGCGTCGCCAGCATCTCGCGGACGTTGGTCAGCTGCGCGTTGATCGAGTCGCGGCGGTTGGTGAGGGCCGCCAGCTCGCGCTCCGATTCGCTGCGGATGCGGTCCGCCTTCGCGTTGGCGTCCGCCACGATGTCCTCGGACTGACGCTGCGCGGTCTCCACCGTCTGACGGGCCCGGCGCTCGGCGTCCGTACGGAGCTTCTCGGCCTCCAGGCGGAGCTGCTCGGCGCGGTGCTCGATCTCGGCGAGGCGCTTCTCGGCCTTGGCCTGACGGGACGCGAGGTCGCGCTCCGACTGGTCGCGGCGCTTGGCCAGGTTGGTCTCGAAGTCCGCGGCGGCCTGGGCGGCCTTGGCACGGGTCTCCTCGAAGAGGGCGTCGGCCTCCTCGCGCTTCTGTGCCGCGTCCTTCTGCGCGTCGGCGCGCAGCGTGGTGGCCTCACCCTTGGCCTTGTCGACGATGCGGACGCCGTCGTCCTCGGCCTTGGCCTTGCGCTCGGCGGCGAAGGTCTCGGCGTCGTTGCGCACCTGCTGGGCGGCGGACTCGGCGAGCTCACGGTGCTGCTCGGCGGCGCGACGGGCCTCCTCGCGCAGGTCCTTCGCCTCCTCCTCGGCCAGGCGCAGGATCTTCTCCACACGCGCGCCGAGACCCGCGTACGACGGCTCCGCGTCGGTCACCTGGGCCTGGGCGTTCTGCGTCTCGAGGTGCAGCTCCTCGATGCGCTTTTCCAACGACGTGATACGGGCGAGAGCACTGTCACGGTCGGCGACGAGCTTGGTAATGCGGTCGTCCACCTGACCGCGGTCGTAACCACGCCGCACGAGTTCGAAGCCGAAGGGGGAGGAAGGGTCACTCATGAGGTTCCTGTCGAAGTGAGACCGGTGAGGTGATAGAGGGAATCCTAGGGGCCGGAACGGCGTGTCATCGAGTGGATGCGGTTTTGATGCGGAGAATGACACCCCTTTTGAGTGGCGGACCCCCGTTTCCGAGTGGCGGGCCCCCGAAACCCCCGCCACCCGGACGAATGAAGAACCGTGCGGAACCATGAACGACAGCCGGCCGGCTACCCATCGGACGACTTGCCGCCCGATCGAGTGCCCGCCGAGGCACCCGCCTTGACACCGTTGGCCGGAGCGGAGCCCCCGCCCTTGCCCCCGGCCGCCGGGGTCTCGAAGGACTCCAACGCCTCCAGCACGTCCTGGACACGCGAGATCTCCGTGTTGATGTCCTCGCGCCGGCGCACCAGGACCTCCAGCTCGTGCCGGCCCTCGTCCACCACCCGCTTCGCCTCGGCCTCGGCGTCCGCCCGCAGCTTCTCGGCCTCGCGCACCAGGCTCGCCTTCTTCTGCTCGGCCTCCTTCAGCAGCGACTCCGCCCGCTTCACCGCCGCGATCCGGACCTTGCTCGCCTCCGAATTCGCGTCGGCCAGCAGCTCCTTGGCCTTCGCCGCCGCCTCGTCGCGCTGCTCGGTCGCCGCCTTCATCAGCTTGTCGACGCGCTCGCCCGCCGTCTTCATCTGCTCGGCCGTCTCCCGGCGGGCCCGGTCGTGCAGCTCCTGGATCTCGCCCTCCAGACGGGTCCTCAACTCCTCGGCCCGCTCCCGGATCTGCGTCGCGTCCCGGCGCGCGCCGACCAGCAGCTCGTCCGCGTCCGTCCGGGCCCGCTCCACCAGCGAGTTGCCCTCGACCGTCGCCGAAGACGTGATCCGCACGGCCTCCTTGCGCGCCGCGCCGACCATCGTGTCGGCCTGCTCCTCGGCCTCCGTGGCGACGCGCAGCGCCTCCTCACGGGCCTTGTCGATCAGCTGGTCCGCCTGCTCCGCCGCGTCCGCCCGGCGCTTCGACGCGGCCTCCCGCGCCTCGTCGAGCAGCCGGTCCGCCTCCTGCCGCGCCTGAGCCCGCATCTGCTCGGCCGCCGCCTCGGCATCCGCCCGCAGCCGCTCCGACTCCTCACGGGTGCGCGCCGCGTGCTCCTGCGCCGAGCCCACGGTCGCCGAGGCCTCCGCACGCATCCGCTCCGCGTCGCCCGCGGCCTCCTCGCCCGTCCGGGCCGCCTGCCGCTCCGCCTCCGTGCGCAGCCGCTCCGCCTCGGCGGTCGCCTCGGCCACCAGCCGGTCGACCTGGGCCGCCGCCTCCGACCGCATCCGGTTGGCATCCTCGCGCGCCTCCGCCCGGCTGCGCGCCGCGTCCTGCTCGGCCGACGCCAGCGCGTCCGACGCCTCCGTACGCATCCGCTGGCTGTACTCGGCGGTGTCCGCCCGCAGCCGCTCGGACTCCGCGATCGCCTCGGAGACCGTACGCTCCGCCATCGCCTTCGCGGCGTCCGTCTCCTCCTTGGCCACCTCACGGATACGGGAGGCGTCCTCGCCGGCCCGCTCCCGCTCCGCGTGCGCGTCGGCCCGCAGCCGGTCGGCCTCCTCCTGCGCCTCGGACTTCGTCCGCTCCGCGACATGCTCCGCCGCGGACCGCAGCCCGGCGATCTCCTCCTCGGCCTGCTCCTGGAGCCCGCTGACCGAATCCCGCACCTGCTGGGCGGTCTGCTCGGCCGCCGCGACCAGCTCGGCCGCCCGCGTCTCCGCCTCGCCCGTCAGCCGCTGCGCCTCGGCCTGCGCCTCCTCGACCCGCTTGCGCGCGGAGGCCAGCAGCTCCTCGCTGCGCTCACGGGCCTGCTCGCGCTCCCGGCCCGCCTCGGTCCTGGCCGCCTCCAGCGTCTCCTCGGCCGCCCGCCGGCGCCGGTTCGCCTCCTCCTGGGCTGCGGCCAGCGCCTCCGCGGCCTCCGTACCCACCCGCTCGGCCGCGGCAGCGGCCTCCGACCGCATCCGGTCGGCGCTCTCCTGCGCCTCCGTCTTCAGCCGCTCCGCCTCGGTGGCCGCATCGGTACGCAGCCGTACGGCGACGGCCTCGCCCTCCGCACGGGACTGCGAGGCGTCCGCCGCGGCCTCGTCGCGCAGCCGCTGCGCCTCGGCCTCCGCCTGCTCCCGGAGCGAGCGGACCCGCTCGGCCGCCTCGGTGCGCAGCCGCTCGGACTCCTCGCCCGCCTCGCGCCGGATGCGCTCCGCCTCCGTACGCGCCTCGGCGAGCGCCTGCTCGGCAGCGGCCAGCCGGGTCTCCGCCTCGCCCTGCAGCCGGGCCAGCTCCTCGGCGGCCTCCGACTGCCGGGCCGCGACCGCCCGCTCGGTCTCCTCGCGCAGCGCGGCCGCCGCCTCGTCGGCCGCGGCCTTCGCCGCCTCGGCCTGCTCCTCCGCCTCCGAGCGCAGCTGCTCCGCCTCGGCGCGGGCCCGCTCCAGCGCCTCCTCGGCCTGCTTGCGCAGGGCCGCCGAACGCTCGGCCGCCTCGCCCCGGACCCGCTCGCTCTCGGCGCTCGCGGCGCCGCGCAGCTCCTCCGCGTCGGCCTTGGCCTTCGCGAGCAGCTCCTCGGCGGTCTTCGCGCCCTCCTCGATCTGCTGGAGGGCCTCCCGGCGGGCCTCGCCCCGGATGCGCTCGCCCTCGGCGACCGCCTCGGAGCGCAGCTGCTCGGCCTCGCCCCGAAGCCGGCGCGCCTCCTCCTGGAGCTCGACCGTCTTGGCCCGGTACTCCTTGGTGTCGTCCTTGGCCGCGCCCTTGAGCTGGTCGGCCTGCTCGGCGGCCTCGCCGCGCAGCCGGTCCGCCTCGGCCTCCGCCTCGCGGCGGATGCGCTCGGCCTCCTCCGCCGACGCCCGCGTGGCCGACTTCGCGTCCTCGGACGCCTTGCTCAGGATCTCCTCGGCGGACCGGGCCGCCTTCGCGAGCTGGGCCGCCGCGTCCTCGGCGGCGGCGGTGCGCGCGGCCTCGGCCGCCTCGGCACGCAGCCGCTCGGCCTCGGCACGGGCGTCGGCGAGCGCCTGCTCGGCCTCCGCCTTGAGGGTCTCGGCCTCCTTGGTGGCCTCCCCGACCAACCGGGCGATCTCCGACTTGGCGGTACGGGTGCGCTGCTCGTTCTGCGACTCGGCACCGGCCAGCCGCTTGGCCGCCGCCTCCTTGGCCTCCGCGAGAACCTTCTCGGCCTCCAGACGGGCCTCGCGCAGCTGGGTCTCGGCCTCCTGCATGCGCTGCTCGGCGGCCCGGTTCAGCTCGGTCGTCCGCTGCCGGGTCTGCTCGGTCTCCGCCGTCGTCGTCAGCCGCAGCTGCTCCGCGTGGCTGGTGGCCTCCTGGGCCTGGCCCGCGGCCACGCCGATCATCCGCTCGGCGTCCTTGCGGGCGCGCAGCAGGATCGCCTCCGCCTCGGCACGGGCCGCCTCCGCCTCCGAGCCGACGCGCCGGCGCGTCTCCTCGGCCAGCCGGGCGGCCTCCGCGCGGGCGGCGGTCAGCGCCTGCTCGGCCTCGGCGCGGGACTCCTCCAGGAGACGGCGGGCCTGCGACTCCGTCCGGGCCCGCAACTGCTCGGCCCAGGCGACGTTCTCGTTGACGTGCGACTCGACGGTCTGGCGGCGCTCCGCCAACTCCTGGTCGAGCTGCTGCCTGCGCTGCACGGCCTCGTTGTGCAGCTCGGCCTGGAGGCGGGCCTGGTGCTCCGCGTGCTCCTGGAGGATGCGCTGCGTCTGCGCCCGCGCCTCGCGCAGCTCGCGCTCGGCGTCACTGCGCAACTGCTCGGCCTGGACCTGGGCGTTACGGAGCATCTGCTCCGCCTGGTAGCCGATGTCCGCGCTGTCGTAGGCGGGACGCATCGCCAGACTGCGCCGCGCCTCGTGCAGCTTGGCGCGCAGGACTTCGACCTGGTAGCCGAGGTCCTCTGCGTGCTGGACGGCCTTCTCCCGGTCGGTCCTGAGCCGGTCCATCTCGGCCTCGAACCGCGAGAGGTGGTCGTCTTCAGCTCGGTGGCTCTCCTGGCGTTCGTAGCCCCGCACTGCGCGGTCCCATCCTTCCCCGAGCTCTCAACACGTTCGGGGAATGGTGACAGATCAACGGCTGGGGACGCGGCGCGCCCCCGACCCGGCCCCGGCCCGGAAGAGCCCACTCTACCGGGCCCGGTAGGGCTCGGGTCAGTGCTCCTTCTTCGCCGTGACGAGTTCGGTGAGGACCCCGTGGCAGTCCTTGGGGTGCAGGAAGGTGATCCGGGACCCCATCGACCCCGTCCTGGGCTCCTCGTACAGCACCCGGACGCCCTTGCCGCCAATGTCCGCCGCGTCCGCGTCCACGTCGGCCGTGCCGAACGCGATGTGGTGCACGCCCTCGCCGTTCCTGGCCAGCCACTTGCCCACGGCGGAGTCCTCGCGGGTCGGTTCGAGGAGCTGGAGGTACGAGGCGCCGCCGTCGGACGTATCGTTGATCTTGAGCATGGCCTCCCGCACCCCCTGCTCCTCGTTGACCTCGGAGTGGTGGACCTCGAACCCGTAGGTCGAGCGGTAGAACTCGACGGTCTTGTCGAGGTCGAAACAGGCGATCCCGATGTGGTCGATTCGCGTCAGCATGGCTCCAGTGCAACGCGCTCCCGATGGTTACGCAACGTGCGCGCGATCACACCCGTGGGCGGATGACGGGGCGGGTACCGCTCAGTACATTCAAGTAAACCCTCGTTCACATCTACTCCAAGGGGCTGTGCCTCATGTCAGGAACGACCGGTACCACCTCCGTGATCGTCGCGGGCGCCCGGACGCCCATGGGCCGGCTCCTCGGCTCCCTGAAGAGCTTCTCGGCGGCCGACCTCGGCGGCTTCGCCATCAAGGCGGCGCTGGACCGGGCCGGCATCGGCGGCGACCAGGTCGACTACGTGATCATGGGGCAGGTCCTCCAGGCCGGCGCGGGCCAGATCCCGGCCCGCCAGGCGGCGGTCAAGGCCGGCATCCCGATGAACGTCCCCGCGCTCACCGTCAACAAGGTGTGCCTCTCCGGGCTCGACGCCATCGCCCTGGCCGACCAGCTCATCCGCGCCGGCGAGTTCGACATCGTGGTGGCCGGCGGCCAGGAGTCCATGACCAACGCCCCGCACCTGCTCCCCAAGTCCCGCGAGGGCCACAAGTACGGCGCGATCGAGATGCTCGACTCCATGGCGCACGACGGTCTGACCGACGCCTACGAGAACATCCCGATGGGCCAGTCCACCGAGCAGCACAACACCCGCCTCGGACTCGACCGCGCCGCCCAGGACGAGATCGGCGCCCAGTCCCACCAGCGCGCCGCCGCCGCCCAGAAGAACGGCCTGTTCGAGGCCGAGATCACGCCGGTCGAGATCCCGCAGCGCAAGGGCGACCCGGTCCTCTTCGCCAAGGACGAGGGCATCCGCCCCGAGACCACCGTCGAGTCCCTCGGCAAGCTGCGCCCCGCCTTCGCCAAGGACGGCACGATCACCGCGGGCACCTCCTCGCAGATCTCCGACGGCGCCGCCGCGGTCGTCGTCATGAGCAGGGCCAAGGCCGAGGAGCTGGGCCTGGAGTGGATCGCCGAGATCGGCGCCCACGGCAATGTCGCCGGCCCCGACAACTCCCTCCAGTCGCAGCCGTCCAACGCCATCCGGCACGCCCTCGCGAAGGAGGGCATCGGCGTCGAGGACCTCGACCTCATCGAGATCAACGAGGCGTTCGCGGCCGTCGCCGTCCAGTCCATGAAGGACCTCGGCGTCGACTCGGAGAAGGTCAACGTCAACGGCGGCGCCATCGCGCTGGGCCACCCCATCGGCATGTCCGGCGCCCGTCTGGTGCTGCACCTGGCGCTGGAGCTCAAGCGGCGCGGCGGCGGCACCGGCGCGGCGGCCCTGTGCGGCGGCGGCGGCCAGGGCGACGCGCTGATCGTGCGCGTCCCCCGCAAGTAGCAGAGCACCCGGTACGAGAGACACGCGGCGACGAGACGGAGCGGTGATGGTGGACGTCCCCACCCTGGTGGAGCAGGCCCGCGCGGGGCGACCTCGGGCGGTGGCCCGGCTCATCTCCCTGGTGGAGGGGGCCTCGCCGCAGCTGCGCGAGGTGATGGCCGCCCTCGCGCCGCTGGCCGGCGGAGCGTACGTCGTCGGCCTGACCGGCTCGCCCGGCGTCGGCAAGTCCACCTCCACGTCGGCGCTGGTCGCCGCGTACCGGCGCCAGGGCAAGCGGGTCGCCGTCCTGGCCGTCGACCCGTCCTCGCCGTTCTCCGGCGGCGCGCTGCTGGGCGACCGGGTCCGGATGTCGGACCACGCCTCGGACCCCGGCGTCTACATCCGCTCCATGGCGACCCGCGGCCACCTCGGCGGCCTCGCCTGGGCGGCCCCGCAGGCGATCCGGGTGCTGGACGCGTCGGGCTTCGACGTGATCCTGGTGGAGACCGTGGGCGTCGGCCAGTCCGAGGTGGAGATCGCCTCGCAGGCCGACACCTCCGTCGTCCTCCTCGCACCGGGCATGGGCGACGGCATCCAGGCCGCCAAGGCGGGCATCCTGGAGATCGGCGACGTGTACGTCGTGAACAAGGCCGACCGGGACGGCGCGGACGCCACCGCCCGCGAGCTGAACCACATGCTGGGCCTCGGCGAGGCCCGCGGCCCCGGCGACTGGCGTCCGCCCATCGTCAAGACGGTCGCCGCGCGGGGCCAGGGCGTCGACGAGGTCGTCGAGGCCCTGGAGAAGCACCGGGCCTGGATGGAGGAGCACGGCGTCCTGACCGAACGGCGCACCTCCCGCGCCGCCCGCGAGGTCGAGACGATCGCGGTCACCCGCCTGCGCGAGCGCATCGGCACCCTGCACGGCGACCGCCGCCTGGACGCCCTGGCCGCCCGCATCGTGACGGGCCGCCTCGACCCGTACGCGGCGGCCGACGAACTGGTCGCGGGCCTCACCGGCGAGGACTGACGAGGCAGGGCGCGGGAGCGACGGGCGCGGGGGCGGGGGAGCGAGGGGCGGAAACGAGGGGGCGGCGGAGGCCGGCCCGCCCCGCCCCCCCCCGCAGGGCCTCAGCCTCGTACCGCCCCCGACTTCGCGTCCACGTCCAGCTCCCGGTCCTCGCCGCCGCCGGTCCGCACCTCGACCTCCCAGTGCGGGGCGCCGTCCCCGTGCTCGTCGTCCAGCTCCACCGACGTCACCGCGCCCGGCGCCGACTTCAGCGCGGCGGCCACCGCGTCCCGCAACGACACGGAAACGCTCCGGGGCGCACGCCGGTCGCGATCGTCGTCGTCCCGGTCGATCTGCCGGCCGAGCACCTTTCCGCTCTCCGCGTCCACCGTCACCTCGTGCCACGCCCGGTCGGAGCCGTACACGTCCAGCTCCCACACCGGCCCGCCGTCCTCGTCGTCCAACTCCGCCTCCGTGACCGTGCCGGGGACGGCCTTCACCGCGGCCGCGACCGCGTCGCCTACCGCGATCCGGGCGGTGGCCTCGTCGCTCGCGGCGGCGCTCCGGCCGGCCCCGCGCCCGTCGCGGCCGTCGTGGTGGTCGCCGTCCGAGAGGGCGGCGGCGGTGGCGGCCCCGCCGCCGGCGAGCACGGCCGCGGTCACGACACCGATGACGATCTTGCGCTTCATGAGGGTTCCTCCCCGTACAGATGGGCTGACTGGCTTGCCCACCACCCTGCCGGGGCGATGCTGAACGCAGCCTGAAGCCACCTGAAACCTTCTTCAGCTCCGGTCTGGGACGCTGGGCGCATGCGTCTGTTGATCGTGGAGGACGAGAAGCGGCTGGCGGTCTCGCTGGCCCGCGGGCTCACCGCCGAGGGGTTCGCCGTCGACGTCGTCCACGACGGCGCCGAGGGCCTGCACCTGGTGCTGCACGGCTCCTACGACCTGGTGATCCTCGACATCATGCTGCCCAGCATGAACGGCTACCGGGTCTGTGCCGCCCTGCGCGCCGCCGGACACGACGTGCCCGTCCTGATGCTGACCGCGAAGGACGGCGAGTACGACGAGGCGGAGGGCCTGGACACCGGCGCCGACGACTACCTGACCAAGCCGTTCAGCTACGTGGTGCTCGTCGCCCGCGTCCGCGCCCTGCTGCGCCGCAGGGGCGGCTCCGGCTCGCCCGTGGTCACCGCGGGCGCCCTGCGCATGGACACCGCGGCCCGCCGCGTCCACCTCGGCGACGACGAGATCGCCCTCACCGCCAAGGAGTTCGCGGTCCTCGAACAGCTCGCCCTGCGCGCCGGACAGGTCGTGAGCAAGGCGGAGATCCTGGAGCACGTCTGGGACTTCGCCTACGCGGGCGACCCCAACATCGTCGAGGTGTACGTCAGCACCCTGCGCCGCAAGCTCGGCCCGGCCGCCATCCGCACCGTACGCGGCGCCGGATACCGGCTGGAGGCGCCGTGAGGTCCGTACGGGCCAGGGCCGCGCTCGGCGCCACCGTCGTCGTCGCCCTCGCCCTGGGCGCCGCCGGGCTCGCCGTCCTGCTCGTCCTGCGCGCCAACCTCACCGACCAGGCGGGTCTCCAGGCCGAGGTGGCCGCCCGCGAGGTCGCCGGACAGCTCGCGCTGGGCGTGCCCCACGACGAGCTGGACACCGGCGACGAGGAGGAGCACCCGGTCCAGGTCACCGACGAGGACGGCCGCGTGGTCGCCGTCTCCAAGGACCTGGAGGCGATCTCCGGCACCGGCACCGACCGGGTCGCCCCGCAGCCGCCCCGGCCCGCCCCCGCGCCGGACGACGACGACCGCGACGACGACGGCGGCGCCGCCCCGGACCGGGGCGAGGTCTCCGCGGACGATCCGGACTTCACCAACGGCACCGCCACCGTGGACGGCGACCGCGCCGACTACCGGTTCGCGTCGGTCGAGGCCACGGACCCGGACGGGCGCACCCTGACCGTGCACGCCGGCGCCCCGCTCGCCGCCGAACAGCGGGCCGTACGCAGTGTGCGCTCCGCGATGCTGACCGGGCTGCCCGTGGTGCTGCTGGTCGTCGCCGGGGTGACCTGGCTGGTGACCCGGCGGGCGCTGCGGCCGGTGGAGGGCATCCGGCGCGAGATGGCGGCGATCACCGCCTCCGAGGACCTGGGCAGGCGGGTGCCGGAGCCGGACTCGCGGGACGAGGTCGCCCGGCTGGCCCGTACGACCAACGAGACGCTGACCGCGCTGGAGGCGTCCGTCGAGCGGCAGCGGCGCTTCGTGGCGGACGCCTCGCACGAACTGCGCAGCCCCATCGCCTCGCTGCGCACCCAGCTGGAGGTGGGCGCCGCGCATCCGGAGCTGCTGGACGTGCCGGGGGCGGTCGTCGACACCGTACGGCTCCAGGCGCTCGCCGCCGATCTGCTGCTGCTGGCCCGGCTGGACGCGGGGGAGCGGCCGGGCCTGACCGGGCTGGAGCTGGGGGCGCTGGTCCGGGAGGAGGTCTCCCAGCGGGTCGGCGACCGCGTGCCGGTCGCGGTGTCGGTGCGGGGCGGCGGACCGGAAGTGGCCGGGTCGCGCGGACAGTTGGCCCGGGTGCTCGGCAACCTGCTGGACAACGCCGAGCGGCACGCGGTGCGTTCGGTCACCGTCACGGTCGACCGGGAGGGCGGCGGGGTCGTCGTCGCGGTCGAGGACGACGGGGCGGGGGTGCCGGAGGCGGAGCGCGAGCGGATCTTCGAGCGCTTCGTGCGCCTCGACGACGCCCGCGCCCGCGATGACGGCGGGGCGGGCCTGGGCCTGGCCATCGCCCGCGATGTGGCCGCCCGGCACGGCGGCCGGCTCACCGTGACGGATGCGCCGGGGGGCGGGGCCCGCTTCGAACTGTGGCTGCCCTCGCGTACCGGCTCCCCGGCGGCCGGAGGGGCGTGAGCCGGGGCCCGCGTCAGCCCCGCTGGCCCCGCAGGTGCTCCGCCACCGGCGTGAGCGCGGCGTGCAGTTGGGCCAGGGCCTCCGGGGAGAGCAGATCCATGAAGTGCTTGCGGACCGACGCGACGTGGTGCGGCGCGACCTTGCGCATCGTCTCCGCGCCCTCCTCCGTGAGCACCGCGTACAGGCCCCGGCGGTCCGACTCGCAGTTCTCCCGGCGGACCAGGCCCGCGGTCTCCATACGGGTGATCTGGTGCGAGAGCCGGCTCTTGGACTGCAGGGTGGCGCCCGCGAGATCGCTCATCCGCATCCGCCGGTCGTCCGACTCCGAGAGGTTGACCAGGATCTCGTAGTCGTTGTTCGTCAGCCCGAACGGCTGGAGGTCCTTCTCCAACTGGTGCATCAGCAGCCTGCTGACGTCCAGGTGGGTGCGCCAGGCGCACTGCTCGGCGTCGCTCAGCCAGCGGGTGGCCGTCTCGGTCTCCATGTATGGATTCTACCTAAGAAGTTGAAAGCCGGACCAATCAGGAACGTGTGACACCCGGCACGCACGGCGGGGTGCAGGAGTTCGACATCACACTCCGCAGACTACCGTTCACAAACCGAAGCGACGCTGGAGGTCCCCCAGCTGACCGGGGGCGCGGGGGGTGGACCCGTGTTGACCGCCGCCGGGGACGCCCGCCTGGTGGGGTACCGGGCCCGTCGGCTGTTCGGGCATCAGCGCCTCGGTGGACTGGAGCAGCACCGTGCCGGCGCCCGCGAACTCGAACTGGTGCTCCTCGCCGGAGGCGCCGCCGATTCCGGTGAGGGCGCGCAGCCCGCCCATCACGCCGGTCATGTAGCCGTGGTCGTAGTGGTGGCAGGGGGAGGGGCAGTCCGCCCAGCCCACCAGTGCCTGCGGGTCGACGCGCAGCGGCGGCTCCATGAACACCACCGGGCCGTTGGACGCGGCGACGAACTTCCCCGTGCCGATCAGCGTCAGGAACCCCGGCACGATCGACTGCTTCAGCGCCAGCGACGGCTGGTACGCGAGCAGGTTCCCGGACCGGATCGTCAGGTTCCCGTCGTCCAGGTCGTAGGAGTTCACATCGAACGCCCGGTCCGCGAGCAGCATCTTGCCGCTGCCCTCGGCGACCACCCAGTCGCTCGCGTGCAGCGGCGAGTGGAAGCTCGCCCGGACCAGCCGCTCGAACCGGCCGTGTCCGATGCCGTCGAACTTGATCTGCCCGTAGTAGGCGATCATCTTGCCCTTCTGCAGGAACCACTGGCTCCCCTTGAGCTCCACGCAGAAGGTGTACGCGTTGACGTTGTCGTCCGCCGGCAGCGTCATCGGATCAAAGACCACGGGGGCGTTCACAGCTTCTCCTCCGACGCCTGGACGTACACCGCACCACTGCCGCTCAGTTCCAGCTGGAAGCCCTCGCCCGAGCCGCGTCCCACCATCTCGCGCCAGCCGAGCGCGGTGGAGAGCTTGTTGCGCACGTCGCCGTGGTGGGCGACGTACGCCTGGGGGTCGACATGCACCGCGCGGCCGGGCGTGATCGGCAGTTCGATGACGCCGCCGTGCGCCATCACCGCCACCGCGCCGTGGCCCTGGAGCGTCGTGGTGAACAGGCCCTGGCCGGTCACCTGGCCGCGCACCATGCCCATCACGCCGCCCTGCGAACCCATGAACATCGTGCCCTGCCGGAGCGTCCCGTCGAAGGCGAGCAGCCGGTCGGCCTCCACGTACAGGGTGTCCCCGGAGAGGTTGATGACCTGGATGTGGTGGCCGCCGTGGCCGAACATCACCGTGCCGTTGCCCTCGACCGTCATCAGCGGGGTCGCCTCGTTCGCCAGCCGGCGGCCGATCATCGACATCACGCCGCCCTGGCCGCCCTGGATGTTCGGGGTGAACGACACCTCGCCCCGGTAGGCGAGCATCGCCCCGCGCTGGCTGAACATCTTCTGGCCGGGCGCCACCGTCGCCTCGACCATCCTGGAGTTGATCTCTCGGAACGGCATCAGACGTTCCCCCCGATCGTGTTCCGCTCGCTGGGCTGCACGTAGACCAGTCCCTCGCCCTCGAAACGGATCTGGAAGGACTCGCCCGAGCCCTCGCCGATCAGTGTCCGGAAGTTCACCCCGGACTGGAAGTGCTGCTGGAGATTGCCCTGGTGGGCGATGTACGCGCCCGGATCGACGAACAGCGGGTACTGCGCCGAGACCCGCAGCACCACGGCCGTGCCGTCCGACATGATCGCCGCCTGGCCGGTCCCCTCCACGGTGGTCGTGAACAGGCCGTTGCCCGTCGCGCCGCCGCGCAGCCCGGTGAACGTGGTGCCGGTGCGCAGCCCCGCGTCGGTGCAGAGCAGGTTGCTCGCCTCCACGTACAGCTTGTCGCCGTGCAGCGAGACGAGGTTGATCTCGCTCGCCCGGTCCGCGAAGTAGCAGGTGCCCTGCCCGGTGACCTGCATCACGGCCATCGACTCACCGGTCAGCCGGCGCGTCACCATGCCGCGCAGCCCCTCACCGCCGCCCGTCATCTTCTTGAACGACATCTGGCCCTCGTACGCGACCATCGAGCCGTTCTTCGCCTTGACGGCATCGCCGGCCAGATCGACCGCGAGCGTCTTGCTTCCCTCAAGCCGGAACATTGCCACCCGGCGAAAATAGCGCCGGACACCGCCGCCGGAACAGGGGCGGCCGTGCGATCGGCCGTCCCGCAGCGCCCCTGATACGCATCCGGTACCGGACCCGTACGCAATCGGGACGTACTTCTCGCGCGGCCGGGGACATGCCCGCCCCGCCGCCGCCCGGCCGCGTCCGGGACCCCCCGCCCGGCCGTCCGGGCCGCGATGTCACAATGGTGCCGCTTGTGCGTGCGTTCACAAGCCGTCACGCCCCTCCCACCGAAGGTGCCCCCGTGGACATCAAGACCGCCACCGCCCTGCACCGGCTGCGCCTCATCTCGATTCCCGAGGCGCTGTCCTTCCCCGCCCTGATCCTGTTCGGCTCGGTTCTCAGCCGGGTCTCGGACATCGACTTCCTGATGATGCCGCTCGGCATGCTGCACGGCGTGCTCTTCGTCATCTACGTCGTGCTGCTGCTCGACGTGTGGGCGAAGACCAAGTGGCCGCTCAAGCGCGTCGCGTTCTTCTTCGTGCTCTGCGTGCTGCCTTTCGGCGGCCTGTACGGCGACAAGGTGCTCAAGCGCTACGAGGCGGACAGCGTCATCGCCGCCCGCGCCCGCCGGGAAGGCACGGTCAGCGCATGATCGTCGCGTTCTCCGTCAGCCCGCTCGGGGTCGGTGAGGACGTCGGCGAGTACGTCGCCGACGCCGTCCGCGTCGTCCGCGAGTCGGGGCTGCCCAACCGCACGGACGCCATGTTCACCTCGATCGAGGGGGAGTGGGACGAGGTCATGGACGTCGTCAAGCGTGCCGTGGCCGCCGTCGAGGCACGGGCCGGGCGGGTCTCGCTCGTCCTCAAGGCGGACATCCGCCCCGGTGTCACGGACGGGCTGACGTCGAAGGTCGAGACGGTCGAGCGGTACCTCGCGCAGTGATCCCGCGCGCCCCGCGACGAGCCCCCGCCCGCCCGGACGGGGGCTCCCGCCGTTCCGGGGGCGTGCTCCGTACCCCGGCCGCGGGCGCGCGTCACTCCTGGGCGGCCAGCGCGATCCCCAGCGGCGTCCGCTCGTACAGCACCTGGTGCCCGTAGCGGCGCGAGGTCAGCAGTCCGGCCGCCCGCAGCACCGACAGGTGCTCCGACACCGACGACGGCGCCAGGCCCAGCCGGTGCGCCAGCACGGTCGGCCCGGCCGGCTCGTCCAGCGCGCACAGCACCTCCGCCCGCCCCCGCCCGAGCAGCCGGGCCAGCGCCTGCGGGGTGCTCGCGCCCGGCTCCGTCCACAGGCCCCCGATGCCGCGCGCCGGGTAGATCACGGCCGGCAGCCAGGGGTCCTCGAAGCCGCCCACCGTGTCCGGCCAGACGAACACGGACGGCATCAGGACCAGCCCCCGCCCGCTCAGCACCCGTGAGTGGGCGCTCCTGGTCCCGCTGACCGTGAGCGTGGAGTCCGACCAGCTCAGCCGCGGGCTCAGCTCACCGAGCAGCCGCTCGAACCCGACCGCCGCCAGCCGGCGCGAGTGGTACGCCACGTCCGCCTCCAGCAGCGCCCGCAGCCGGGGCCAGTGCGGTTCGATCAGCAGCCGCCAGGCCCGCTCCAGCAGGTCCGCCAACTCCCGCACGGCGCGCGCCGGGTCGGCGAGCAGCGCCCGCCCCGCGGCCGAATCCCGCGCCTGCGGCCGCTGGTCGAGCGAGGCCGCGATGTCCTGCCGGGCCAGCTCCGGATCGACCGACCGCACGGCGGCGATCTCCTCGTCGAAGGAGGCGAGCGGGCCCATCGGCGGCGGCGAGAAGAAGTCCGGGCAGTGCCCGCCGTCCGGCATCAGCAGCCACAGCGGCCCCAGTTCGAGACCGGCCGCCGCGTCCCGGATGCTCCGCAGCCACGGCAGGTGGTAGCCCTGCTGGGCGGGCCGCGCCAGCACCCGTACCGCCGCCTGGGTCTCGAACAGGGGCGAGAGCGCGAAGCGGCAGCGCAGCAGATCGCTCTCGTCGAAGTGCAGCTGGAAGGACATGGGCGGACCCCGCGAAGATTCGGCCGGTGCCGAAAGTCTACGGGGCGGGCGGGCCGGTACCGCAGGCTGCGGCCATGCCGAGAGACACCACCGATCCCCGGCCGGGCAGCCCCGGCGACCCCGGAACCCCTGCCCGGCCCACCGGACCGGCCGCACTCCCGGCCCCGCCCCCGGAGCGCACCGGCCCCCCTGACCCGAGCCGGCCACCGGCGCTCCGGGCCGGCGGCGGGACACCGCAGACGCGCGAGGCGCGCGAGACACCTGATACGTCCGAGACACCCGTGGCACCCGACACACCAGCGGCACCCGACACACCAGCGACGCGCGGGTACCGGCCCGTCTTCGCCGTCCGTGAGTTCCGCGCGGTGTTCGCCGCGCATCTGCTCTCGCTCCTCGGCGTCATCGTCAGCGAACTCGCCCTCACCGTCCTCGTCTACGACCTCACCTCCTCACCCCTGCTCAGCGCGCTGACCTTCGCGCTCGGCATGCTCCCGTACCTCGTCGGCGGCACCCTCTTCGCCGGGATCGCCGACCGCTACCCCGCCCGCCGGGTGCTGGTCGGCTGCGACCTGGTCTGCGCGGCCTGTGTCGCCGTGATGGTCCTGCCGGGCACCCCCGTCGCCGGACTGCTGGTGCTGCGCTGCCTGGTCGCGGCCGTCTCGCCGGTCTTCACCGGGGCCCGGATGGCCGCGCTCACCGACATCCTGGGCGAGGGCGAGCTGTACGTCCTGGGGCGCTCGCTGCTGCGGATCGTCTCGCAGGGCTCGCTGCTCGCCGGATTCGGCGTCGGCGGGGTGCTGCTGACCGTGGTCTCGCCGCGCGGCGCGATCACCGTCACCGCCGTCACCTTCCTCTGCTCGGCCGCGCTGCTGCGCTTCGGCACCCGCGACCGGCCCGCCCGCACGGGGGACGGGTCCGGCTCCTCGCTGCTGCGCGACTCGCTCTCCGGCGCCCGGCTGGTCCTCGGCCACCGCCGCGTCCGCGCGCTGATGCTGCTGTTCTGGCTGCCCCCGATGTTCATCGTCGCGCCGGAGGCGCTGGCCGCGCCGTACGCCGACGAGATCGGCGTCGGCCCGGCCGCGCTCGGGCTGCTGATGTGCGCGATGCCCGTCGGGCACATCGCCTCCGAGCTGTACGCGGGTTCCGCGCTGCGGCCCCGGACCCGGGAGCGGATCGTGCTGCCGCTCGCCGCCGCCGGTCTGCTGCCCCTCCTGGTGTACGGGCTGACGCCGGGCGTCGCCGGGGCCGCCGCCGCGCTCGTGGTGGCCGGCGCCTCCTCCGCGTACGTGATCGGCCTCGACCAGTGGTTCGTGGCGGCCGTCCCGGAGGAGCTGCGCGGGCGTGCGATGACCCTGCTCACCGCCGGGCTGATGACGATCCAGGGCGTCGGGATGGCGCTCGCCGGGCTCGCGGCGGAGTTCTTCCCGGTGCACGGGGTGGTCGCGGGGGCGGCCGTGCTGGGCACCCTGTGCCTGTTGCCGCTGGTGGCCGAGGTACGCAGAACCGCGCCCGGAACCGCGTCCGGGGCCGGACCCGTAATCGCACCCGGGAACGGGACCCGGACCGAAGTGCGAGACAGGGAGGACCGGCAAGTTCCCCATGGGTAAGGTCGTGGCCGTGCCGAAGCCGCTCAGCCTTCCCTTCGATCCCATCGCCCGCGCCGACGAGCTCTGGCAGCAGCGCTGGGGCCCCGTCCCGTCCATGGGCGCGATCACCTCGATCATGCGGGCGCAGCAGATCCTGCTCGCCGAGGTGGACGCCGTCGTCAAGCCGTACGGGCTGACCTTCGCGCGCTACGAGGCGCTGGTGCTGCTCACCTTCTCCAAGGCCGGCGAGCTGCCGATGTCCAAGATCGGTGAGCGGCTGATGGTGCACCCGACGTCGGTGACCAACACGGTGGACCGGCTGGTGCGCTCCGGCCTGGTCGACAAGCGCCCCAACCCGAACGACGGCCGGGGCACGCTTGCGTCGATCACCGACAAGGGCCGCGAGGTCGTCGAGTCGGCCACCCGAGACCTGGTGGCGATGGAGTTCGGGCTCGGGGTGTACGACGCCGAGGAGTGCGCCGAGATCTTCGCGCTGCTGCGGCCCCTGCGCATCGCCGCGCAGGACTTCGAGGAGATCTGAGAGACGCGGTTCCGGAGCCCGGCCCGCTGCAAGATCGCCCGGCACGTCCGGTTACGCTCGATGGCATGAAACGCAGTGTGCTGACCCGATACCGGGTGATGGCTTACGTCACCGCCGTCATGTTGCTGATCCTCTGCGTGTGCATGATCTTCAAATACGGCTTCGACAAGGGTGAGGGCCTGACGCTCGTCGTCTCCCAGATCCACGGTGTGCTGTACATCATCTACCTGATCTTCGCCTTCGACCTGGGGTCCAAGGCGAAGTGGCCGATGGGGAAGCTGCTCTGGGTGCTGATCTCGGGCACCATTCCGACGGCCGCGTTCTTCGTCGAGCGCAGGATCGTCCGTGAGGTCGAGCCGCTGGTCGCCGACGCGACGCCGGCAGCCCCTGCGAACGTCTGAGCGATTCCCGATGAACCGCCCCGCGCGAAGCGCCGGGCGGTTTGTCATCGACATTTACTAGGACGTCCTAGTAAATTGGCGGGCATGGACGCTGAAGCGATCGAGGAAGGCCGCCGCCGCTGGCAGGCCCGTTACGACAAGGCCCGCAAGCGTGAGGCCGACTTCACCACGCTGTCCGGGGACCCGGTCGAGCCCGTGTACGGCCCCCGGCCGGGGGACGCGTACGAGGGCTTCGAACGGATCGGCTGGCCCGGTGAGTACCCCTTCACCCGGGGGCTGCACCCGACCGGATACCGGGGCCGCACCTGGACCATCCGCCAGTTCGCCGGCTTCGGCAACGCCGAGCAGACCAACGAGCGCTACAAGATGATCCTGGCCGCCGGCGGCGGCGGGCTGAGCGTCGCCTTCGACATGCCGACCCTGATGGGCCGCGACTCCGACGACGCCCGCGCCCTCGGCGAGGTCGGCCACTGCGGCGTCGCCATCGACTCCGCCGCCGACATGGAGGTCCTGTTCAAGGACATCCCGCTCGGCGACGTCACGACGTCGATGACCATCAGCGGTCCGGCCGTCCCCGTCTTCTGCATGTACCTGGTCGCCGCCGAACGCCAGGGCGTGGACCCGGCCGTCCTCAACGGCACGCTCCAGACGGACATCTTCAAGGAGTACATCGCGCAGAAGGAGTGGCTGTTCCAGCCCGAGCCCCATCTGCGCCTCATCGGCGACCTGATGGAGCACTGCGCGAGCTCCATCCCCGCCTACAAGCCGCTCTCCGTCTCCGGGTACCACATCCGCGAGGCCGGGGCGACGGCCGCCCAGGAGCTGGCGTACACCCTCGCCGACGGCTTCGGCTACGTGGAGCTGGGCCTCTCGCGCGGCCTCGACGTGGACACCTTCGCTCCCGGCCTCTCCTTCTTCTTCGACGCGCACCTCGACTTCTTCGAGGAGATCGCCAAGTTCCGCGCCGCCCGCCGCATCTGGGCCCGCTGGATGAAGGAGACGTACGGCGCGAAGACCGACAAGGCGCAGTGGCTGCGCTTCCACACCCAGACCGCCGGTGTTTCGCTCACCGCGCAGCAGCCGTACAACAACGTCGTACGCACCGCCGTCGAGGCGCTGTCCGCCGTCCTCGGCGGCACCAACTCGCTGCACACCAACGCCCTCGACGAGACCCTGGCGCTCCCCTCCGAGCAGGCCGCCGAGATCGCGCTGCGCACCCAGCAGGTGCTGATGGAGGAGACCGGCGTCGCCAACGTGGCCGACCCGCTGGGCGGTTCCTGGTACGTGGAGCAGCTCACCGACCGCATCGAGGCAGACGCGGAGAAGATCTTCGAGCAGATCAAGGAGCGCGGCACCCGCGCCCACCCGGACGGGCAGCACCCGGTCGGCCCGATCACCTCCGGCATCCTGCGCGGCATCGAGGACGGCTGGTTCACCGGCGAGATCGCCGAGTCCGCCTTCCGCTACCAGCAGGCGCTGGAGAAGGGCGAGAAGCTGGTCGTCGGCGTCAACGCGCACCACGGCTCGGTCACCGGCGACCTGGAGATCCTCCGGGTCAGCCACGAGGTCGAGCGCGAACAGGTCCGCGCGCTCGGCGCCCGCAAGGAGGCCCGCGACGACGCCCGCGTCCGGGCCGCCCTGGACACGATGCTGGCCGCCGCCCGCGACGGCTCCAACATGATCGCCCCGATGCTCGACGCGGTCCGCGCGGAGGCGACCCTGGGCGAGATCTGCGGCGTCCTGCGCGACGAGTGGGGCGTCTACACAGAACCGGCGGGCTTCTGACCGTACGGGCGCGGCAGCGCACCGCCCGCCGCGCCCAGGCCCGCCAGTAGGAGCAGGGTGAAGCGGTGGGCCCAGTCGGCGTCTACGGGCTCGCCGCTCACCAGCGTCCGGTGCACCACCGCGCCGGCGATCACGTCGAAGACCAGGTCCGCCGTCAGCGCGGCCGTGGCCTCGTCCGGCTCGACGGGCAGCTCACCGCGCTCCTGGGCGCGCTGCCGGCCCTTGAGGACGAGGCGCTTCTGCCGGTTGACGATCGAGTCGCGGATGCGGGCCCGCAGCGCCTCGTCCCGCGTGGACTCGGCGACCACCGCCATCAGGGCGGTCCGGGTCTCCGGCCGCTCCAGGAGGGCGGCGAACTGGAGCACCACCGCCTCCACATCGGCGGCCAGGCTGCCCAGGTCCGGCATCTCCAGCTCGTCGAAGAGCACCGCGACCGCGTCCACGACCAGTTCGTTCTTGCCCGCCCAGCGCCGGTAGAGGGTCGTCTTGGCGACCCCCGCCCGCGTCGCCACGTCACCCATCGTCAGCTTCGACCAGCCGAGGTCCACGAGCGAGGCGCGGGTGGCCTCCAGGATGGCCTCGTCGGCCTCGGTGCTGCGCGGGCGTCCCGATCGTGCGGGTTTGGGGTGGCTGCGGCTGAGCATGCCGTGACCATACCCGCCAGTAGGTAAATCCGACCGGGACCGCTCCCCGTGAGAGAGATCACCGAACACTCTTGTGCATCAGGGGGCGTGGCCAGTTACGCTACGGGTCGTAGCGTAAGGCGGCGGTCCGGACCGTCCCGGACGTTACGACGAACGACAGCCACAGGCGCCGGGTGGGGACCGGGTGCCGACCGGGTCATTCAGGGGCCCAGAACCGTGTCTGTCCGTGCCCCCCGCACACCGGCGAGGGCTGCGGACGGGTGCGGTTCGCGTATCGCTTTCCGGAACAGCGTGCCGAGGGGGGAGGATGTACGCATGCAGCCCAGAAACATGTCCATGAGCGGCGTCGTCGACCTCGCCGCGGTGAAGGCGGCCGGTGAGGCCAAGGCGAAGGCGGAGCAGGCCCGTGCCGAGTCCGCGCGCCAGGGCGGCCCGGCGGCCGTTCCCGCCTCCTCCCTCGTCATCGACGTCAACGAGGCGGGCTTCGAGAACGACGTCCTCCAGCGCTCCGCAGAAGTGCCCGTCGTCATCGACTTCTGGGCCGAGTGGTGCGAACCGTGCAAGCAGCTGGGCCCGCTCCTGGAGCGCCTGGCCCACGAGTACAACGGCCGCTTCGTGCTGGCCAAGGTCGATGTCGACGCCAACCAGCTGCTGATGCAGCAGTTCGGCATCCAGGGCATCCCCGCCGTCTTCGCGGTCGTCGCCGGACAGGCGCTGCCGCTGTTCCAGGGCGCGGCGCCCGAGGCCCAGATCCGCCAGACCCTGGACCAGCTGATCCAGGTCGGCGAGGAGCGCTTCGGCCTCACCGGCATCGCGGTGGACGCCGCGGCGCCCGGCGAGGCCCGGGCGGCGGCCCCGGCTCCGCCCGGCCCGTACGACTCGCTTCTGGAGGCGGCCGCGCGGGCGCTCGACGCCAACGACTTCCCGGGCGCGGTCCAGGCGTACAAGAACGTCCTGTCCGACGACCCCCACAACACCGAGGCCAAGCTGGGCCTGGCCCAGGCCGAGTTGCTGGCCCGGGTGCAGGCGACGGACCCGCAGAAGGTGCGTACGGACGCGGCGGAGAAGCCGGCCGACGCGGACGCGCAGATGGCGGCGGCCGACCTCGACCTCGTCGGCGGCCATGTGGAGGACGCGTTCGGCCGCCTCGTGGAGACGGTGCGCCGCACGTTCGGCGAGGACCGCGACCGGGTCCGGCTGCGGCTGCTCGACCTCTTCGAGGTCATCGGCCCGGAGGACCCGAGGGTGGGCGCGGCGCGCACCGCGCTGGCGCGCGTCCTGTTCTGACCGGTTGGTCCGGTCGGATTGTGCTGAACTGACAACACGGCCGCGGCGGCCTTCGGGCGCCGCGGCCGTTTTCGCGATCAGGCGATAAGAGTAGGCCCTGCTTTACCAAATCTTGATAAAAGCACGGCCTGTTACTCGCAGTAAATCGATCTTGGCGATGTGCCCCGTTTCACTCGCTGTTACCCTCTTTCGTCCGCCGACCCGGGGCCACCCTGTGTGGCCGCTCGATGCCGGCAGGTCGCGGCCCGGCAAGGGGGGCGTTACCAGCGAGTAACGAACCCTCTTGTGTCCCGGCCGGGAATGGACCACGATCGGCCACGCTCGGTCCAATAACGCCAGTCCGGCTGCCAGTCGGGTGGGGCGGCTCCGTTGGGTCCCCACCGAGTGGGTCGGCGGCAGTGACGCCGGCTCCGGACAGGGGGGTTCCTGCCGGTCGGCAGGGCCTGTCCGAATCGGGTCGCGCACACGCGTGACCAGTGGTTGTCGCTCGGGGGTGATCGCCGGTGGTGCGGACGCGTGACACGCCTCCGCTCGCGGGCGCTCTCCTTTCCGAGGACGTAGCACTTCTCCCATCCCAGGTCGGGCAGGATGCCGGACCGGAGATGTACGTCCGAGAAGGAGGAAAAGTATGAGTTCCCAGGTTCGCGGTGGCACGAGATGGAAGCGCTTCGCTGTCGTCATGGTGCCGAGCGTCATAGCCACCGCCGCGGTCGGCGTCGGCCTGGCGCAGGGCGCGCTCGCCGCGTCGTTCAGCGTCTCGGGGCAGGAGTTCAAGGTCACGGCCAAGGAACTGAACGGTGAGAACTTCGTTCAGTACGGCAGCATCGCGACCGAGGGCGGCGCCGACCCCATGAAGGACGGCAAGGGCCACGCCGTTGCCGTCTCCGGGTTCAGTCACGCCACCATCAACACGATGTGCCAGTCGATCGTCACCCCCAACCTGCCGTTCGGGCTGGGCAACGTGACGCTGCGGCTGACCGCCGGTGACCCGGGTAATGCCACGGGCGAGGAGAAGAAGAAGAAGCTGGTCGACGCCACCGGCCTCTACCTCGACGTCTCGGACCTCCAGGCCAACGCCGAGTTCACGGGCATGGACATCGGTGTCCGCGCGGGCGATCTGGAGAATCCGGGCATCCAGCCCGGTGCCGACAAGTGGGTCAACCCGAACGGGTTCGCGCAGCGGGCCAAGACCGCCAAGCTGACGGACGTCAAGCAGCGGGCGTGGGCCACCACCGCGGGCACGTTCAAGCTGCCGGGTCTGCACCTGGCGCTGTCCAGGGGCGTCAACGAGTGCTACTAGGGCACTAGCCGGCCCTGGGCGGCCGGGAGCACGCAGTGGTTCCCGGCCGCCCACCCCTCCTCCTCACCGCAGTACCGGTTCCCAGGGAGCTGTTTTCCATGAGCCCCGAATCCCAAGGGCAGAACGAGCACTACCTCACCGTCGCCCGGCGCGGCTTCCGTACCTGGCGGGGTAACCGGCCGTTCTGGGCCGGACTGTTCACCATGCTGGGCGGCTTGCCCATCATGTACTTCCCGTACGCGAACATGCACCTCGGCAACGTGACGCTGGCGATGTCCACCACCGCCGGCGCCGGTTCGCTGATCATCGGTGTCCTGCTCGTCACGCTGGGCCTGACGATGTGGTTCCACAGCATCGTCCGCGTGTTCTCCGGTGTCGCGGCCATTCTGCTGGCCCTCGTGTCGATACCGGTCGCCAACATCGGCGGCTTCCTGATCGGCTTCGTCTTCGCCCTGCTCGGCGGCGCGCTCTCCGTGTCGTGGATGCCGGGCGAGGAGCCGACCGCGGAGGCGCCCGAAGCGGCCCCGGAGACCGTCTCGTTCGCGAAGGACGAGCAGCCGGCGGCCCCGCTCCCCGAGGGCGCGCTGCACGGCGCCGGCCTCCCCGAACAACAGCAGGCCCCGTACGACGCGGTGGCCGAGACCGACGGCGGGGGGCATCGTGCGGGGTGATGACATGAACCGCGCGGACGAGTCCGGGCTCCGGGAGGAACGCCGGGGACCCCGCCACGCCGCGCCCAGGAAGTCGCTGCTGACGAAGCTCCACATGCCGTCCGGCAAGAAGGCGTTCGCGCTCGCCGCGATGCCGACGGCGGTGTTCGTGGGGATGGGGCTCACCCCCCGCCTGGCGATGGCCGACGACGCGACGGACATCCCCTTCGCGCCCGGCCCCTGTGTGACCCGCTCCGACGAGCCGAGCGAGTCGGTGGAACCGACGCCCTCCGCGTCGAAGACGCCGTCCGCCTCCGCGAGCGCGACCAGCACGCCGGCCCCGACGACGAGCGGCGCGGCGACCCCGAAGCCGACCGCCACGGGCGCGCCGGCCGACACCGCGAAGAAGACCACCGAGGTCGCCCCGGCCGACACCCCGGCCGACACCGCGGCCGAGACCCCGGCCGCCACGCCCTCGCCCACCAAGTCGGTCAACCCGCTCGACCCGCTGGGCCTGGGCGACGCGCTCAAGGACCTCTTCGACGGCCCGGACAAGGACCCCGGCAAGGACGCGGAGACGGCGAGCCCGTCCCCCACGCCCACCACCGCGAGCCCGAAGCCGACGGCGTCCGCCACCCCGGACACCGCCCCGGAGAGCACCCCGGACACCGCCCCGGACCCGAAGGACGAGCCCGCCGAGAAGGCCGACGACACGGCCGGGAAGACCACCGGCACGACCACCGAGGCCATCCGAGAGGCGGCCGGCCGGGCGGGCCGCACGGTCGAGGAACTCGACGAGGACGTCAAGGGCACCGACGCCAAGAAGGACGAGGACATCCCGGACGGCGCCAAGCAGCCGTTCCCGTGCCCGACCGCGGACCCGGAGGCCCTGGCCAACGCGAAGCTGGAACCGGGCATCCCGAACCTGCCCAGCGACCCGTGGATTCTGGAGAGCTCGCTGCTCACCCTGAACGGGCTCGACTACAAGGGCATCGTGGAGGTGCGGACGGGCGACGGCACCGTCAAGAAGGTGCTGAAGTTCACCGCGTCCTCGATCGACATCAAGGACCTGCACCAGCTGACGGTCGGCCCGATGCCGGGCGTCACCGGCCATGTGCAGGCGCGGAAGGGCTCCACCTCCACCATCAGGAACGGCACGGTGACGATGTACACGGAGGAGCTGAAGGGCAACCTCTTCGGCCTCATCCCGATCACCTTCAGCCCGCAGTCCCCGCCCCCGCTGAACGTCCCCTTCGCCTTCTTCACCAAGGTGAAGGTCACCCAGGCCGGCCAGTTCGGCGGCACCCTGACGATCCCCGGCCTGCACAACTACTTCACCGAGGACGGCGCCTGACGCACTCGGCGTGGTACGACGACGGCCCGGCACCCCCGCAGGGGTGCCGGGCCGTCGCGCCGCTCGGGGTCAGCCCTGGTCCTGGCCGCCCACGTGGTGGACGCGGACCATGTTCGTGGTGCCGGGGACGCCGGGGGGCGAGCCGGCCGTGATGACCACCGTGTCACCGGCGTTGTAGCGGTTCAGCTTCAGCAGCTCCGAGTCGACCAGGTCCACCATCGCGTCCGTGTTGTCCACGTGCGGGACGACGTGCGCCTCGACGCCCCAGCTCAGGGCCAGCTGGTTGCGGGTGGACTCGTCCGTGGTGAAGGCCAGGATCGGCTGGGCGGCGCGATAGCGGGACAGGCGGCGGGCCGTGTCACCGGACTTGGTGAAGGCGACCAGCGCCTCGCCGCTGAGGAAGTCCGCGATCTCGCAGGCCGCGCGGGCCACCGAACCGCCCTGGGTGCGGGGCTTCTTGCCCGGCACCAGCGGCTGGAGGCCCTTGGAGAGCAGCTCCTGCTCGGCGGCGACCACGATCTTCGACATGGTCTTGACGGTCTCGATCGGGTACGCGCCGACCGAGGACTCCGCGGAGAGCATGACCGCGTCCGCGCCGTCCAGGATCGCGTTGGCGACGTCGGACGCCTCGGCGCGGGTCGGGCGGGAGTTGGTGATCATCGACTCCATCATCTGGGTCGCCACGACCACCGGCTTGGCGTTGCGCCGGCACAGCTCCACCAGGCGCTTCTGCACCATCGGGACGCGCTCCAGCGGGTATTCGACGGCGAGGTCGCCGCGGGCGACCATCACACCGTCGAACGCCATGACGACGCCCTCCATGTTCTCGACGGCCTGCGGCTTCTCCACCTTGGCGATGACGGGGACCCGGCGGCCCTCCTCGTCCATCACCTTGTGGACGTCCTTGACGTCGTTCGCGTCCCGGACGAAGGAGAGCGCGACCAGGTCGCAGCCCATCCGCAGCGCGAAGCGCAGGTCGTCGACGTCCTTCTCGGACAGGGCCGGCACGTTGACCGCGGCGCCCGGCAGGTTGATGCCCTTGTGGTCGGAGATCACCCCGCCCTCGATGACGATGGTGTGGACCCGGGGGCCCTCCACGGATACGACCTTCAGCTCGACGTTGCCGTCGTTGATCAGGATCGGGTCGCCCTTGGCGACGTCGCCGGGCAGACCCTTGTAGGTCGTGCCGCAGATCGACTTGTCGCCGGGGACGTCCTCGGAGGTGATGACGAACTCGTCCCCGCGGACCAGTTCGACCGGGCCCTCGGCGAACTTCGCGAGGCGGATCTTCGGGCCCTGGAGGTCGGCGAGCACGCCGACCGCCCGCCCGGTCTCGGCGGCGGCCTTGCGGAGCCGGTCGTAACGACCCTGGTGTTCCGCGTGGGAGCCGTGACTGAAGTTGAAACGGGCCACGCTCATGCCGGCCTCGATCAGAGCGACGAGCTGCTCATGGGAGTCGACGGCGGGGCCGAGGGTGCAGACGATTTTCGAACGGCGCATGGGGCGAATCCTATCGGTTTGTTTCGCTGCGGAATATTCCGGCTGGCGGAAGATACAAAGGGGCGGGGGTCCGCTCAGTTGTCGACCAGTGCGAAGGTCTGCGTGGCGATCTCCAGTTCCTCGTCCGTCGGCACCACGGCGACCGCGACGCGTGCGTAATCCGGTGAGATCAGCCGCGGCACCGCGGACCGTACGGCGTTCAGATCCGCGTCCACCGCCAGGCCCAGTTCCTCCAGACCCGCGATCGCGGCCTCCCGCACCGGGGCGGAGTTCTCCCCGACCCCCGCGGTGAAGACGACGGCGTCCACCCGGCCGAGGACCGCCGTATAGGCGCCGATGTACTTCTTCAGCCGGTGGACGTAGATGTCGAAGGCGAGCGCGGCCCGCTCGTCGCCCTCGTCGATCCGGCGGCGGATCTCCCGCATGTCGTTGTCGCCGCACAGCCCCACCAGGCCGCTCCTCTTGTTGAGCAGGACGTCGATCTCGTCCGCCGACATCCCCGCCACCCGCTTCAGATGGAAGGTGACGGCCGGATCGATGTCCCCGGAACGGGTACCCATGACCAGCCCCTCCAAGGGGGTCAGCCCCATCGACGTCTCCACGCACCGGCCGCCCGCGACCGCCGAGGCCGACGCCCCGTTGCCCAGGTGCAGCACGATGACGTTGACGTCCTGCGGCTCCTTGCCCAGCAGCGCCGCCGCCTTGCGCGAGACGTACGCGTGCGAGGTGCCGTGGAAGCCGTAGCGGCGGATGCGGTGCGCGTCGGCCGTCTCCACGTCGATCGCGTACCGCGCCGCGTGCTCCGGCATCGTCGTGTGGAACGCCGTGTCGAACACCGCCACCTGCGGCAGGTCCGGCCGCAGCGCCATGGCGGTGCGGATGCCCGTGATGTTCGCCGGGTTGTGCAGCGGCGCCACCGGGACCAGCCGCTCGATCTCCTTGAGCACGTCGTCGGTGATCACGGTCGGCTCGGTGAACCGGAGCCCGCCGTGCACCACCCGGTGCCCGATCGCGGCCAGCTCCGGCGAGTCCAGGCCGAGCCCGTCCGCCGCCAGCTCCGCGGCCGCCGCCTTCAGCGCCTCGTCGTGGTCGGCGATCCGGCCCTCGCGCTCCCGCGGGCCGCCCCCGTCACCGGTCAGCGGGGTGTGCACGAGCCGGGAGGTCTCCTCGCCGATCCGCTCCACCAGCCCGGCCGCGAGGCGGGAGCGGTCGCTCATGTCGAGCAGCTGGTACTTCACCGAGGACGAGCCCGAGTTGAGCACGAGCACCCGGCCCGGCTTCCCGGCCGCCGTGCCTTCGGTGGTGTTCGGGGTGGTCATACGGGTCACTCCTCGCCCTGGGCCTGGATCGCCGTGATGGCCACGGTGGTGACGATGTCCTGCACGAGCGCGCCGCGCGACAGGTCGTTGACCGGCTTGCGCAGCCCCTGGAGGACCGGGCCCACCGCCACCGCACCCGCCGACCGCTGCACCGCCTTGTACGTGTTGTTGCCGGTGTTCAGGTCCGGGAAGATCAGGACCGTCGCCTGCCCCGCCACCTCGGAATCCGGCAGCTTGGTCGCCGCGACGCTCGGCTCGACCGCCGCGTCGTACTGGATGGGGCCCTCGATCAGGAGGTCCGGCCGGCTCCCGCGCACCCGGTCCGTCGCCGCGCGCACCTTGTCCACGTCCGCGCCGGTGCCGGAGGTGCCCGTCGAGTACGAGAGCATCGCGATCCGGGGGTCCACGCCGAAGCGGGCGGCGGTGGCGGCCGACTGGACCGCGATGTCCGCGAGCTGCTCCGCGTCCGGGTCCGGGTTGACCGCGCAGTCGCCGTACACAAGGACCCGGTCGGCGAGGCACATGAAGAAGACCGACGAGACGATCGAGGCGTCCGGCTTCGTCTTGATGATCTCGAAGGCGGGCCGGATCGTCGCCGCCGTGGAGTGCACCGCGCCGGAGACCATGCCGTCGGCCAGGCCCTCCTCGACCATCAGGGTGCCGAAGTAGTTGACGTCCGAGACGACGTCGTACGCCAGCTCCACCGTCACCCCGCGATGCGCCCGCAGGGCCGCGTACCGCTCGGCGAACGACTGGCGCAGCTCCGAGGTCTGCGGGTCGATGAGCTGGGTCTCGGCCAGGTCGATGCCCAGGTCCGCGGCCTTCTTGCGGATGACGTCGGGGTCGCCCAGCAGTGTGAGGTCGCAGACGTCGCGCCGCATCAGGACGTCCGCCGCGCGCAGCACCCGCTCCTCGGTGCCCTCCGGCAGCACCACCCGGCGCCGGTCCGCGCGCGCCTGCTCCAGCAGCTCGTGCTCGAACATCATCGGGGTGACCCGGCCGCTGCGGGCGACGGATATCCGGTCGAGGAGGGCCGCGGTGTCCACATGGCGCTCGAAGAGCCCGAGGGCGGTCTCCGCCTTGCGCGGGGTGGCCGCGTTCAGCTTGCCCTCCAGCGCGAAGAGTTCCCCGGCGGTGGGGAAGGAGCCGCCGGCCACCGACACGACCGGGGTGCCCGGTGCGAGCCGCGCGGCCAGCGTGAGTATCTCCTCGCCGGGCCGCTCGTCCAGGGTCAGCAGCACCCCGGCGATCGGCGGCGTCCCGGCGCTGTGCGCGGCCAGCGAGCCGACCACCAGGTCCGCGCGGTCGCCCGGCGTGACCACCATGCACCCCGGGGTCAGCGCCTTCAGCAGGTTCGGCAGCATCGCCCCGCCGAAGACGAAGTCCAGCGCGTCCCTGGCCAGCCCGGAGTCGTCGCCCAGCAGCACCGTGCCGTTCAGGGCCGCGGTGATCTGGGCGACCGTGGGCGCCGCGAGGGCCGGTTCGTCGGGCAGGACCGAGCAGGGCACCGGCAGTGTGGCGGACAGCCGTTCCGCGACGACGTCGCGGTCGGCGGGGGCCACCCGGTTCACGATCATCGCCAGCACGTCGCAGCCCAGGCCCGAGTACGCACGGTAGGCGTTGCGGGTCTCGGCGCGCACCGATTCGGCGTTCTGGTCCTGGCCGCCGACGACCGCGATCACCGAGGCGCCGAACTCGTTGGCCAGCCGGGCGTTGAGCGCCAGCTCGTCGGGGAGCTGGGTGGCGGCGAAATCGGTGCCCAGGACGAGCACCACCTCGTAGTCGACGGCCACCCGGTGGAAGCGCTCGACGAGCCGGGACACCAGCTCGTCGGTGCCCTGCTCGGCCTGGATCGCGGACGCCTCGTGGTAGTCCATCCCGTACACCGTGGACGGGTTCTGGGACAGCCGGTAGCGGGCCCGCAGCAGCTCGAACAGCCGGTCGGGATCGTCGTGGACCAGCGGGCGGAACACCCCGACCCGGTCCACCTGGCGGGTCAGCAGCTCCATGACGCCCAGGTCCACGACCTGGCGGCCGTCCCCCCGGTCGATCCCGGTCACGTACACGCTGCGCGTCACGCGTGCTCTCCCGTCGTCTCTGGTCCGGTATGGTGCCCGGTTCGAGTGGTAATCGCCCGTTTGACGATACCCGTGGGGCGGGCGGCGCCGCCCGCCGGACTACTGCCCCGCGAGGGCCCCGGCAGGCGGCCCCCGGACGGCCGGGAGCGCGAGCCGTGCGCCCGGCGTGGGACACTCGTCGTGACTCACGGTACGGGGGAAGAGGAAGAAGCCCCCGTTCCGGATGCCAACGGACGGGCCCAGCGAGCAGGAGATACAGCAGGATGCGCATCGGAGTTCTCACCGCAGGCGGCGACTGCCCCGGCCTGAACGCAGTGATCCGTTCGGTCGTCCACCGGGCCGTCGTCGGCCACGGAGACGAGGTCATCGGCTTCGAGGACGGCTTCAAGGGCCTCCTCGACGGCCACTTCCGGCCCCTCGACCTGAACGCGGTCAGCGGCATCCTCGCCCGCGGCGGCACGATCCTCGGCTCGGCCCGCCTGGAGCGCGCCCGGCTGCGCGAGGCCGCCGAGAACTGCGCCGAGCTGAGCCGGCGCTACGGGATGGACGCGCTGATCCCGATCGGCGGCGAGGGCACGCTCACCGCCGCCCGGATGCTGTCGGACGCCGGGATGCCCGTCGTCGGGGTGCCCAAGACCATCGACAACGACATCTCCTCCACCGACCGCACCTTCGGATTCGACACCGCCGTGGGCGTCGCGACGGAGGCCATAGACCGTCTGAAGACCACCGCCGAGTCCCACCAGCGCGTGATGGTCGTCGAGGTCATGGGCCGCCACGCGGGCTGGATCGCGCTGGAGTCCGGTATGGCCGGCGGCGCCCACGGCATCTGCCTGCCCGAGCGCAGGTTCGAGGTGGACGACCTGGTCAAGATGGTCGAGGAGCGCTTCGCGCGCGGCAAGAAGTTCGCGGTCATCTGCGTCGCCGAGGGCGCGCACCCGGCCGAGGGCTCCATGCCGTACGCCAAGGGCGAGATCGACCAGTACGGGCACGAGCGCTTCCAGGGCATCGGCAACCGCCTGGCCGTCGAGCTGGAGAAGCGGCTCGGCAAGGAGGCCCGGCCGGTCATCCTGGGGCACGTCCAGCGCGGCGGCACCCCGACCGCGTACGACCGCGTCCTCGCCACCCGCTTCGGCTGGCACGCGGTGGAGGCGGCGCACCGCGGCGACTTCGGCCGGATGACCGCGCTGCGCGGCAACAACATCGAGATGGTCCCGCTCGCCGAGGCGGTCACCCAGCTCAAGACGGTCCCGCTGGACCGGATGCACGAGGCCGAGTCGGTCTTCTGACCGGCCCGCCGGGCGGCGCCCCCGCCGTCGTCACGCCTGCCGGGGCCGGGGCGACGCGGGTGCCGCCGCCTCCCAGAACCGGGGCACGATCCGGTCCAGGAAGGCCCGGCCCCCGTCGCCGGAGCCACCGGGCCGGTCCGTGCCGGTGCTGCTCCAGCTGAGCGTGGTCACCATCAGCGCCTGGTAGTCCGTGTGCAGCCGCTCCAGGGTGTCCTGGACATGGCGCCGCTCCAGCGGCACCAGCTTGGCCACCGGCCGGGTGTACGCCTGCCAGCGCGTCGTCACCGCGCTGCGCAGCAGGCCCGCCAGCTCCTCGTCACGCCCGGTCGCGGTCACGAAGTCGGCGGGCGTCAGGCCCAGCGCCTCGCCCAGCGCCGCGGACTGGCGCTCGTTGCCCCGCCACCGCCCCGACTCCTCCATCCGCAGATACGCGCCGGCGGCCATCCCGACCCGCGCCGCCAGCTCGTCCGGGGCCAGCCCCCGCGCGACCCGGTGCTCGCGCAGGCTGCGCGCGGCGGTCAGCAGCTCGCCCGGCGCACACCACAGCACCCCGGCCAGCGCGGTCAGTTCGTACTCCGAGGGAACGGCCAGGCCGCGTTCCCATTCGGCCACGGTCTCCGGGGTGATCCGCAGGCCGTACTGGGCGCCGAGGCCGTAGGCGACATGGCCGGGAGCCATTCCCAGGGCCTCGCGGAGTCTTCGGGCGGCGGGGGCGTTGAAAGGAGGGGTGGGGTGCACGCGCCCACCGTAAGGAGGTCGGGGCCTGTCTGACTACGGTGTGTTCGCCCGAGAATACGGCTCATAGGAAGGTCCTAGGTGCAAAAGCCGCACGGCGGGACCGAACGCCTCGCCCGCGCCCGCCGCCGCCCTCCGGTTCAGTGCTTCTCGGGCTGCCAGCGGTAGTGCAGCTCGGGCCGTCCCACCTGCCCGTACTGCGGGCTGCGTCCCGCCCGCCCCACCGTCACCAGGTATTCCAGATAGCGGCGTGCGGTGATCCGCGAGATGCCCAGCTCCAGCCCGGCCGCCGCGGCCGTCAGCCCTTCCGGGGCCGCCCGCAGCGCACCGGTCACCGACTCCAGCGTCGGGCCGCTCAGCCCCTTGGGCAGCCGGGCCGGCTCCGGGGCCCGCAGCGCGGCCAGCGCCCGGTCCACCTCGTCCTGCCCGCTCGCCTCGCCGGCCGCCGCCCGGAACTCCGCGTACCGCACGAGCCGGTCCCGCAGGGTCGCGAAGGTGAACGGCTTCAGCACGTACTGGACGACCCCCAGCGAGACCCCCTCGCGGACCACCGCCAGGTCGCGGGCCGAGGTCACCGCGATCACGTCCGCCGTGTGCCCGGCCGCCCGCAGCGCGCGCAGCAGGGCCAGCCCGTGCCCGTCCGGCAGATAGAGGTCCAGGAGCAGCAGATCGACCGGGACGCGCTCCAGCACCCGGACCGCCTCGGCGCGCGACCGCGCCACGGCGGCCACGGCGAAGCCGGGCACCCGGCCCACGTACAGCCGGTGCGCGTCCGCCGCGACCGGGTCGTCCTCGACGACCAGCACCCGGATCACGCCCGGACCCCCGCGCCCAGCGGCAGCCGCACGGTGAACTCCGCGCCCCCGTCCGGCCCCTGCTCCAGGGCCACCGTGCCGCCGCCCCGGTGGGCGGCCTGGCGCACCAGGGCCAGGCCGAGCCCGCGCCCGGCGCCGTGCGTCGACCAGCCGCTGCGGAACACCTCGGCGGCGACCGCCGGATCGACCCCGGCGCCGTTGTCCGCGACCCGCAGCAGCAGTTCGCCGTCGTTGGCGAGCGCGGTCACCGTGACCCGGCCCCGCTGCCCCGGCACGGCCGCCTCCGGCGCCCCGGTCACCGCGTCCACCGCGTTGTCGATCAGATTGCCGAGGATGGTCACCACATCGCGGGCGGGCAGCGTCGGCGGCAGCGCGCCGTCGTCGATCAGGCTGTCGTCGGCGAGCACCAGCTCCACGCCCCGCTCGTTCGCCTGGGCGGCCTTGCCGAGCAGCAGGGCCGCCAGCACCGGTTCGGCGACCGCTCCCACCACCCGGTCGGTGAGCGCCTGGGCCAGCTCCAGCTCCGCCGTCGCGAAGCCCACCGCCTCCCGCGCGCGCCCCAGCTCGATCAGCGAGACCACGGTGTGCAGCCGGTTCGCCGCCTCGTGCGCCTGGGAGCGCAGCGCCCGGGTGAAGCCGCGCTCCGAGTCCAGCTCCCCGGACAGCGCTTGGAGTTCGGTGTGGTCGCGCAGGGTCACCACGGTCCCGCGCCGCTCGCCGCCGACGACCGGACGGGTGTTGACGACGATGACCCGGTCCGCCGTCAGATGCACCTCGTCCACCCGCTTCTCGGAGGCGAGCAGCGCCCCGGTCAGCGGGGCCGGCAGAGCCAGATCGGCGACCCGGCGGCCGACCGCGTCCGGGCCCAGGCCCAGGAGCTCCCGGCCCGCGTCGTTGACCAGGGCGATCCGGCGCTGCCCGTCCAGCATCAGCAGCCCCTCGCGCACCGCGTGCAGGGTCGCCTCGTGGTAGTCGTGCAGCCGGCTCAGCTCGGTGGCGTTCATCCCGTGGGTGTGGCGGCGCAGCCGGGCGTTGATCACGTACGTGCCGAGGCCGCCGATGACCAGCGCCGCGCCGGCCGCCAGCCCCAGCGCGCCGAGCTGCGCCCGCACCTGCGAGGAGACCCGGTCCACGGTGATCCCCGCGCTGACCAGTCCGGTGATTTGGCCGCCGTCCCGGACCGGGGTGACCACGCGGATGGAGGGCCCGAGCGTGCCGGTGTACGTCTCCGAGAAGGTCTCGCCGCGCAGCGCCCGCGCGGTGTGCCCGAGGAACGTCTCGCCGATGCGGTCGGTGACCGGATGCGTCCAGCGGACCCGGTCCGGGCTCATGATCGTGACGAACGCGATCCCGGTCTCCTTGCGGACCCGCTCCGCGTACGGCTGGAGCGCGGCGGACGGGTCCTCGGTGCGGATCGCCTCCCGGACGGACGGCGATCCCGCCACCGCCAGGGCCACCGCCCGCGCCTGCCGCGCCGCCGTCTCCTCGGCCTGCCCCCGCCCGGACTCGTACGCGAAGAACGCGCATCCGGCCACCACGGCCGCCACCAGCACCACCTGCATGGCGAACAGCTGCCCGGCGAGGCTGCGCGGACGGGTACGGGGAAAACGCATGCCGACCAGTGTGCCTGTCCGAAAACGCGGGCCCGCCCGGCCTGTGAACGAAATGCACGCAACGGTGACCGGTGTCACAGCGGGCGGGATAGTCGCCGGGGCCCCCGGCGCGGGGGCGGGACGACGACGACCCGAGGAGACCCCGTGGCAGCGACCGCCGCCGAGCCGGAACGCACGACGCCGGACCGTACGAAGCCCGACCGGACGAAGTACCTGTATCTCGCCGTGATCGTGGCGGTGGGGCTGGGCATCCTCGTCGGCTTCGTGGCCCCGGACGCCGCCGTCGAGCTCAAGCCCATCGGCACCGGCTTCGTGAACCTGATCAAGATGATGATCTCGCCCATCATCTTCTGCACGATCGTGCTGGGCGTCGGCTCGGTCCGCAAGGCCGCCAAGGTCGGCGCGGTCGGCGGGCTCGCCCTCGGCTACTTCCTGGTGATGTCCACGGTCGCCCTGGCCATCGGCCTGGTCGTCGGCAACCTCCTGGAGCCCGGCTCCGGCCTCCACATCACCGAGGCCGTCCGCGCCGCCGGTGAGAAGCAGGCGTCCGGGGCCGGCGAGTCCACCACGGACTTCCTGCTGGGCATCATCCCGACCACCCTGGTCTCCGCCTTCACCGCGGGCGAGGTGCTCCAGACGCTGCTCGTCGCCCTGCTCGCCGGCTTCGCGCTCCAGGCCATGGGCGCCCACGGCGAACCGGTGCTGCGCGGCATCGGGCACATCCAGCGCCTGGTCTTCCGCATCCTCGCCATGATCATGTGGGTGGCCCCGGTCGGCGCGTTCGGCGCGATGGCGGCGGTGGTCGGCGAGACCGGGGTGGACGCGCTGAAATCACTCGCGGTCATCATGATCGGCTTCTACGTCACCTGCGCCCTGTTCGTCTTCCTGGTGCTCGGCGCGATCCTGCGCCTGGTGGCCGGGCTGAACATCCTCACGCTGCTGAAGTACCTGGGCCGCGAGTTCCTGCTGATCCTGTCCACCTCCTCCTCGGAGTCGGCGCTGCCCCGGCTGATCGCCAAGATGGAGCACCTGGGCGTCAGCAAGCCCGTCGTCGGCATCACCGTGCCGACCGGCTACTCCTTCAACCTGGACGGCACCGCGATCTATCTCACGATGGCCTCGCTGTTCATCGCCAACGCCACCGGCGACCCGCTGAGCATCGGCGAGCAGATCTCGCTGCTCGTCTTCATGGTCATCGCCTCCAAGGGCGCGGCCGGGGTCACCGGCGCCGGCCTCGCCACCCTCGCCGGCGGCCTCCAGTCGCACCGCCCCGAACTGGTGGACGGCGTCGGCCTCATCGTCGGCATCGACCGCTTCATGAGCGAGGCCCGCGCCCTGACCAACTTCGCCGGCAACGCGGTCGCCACGGTCCTCGTCGGCACCTGGACCGGGGAGATCGACCGCGAACGGGCCGGCCTGGTGCTCGCCGGCACCCTCCCGTTCGACGAGAAGATGCTCAGCGACGAGGGGCCGGCCGAACCGCACGTGCCCGAGGCCCGCGACGGCGACCGGCCCTCCGCGTCCCACCGCCTCACGCCGGGGTGAACCACACCGTCGCCAGCGGCGGCAGCGTCAGCACCACGCTCGACGCCCGGCCGTGCGACGCCACCGCCTCCGGCCGCAGCGGCTCCGTGTTGCGCACATCGCCACCCCCGTACCGGGCGGCGTCCGTGTTCAGGGCCTCCGCCCACAGCCGGGGGCCCTCCGGCACCCCGAGCCGGTAGCCGTGCCGCACGACCGGCGAGAAGTTGGACACCGCGAGCAGCGGCGCGCCCTTCGCGTCGTGGCGCAGGAACGCGAACACGTTGTCCTCCGCCGCGCCCCCGTCCACCCAGGAGAAGCCCTCCGGACGGGTGTCCCGCTGCCAGAGCGCGGGCGTCGCCCGGTACACGCTGTTGAGGTCGGCCACCAGATCCCGCACCCCGCGGTGGTCGGCCTCCGCCCCGTACGACGGGTCCAGCAGCCACCAGTCCGGGCCGTGGCCCTCCGACCACTCCGCGCCCTGCGCGAACTCCTGCCCCATGAACAGCAGTTGCTTGCCCGGATGGGCCCACATGAAGCCCAGGTAGGCGCGGTGGGTGGCGCGCCGCTGCCACCAGTCCCCAGGCATCTTGGAGACCAGCGCCTGCTTGCCGTGCACCACCTCGTCGTGCGAGATCGGCAGCACGTAGTTCTCGCTGTACGCGTACACCATCGAGAACGTCATCTCGTTGTGGTGGTACTTGCGGTGCACCGGCTCCTTGGAGATGTACACCAGCGAGTCGTGCATCCAGCCCATGTTCCACTTCAGGCCGAAGCCCAGCCCGCCGCGGTCGGTCGACCGGGTCACGCCGTCCCAGGCGGTGGACTCCTCGGCGATGGTGACCACGCCCGGATTGCGCCGGTAGACCGTGGCGTTCATCTCCTGGAGGAAGGCGACCGCGTCCAGGTTCTCCCGCCCGCCGAACTCGTTGGGCGACCACTGGCCGTCCTCGCGCGAGTAGTCCAGGTAGAGCATCGAGGCGACCGCGTCCACCCGCAGCCCGTCGATGTGGAACTCCTCGCACCAGTACGTGGCGTTGGCGACCAGGAAGTTGCGCACCTCGGTCCGCCCGTAGTCGAACTCCAGCGTGCCCCAGTCCGGGTGCGCGGCCCGCCCCGGATCGGAGTGCTCGTACAGCGGCCGGCCGTCGAACTCGGCGAGCGCCCAGTCGTCGCGCGGGAAGTGCGCGGGCACCCAGTCCATGATCACGCCGATGCCGGCCCGGTGCAGCGCGTCCACCAGGAATCGGAAGTCGTCCGGCGAACCCATCCGCGAGGTCGGCGCGTAGAAGCCGGTGACCTGGTAGCCCCAGGAGCCGCCGAAGGGGTGCTCGGAGACGGGCATCAGCTCCACATGCGTGAAGCCCAGCTCCTTCACGTACGCCGGCAGCTGCTCCGCCAGTTGCCGGTAGGTGAGCCCCGGCCGCCAGGAGCCCAGATGCACCTCGTACACCGAGAACGGCGCCTCGTGCACCGGGACGTCCCCGCGCCGCTCCATCCACTCCCGGTCCTGCCAGACGTGGTGCGAGGCCGTCACGACCGACGCGGTGGCGGGCGGCACCTCGGTGTGCCTCGCCATCGGGTCCGAACGCGTCGTGTGCGAACCGTCGGGCCGGCAGATGTCGAACTTGTACAGCGCGCCCTCGCCGACCCCGGGCAGGAACAGCTCCCACACCCCGGACGAGCCCAGCGAGCGCATCGGGAAGCCGGTGCCGTCCCAGTAGGTGAAGTCGCCGCACACCCGCACGCCCCGCGCGTTGGGCGCCCACACCGTGAACCTGGTCCCGGCCACGCCCTGGTGGACCATCGGCCGGGCCCCGAGCGCGGTCCACAGCTCCTCGTGCCGGCCCTCGCCGATCAGATGCAGATCCAGCTCACCGAGCGCCGGCCAGAAGCGGTACGGGTCCTCCGCCTCGATCTCGTTGTCGTCGTACGCCACCAGCAGCCGGTACTCCGGCACCCCGGACAGCGCCAGCAGCCCGGAGAACAACCCGTCCCCCTCGCTGTCCAGCGGCACCCGAAGCCCCTCGGCGAGCACGGTCACGGCGCGGGCGAACGGGCGCAGCACCCGCACCCGCACCCCGCCGTCCACCGGGTGCGCGCCCAGCAGGGCGTGGGGGTCGTGATGCTCACCGGCCAGCAGCCTGCCCCGGTCGGCCCCGTCCAGCGGCGAGGCCGGGCACGGATTCGGGCCGGCGGCGGTACGGGGCCGGGGCGGTGCCGCGGCCTTCCTGGCGCGCCGGGTGGGTGCGGCGGCGGGGGTGCCGGTGGCCGCGGTCTTCTTCGGGGGGCGCGTGGTGCGCTTCTTGGCGGGCGCCGCGGCCGGCGGGGTGGGGAGGACGGCGGCGATCGGGGGCTCGGGGAGCGGCGTCCCGGCGTCGGCCGGGGCCGTGCGGGCGGGCGTCGCGGGCTTGGCGGTGCGGGACGGCTTGCGGGCGGTCACGGGGGACTGACTCCTCGGAGGTGGGGGGTGGGGAGCGGGGCGGATCGGGGGCTGCGGGGGAGCGCGGCCGGTCCCGGCCGGTATCGGCGGGTCTCGGCCGGTCTCAGCCGGGGGAGCCGGCGGCCAGGCGGTGGATCGCGGCCATCGGGACCGGCAGCCAGTCGGGCCGGTGCCGGGCCTCGTACAGCACCTCGTACACCGCCTTGTCGGTCTCGTGGGCGCGCAGCAGCTCCGGCTCGGCGCGCGGGTCGGTGCCCGCCGCCTCGGCGTAGCCGTCGCAGTAGGCGTCCCGGCAGCGGGCGGCCCACTCCGGCTTCCAGGGCCGGTGGGTGCGGGCCGCGTAGTCGAAGGACCGGAGCATGCCGGCCACGTCGCGGACCGGGGGCTGCGGGCTGCGGCGCTCCGGGAGCGGCCGGGCCGGCTCGCCCTCGAAGTCGATCAGCGACCAGAAGCCGTCGGCGCCGCGCAGCGTCTGGCCGAGGTGGAGGTCGCCGTGCACCCGCTGCGCGGCCCAGCTGCGCCCCCGGTGGCCCAGGGCCGCGACCGCGTCGAACGCGGTGCGCAGTCCGGGGACGTACGGGACGAGTTCGGGCACCGCGTGGGCGGCCGCCTCCAGCCGCTCCACCATGGCGGCGGCCAGCTCGTCGGTCTGGGAGCGGCGCAGCACCGGGGTGGGCAGCGCGCCGGCGAGCGCGGTGTGCACCTCGGCGGTGGCGCGGCCGAGCGCCCGCGCCTCGGGCAGGAAGTCGTGCCCGGTGGCGAGGGCGCGCAGGGCGAGCTGCCAGCCGTCCTCGGCGCCGCGCAGGAACGGCTGGAGCACCCCGAGCGTCAGCCGCTCCGGTGTCGCAGCCTCGAACCAGGCGACCGGGGCCGGGACGCGTCCGCAGCCCTCGCGGGACAGCACGAGCGGCAGTTCGAGGTCCGGGTTGGTGCCGGGGAAGACCCGGCGGAAGATCTTGAGGATGTACGCGTCCCCGTACACCAGCGAGGAGTTGGACTGCTCGGTGTCCAGCACTCGGGGCGGCAGCCGCTGCGGGATCGGTTCCGCACCGCGGTCGAAGCGCACGGCGCCGAGCCGGCCGGGGGTGCGAAATCGTTCCAGCAGCAGTGCGGCGAGGCGGGCGTCGTGCAGTCCGTCGTAGACGGTGAGCCCGGCCAGCGGCCCGTGCGGCACCCGGCCGATGGCGGCGGGCGCCAGGTGCGGGGGGAGCACCGGGCGTACGCCGAGGAGCAGTTGGTAGCAGTCGACGGGCGGCTGGGCGGGCATGGTGGGCTGATGGGCCCGGACCAGCAGGTGCAGGAGCCCCGGCGCGGAGCCGGTACCGTCCACCGGCAGCATCTCGGTGGCCGCGACCAGCGAGAAGGCGGTGATGGGCCGTCCCTTGCCGGCGAACCACCGCTGCCGGGGCAGCCATTCGTGGAGCAGCGGCCCGAGGGACGGGATCAGGGCCGTGCCGTCCGCCGTGGTGACCTGGGTGTCCGTGCGCGAGACCGCGTCCGGGGCCGAGGCGTCTGGTGCCTCCAACATGGCATCGCGTCCTTTCCCCGGGGCACACCACAGGATGCGAAGAGTGTCCCGGATTGCGGCATGGGCTGTCCGGCTGTGCGGGACGTGTCGGGTCAGGATGATCCGTACGGACTCGGCAGGGGGGCATCGGTGGGTGCCCCGTGCGGGGCGGCGCGAACCGCCCCGCCGGTGGCCCGGCCCGTCAGTTCGGCGGCGCGTCCTTGCGCAGCCGGAACCAGTAGAAGCCGTGTCCCGCGAGCGTCAGCAGATAGGGCCACTGACCGATGGCGGGGAAGCGCACCCCGCCGGTCAGCTCCACCGGATGACGCCCGTTGAAGGACGTGAGGTCCAGCTCCGTCGGCTGTGCGAACCGCGAGAAGTTGTGGACGCACAGCACGAGGTCGTCCCCGTGCTCACGGGTGAAGGCGAGGACGGCCGGGTTGGACGACGGCAGTTCGCTGTAGGTGCCGAGGCCGAACGCCGGGTTCTGCTTGCGGATCTCGATCATCCGCCGCGTCCAGTGCAGCAGCGAGGACGGCGAGGCCATCGACGCCTCGACGTTGGTGACCTGGTAGCCGTAGACCGGGTCCATGATCGTGGGCAGGTAGAGCCGGCCCGGATCGCTGGAGGAGAAGCCCGCGTTGCGGTCGGGCGTCCACTGCATCGGGGTGCGTACGGCGTCCCGGTCGCCCAGCCAGATGTTGTCGCCCATCCCGATCTCGTCCCCGTAGTAGAGGATCGGGGAGCCCGGCAGCGACAGCAGCAGCGCGGTGAACAGCTCGATCTGGTTGCGGTCGTTGTCCAGCAGCGGGGCGAGCCGGCGGCGGATGCCGATGTTGGCGCGCATCCGCGGGTCCTTGGCGTACTCCGCGTACATGTAGTCGCGTTCTTCGTCCGTCACCATTTCGAGGGTCAGCTCGTCGTGGTTGCGCAGGAAGATGCCCCACTGGCAGTTGTCCGGGATCGCCGGGGTCTTCGCCAGGATTTCCGAGACCGGGTAGCGGCTCTCGCGCCGCACCGCCATGAAGATCCGCGGCATCACCGGGAAGTGGAACGCCATGTGGCACTCGTCGCCGCCGCTGCCGTAGTCCCCGAAGTAGTCCACGACGTCCTCCGGCCACTGGTTGGCCTCGGCGAGCAGGACCGTGTCCGGGTAGTTGGCGTCGATCTCCTTGCGGACCCGCTTGAGGAAGTGGTGGGTCTCGGGCAGGTTCTCGCAGTTGGTGCCCTCGCGCTGGTAGAGGTAGGGCACGGCGTCGACCCGGAAGCCGTCGATGCCCAGGTCCAGCCAGAACCGCAGCGCGGAGATGATTTCCTCCTGTACCGCCGGGTTCTCGTAGTTGAGGTCGGGCTGGTGCGAGAAGAACCGGTGCCAGTAGTACTGCTTGCGCACCGGGTCGAAGGTCCAGTTGGACGTCTCCGTGTCCACGAAGATGATCCGGGCGTCCGGGAACTGCTTGTCGTCGTCGGCCCAGACGTAGTAGTCGCCGTACGGCCCGTCCGGATCGGTCCGGGACTGCTGGAACCAGTCGTGCTGGTCGCTGGTGTGATTCATGACGAAGTCGATGATCACGCGCATGCCGCGCTGGTGGGCGGCGTCGACGAACTCCACGAAGTCGGCGAGGTCGCCGAACTCCGGCAGCACGGCGGTGTAGTCGGACACGTCGTAACCGCCGTCGCGCAGCGGCGACTTGAAGAACGGCGGCAGCCAGAGGCAGTCGACGCCCAGCCACTGCAGATAGTCCAGCTTGGCGGTGAGGCCCTTCAGGTCCCCGATGCCGTCGCCGTTGGAGTCCTGGAAGGACCGGACGAGGACCTCGTAGAACACGGCACGTTTGAACCAGTCGGGATCGCGGTCCTTGGCCGGGGTGTCCTCGAATGTGTCGTGGACGGGCTCATTGACGATCATGGTGTGGGTGACCCTCCGGTCTGCGGGGACGGTCGCAGAACGGCGATGTGCGCGGGTGTCACACCCGGTTCGAGGCGCACATAGAACGTCCTGCCCCAGTGATAGGAAGTGCCGGTGAGCTCGTCACGCACCGGCACGCTCTCGTGCCGGTCGAGGCCGAGTTGCGGCATGTCCAACGAGACGGTCGCCTCCTGGGTGTGGTGCGGGTCGAGGTTGACGACCACCAGAAGGATGTTCGAACCGGAACGCTTGCTGTACGCGATGACCGCGTCGTTGTCCGACGTGTGGAAGTGCACGTCGCGCAGCTGCTGCAGGGCCGGGTTGCGGCGCCTGATCCGGTTGAGCGAGGTGATGAGCGGGGCCAGCGACCGGCCCTCGCGCTCTGCGGCTTCCCAGTCCCTGGGCCGGATCTCGTACTTCTCCGAGTCGAGGTACTCCTCACTGCCGTGATGGATCGGGGTGTTCTCGCACAGCTCGAACCCCGCGTACACCCCCCAGGAGGGGGAGAGGGTCGCCGCGAGCACCGCCCGTGCCTCGAAGGCCGGCCTGCCGCCCTCCTGGAGGTATCCGGGAAGGATGTCGGGGGTGTTCACGAAGAAATTGGGCCGCATGAACGCGGCGGTCTCACCGGCCAGTTCGGTCACGTAATCGGTGATTTCGCGCCGCGTGTTGCGCCAGGTGAAATACGTGTACGACTGCTGGAACCCGATCGCCGCGAGTGTACGCATCATCGCCGGGCGGGTGAACGCCTCGGCCAGGAAAATGACATCCGGATCGGTCCCGTTGATCTCCGCGATGACCTTCTCCCAGAAGACCACCGGCTTGGTGTGCGGATTGTCGACCCGGAAGATCCGCACCCCGCGGTCCATCCAGAAACGCAGAATACGCACGCTCTCCGCGACGATCCCCGCGAAGTCCTCGTCGAAGGCGATCGGATAGATGTCCTGGTATTTCTTCGGCGGATTCTCCGCGTACGCGATCGAGCCGTCGGCCCGGTGCCGGAACCACTCCGGATGCTCCCGCACCCACGGATGGTCCGGCGAGCACTGGAGCGCGAAGTCCAGGGCCACCTCCATGCGCAGATTGCGGGCCGTCTCCACGAAGTGGCCGAAGTCCTCCAGCGTGCCCAGGTCCGGATGGACCGCGTCGTGCCCGCCCGCGGCCGAACCGATCGCCCACGGCACGCCCACGTCCTGCGGACCGGGGGTCAGCGAGTTGTTCGGGCCCTTGCGATGCGTCGTGCCGATGGGGTGGACCGGCGGCAGGTACACCACGTCGAAGCCCATCGCGGCGACCGCCGGCAGCCGCTCCGCCGCCGTGCGGAACGTACCGCCGACCAGCCGGGGCGCCCCCGCCGCGGCCGGCTCGGCAGCGCGCCCCCGGCGCGGCTTCGCCGGCTCGTACCTCGCCCCCTCGGAGCGCGGGAACAGCTCGTACCAGGAGCCGTACAGCGCCCGCCGGCGCTCCACCACCAGCGGATGCGGGCGCGACGCCGTGACCAGCTCCCGCAGCGGATGGCGGTCCAGCGCCCCGCGCGCCTCCGGCGCCAGGGCCGCCGCCAGCCGCTCCCCGGCCGGCCGGGACGCGTCGCGCAGCGCGTCCACCGCGGCCAGCACCGCCTCCCGCCCGTCCCGCTTCGGCACGCCCTCGGCGGCCCGCTCGTACAGCTCGGCGCCCTCGGCCAGCGTCAGCTCGGTGTCGATGCCCGCCGGGATCTTGATCCCCGCCGTGTGGCGCCAGGTGGCGACCGGGTCGCTCCACGCCTCGACCGTGTACGTCCACCGCCCCTCGGCGTCCGGGGTGACCTCGGCGCCCCAGCGGTCGGTGCCCGCGGCCAGCTCGCGCATCGGCGTCCAGGGTCCCGGCCGCCCGCCCGGACCGCGCAGCACCACATTGGCCGCCACCGCGTCGTGGCCCTCCCGGAAGACGGTCGCGGTGACCTCGAAAGTCTCACCGGCGACGGCCTTGGCGGGCCTTCTGCCGCAATCGACGAGCGGACGGACGTCGAGAACGGGAATGCGACCGATCAATGGAATCACCTGGGGACTGGAGGAGCACGAGGGTGGAGTCGTGTTCTTTCTAGTCGCTCGGTGGACGACTCACGGGGGGTGGGCGTGGCCACTTCCGTACGCATTCACTCGAATGGCAGTCCAAAGCCGTCCGGTCGTTCCCGCGTGCCGCCCCGATTCCCGCCGCCCCTGTAAAGCTGGAATACGTGAAGGCCATTCGTCGATTCACCGTGCGTCCCGTCCTCCCGGACTCCCTCCAACCCCTCAGCGACCTGGCGCGCAATCTGCGCTGGTCCTGGCACACCGAGACCCGCGAGCTGTTCCGGGCCGTCGATCCGGCGGCCGGCCCCCCGGCGGAGTGCGACCCCGTCCGCCTGCTCGGCTCCGTCTCGGCGGGGCGGCTCGCCGAGCTGGCCCATGACGAAGCGTTCCTGCAGCGGCTCGCCGAGGCGTCCGCCGACCTCCGGGACTACCTCGAAGGCCCCCGCTGGTACCAGGAGCGGCGCGAGCGCGACGGCGGACTCCCCGCCGCCGTCGCCTACTTCTCACCCGAATTCGGGGTCACCGCCGCCCTGCCCCAGTACTCCGGCGGACTCGGCATCCTCGCCGGCGACCACCTCAAGGCCGCCAGCGACCTGGGCGTGCCCCTGATCGGCGTCGGCCTCCTCTACCGCCACGGCTACTTCCGGCAGAGCCTGTCCAGGGACGGCTGGCAGCAGGAGCACTACCCCGTCCTCGACCCCAACGAGCTGCCGCTCACCCTGATCCGCGAGCCCGACGGCACCCCGGCCCAGATCGTCCTGGCCCTGCCCGGCGGCCGCTCCCTGCACGCCCAGATCTGGCAGGCCCACGTCGGCCGGGTCCCACTGCTCATGCTCGACTCCGACGTCGAGGAGAACGCCCCCGGCGAACGCGAGGTCACCGACCGGCTCTACGGCGGCGGCAGCGAGCACCGGCTGCTCCAGGAGATGCTCCTCGGCATCGGCGGCGTCCGCGCCGTGCGCGCGTACGCCCGGCTCACCGGCCACCCCGCCCCCGAGGTCTTCCACACCAACGAGGGCCACGCAGGCTTCCTCGGCCTCGAACGCGTCCGCGAACTGGCCGGCACCGGCCTGGACTTCGACGCCGCGGTGGAGTCCGTGCGCGCCGGCACCGTCTTCACCACCCACACCCCCGTCCCGGCCGGCATCGACCGGTTCGACCGCGCCCTGGTCGCCCGCCACTTCGGCGAGGACGGCGAACTGCCCGGCGTCCCCGCCGAACGCGTCCTGGAACTCGGCACCGAGACCTACCCCGGCGGCGATCCCGGCGTCTTCAACATGGCCGTGATGGGGCTGCGCCTCGCCCAGCGCGCCAACGGGGTCTCCACCCTGCACGGCGCGGTCAGCCGGGAGATGTTCGCCGGGCTCTGGCCGGGCTTCGACGCCCCCGAGGTGCCGATCACCTCCGTCACCAACGGCGTCCACGCCCCCACCTGGGTCGCCCCCGAGGTGCTGCGGCTGCGCGCCGAGTCCGGCGGCGTGCCCGGCCGCTGGGACTCCGTCGCCGACGTCCCCGCCCGCCGGCTGTGGGAGCTGCGCCGCACCCTGCGCGGACAGCTGGTGGACGAGGTCCGCCGGCGACTGCACGCCTCCTGGCGCCACCGGGGCGCCGAGCCGGCCGAACTCGGCTGGATCGACGGCGTGCTCGACCCGGACGTCCTGACGATCGGCTTCGCCCGCCGCGTTCCCTCGTACAAGCGGCTGACGCTCATGCTGCGCGACCGCGAACGGCTGCGGACGCTGCTGCTGCACCCGCAGCGGCCGGTCCAGATCGTCGTCGCGGGCAAGGCGCACCCCGCCGACGACGGCGGGAAGCGGCTGGTCCAGGAGCTGGTCAGGTTCGCCGACGACGCACGGGTCCGCCACCGCATCGTCTTCCTGCCCGACTACGGCATGGCGATGGCCCAGAAGCTGTATCCGGGCTGCGACGTCTGGCTGAACAATCCGCTGCGTCCGCTGGAGGCGTGCGGGACCAGCGGGATGAAGGCCGCGCTCAACGGCTGCCTCAACCTGTCGGTGCTGGACGGCTGGTGGGACGAGTGGTACGAGCCGGACTTCGGCTGGGCGATCCCGACGGCCGAGGGCGCCGCGCTGGACGAGGACCGGCGCGACGACCTGGAGGCGGGCGCCCTGTACGAGCTGGTCGAGGACCGGATCGCGCCGCACTTCTACGACCGGGGCGACGAGGGGCTGCCCGCCCGCTGGATCGAGATGGTCCGGGCCACGATGGGCACCCTGGGGCCCAGGGTCCTCGCGGACCGGATGGTCGCGGAGTACGTCGAGCGGCTGTACGCCCCCGCGGCGGCGGCCGGGCGCACCATGGACCCGGCGCGCTCGCGGGAGCTGGCGGGCTGGAAGGCGAAGGTCCGGGCGGCCTGGCCCCGGGTGGCGGTGGACCATGTGGAGGCGGTGACGCCGACCGGCTCGGGTACGACGGCGGAGCTGGGTTCCACGCTGGGGCTGCGGGTGCGGATCTCGCTGGGGGCGCTGGCGCCCGGGGACGTGGAGGTGCAGGCGGTGGCCGGGCGGGTGGACTCGTCCGACGCGATCACCGGCGCGCAGGTCTTCCCGCTGAAGCCGGCGGGCGGCCAGGACCTGGAGGGCCACTGGCTGTACGAGGGCCCGCTCGCCCTGGACCGGACGGGGCCCTACGGCTACACGGTGCGGGTGCTGCCCGCGCACCGGCTGCTGTCCTGCGGCGCCGAACTCGGGCTGGTCGCCCAGCCCGCCGGGGCGGCGAACGAGGGCGGCGGGGTGCTGCTGCGCTGAGCCGGGGCCCGGCATGGCGGAACCGCCCGGAGGGGAGTGGTCTCCCTCCGGGCGGTTCCGTGTCAGCGGCGGGTCATGCGGTGACCCGTGCGGCGCGGCGCCTTCGTTCAGAAGGTCAGCTTGAAGCCGTTGATGGTGCCGCCGTAGTAGTAGTAGATGTCCTGGACGCGGAGCTTCCAGGTGCCGTTGGCGTTCTCCGAGGACGCGTTGACGGTGTACGTCGTCTTCACGTCGCTCGCCGAGTCGTAGTACGAGGCGTTCTTCAGCCGGTAGGCGGTGCCGTCCGGGGCGATGAGGTCGATGACCAGGTCACCGCGCCAGCTGTGGGTGATGTCCACGCCGACCTTGAGGGCGCTGGGCGCCTTGCCGGAGCGGCCGGTGACAGTGATCGCGCTGGTGACCGCGGAGCCCGCGTCCGGGATGGTGACCGGGGTGTTGTTCTGGAAGACGGTGCCGTCTCCGTCGCCGTCACCGGGGTCGGGGTCGCCGCCGGGGCGGGAGCCGACGTTGATGGCGGCCCAGGCGTCGGCCACCGACTTGTACTCGGCGCTGGTCGTGCCGTACAGCTCACCGGCCACCGCGAGCGTGCCGGTGCGGGCACTGGCGTAGTTGGTGGTGGAGGTGAACTTCGTGGTGAGCGCCTTGAACCAGATCTGCTCGGCCTTGGCGCGGCCGATGCCGGTCACCGGCAGGCCGTCCGAGGTCGGGGAGTCGTAGTTGACGCCGTTGATGGTCTTCGCGCCGCTGCCCTCGGACAGCAGGTAGAAGAAGTGGTTGGCCGGGCCCGACGAGTAGTGCACGTCGATGTTACCGATGCCCGAGTACCAGGAGTCCTTGGACATCCCGTCGCGGCTCGGCTTGTCCTGGTAGCGCAGCGGGGTGCCGTCGCCGTTGATGTCGATCTTCTCACCGATGAGGTAGTCGCCCTTGTCGGTGGAGTTGTTGGCGTAGAACTCGACGGCGGTGGCGAAGATGTCGCTGGTCGCCTCGTTGAGGCCGCCGGACTCGCCGCTGTAGATCAGGCCGGCGGTGTTGGAGGTGACGCCGTGGCTCATCTCGTGGGCGGCCACGTCCAGCGAGGTCAGCGGGTTGGAGTTGCCGCTGCCGTCGCCGTACGTCATGCAGAAGCAGCTGTCGTCCCAGAAGGCGTTGACGTAGTTGTTGCCGTAGTGGACGCGGGAGTACGCGCCGACGCCGTCGCCCCGGATACCGCTGCGGCCGTGGACTTCCTTGTAGTAGTCCCAGGTCTCGGCCGCGCCGTAGTGGGCGTCGGCCGCGGCGGTCTCGGCGTTCGAGGGGCTGCCGTTGCCCCAGACGTCGTCGGAGCCGGAGAAGAGGGTGCCCTTGCCGGACGTACCGTGGTTCAGGTTGTACGTCTTGTGGCTGCCGCGGGCGGTGTCGGTCAGGTTGTACGAGCCGGAGGACCCGGAGGTGCCCAGGGTGACCTGGCCGCTGTACTCGGTGTTGCCGACGCCGTTCTCGATCGCCTGCCACTCGAAGAGCTTGGCTCCGCTGGAGGCGTCGGTGATGACGTGCAGCGCGTTCGGGGTGCCGTCCTCCTGGAGGCCGCCGACGACGGTCTCGTAGGCGAGCTGCGGGGTGCCCGAGGCCATCCAGACGACCTTGCGGGGGGCCCGGTCGGCCTCGGCCTTGTCCGAGCCGGCCGCCTTGGCCGCGCCGAGCGCCTGCTTGGTGGCGGTCGCCGGGGCGATGTCCGCGACCGTGTCGACGGCCTTCAGCTGGGCGGCGGTGGCCTTGGACGCCTTGACGACGCTCTTGGTGGCGCCGGCCTTGGACTCCTGGACGACCAGGTCGCCGCCGAGGACGGGCAGGCCGTCGAAGGTGCGCTCGTAACGCGTGTGGGTGGTGCCGTCGCGGTCCTGGACGACATCGCGGACGACGAGCTTCTCCTTGGCGCCGAGGCCGAGCTCCTTGGCCGTGGCGGCCCGGCTCGCGTTGGCCTCGCGGATCAGCTCGGCGCGCTGGGAGGGCGAGAGCTGCTTGGGCAGGGCGCCGGGGTTGGCCTCGGAGGCGGTGGCGGTCTTGCCGTTTCCGTTGTCCGGGGCGGCCGTGGCCGATCCGGTCTGGACGCCGACGAGGAGGGCTGCGGCGGCTATGAGAGCGCCGGTCGCGGTGGCACGACGGCTGTGCGTGGATCTCACGCGGACTCCTTCTGCGAGGGGGGTACCGGCGGCTGGGTGAGCCGGCCGGTCAAGCAAGCAGTGCGCGGAACGGGGTGAAGAGTGTCAGGAGTCGGCCACTTCTGTCAGGACCGCGTCAACAACTTGGCCGGAACTAGTTCGTTGCCGGACCATGTGTGTTCGTTAAGCGGACGTTTCCGGGATCTTCACCCGAGGGCGCCGCGAGGCCTCCCTCGGGCCCCGTGCCCCCAGGGGCCTGGGGCCGCCCGGAGTGACGGGCCCCGCTACGCGGTGCGAAGGGAATGTGAACAACCGGAAAGTTCCCACCTGTCGAGACGGGAGGCGGGTGTGGCGCAATCTCGCCCATCCGTTCGATGATCAAACGACCGAACGGACGGGCGGGAGTCGCGGTGTCAGGCCAGGCTCTCGCGCCAGGCGCGGTGCAGTCCGGCGAACCGGCCCGTGCCCGCGATGAGTTCGTCCGGCGCACCGTCCTCCACGATCCGCCCCCGCTCCATCACGAGCACCCGGTCCGCCACCTCCACGGTCGAAAGCCGGTGCGCGATCACCACGGCGGTGCGGCCGCGCAGCACGGTGTCCATGGCCTGCTGCACCGCGCGCTCGCCGGGGATGTCCAGCGAACTGGTCGCCTCGTCGAGGATCAGCACCGCCGGGTCGGCGAGCAGCGCGCGGGCGAAGGCCACCAGCTGGCGCTGCCCGGCCGAGATCCGGCCGCCCCGCTTGCGCACATCGGTGTCGTAGCCGTCCGGCAGTCCGGTGATGAAGCCATGGGCGCCGATCGCCTCGGCGGCCCGCTCGATCTCCTCGCGGCTCGCCTCCGGCCGGCCGATCGCGATGTTGTCCGCGACCGTCCCGGAGAACAGGAACGCCTCCTGGGTCACCATCACCACGCCGCGCCGCAGCTCCGGCGTGGCCAGGTCCCGCAGATCGGTGCCGTCCAGCAGGACCCGGCCCCCGGACGGGTCGTAGAACCGGGCCAGCAGCTTGGCGAGCGTGGACTTGCCGGCGCCCGTGGAGCCGACCACCGCGACCGTCTGCCCCGCCGGGATCGTCAGGTCGAAGCGCGGCAGCACCTCGCCGCCCGTCCGGTAGCCGAAGCTCACCCCGTCGAACACCACCTCGCGGCCCGGCAGCGAGCCCGGACGGGCCGGCAGCGCGCACGGTTCGACGGCCTCCGGAACCGTCGGCGTCTGGGCCAGCAGCCCGGCGATCTTCGCCATCGACGCGGCGGCGGACTCGAAGGAGTTCAGGAACATGCTGAGCCGGTCGATCGGGTCGTACAGCCGCCGCAGATACAGCACCACCGCGGCCAGCACCCCGAGCGCCAGGTCCCCGGCGGCCACCCGGTACGCGCCCCAGAGCACGATCCCGGCCACCGCCGTGTTGGCGACCAGCCGCGAGCCGACGACGTACCGCGCGTTCTCCAGCATCGCGTCGCCGTTGGTCCCCCGGTGACGCGCGTTCAGCTCCGCGAACGCCGCGTCGTTGACCGGCTCCCGGCGGAACGCCTGGACGGGCCGGATGCCGTTCATGGTCTCCGCGAACTTCACGATCACCGAGGCGATCGCCGACGAGCGCGCGGAGAAGATCACCGAGGAGCGCCTGCGGTACTGCCGCACCAGCAGATACAGCGGAAGGAAGGACAGTACGGCCGCCGCGCCCGTCGCCAGGTCCAGCCAGAGCAGCACCACGGCGATCGAGAGGAACGACAGGAAGACGTGGATCAGCTCCTGGAGCCCCTCCTCCAGCAGCTCCCGCAGCGCCTCCAGGTCCGAGGTGGACCGCGAGATCAGCCGGCCCGAGGTGTACCGCTCGTGGAAGTCCACGCTCAGCGCCTGCGCGTGCCGGAAGATCCGGCCGCGCAGATCGAGCAGGACGTCCTGGCTGATCCGCGCCGACACCTGGATGAACGCGTACTGGAGGACGCCCGCGCCGACCGAGCAGAGCGCGTAGCCCAGCGCCACCGCGATCAGCGGCCCGTAGTCGTGGTCCCGGAAGGCCGGCACCCCGCTGTCGATGGCGTACGCCACCAGCAGCGGGCCCGCCTGCACCGCCGCCTGCTGCAACAGGATGTACAGGGCGGCGACCACCACCCGCCCGCGCGACGGGCGCAGCAGTGAGGCGAGCAGCTGCCGGGTGGCGCCGCGCGGGGACGGCAGGTCGTCCCGGTCGAAGGGATCACCGGGAGCCTCGGTCCGGTCGTCCGCCTCCGCCTCCGGCGCCGTGCTCTCCGGGGCCGTTTCCTCCCGTGCCGGGTCCTTCTCGTCGCCCGGTTCGGCGGGGCGGCCGGTCGTGGTGCTCGTCATCGGGTGCTGCCCTCCTCGGCAGGGGCCTTCGCGCCCAAGTCCTCGTTCTCAATGGGGCCGGAGCCGGGGCCGGAGCCCGCCCCGCCGGTCTCCCGCGTACCGGTCTCCCGCTCCTCGGCGGCATGCTCCGCGCCGGACATCAGCCACGCGTACTCCGCGCTGGTCCGCAGCAGCTCCTGATGGGTGCCGACCGCCGCGATCCGGCCCTCCGACAGCAGCGCCACCCGGTCCGCGAGCATCACGGTGGACGGCCGGTGCGCGACCACCACCGCGGTCGTCTCCGCGAGCACCTGGCGCAGCGCCGCCTCCACCAGGGCCTCCGTGTGCACGTCGAGCGCCGAGAGCGGGTCGTCCAGCACCAGGAAGCGCGGCCGGCCCACCACGGCCCTGGCCAGGGCGAGGCGCTGGCGCTGGCCGCCGGACAGGCTCAGCCCCTGCTCGCCGACCTCCGTGTCCACCCCGTGCGGCAACGCGTCGACGAACCCGGCCTGGGCGACGCCGAGCGCGCGCCGCAACTCCTCGTCGCCGCCGTCCGCCGCGCCCATCAGCACGTTCTCGCCGACCGATGCGGAGAACAGCGTCGGCTCCTCGAACGCCACCGACACCAGCTCCCGCAGCCGGGTGCGCGGCATCGCGGTGATGTCCTCGCCGTCCAGCGTGATCCGCCCGGCGGTCGCCTCGTACAGCCGGGGCACCAGCGCGGTGAGCGTGGTCTTCCCGGAGCCCGTCGCGCCGACCAGGGCCATCGTCTCGCCCGGCCGGATACGCAGATCGATCCCGGCCAGCACCGGCGGCGAGCCCTCCTCCGCGTCCGGGTAACGGAACTCGACGCCCTCGAAGACCATGCCGCCCGGCTCCCGGTCCGGGTCGCCGGACCGGGCCGGGAGCGCGGCGTCCGCCTCCTCGGCGACGTCCATCACCTCGAAGAACCGCTCCGTCGCGGTCGCCGCCTCCTGACTCATCGCCAGCAGGAAGCCGATCGACTCGACGGGCCAGCGCAGCGCGAGCGCCGTGGAGAGGAACGCCACCAGGGTGCCCGCCGACAGGCCGCCGTCCGCGACCTGGATCGTGCCGAACACCAGCGCCGCCCCGATGGCGAGTTCGGGCAGCGTGGTGATCAGGGTCCAGATCCAGGCGAGCAGCCGCGCCTTGTTCAGCTCCGTGGTGCGCAGCCCCCGGGCGAGGACCCGGAAGGCGTCCGCCTGGCTGCGGTGCCGGCCGAACCCCTTGATGATGCGGATGCCGAGCACGCTCTCCTCGACGACCGTGGTCAGATCGCCGACCTGGTCCTGGGCCCGCCGCGCCACCTTCGCGTACTTCGCCTCGAAGACCGAGCAGACGATGACCAGCGGCACGACCGGGGCCAGCAGCACCAGTCCCAGCGTCCACTCCTGGAACATCAGGACCACGAACCCGACCAGGATCGTGGTCGCGTTGACCAGCAGGAAGGTCAGCGGAAAGGCCAGGAACATGCGCAGCAGCGACAGGTCCGCGGTCCCGCGCGACAGCAGCTGCCCGGACGGCCAGCGGTCGTGGAAGGCCACCGGGAGCCGTTGCAGATGACGGTAGAGGTCCGCCCGCATCGTCGCCTCGACCCCGGCCAGCGGACGCGCCACCAGCCATCGCCGCACCCCGAACAGCACCGCCTCGACGAGGCCCAGGAGCAGCAGGACCAGCGCGCCCAGCCAGACCCCGTCCGGGTCGCGGCCGGCGACCGGGCCGTCGACGATCCACTTCAGGACGAGCGGGATCACCAGACTCAGGCAGGAGGCGACGACCGCCACCAGGGCGGCGCCGAAGAGCCGGCCGCGTACGGGCCGCACATACGGCCACAGCCGCAGCAGGGAACGTACGGCCGAACGGTCCTTGGGGTCTACATGTTCCTGGCGCATCAGGAGGAGCCTACGGTCCGTCCGGATATCGGTCCTGTGGTTTTGTGCCACCGGTCCCCTCCCGCTTGCCGCCACCCCGGCGCGCGGGGTCGTAGGGCGGCATCAGCCGATCGGTGGATGCCGGTTCGAGCGTGATGGCCGATACCCCGGCCGGCCGGCCGCGCCGACACTCGTGCCATGGCAATCATCGAAGCGAACGGGGTGCACAAGGCGTACGCCGGCCGCCCCGTGGTCGACGGGATCGGCTTCTCCGTCGAGGAGGGGGAGATCTTCGGGATTCTCGGCCCCAACGGCGCGGGCAAGACCACCACCGTGGAATGCGTCGCGGGGCTGCGGGCCCCCGACGCCGGAACCGTCCGGGTCGCCGGACTCGACCCGGTCGCCGACCGCGACCGGGTGACCGGGCTGCTGGGCGCCCAGCTCCAGGAGAGCGAACTCCAGCCCAAGATCACCGTGCGCGAGGCCCTCGACCTGTACAGCGCCTTCTACCCGGACCCCGCCGACTGGCGCCCGCTCGCCGAACGGCTCGGCCTGAACGGCAAGCTGGACACCCGCTTCCAGCGGCTCTCCGGCGGCCAGAAGCAGCGGCTGTCCATCGCGCTCGCCCTCGTCGGCCGGCCCCGCGTCGTCATCCTGGACGAGCTGACCACCGGCCTGGACCCGCGTGCCCGGCGCGACACCTGGCAGCTGATCGAGGACGTGCGCGACGGCGGCGTCACCGTCGTGCTCGTCACCCACTTCATGGAGGAGGCCCAGCGCCTCTGCGACCGGATCGCCGTCATCGACCGGGGGCGTCTCGTCGCGCTCGACACCCCGGCCGGGCTCGTCGCCGGAGCCGACGGGTCCACGGTCATCTCGTTCACGCCGTCCGAACCCCTGCCCGAGGCCGAACTCGCCGCACTGCCCGGCGCGGTCTCCCGCGAGACACGGGACGGCCGGGTCCTCGTCAACGGCACCGACGAGACCGTCAACGCCGTCATCTCGCTGCTGGCCCGGCGCGGCGTCACCGCCCACCGCCTCCGCGTCTCCGAGGCCACCCTCGACGACGCCTTCCTCGACCTCACCGGCCCCGAGGACGGGCCCGGACTCACAGAACGGGCATCCTGAGATGGCCACAGCACCCACCACACCCACAGCACCCACCACCCCCGCCGGGCCCCGGACCGCAGGCGCCGGGTCCCGCGCGTACCTCGCCGTCATCAAGGCGGAGTACCGGCTCTTCCTGCGCGAACCCGGCAACCTGTTCTGGATCGTCGTCTTCCCGACCGTGCTCCTGGTGATCCTGGGCTTCGTCCCCTCCTTCCGGGAGCACGACGACGGGCTCGGCGGACGGCGGGTCATCGATCTGTACGTCCCGGTCTCGGTGCTGCTCGCCCTGATCATGGCCGGGCTCCAGGCGATGCCACCGGTCCTGACCGGCTACCGCGAACGCGGCATCCTGCGCCGCATGTCCACCACTCCGGTACCGCCCGCCGCCCTGCTGGGCGCGCAGATGGTGCTGCACGGCGCCGCCGCGCTCGTCTCCGCGCTGCTGGTCGTCGCGGTCGGCCGGACCGCCTACGGAGTGCGCCTGCCGGGACAGCCGACCGGCTATCTGCTCGCACTGCTGCTCGCGGTCGCCTGCGTCCTCGCCATCGGCTCGCTGATCTGCGCCGTCTCCCGGACGACCCGGATATCCGCGACCGTCGGCTCGGTCGTCTACTTCGCGATGATGTTCACCGCAGGCGTCTGGGTGCCGGTCCAGGCCATGCCCGAGGCGCTCCGCCGCGTCGTCCAGGCCACCCCCTTCGGCGCCGCGTCGCAGGCCCTGGACCAGGCCGCCCGGGGCGGCTGGCCGGACTGGGCCCACCTGGGCGCGGTCGCCGCCTGGACGCTCGCCGCCGGCTGGGTCGCGGTCCGCCGCTTCAGGTGGCAGTAGCAGGGGGGAGCGGGGGCGCGGGGGAGACTGGACCGCATGAGCGCACAGGTCACGACGGCCGAACAGTGGTGGGGCCGGTTCTTCCGGTACGGGCCGTACGGGCTGCTCGCCCTCGCCACCCTCGTCTCCGCGGTCTCTCGGCCGTTCCTGATGACCCCGACCGACGAACGCGTCGCCGCCGTGCTCCTGCCGGCGGCCCTGGCGCTCCAGCTGTGGTGGTCCCGCGCGGCCGCCGGGGCCTCACCGCGCACCGGCGCCGGCTACTTCACCGTCCGCACCCTGCTGGCTTTCGGGCTCACCTGGTGCAACCCCTTCTTCTCCATCTACGCGGTGCTCGGCTACTTCGACGCCGCGCGGGTGCTCCCGTGCCGCGGCGTCCGGCCCGGACTGCTCGCCGTCGCCGTCATCATGGCGGGTGCTCAGAGCGGCAGCCCCCTGCCGCCCGCCACCGCGCTGAACTGGGTCGTCTTCGGCGTCGTGCTGGCCGTCCACGTCACCCTCACCATGATCTTCGCCCAGATCGGCGATCGGGAGGCCGACCAGGAACGGGCCAGGACCGCCACCATCACCGCCCTGGAGACCGCCAACGCCCGCCTGGAACAGGCCCTCGTGGAGAACGCCGGGCTCCACGCCCAGCTCCTCGTCCAGGCCCGCGAGGCCGGTGTCGCCGACGAACGGCGCCGGCTGGCCGCCGAGATCCACGACACCATCGCCCAGGGCCTGACCGGCATCATCGCCCAGCTCCAGGCCGCCACATCGACCGCCGACACCGACCCCGTACTCGCCCGCGAACACGTGGTGCGGGCCGCCGCGCTCGCCCGGCACAGCCTCGGCGAGGCCCGCCGATCGGTGCACAACCTGCTCCCCGCCGCCCTGGAGGAGGACGACCTGCCCGGCGCACTCCGCAAGACGGTCACCACCTGGTCCCAACGGACCGGGGTCCGCGCCGACTTCACCGTCACCGGCACCGTCGCCCCGCTGCACGACGAGGTCGGCGCCACCCTGCTCCGGATCGCCGAGGAGGCCCTCGCCAACGCCGGCCGGCACGCGGTGGCCTCGCGAGCCGGGGTCACCCTGTCCTACATGGGCGACGAGATCACCCTCGACGTGCGCGACGACGGCCGCGGCTTCGACCCGGCCGCGCTGCCCCCGTACCGGGGCGCCGGCGGCTTCGGGCTCGGCGGCATGCGCTCGCGCGCCGAACGCATCGCGGGCACCGTCGAGGTGGAGACCGGGCCCGGTCTCGGTACGGCGGTCTGCGCCCGCGTCCCCATGGTGCCGCACGTCTGAGAGGCCGTCGGGTGGCCCCGGCACCCGTCCCGTACGGTTGGCCGTATGGACCGGGAACCCGCGCGCGTCATCACCCTGATCGTCGTCGACGACCACCCCGTCGTACGGGACGGACTGCGCGGGATGTTCGCCTCCGCACCGGAGTTCCGGGTGCTCGGCGAGGCGGCCGACGGGGTCGAGGGCGTCGAGATGACCGCCCGGCTCGACCCCGACGTGGTGCTGATGGACCTGCGGATGCCGGGCGGCGGCGGGGTCGCCGCGATCACCGAGCTGACCCGGCGCGGCGCCCGCTCCAAGGTCCTCGTCCTCACCACGTACGACACCGACTCCGACACCCTGCCCGCGATCGAGGCGGGCGCGACCGGCTACCTCCTCAAGGACGCGCCCCGCGAGGAGCTGTTCACCGCCGTCCGGGCCGCCGCCGACGGCCGTACCGTCCTGTCGCCCGCCGTGGCCTCCCGGCTCGTCTCGGCGGTCCGCGCCCCGGCCGCCCCCGGCAACGAGACCCTGTCCGCCCGCGAGCGCGAGGTGCTGACGCTGGTGGCTCGCGGCACCTCCAACCGGGAGATCGCCGCCGAGCTGTTCATCAGCGAGGCCACCGTGAAGACCCATCTCACCCATATGTTTGCCAAGTTGGGCGTCAAGGACCGGGCCGCCGCCGTCGCCGCCGGCTACGACCGGGGCATCCTGGGCTGAGCCGCCCCCGCCCGGACGGCCCGCACCCACGTTTCCCCCGGCCCGCCCCCGTCGTTGGCGGGTCATGAATCACGTAGCGAAGAAGGCGGCGGCGCGCCGGACCGCCGCACCGGCCGGGCCGGGGACGCTCGCCGTACTGGTCCTGCTGGCCGTGCTCACGGCATGTTCGGGCGCCGGCTCGTTCCTGGGCGGGAAGTCCGGGGCGCAGCGGGAGGCGATCCGGATCGTCCCCGCCGACCGGGCCGAGGACGTCCGCGCGGACGGACCGCTGGAGGTGCGGGTGCCGGACGGGCGGCTGGAGAGCGTCCGGGTGCGGCGGATCGAGGACGCGCGGGAGGAGGAGGTGCCGGGCGCCGTCGCCGGGGACGGCCGTTCCTGGGCGCCGAAGAAGGGGACCCGGCTGGCGCTCGCCGCCAAGTACGCCGTGGACGCGGTGGCGGTGGACGGCGACGGCCACCGCGCGGCCCGGCACACCACCTTCACCACGGCGGTCCCCGGGCACCGCTTCATCGGCTACTTCAAGCCGGAGAACCGCTCCACGGTCGGTACCGGGATGATCGTGTCGTTCGAGTTCAGCCGCCCGGTGACCCGGCGCGCGGCGGTGGAGCGGGCGATCCGGGTGACCGCCGATCCGCCGGTGGCCGTCGCGGGGCACTGGTTCGGCCGGAACAGGCTGGACTTCCGCCCGGCCGCCTACTGGGAGCCGGGCACCGAGGTCACGGTGGACATCGGGCTGCGCGACGTGGAGGGCGCGCCGGGGGTGTACGGCAGCCAGGACAAGACCGTGCGGTTCACGGTGGGCCGGGAGCAGATCTCGCGGGTGGACGTCGCCGCGCACACGATGGAGGTGCGCCGCGACGGGGAGCTGGTCTCCACCCTCCCGGTCACCGCGGGCTCCGATTCCACCCGCACGTACAACGGGAAGATGGTGGTCAGCGAGATGCACGAGGTGACGCGGATGAACGGCGACACCGTCGGCTTCGGCGGCGAGTACGACATCAAGGACGTGCCGCACGCCATCCGGCTGACCAGGTCCGGCACCTTCCTGCACGGCAACTACTGGTCCGACGACGAGGTGTTCGGCTCCACCAACGTCAGCCACGGCTGCATCGGGCTGCGTGACGTCCGGGGCGGCAGCGGCTCGACCCCGGCCGGCTGGTTCTTCGACCGCACCCTCGTCGGGGACGTGGTCGAGGTCGTCAACTCGCGGGACAGGACGGTCGCGCCGGACAACGGCCTGGGCGGCTGGAACCTCACCTGGAACCAGTGGCGGGCGGGCTCCGCCGCGCGCTGACCACTTGGGACGGAACGGTGACATTTCCGGGGCGATCTGCCCACAGTCGGTGTGATTATCTCTTTACTGAGCGCGCAGGTGCAGCGCGCGGGGGCGGGAACCCACGGGTTCCCGGGGCCTTGGCGGGGCCAGGCCGTGTGAGGGGAGACGACCACATTGAACGGGCAGCCGATATCGGGGACATCGGCCGTGGCGGGCGGCGGACGACGGGTGCGCAGGGTCACCGGTCTGCCGGCGCTGGCGATGGGCGCGCTGCTGCTGCTGGTGACGGCGTGCGGCGGGGGCGGCACCGACGGCGGCAAGGCGGGGTCGGCCAAGGCGGGCGGGGTCGCGGAGCAGGACACCAGCGCCTCGCAGGCCGTGGTGACCGTCGCGCCCGAGGACGGCACCGACGACGTCGCCACCAGCGGCGCGCTGAAGATCACGGCGGAGCGGGGGAAGCTGACCACGGTCAAGGTCTCCGACCCCAAGGGCGGCGAGGTCGAGGGCACGATCGCGGCCGACGGCGCGAGCTGGACGCCCGAGAGGCACCTGGCGGCGGCGACCAAGTACAAGGTCCACGCGGTGGCCAAGGACGCCAAGGGCCGCGAGTCCGCGAAGGACACCACCTTCACCACGCTCGTCCCCAAGAACACCTTCATCGGCCAGTACACCCCGGAGGACGGCTCGACGGTCGGCGTCGGCATGCCGGTCTCCATCCACTTCACGCGGGGCATCACCGCCCCCGAGGCCGTCGAGAAGGCCATCAAGGTGACCGCCGAACCGGCCGTCCCGGTCGAGGGCCACTGGTTCGGCAACGACCGCCTGGACTTCCGCCCCGAGAAGTACTGGGCGGCCGGCACCAAGGTGACCGTCGAGCTGAACCTCGACGGCGTGGAGGGCCGGCCCGGCGTCTACGGCAAGCAGGCCAAGACCGTCTCCTTCACCATCGGCCGCAGCCAGGTCAGCACGGTCGACGCCAAGTCGCACCGGATGAAGGTCGTCCGCGACGGCGAGCAGATCAAGGACATCCCGATCTCGGCGGGCGCCCCGGCCACCACCACGTACAACGGCCAGATGGTCATCAGCGAGAAGCTGCGGGTCACCCGGATGAACGGGGACACCGTCGGCTTCGGCGGCGAGTACGACATCAAGGACGTGCCGCACGCGATGCGCCTGTCCACCTCGGGCACCTTCATCCACGGCAACTACTGGGGCGGGCCCGGCGTCTTCGGCAGCGCCAACACCAGCCACGGCTGCGTCGGCCTCCAGGACGTGCGCGGCGGCGGCGACTCGAAGATGCCCGCGGCCTGGTTCTTCGACAACTCGCTCATCGGCGACGTCGTCGTCGTGGAGAACTCCCAGGACAAGACGATCAGTCCGGACAACGGTCTCAACGGCTGGAACATGAGCTGGTCGGAGTGGACCGCCTGACCGGCGCTCCCGGACCGTACGGCGGGCCCGGCACCGGACACCCGGTGCCGGGCCCGCCCGCGTCCGCCGCCCCGCCCGGTGCCGCACGGGTTAGCGCCGGTTAACCTGCCTGACATGACCGTAACCCTCGAAGCAAGCGGCGGCGTCGGCACCATCCGGCTGGACCGCCCGCCGATGAACGCCCTGGACGTCGCGACCCAGGACCGGCTGCGCGAACTGGCCGAAGAGGCGTCCCGGCGCGACGACATCAGGGCCGTGGTGCTCTACGGCGGCGAGAAGGTGTTCGCGGCCGGCGCGGACATCAAGGAGATGCAGGCCATGGACCACGCGGCGATGGTGCTGCGCTCCAAGGCCCTCCAGGACTCCTTCACCGCCGTGGCCCGCATCCCCAAGCCCGTCGTCGCGGCCGTCACCGGGTACGCGCTGGGCGGCGGCTGCGAACTCGCCCTCTGCGCGGACTTCCGGATCGCCGGGGACAACGCGCGGCTCGGCCAGCCGGAGATCCTGCTCGGCCTCATTCCGGGCGCCGGCGGCACCCAGCGGCTCGCCCGGCTGGTGGGCCCCGCCAAGGCCAAGGACCTCATCTTCACCGGCCGGCACGTCAAGGCGGACGAGGCCCTGACCATGGGCCTGGTGGACCGCGTGGTGCCCGCCGCCGAGGTGTACGAGCAGGCGCACGCCTGGGCGGCCCGGCTGGCGAAGGGCCCCGCGCTGGCCCTGCGCGCGGCCAAGGAGGCCGTCGATGCCGGACTGGAGACGGACATCGACACCGGCCTCACGATCGAGCGAACCTGGTTCGCAGGTCTGTTCGCCACGGAGGACCGGGAGCGCGGAATGCGCAGCTTTGTGGAGGAGGGTCCGGGCAAGGCGAAGTTCCTCTGACCGTCTCTGACCGAACACCGATGGAGAACGCGTACGGGCGCGTTCATCCGTGCGGGCGGATTGGCGAAAGCGCGGGGGGACCCCGGGAACCGCCGGGGCCCCCTCTCGCGTGAACTCCGAAAGGGGCATCGTCGCCGCAGGTCAGAACGCGTATTCCGAGGCGCGACATGCCACTGGCATATGCCGGTTGCCGCTCGGGGGAGGGCTGATTGCCGGTCGGGGATTCCCCCGGAACGGCCCCGGAGGGCCCGCCGTGCGGCCATGATGGTGTGCATGGCGGGCCTGGAGGGTGTGGAGCAGCCGCGACCGCGCAGCAGCGCGACAGCGGCACGGAGATTGCCGGCCGTCGAGGACGAACAGGCGTTCAAAGCGCTGGAGTTGTTCGGAAACCCGACGGAGGAGGAAGTGCGGCTGCCCTCCCGTCCGGAGTCCGCCGCCACCGCCCGGCGGCTCACCGGATGCGTCATCCTGCATCAGTGGGCGCTCTCCCCGCAGGCCGCCGAACACGCCGTGCTGCTCGTCTCCGAACTCGTCGGCAACGCCGTGCGGCACACCGGCGCCCGCGTCTTCGGGTTACGCATGCTGCGCCGCCGCGGCTGGATCAGGATCGAGGTGCGCGACCCCTCACGGGGGCTGCCCTGTCTGATGCCGGTCCGCGAGATGGACATCAGCGGGCGCGGCCTGATGCTCGTGGACAAGCTCTCCGACCGCTGGGGCGTGGACCTCTTACCGCGCGGCAAGACCACCTGGTTCGAGATGCGCATCTCCGACCGCTGACCGACCCCGCCCCCCGTCCGGGCCCGCGGAGAACCCGCCTCCGGGAACGCAGAAGCCCCCGGAATGGCCGTGGTGCGGCGCCTCGGGGGCTTCTGTGGGGGACCGTGAAATGGGGGGTGTGTTCACGGCCGCATGTGACGACCTGGCTCGGGTCGGAGGAGGTCGTGACACCGACTATGACAGAGGGGCGACCCTCTGGCCAAAGCGACAAACTCTTCACTTCTATGACAAAAGCGGACAGTTTAGAGGTGAAATGTAGGTGTGTTGGGTCACTTGCCTGCAAATCCATGAATATTCATGAATGCTCCGGCATGTTCTGTTGATCATCCACGATGTGGACAGCGGTCGCGGAGGGGACCCACCGGCCGCCGAATGGGCCGCGCGGGGCGCCCGTTAATCTGAGCATCGTCAGACAGTCCTACGAAGGGGGCGGAACAATGGCGGACATCGAGTCGGCGCGCAAGGCGTTCGAGCGGTACGACCTGAACGGCGACGGGTTGATCTCGGCTGCCGAGTACAAGAGCGTCATGGCCCAGCTGGGTGACCCCTACGTCACCGAGCCGGTCGCGCAGGCCGTGATCAACTCCCACGACACCAACGGCGACGGGCTCCTCACCTTCGACGAGTTCTGGGCCGCGCAGAACAAGGGCTGACCGCGACCGGACACCCCTGACTCAGGGGGTGTTCCGGCGCCCGCCCCGCCGGTACGGGGGCCAGCCGCGCAGTTCGTCGTCACGCGGGGCCCGGACCACCGCCGGGGCACCGGGCCCGAAGCGCATCACCGGGCGCGAGGCGTCCCACCCCGGCCAGCCGGGCGCGCCGGACACCGCGAACCGCACCCACGCCGCGTGCATCGCGCCGGCCAGCTCCTGGGGCGCGTCGTACCCCGCCAGCGCCACCGCGTCCGGGGTGCGCAGGGTGTCGAAGACGAAACCGATCTCCAGCCCGTGACAGGCCCCGAGCCCCCCGACCGGGGACGGCCAGCCGAACTCGTACAGATGCGTGGTGCCGGGGGCGCGGGCGTCGGCCAGCCGGTTCAGCGGCACCCGAAGCAGCAGATCGGTGGCAAGCGCGCCGAGCAACTCGCCGCGCGTGGCGCCGGGCCGGTTGGCGCGGTACGTACGGACCGTGGCGCGCGGCACCCGCGACTTCAGCAGCGCCAGCCGCAGCCTCGTACGGGAGAGCCGTTCGGTCAGCCCGCTCGGCACGAACCACAGCCGGTACTCCTCGGTGTTCGAGCCCATCAGCAGCCCCACCCCGGCCCCGGCCCCGTCGAGCAGGGCCTCCAGCGGGTCGCGGGGCAGCAGCTCGCCGTCCACCACCAGCCGGAACGCGTGCCCGCCGGTCAGCGGTGAGCCCCCGTCCGTCACGGCGCCCTGCGCCGCCAGCAGCGCCGCCGGGTCCACCCCGGCCAGAGCCCGCGCCGTCGCCGCCACCCCGAGCCGCCGCGCGACGAGTTCCGTGGTCCGCCGCGCCTCGGCCACGGGCAGCGCCGAGGGGACGCCGCTCTGCAGCACCGCCCGCCGGAACAGCCCGTGCGCCCGCGGCGCGGAGAGCAGCGCCCCGATGCCGATGGCGCCCGCCGACTCGCCGCACAGCGTGACCCGGTCCGGATCGCCGCCGAACGCCGCGATGTTGTCCCGCACCCAGCCCAGGGCAGCCAGCTGGTCGAGCAGCCCCCGGTTGGCCGGCGCGTCCGGGAGCACGGCGAACCCCTCCATGCCCAGCCGGTAGTTGACCGACACGCACACCACCCCGTCGCGGGCGAACGCCGTGCCGTCGTACAGCGGAAGGGCGGAGGAGCCGTGCAGCAGGTTGCCGCCGTGCACCCAGACCAGCACCGGCAGCCCGGCGCCCGCGGGGTCCGGCGTCCACACATTGAGGTTCAGGCAGTCCTCGCCCGGCACCGAGGGGTCGGCCAGCAGCCGGTCGAGCGGCGGGGCGTAGGGCCGCTTGGGCGCGGTCGGCCCGAACGCGGTGGCCGCCCGCACCCCGGTCCAGGGCTCCGGCGGCGCGGGCGCCCCGAAGCGCCGTGCGCCGACCGGGGCCGCCGCGTACGGGATGCCACGGAACACGGCGACCCCGCGCTCGTACGTGCCGCGCACGGTGCCGTGGACCGTCTCGGCGTACGGCGCGGGCGGCGGGGACGGGTCTGCCATGGCCTGCCGCCCCTTCCGCGCTCGTCGGACGTGGGCTCCAGCAGACCACGGTCCCGCCGGGGCGGCCAGGGGGAGGCCGGCGGTCCCCGGCGTACCGCGTGCGGACTACTGGGCGCCGAAGCGCGAGCGCCAGGTCTCCAGGTCCTCGTCCGTGATCTTGGCGAAGAGCACCGGCGGCACCGTGAAGGCGGTCCCGGCCGGCACCGACGCCAGGGCGCGCGCCTCGTCCGCGCCGACCCACGTCGCCGAGTCGTCCGCCAGGGCGAACGCCTCGCGCATGGCCCGCGCCGACGCCGGGATGAACGGCTCCGACACGACCGCGTACAGGTGGATCAGGTTCATCGCGGTACGCAGGGTCAGCGCCGCGCCCTCCTGGTCGGTCTTGATCTCCAGCCAGGGGGCCTTCTCCTCCAGGTAGGAGTTGCCCGCGCTCCACAGCGCGCGCAGCGCCTGGGCGGCCTTGCGGAACTGGAGCGCCTCCAGGTGGCCCTCGTACTCCGCGAGCAGCCGCGCGATCTCCTCGCCCAGCTTGTGCTCGGCCTCCCCGGCCTCCTTGCCCGCCGGCACCTCGTCGCCGAAGCGCTTGCGGGAGAAGGACAGCACCCGGTTGACGAAGTTGCCGAGGGTGTCGGCCAGGTCCTTGTTGACCGAGGTGGCGAACAGCTCCCAGGTGAACGACGTGTCGTCCGACTCGGGGGCCTGCGCCATCAGGAAGTAGCGCCAGTAGTCGGCCGGCAGCAGTTCCAGGGCCGTGTCGGAGAAGATCCCGCGCTGCTGCGAGGTCGAGAACTTCCCGCCGTAGTAGTTGAGCCAGTTGAACGCCTTGACCAGGTCCACCCGCTTGACCGGCTCACGGGTGCCGATCTGCATCGCCGGGAACATCACCGTGTGGAACGGGACGTTGTCCTTGGCCATGAACTGCGTGTACCGGACGTCGTCGGCCTCGTACCACCAGGACTTCCAGTCGCGGGACTCCGGCTCCAGGTCCGCCCACTCCTTCGTCGCCCCGAGGTACTCGATGGGGGCGTCGAACCAGACGTAGAAGACCTTGCCCTCGGCCGCCAGCTCCGGCCAGGTGTCCGCGGGGACCGGCACGCCCCACTCCAGGTCGCGGGTGATCGCCCGGTCGTGCAGGCCCTCGGTGAGCCACTTGCGGGCGATCGAGGAGGCCAGCTGCGGCCACTCCTCACCGGTCTCGTCGATCCACGCCTCGACCTCGCCGGACAGCTTCGACTGGAGCAGGAAAAGGTGCTTGGTCTCCCGGACCTCCAGCTCGCTGCTGCCGCTGATCGCGGAGCGCGGCTCGATGAGGTCGGTCGGGTCCAGCACGCGCGTGCAGTTCTCGCACTGGTCGCCGCGCGCCTTGTCGTAACCGCAGTGCGGACACGTGCCGACGATGTAGCGGTCCGGCAGGAAGCGGTCGTCGGCGATCGAGAAGACCTGGCGGATCGCCCGCTCCTCGATGAAGCCGTTCTCGTGGAGCTTGCGGGCGAAGTGCTGGGTGATCTCGCGGTTCTGCGCGGAGGAGCTGCGGCCGAAGTAGTCGAAGGAGAGCCCGAAGCCCTCGTAGACCGCCCGCTGCGCGTCGTGCTGCCGCGCGCAGAACTCCGCGACCGGCAGCCCGGCCGCCTTCGCGGCCAGCTCGGCCGGGGTGCCGTGCTCGTCGGTGGCGCAGATGTACAGCGCGTCCTCGCCGCGCTGGCGCAGGTACCGTGTGTACACGTCCGCCGGGAGCATCGACCCGATCAGGTTCCCCAGGTGCTTGATCCCGTTGATGTAGGGAAGCGCGCTGGTGATCAGGTGTCGAGTCATCGTCGGATGCTCCCAATTTCTGCTGCGTAGAGCCGGCTGCGGCCCGGCACGGAGTCGAGGTCGGATTCCTGCCGCGGTGCACCGGTCGGACGCGGGAACGTGCCGGTGGCGCGCTGTTGCAGGCCGCATCCATCCTAGCCAATACCCGACAGCCGCCCTCACCGCATTTCCGGGCCCGGCACGACCCCCGCCCCGGCGGGAACCCGCATGCGAGTGAGGAGGAGATCGCCCGGCAGGACTGGGGCGATGTCCTCACGCCGGACCACCTGGACCCGGACTACAGCCCGGAGTCGTTTCGGCAGGCCGGCCAGGACATGGGGCAGACCTGGAAGGACACCGGCCGCACGGTCCTCACGGAGGGTACCGGCGGGCGCCGGGCCGACATGTTCAACAGCGCGCTGGGGATCTCCGACGAGCAGTTCGACGGCACCGGTGACGGGCTGAAGGGGCTGGACTCCGGAGAGCTCAAGGGCGAGACGGCCGACGCCCTGCGCACCGCGGTGAGCACCCAGCCGCCGAAGTGCTACGCGGCCGCCGACGCCGCGGCCGGGGCGCTGGGGGCGCTCGACGCCTTCGCGGACACCGTCACCTGGGCACAGGGCCAGGCGCAGACGGCGATCGACAAGTGGACGGCGGGATCATCAAGGCGTCGGCGGGCATCGTCGACTTCGTGCGGGGCGTCAACCCGATGGACCCGTACAACCTGACGCACCCGGCCGAGTACGCCACCTCGCTCAACAGCCTGGCGGCCGGGCTGGTGGTCGCCGCGAACGACCCGGCCGGTACTACGACCTGGAGACCGGCCTCCACTACAACGTCTTCCGCCACTGCGACCCGGAAACCGGCCGCTACGCCTCCCCGGCCCCGCTGGGACTGGCACCGGCGCCGAATCCGGTCGCCTATGTCAACAACCCGCACCGGGACGACGTCATCGAGAACGCGCCGGACGGCAGGTTCCGCAAGCATCCCGCCTATCACGCGGACACCAGGCACGGCTTCACCGACGAACGGGTTCTGGAAATCCTCAAGAACCCGGACGCGGTGTACCACTCGACAGGGTCGGCCGGAAATCTCATCTTCCGACAGGGCGAGGACGTCGTCCTCCGAGGCCGGCCGGGTCATCACCGCATACGGGCCGTCGAGGGTCAAGGGAAGCTCCGGAGCGTCGGCGCTCGGTGGCCAGGCTACGGATTCCGGTGGGCCGGTCACGCACGAGGCCATCGTAGAAGGCAGGATTCCGAGTAGAGACGGGTTCAAACCCCCTGCGAAGCAGATCAGATAAGGGGCAGTATCGACCATGAAACTGAGCTTCGACGGCGACTGGAGCGCCACGGTGACGGGCGAGCCGCTGGGCCTCGTCCCTCGCTTCGAGGGCCTGACCGTCCGCGTCGTGCCCTATACGGACATGACCGAGCGGGAGGAGTTTCTCCTGAATACGTTCGGCAGCCAGGAATTTCTGTGGGACATGCCCGACGTCATTCGGTTCACTCCGGCGGGCCGGCAGCTCGTCGGGGCCGAGTTCTATGTGCCCGAGGAGCCCGCGTCCGCCGAGGACTGTGCCCGCGTACCGCTGGAACCTCCCGTGCGCCCGGGGGGGCTCCGTGCCGACGAGGCACGGGATTTCCGGCATGAGATGACCTCTGTGCACTGCCGCGCCTCCGGGGACACCGTACTGACCTGCCTGCGCGACCTCGATGTCCTCAACGGGCCCCTGGACGCCCGCATCGGCATCGCCCGGGACATGGCGCTCCTCGTCCAGCACGGCACTGTCGTCGGCTGGAGCCTCTCCGACCCCGCGCGATACGTGACCACCCCGTACGCCGACCCCGACCCCGACCCCGACCCACCGACAACAGCCGTCCGAAGGCTGTTCACCGAGTGTCTGGACCTGATCACCCAGCCCCTGATCCTTGACGTGGAGGACGGCGAACCGGCCGCCCTCGAACGGCTCCGGGCAGCGGATCAGGCCCTGCGCGACCAGCAGGAGGACCGCCACCGGGCGGACGCCCTGCGCACATTCATCAGCCAATTGGTCGAGGACTACCTCGACGCGCGCGAAGTGACCGGCCGCGCCGGCGAATGAACGTCCTCAGCACTCGATGATGTTCACCGCGAGCCCGCCCCGCGCTGTCTCCTTGTACTTGACGGACATGTCCGCGCCGGTCTCCTTCATCGTCTTGATGACCTTGTCCAGCGAGACCTTGTGGCTGCCGTCGCCGCGCAGCGCCATCTTCGCCGCGGTGACCGCCTTCACCGCGGCCATGCCGTTGCGCTCGATGCACGGGATCTGGACGAGGCCGCCGACCGGGTCGCAGGTCAGGCCCAGGTTGTGCTCCATGCCGATCTCGGCGGCGTTCTCCACCTGCTCGGCGCTGCCGCCCAGGACCTCGGCGAGGGCGCCCGCCGCCATCGAACAGGCGGAGCCCACCTCGCCCTGGCAGCCGACCTCCGCGCCGGAGATCGAGGCGTTCTCCTTGAACAGCATGCCGATGGCGCCGGCGGCCAGCAGGAAGCGGACGACGCCGTCCTCCTTCTCGGCCTCCGTGCAGCCGCCCGCGGCGAAGTTCATCCAGTAGTGCAGGACGGCCGGGATGATGCCGGCCGCGCCGTTCGTCGGGGCGGTGACCACCCGGCCGCCCGCCGCGTTCTCCTCGTTGACCGCCATCGCGTAGAGGGTGATCCACTCCATGGCGTGCGTCTGCGGATCGCCCTCCGCGCGCAGCTGGCGGGCGGTCTTGGCGGCGCGGCGGTGGACCTTGAGGCCGCCGGGCAGGATGCCCTCGCGGGACATGCCGCGCGACACGCACGCCTGCATGGTGCGCCAGATGTCCAGGAGGCCGGAGCGGATCTCGTCCTCGGTGCGCCAGGCGCGCTCGTTCTCCAGCATCAGCGAGGAGATGGACAGCCCGGTCTCGCGGGCCAGGCGCAGCAGCTCGTCGCCGGTGCGGAACGGGTACTTCAGGACCGTGTCGTCGAGCACGATCCGGTCCTCGCCCACGGCGTCCTCGTCCACGACGAAGCCGCCGCCGACCGAGTAGTACGTCTTCTCCAGGAGCGGGGCGCCCTCGGCGTCGTACGCGAAGACGGTCATGCCGTTGGCGTGGTACGGGAGGGCCTTGCGGCGGTGCAGGACCAGCTGCTCGTCCGCGTCGAAGTCGATCTCGTGCATCCCGAGGAGGTTGATCCGGCCGGTGGCGCGGATCGCCTCGACCCGGTCGTCGGCGGCCTCGACGTCGACGGTGCGCGGGGACTCGCCCTCCAGGCCGAGGAGGACCGCCTTGGGGGTGCCGTGGCCGTGGCCGGTGGCGCCGAGGGACCCGTACAGCTCGGCCCGTATCGAGGCGGTGTGGGCGAGCAGGCCCTCGTTCTTCAGCCGGCGCGCGAACATACGGGCCGCGCGCATGGGGCCGACCGTATGGGAGCTGGACGGGCCGATGCCGATCGAGAACAGGTCGAAGACCGAGATGGCCACGGGTGACTCCTCAAGGGGTTGGTAGACGCCGTTGTCTGCCGGGGTGGTGCGGTACGGGCGGGACGCCCGGAAAGCAAGGACAGAGCGGGGGGACAAGGGACGGGGCACCGCGCCCACCTCTCAGTGTGCGCGATGCCCCTCCCCGAGGCGCGAATGCGCCCGCCCGGGCTACTTCAGGCCGGGGTACAGCGGGAACTTCGCGGCCAGGGCCGCGACGCGGGCCTTCAGGTCGTCCGCGTCGTACGACGGCTTGAGGGCCGACGCGATGATCTCGGCGACCTCGGTGAAGTCCTCGGCGCCGAAGCCGCGGGTGGCCAGCGCCGGGGTGCCGATGCGCAGGCCGGAGGTGACCATCGGCGGACGCGGGTCGTTGGGGATGGCGTTCCGGTTGACCGTGATGCCGACCTCGTGGAGCCGGTCCTCGGCCTGCTGGCCGTCCAGCTCGGAGTTGCGCAGGTCCACCAGGACCAGGTGCACGTCCGTGCCGCCGGACAGCACGGAGACGCCCACCTCGGTGACGTCCGGCTGCACCAGGCGCTCGGCCAGGATGCGGGCGCCCTCCAGGGTGCGCTGCTGGCGCTCCTTGAACTCCTCGCCCGCCGCGACCTTGAAGGAGACCGCCTTGGCCGCGATCACGTGCTCCAGCGGGCCGCCCTGCTGACCGGGGAAGACCGCCGAGTTGATCTTCTTGGCGAGCTCCTGGGTGGACAGGATCACACCGCCGCGCGGACCGCCGAGGGTCTTGTGCGTGGTGGTGGTGACGACGTGGGCGTGCGGCACCGGGTTGGGGTGCAGGCCCGCGGCGACCAGACCGGCGAAGTGCGCCATGTCGACCATCAGGTACGCGCCGACCTCGTCCGCGATGCGGCGGAAGGCGGCGAAGTCGAGCTGACGCGGGTACGCCGACCAGCCGGCGACGATCAGCTGCGGCTTGGACTCCTTGGCCAGGCGCTCGACCTCGGCCATGTCCACGACACCGGTGTCGTCGACGTGGTACGGGACCACGTTGTAGAGCTTGCCGGAGAAGTTGATCTTCATGCCGTGGGTCAGGTGACCGCCGTGCGCCAGGTTCAGGCCCATGATCGTGTCGCCCGGCTTCAGCAGCGCGAACATCGCGGCGGCGTTGGCCTGCGCACCGGAGTGCGGCTGGACGTTCGCGGCCTCGGCGCCGAAGAGCGCCTTGATCCGGTCGATGGCGATCTGCTCGACCACGTCGACGTGCTCGCAGCCGCCGTAGTAGCGGCGGCCGGGGTAGCCCTCGGCGTACTTGTTGGTCAGGACGGAGCCCTGCGCCTCCATGACGGCGACCGGAGCGAAGTTCTCCGAGGCGATCATCTCGAGCGTGGACTGCTGGCGGAGGAGCTCGGCGTCGACGGCGGCGGCGACGTCCGGGTCCAGCTCGTGGAGGGAGGAGTTGAGAAGCGACATCTGGTGGTCCCTTGGGGTCTTTAGTTGCCGGAGAACTCGGTGTACTCGTCGGCGGAGAGCAGGTCCTTCGGCTCCTCCGCGACGCGTACCTTGAACAGCCAGCCGCCTTCGAAGGGAGCGGAGTTCACCAGGGACGGGTCGTCGACGACGGCCTGGTTGGAGGCCGTCACCTCGCCCGAGACCGGCGAGTACAGATCGCTGACCGACTTGGTCGACTCCAGCTCGCCGCAGGTCTCGCCCGCGGTCACCGTGTCACCGACCTCGGGGAGCTGGGCGTAGACGACGTCACCGAGCGCGTTGGCCGCGTGCTCGGTGATGCCAACGGTGGCCACACCGTCCTCGGCGGCCGACAGCCACTCGTGCTCCTTGCTGTACCGCAGCTGCTGGGGGTTGCTCATGACCTGAATTCTCCTGTACGCGGGGGTGTGCTGATGAACGGTGGTCTTACGGTGTGAGACAGGACTGCGTCACGTCGCGCGGGGCCTGTGCCCCGCGGCGCTACTTCTGCCGCTTGTAGAACGGCAGTGCCACGACCCGGTACGGCTCCTGGCTGCCCCGGATGTCCACGGCGACGCCCTCCGTGCCCGGCTCCGCGTACGCCGCGTCGACGTACGCCATGGCGATCGGCTTGCCCAGCGTCGGGGAGGGCGCGCCGGAGGTGACCTCGCCGACGACCTTGCCGCCGGCCGTGACGGCGAACCCGGCGCGCGGCACCCGGCGGCCCTCGGCGATCAGGCCGACCAGCTTGCGGGGCGGGGCGGTCTCGGCGCGCTGGGCGGCGGCCTCCAGCGCCTTGCGGCCGACGAAGTCGCCCTCCTTCTCGAACTTCACGACCCGGCCGAGCCCGGCGTCGAACGGGGTCAGCGCGGTGGTCAGCTCGTGCCCGTACAGCGGCATGCCGGCCTCCAGGCGCAGCGTGTCGCGGCAGGAGAGCCCGCACGGGATCAGGCCGTGCGGCGCACCGGCCTCGGTCAGCGCCTGCCACAGCCGCTCGGCGTCGGCGGGCGCCACGAACAGCTCGAAGCCGTCCTCACCGGTGTAGCCGGTGCGGGCGATGAGCGCGGGCACCCCGGCGACCGTGCCGGGCAGCCCGGCGTAGTACTTGAGGCCGGCCAGGTCGGCGTCGGTCACGGCGGCGAGGATCGCCGGGGACTCGGGGCCCTGCACGGCGAGCAGCGCGTACGCGTCGCGGTCGTCGCGCACCTCGGCGTCGAAGCCGGCGGCGCGCTCGGTGATCGTGTCGAGCACGAGCTGGGCGTTGCCGGCGTTGGCGACGACCATGTACTCGGTCTCGCCGAGCCGGTAGACGATCAGGTCGTCCAGGATGCCGCCGTCCTCGGCGCAGATCATCGTGTAGCGGGCCCGGCCCGTGGAGACGGTGCCGATGTTGCCGACCAGCGCGTGGTTCAGCAGGTCCACGGCCTGCGGCCCGGTGACGGTGATCTCACCCATGTGGGACAGGTCGAAGAGGCCTGCCCTGGTGCGGACGGCGTTGTGCTCGTCGCGCTCGCTGGCGTAGCGCAGCGGCATGTCCCAGCCCGCGAAATCGGTCATCGTGGCGCCCAGCGAACGATGGAGGGCATCGAGGGCGGTGAGACGGGGGGTGGTGCTCATGAAAACGGGCTCCCAGGGCATGACGTCGAGGACGATCCTCCCCATCTGTCATCGGAACCTGAGAGGTTCGCCGAAAGCCCCCGGAGGGGTTCGGCTTGCACCTTGGGTGGAGCCGCGAAGCGGCTCGCTTTTCAGATCTGCCTCATCCACGCGGTACGGGGCCTGAGAGATTCAAGGGAGGATCTTGCTCCTTCGGCGCCCGGCACGAGGCCGGGACTCTCCCGCGCGGATTCAAGCGGCCTGTATGCAGTTGGCGGGGTCATCATCGCACGGGTTCCGGGGGAGTGGGGCGCCGGGACCGCTGCCGGTCCCGGCGGGATTCCGGCGGGTCGGACCGTTGTGCCGTATTACCTTTTCTTTACACTTCGGGGGTAGGTAGGAGTCAGCACGCGTCGGCCGTACGGCCAGGGGGAGGCGATGACGTTGCGCTACGCGACGACGGCGGGGACCGAGGTGCCCGCAGGAGGCGCGCTGCCCGCGCAGCCGGGCGCCCGCGCCCGGCGGACCGCGGGCACCGGCCCGCCCTTCGTACGGGACCTGCGCGGCCGGGCCGGGCGCTCCCCGCGCGTCCTGCGCTTCGCCGCCGGGGACATCGTGGTGGTCTCCGGACTGCCCGGCAGCGGCAAGTCCACGCTGATCGCCCGCACCGCCGCCGCGTACGCCGTCGACTCCCAGGACACCCGGGACCGCTGGGCCCGCCGGCTGCCCCGTTTACTTCCCTACCCGCTCTACCGCCCACTCGTCCGCCTCGCCCACTACGGCGGGCTGTGGCGGGTGCTGCGCTCCGGAGCCTCCGTCGTCGTCCACGACTGCGGCACCCAGAGCTGGGTCCGCGCCCGGCTCGCCCGCCATGCCCGGCGGCACGGCCGGAGCCTTCATCTGATCCTGCTCGACGTCTCCGCCGAGACCGCGCGCGAGGGCCAGCGCGAGCGCGGCCGGGGCGTCTCCGCGTACGCCTTCGCCCGGCACCGCAGGGCCGTGGGGCGGCTCCTGCGCGACACCGGGGCCGGGCTGCCGCCGCGCGGCTGTACGTCGGCGGTGCTGCTGGACCGCGCGGCGGCCGGCGCGCTGACCCGGATCGTCTTCGCGGACGCACAGGGTGAGAGGCGGTAACCGGCTGTCCGGAGTGCGGACAGTGCGTCCGAGGGGTGGCGGTGGCCGGAACAGGCCGTAACCTCTTGCTGCACGGCATCGGGTGAGAGGGAAGCAGTGGACATTCCGGCACCGGCCGGGAGCCGGCCGCAGGGCGGCTGGCCGGCCAATGAACTCGAAGAGGCGCTGGGCGCCTCGCTCGGCGTCCCGGAGGCGGGCGGCCGCCTGCTCGAAGTGCTCGGCCGCAGCCAGGTCTGGGTGCCCCTGCCCAACGGCGGCGGGGCCGACGCCCGCGAGCTCGACCTGCCCACGCTGGAGATCGAGGGCGGCGCGTACGTCCCCGTGTTCAGTTCCGAGCACCAGTTCCTCACCTGCGTCGGCGCCCATATGTCCTTCACGGTCGCCCCGGCCCGCGAGTTCGCCCGCGGACTGCCCCCGCAGCTGGGCATCGCGGTCAATCCGGGCGGCGCCGTCGGCATGCCGCTGCCCCCGCCCGCCGTCGCCGAACTCTGCCGGGCCGGCCGCACCCCGCTCGACGGCCCGGCGAGCGGCGGCCGGGTCCGGCTGTACGAGCCGGACTGGAAGGAGGAGCCCGTCGACTTCCTGGCCGCCGCGGCCGGCGAGTTCCAGGAGAGCGGCGTCGTCCTGACCGCCCGCAGGGCCCTGGCGAGCATCGAGGGCGGCGACCCCGTCCTGTTCGTCGGCGTCGAGTCCGCGGCCTGGGAGAACGCCGCCCAGGGTGCCTCCATGGACGCCCTGGGCCGGGCGCTGGGCCGCGTCCAGGTGCCCTGGCCGGTCAGCCTGGTCCTGCTCGACGCGGCCGCCCAGGACCCGGTCGCCGAGTGGATGCGCGAGCGGGTGCGGCCCTTCTACACGCGCGCCGGGGAGCAGGAGTCCGGCGCCCTCGGCGGATGACGGGGGCGGCCGTGCCGTCAAGCCGGTGACGGCACGGCCGCATAAGCTGGTTTGATGGCCGAAGGCCGATCCCCGGTGGCTCGGCACCGCGCCGTACCGAATGCCCCGGCACGGCGGGCCGAAACAGAGGATCTACGAGGGGCGGGACCAGGGTGAGTGCGTCAGGCACCGCGGCGGCCGGGCAGATCGAGCACACGCTGCGCCACGTCGCGCCCGGACGCTACGACGCGTACGAGGCGCTGCTCCAGGCCCTGGCGGCCGGCCGGGTCTGGATGCTCCTGTGGCACGGACGCCCCGGCGCCCCCGACGCCCAGTACGGCAACATGGAGGTGGACGGCCTCGGCTACGCCCCGTGCGTCACCTCCCCGCAGGAGCTGGCCGCCAGCGGCTGGAACCGCGACCACGAGGTCGTCGCCGGCCTCGACATCGCCCGCGCCCTCTACCCCGACCGTTGGGGCGTCTGGCTCAATCCGCACGCCCCCGGCGGCGGCGTCGGCATCCCCTGGCTGGACCTGCGCCGCATCGCCACCGGCCTCGACCGGATGCCCGCCGGGCCGCTGCGGATCAGCGAACCCGCCGTGGAACTGCCCCAGTTCTACGCCCAGCTCACCCAGAACGCCCACCACACCCCCGCGATCCGCTCGCTGCGGCGCGCCTGGGTGCAGCCCGCGCTCGGCGTCCCGTACCTCGCGGTCGGCCTCGACCTGTACGACACCGGCGGAGCGTCCGTGGACGCGGTGCGGGCCATGATGCGGCAGTCGGTCGGCGCCGTCCCCGAGGGGCTGCCCGTCTCCACCGTCGCCATGTCCGACGAGTACGACCCGGTCGCCATGTGGCTGCGCGCCAACGCCCGGCCCTTCTACGACCGCGAGGCGCACGCGGCGCCCGGCTACGGCTATCCCCGCACGCCGGGCGCCGCCCCGCACGCGTACTGACCCTCCCGTACGGGTACTGCCGATCCCGCACGGGTAGCCCGAGCCTCCCGTACGCCTGCCGGGCCTCCCGTACGCGCCGCCGTGCTTCCGCACGCCTGTTGAGACGCCCGCCCGGCCCCTTCCGCCGACTCGCCGCACGGGGACAAAATGTCCCGCGACCGGACAAGTCCTGCTCGACGACCGCCCAAATCGCCACCGCATCACCACAGTTGGGGCCCATGTCCGTTCTGGTGGATTAGCGGCCGAGTGGTCCGCTCATGCGGCAGGGCTGTCCGGATAGCGGAAGCCCGCGGACCGCATCACGTTTGAGCAAACATTCCCCGTGAGGTCTGGCGGGTGATCACAACCGCGTTGAAGACTCCCGGCCAGGAGCGTCCGCCGGTGTACGGGGGTTGTACCCGAGGACATCCCGCGGACACCTCAACACGTCCGCCGCACCGAACATTTCAGCCGCACCCGATGCCGCGGCCGAGACACGCGCCAGGCCGTCACCGCGGCGAGCAAGGGCCGGCCACCGCCGGCGGGAGGGTCAAGGGCACTGTGACCGCACCGATCGAGACCACCGGATCGGCTGCCGAAGCGCAGCCGGAGGCAGTACTCACGGGAGTCAAGCAGAGCCAGATCGAGGGCCGTTCGCTCGGACGCATCGCCTGGACGCGCTTCAAGCGCGACAAGGTGGCGGTGGCGGGCGGCATCGTTGTCATCCTGCTGATCCTGCTCGCCGTGCTGTCCCGGCCCATCCAGGCCGTCTTCGGCCTCGACCCCAACGAGTTCCACCAGGACCTCATCGACCCCGCGCTGCTCGCGCCCACGGGCGACTGGGGCGGCATCAGCTGGAGCCATCCGCTGGGCGTCGAGCCGCAGTACGGCCGCGACATCATGACCCGCATCATCGAGGGCTCCTGGGTCTCCATGGTCGTCGCGGTCGGCGCGACCCTGCTCTCCGTGGTGATCGGTGTCGTCCTCGGCGTCGTCGCCGGCTTCTACGGCGGCTGGGTGGACACCCTCATCAGCCGCACGATGGACACCTTCCTGGCCTTCCCGCTGCTGCTCTTCGCGATCTCCATCTCGGCCGCGCTGCAGGACGGGGCGTTCGGCCTGGAGGGGCTGCCGCTGCGCATCGCGGTCCTCATCTTCGTGATCGGCTTCTTCAGCTGGCCGTACATGGGCCGCATCGTGCGGGCCCAGACGATGACCCTGCGCAATCGCGAATTCGTGGAGGCGGCCCGGTCCCTGGGCGCACGCGGCCCGTTCATCCTCTTCCGGGAACTGCTGCCGAACCTGGTGGCGCCCATCCTCGTCTACTCCACCCTGCTCATCCCCTCGAACATCCTCTTCGAGGCCGGGCTGAGCTACCTCGGGGTCGGTATCGCGCCGCCGCAGTCCTCCTGGGGCGGGATGCTCACCAACGCGATCCAGTTCTACCGGAACGACCCGATGTACATGATCGTGCCGGGCGTGGCCATCTTCGTCACGGTCCTGGCGTTCAACCTGCTGGGTGACGGGCTGCGCGACGCGCTCGACCCCCGTAGCAAGTAGGAGTCCGGGCGCTCGCCACCACGGTGGGCGGCAAGCCACGGCAACCATCGATTGAGGGGAATGTCCTTCAGGTGAAGACCAGAAAAATGACAGTGGTGGTCGCCACGGCTGTGGCCCTGGCGCTGGGAGCGTCCGCGTGCGGCGGCTCCTCGGACGACGACGGCGGCTCCAAGAGCGGCAAGGGCGGCGCGGGCGCCACCGACGCCGCGCTGACGTCGATCGTCAACAAGTCCTCCGAGAAGGGCGGCACCCTCAAGCTGGAGATGTCCGACGAGCCCGACTCGCTGGACCCCGGCAACACCTACTACGGCTGGGTGCAGAACTTCGCCCGCCTGTACGGCCGCAGCCTCACGTCCTTCAAGCCGGCCGCCGGCAAGGACGGACTGGAGATCGTCCCGGACCTCGCGGAGAGCCTCGGCAAGCCGAGCGCGGACGCGAAGACCTGGACGTACACCCTGAAGAAGGGCCTCAAGTTCGAGGACGGGACCCCGATCACCTCGAAGGACGTCAAGTACGCCGTCGAGCGGTCCAACTTCGCGCCGGAGGCCCTGTCCAACGGCCCGACGTACTTCAAGGCCCACCTCGTCGGCGGCGACAAGTACAAGGGCCCGTACAAGGACAAGAACCCGGACGGCATCGCCTCCATCGAGACGCCGGACGACCGCACGATCGTCTTCAAGCTGAAGGACGCCTTCGCCGACTTCGACTACCTGGCGACCTTCTCGCAGACGGCCCCCGTGCCCGCCGCGAAGGACAAGGGCGCCGACTATGTGAAGAACATCGTGTCCTCGGGCCCGTACAAGTTCGAGTCGTACGAGGAGGGCCGCGGCGCGACCCTCGTCCGCAACGACCAGTGGGACCCGAAGACCGACCCGATCCGCCCGGCCCTGCCGGACAAGGTGACGATCCGCTTCAAGGTGAAGCAGGAGACGGTCGACAGCAACCTCATCGCCGACAACATCACCGCCGACGGTGCCGGCACCGGTGTCGCCCCCGCGACCCAGCCGGACGTGCTGACCAAGCCGAACCTGAAGAAGCAGACCGACAACTCGTACGCGGGCGCCACCTCGTACATCGGTCTGAACGTCAACGTGAAGCCGTTCGACAACGTCCACTGCCGCAAGGCCGTCCAGTGGGGTATCGACAAGGCGTCCGTCCAGGCCGCGCAGGGCGGTGACCCGAAGGGCGACGTCGCCACGACGCTGCTGCCGCCGACCGTCAACGGTTACACCAAGTTCGACCTGTACGAGTCCGCCGGCCACAAGGGCGACGAGGCCAAGGCCAAGGAGGAGCTGAAGCTCTGCGGCCACGCCGACGGCTTCGACACCAAGATCTCGGCCCGCTCCGACCGCCCCGCCGAGATGGCCATGGTCACCGCGGTGCAGGCCTCGCTCAAGAAGATCGGCATCAAGGCCGAGATCAAGAGCTACCCGGCCGGTAAGTACTTCTCGAACTTCGCGGGCAACCCGAGCTACGTCCACTCCAACAAGCTCGGCATGATCATGAGCGCCTGGGGCGCCGACTGGCCGACCGGCTTCGGCTTCCTGGACCAGATCATCAACGGCTCGGCCATCAAGCCGTCCGGTGGCAACAACGTCCAGGAACTGAACGACCCGAAGATCAACAAGATGCTCAACGAGGGCATCGCCAACACCGACGACGCCGCGCGCGCCAAGACGTGGGGCGAGGTCGACAAGGCCGTCGCCGAGAACGCCAGCGTGGTGCCGCTGATCTACCGCAAGAACCTGCTGCTGCGTCCGGTCTCCGCGACGAACGTCACGGTCACCCAGGCCTACCTCGGCATGTACGACTACGTGCTGATGGGCTCCGCCAAGTAGGAACGGACCGTCCTCCGGGGGCCGCGCACGGCCCCCGGAGGACACACCCCCGGACACCGGAAATCCTGAAAGGCAGGTGAAGGCACGGTGTCGGCCGGGCCGGGTCATCCCCGGCGGGCGGACGCCGGCGCCGGACAGCTGTGGCTGCGTACATCATCCGACGCGTCTTCGGCGCGATACTGCTGCTGTTGATCGTCAGCGCAGTCACCTTCTCCATCTTCTTCCTCGTCCCCAGGCTCGCCGGCCAGACGATGGACCAGCTGGCGGCCCAGTACGTGGGCAAGGACGCCAACCCCTCGTCCATCGCGGCCGTCAAGGAGAACCTGGGCCTCGACCAGCCGCTCTACGCGCAGTACTGGCACCTCATCAAGCAGCTCGTCGTCGGCGCCGACTACACGTTCGGCCCCGAGGTCACCCACTGCAACGCCCCCTGCTTCGGCTACTCCTTCAAGAACCACGTCGAGGTCTGGCCCCAGATGACCGAGCGCATCCCGGTCACCTTCTCGCTGGCCATCGGCGCGGCCGTGATCTGGCTGCTGAGCGGTGTGGCCATCGGCGTCGTCTCCGCGCTCAAGCGGGGCTCGCTCCTGGACCGCTTCTTCATGGGCGTCGCACTGGCCGGCGTCTCGCTGCCGATCTTCTTCACCGGCATGCTCGCCCTGGGCCTGTTCACCGTCCAGTGGCCGATGTGGGAGAGCATCAACTTCGTCCCCTTCACCGAAAGTCCGCTGGACTGGGCGTGGAACCTGCTCATCCCCTGGTGCTCGCTCGCCTTCCTCTACTCCGCGCTCTACGCCCGCATCACCCGGGCCGGGATGCTGGAGACGATGGGCGAGGACTACATCCGCACCGCCCGCGCCAAGGGGCTGCGCGAGAGCCGGGTCATCGGCAAGCACGGACTGCGGGCCGCGCTCACCCCGATCGTGACCATCTTCGGCATGGACTTCGGCCTGCTGGTCGGCGGCGCGGTCATCACCGAACAGGTCTTCTCCTTCCAGGGCATGGGCTTCTACGCCATCGACGGGGTCCGCGGCAACGACCTGCCCGTCGTCATGGGCGTGACGCTCGTCGCCGCCTTCTTCATCGTCATCTGCAATCTGCTGGTGGATCTGGTGTACGCCGCCATCGACCCCAGGGTGAGGCTCTCGTGACCGACGTTTCCAAGACCGGGACGCCGGGCGGTCCGGCGGCCGGCCGGCCCTCCGGCGACGAGCCCTTCCTCTCCGTGAAGGACCTGCGCATCCACTTCCGCACCGACGACGGCCTGGTCAAGTCGGTGGACGGGGTCAGCTTCGACGTGAAGCCCGGCAAAACCCTGGGCATCGTCGGCGAGTCCGGCTCCGGCAAGTCCGTCACCTCGCTCGGCATCCTGGGCCTGCACCGCACCGCCGCCAACGCCACCATCTCCGGCGAGGTCCTGCTGGACGGCGAGGAACTGCTCGGCGCCACCGACAGCCGGGTGCGCGAGCTGCGCGGCCGCAAGATGGCCATGATCTTCCAGGACCCGCTCTCCGCGATGCACCCCTACTACACGGTCGGCGCGCAGATCGTGGAGGCGTACCGGGTCCACCACAAGGTGAATCGGAAGACGGCCCGCGCCCGCGCCGTCGAGATGCTGGACCGGGTCGGCATCCCCGAGCCGCACAAGCGGGTCGACGCCTACCCGCACGAGTTCTCCGGCGGGATGCGCCAGCGCGCGATGATCGCGATGGCCCTGGTCAACAACCCGGAACTGCTCATCGCCGACGAGCCGACCACTGCCCTGGACGTGACCGTCCAGGCGCAGATCCTGGACCTCATCCGGGATCTGCAGAAGGAGTTCGGCTCCGCCGTCATCATGATCACCCACGACCTGGGCGTCGTCGCCGAGATGGCCGACGACCTGCTGGTGATGTACGGCGGCCGGTGCGTCGAGCGCGGCCCGGCCGAGCAGGTCTTCCACCAGCCCCAGCATCCGTACACCTGGGGTCTGCTCACCTCGATGCCGCGCATCGACCGCGAGGAGACCGAGCGGCTGACCCCGGTCAAGGGCCAGCCCCCGTCGCTGATCAACGTCCCGAGCGGCTGCGCCTTCAACCCGCGCTGCCCGTACGCGGACATCCCCAAGGACAACCTCACCCGCACGACGCGCCCCGAGCTGGAGCCGGTCGGCGACGGCCACTTCTCCGCCTGCCACATGGCACCGCAGGAGCGGACCCGGATCTGGACCGAAGAGATTGCGCCGAAGCTGTGAGCGAGGCGAGCGAGGCGAGCGAGGTGAGTGGCATGAGCGAGAAGAAGGACGCCCCGGTGCTGGACAAGGACGCGAAGATCCCGGCGCAGGCCACCGACTCGCGCGAGCCGCTGCTCAGGGTCGAGGGCCTGGTCAAGCACTTCCCGATCCGCAAGGGCCTGCTGCGCCGGCAGTCCGGCGCGGTCAAGGCCGTCGACGGCATCGACTTCGAGGTGTATCCGGGGGAGACCCTGGGCGTCGTCGGCGAGTCCGGCTGCGGCAAGTCGACCATGGGCCGGCTCATCACCCGGCTGATCGAGCCCACCGGCGGCCGGGTCGAGTTCGACGGCAACGACATCACCCACAAGTCGATGGCGCAGCTGCGGCCGATGCGCCGCGACGTCCAGATGATCTTCCAGGACCCCTACTCGTCGCTGAACCCGCGCCACACCATCGGCACGATCGTCAGCGCCCCGTTCCGGCTCCAGGGCGTCGAGCCCGAGGGCGGCCTCAAGAACCACGTCCAGGAGCTGCTGTCGCTGGTCGGGCTGAGCCCCGAGCACTACAACCGCTACCCGCACGAGTTCTCCGGCGGGCAGCGCCAGCGCATCGGCATCGCCCGCGCGCTGGCCCTGCGCCCCAAGCTGGTCGTCGCCGACGAGCCGGTCTCCGCGCTGGACGTGTCGATCCAGGCCCAGGTGGTCAACCTGCTGGACGACCTCCAGGACGAGCTGGGCCTCACCTATGTGATCATCGCGCACGACCTCTCCGTGATCCGGCACGTCTCGGACCGGATCGCGGTGATGTACCTGGGCAAGATCGTCGAGCTGGCCGACCGCAAGTCCCTGTACTCGGCGCCCATGCACCCGTACACCAAGGCCCTGATGTCGGCGGTGCCGGTGCCGGACCCGCGCCGGCGCGGTGCCAAGAGCGAGCGCATCCTGCTCAAGGGCGATGTGCCCTCGCCGATCTCGCCGCCCGCCGGCTGCCGGTTCCACACCCGGTGCTGGAAGGCCACGGAGGTCTGCAAGACGCAGGAGCCCCCGCTGATCGCGCTGCGGACCGGCCACCAGGTGGCCTGCCACCACCCGGAGAACGACGGCCCCGCGGAGAACGACGGCCCCGCGGAGGCGGCCGCGAACGGCTCGAAATCGCCCGAGGACGGCGCGAAGGAGTAGTACCGGCACAATTGCCCGGTGCTCAACGAACTGTTCACGCCCTCCGTCCAGCACGCGCTCGACATCGCCGGGATCTTCGTCTTCGCGATCTCGGGCGCCCTGCTCGCCGTACGCAAGAACTTCGATGTCTTCGGCATCGCGGTCCTCGCCGAGGTGACCGCGCTGGGCGGAGGGCTCTTCCGCGACCTGATCATCGGCGCGGTGCCCCCGGCCGCCTTCACGGACCTGGGCTACTTCACCACCCCGCTGCTCGCCGCCGGCCTGGTCTTCTTCCTCCACCCGCACGTGGAGCGCATCCAGGTCGGGGTCAACGTCTTCGACGCGGCCGGGCTCGGGCTGTTCTGCGTCACCGGCACGGTCAAGGCGTACGAGTACGGGCTCGGCCTCACCGCGTCGGCGGCGCTCGGCCTGGCCACGGCGGTCGGCGGCGGTGTGCTGCGGGACGTGCTGGCCAACGAGGTGCCCTCGCTGCTGCGCTGGGACCGGGACCTGTACGCGGTGCCCGCCATCGTCGGCGCCACCATGATCGTGCTCTGCATCCGCTTCGACGCGCTGAACGCCCTGACCAGCGGCGCGGCGGTGATCGCGGCGTTCGTCCTGCGGCTGCTCGCGCTCCGCTTCCACTGGCGGGCCCCGCGCGCCTACAACCGGCGCTCCGCACGGGCGGACGAGGGATGAGGAGCGGGGCGACCGGCACCGGTGGTGGGCCGGCCGATTCCGTACCGGAAAAAGCTACCGCTCAGTAATACAATCGGTGTACGGTGCCTCCATGGCACAGGCAACCATCGGGGACAGCGAGTTCGACCGGGACACCGCGGTCACCCTGCGCGAAGCGGGCGTCTACGACGCGGAGCTCTCGGCCGGCTGGACGATCATCCACGCGGTCAACGGCGGCTACCTGCTGGCCATGCTCGGCCGGGCCCTCGGCGAGGCGCTGCCCCACCCGGACCCGTTCTCCGTCTCGGCGCACTACCTCACCGCCTCCGTGCCCGGCCCCGCGGTCATCCGCACCCAGACCGTGCGCACCGGCCGCACCCTCTCCACCGGCCAGGCGTCCCTCTTCCAGTACGCCGAGGACGGCACCGAGGTCGAGCGCATCCGCGTCCTCGCCACCTACGGCGACCTGGACGCGCTGACCGACGACGTCCGCACCGCGGCCAAGCCCCCGGCCATCCCGCCCCGCGAACACTGCCTCGGCCCGAGCGACGGACCCGCGCCCATCCCCGGCAGCTCCGCCATCACCGAACGCCTCGACATCAAGCTCGACCCCGCCACCATCGGCTGGGCCATCGGGCAGCCCTCCGGCAAGGGCGAGATGCGCGGCTGGTTCGGGCTGGCCGACGGCCGCGACCCCGACCCGCTCTCCCTGCTGCTCACCGTGGACGCGCTGCCCCCGACCTCGTTCGAGCTGGGGCTCAAGGGCTGGACCCCGACCGTCGAGCTGACCACCCACATCCGCTGCCGCCCCGCCCCCGGCCCGCTCCGCGTCTCCATCACCACCCGCAACCTCGCGGGCGGCTTCCTGGAGGAGGACGCAGACGTGTGGGACAGCGCCGACCGCCTGGTCGCCCAGTCCCGCCAGCTGGCCCGCGCCCCGCGCGACTGACCCCGTATCCCGCCCTTCCCCGGCACCGGTTCCCGGGCGCCCCGCGGCCCGGTCTGCCGGGGATTCGCGGGCTCATCGGGGCCGCCGTGCGCGGTGCGCGGGGGCCGGGACCCCATGCGCCCGGCGTACGCCCCACCGGGGGCTCGTAGAATCGGGCCCACCATGGCTTACCTCGACCACGCCGCGACCACGCCGATGCTGCCGGAGGCGATCGCGGCGATGACCGCGCAGCTCGCCGTCACCGGCAACGCGTCCTCACTCCACGCCGCCGGACGCCGGGCCCGCCGTACCGTCGAGGAGTCCCGCGAATCCCTCGCCGAGGCCCTCGGCGCCCGCCCCAGCGAGGTGGTGTTCACCTCCGGCGGCACCGAGGCCGACAACCTCGCGGTCAAGGGCCTGTACTGGGCCCGCCGCGCCGCCGACCCCCGCCGCACCCGCGTCCTGGCCAGCCCCGTCGAGCACCACGCCGTACTCGACGCCGTGGACTGGCTGGCCACCCACGAGGGCGCGCGCGTCGAATACCTCCCCGTCGACCGGTACGGACGCGTCCACCCCGACGCCCTGCGCGAGGCGGTCCTGCGCGACCCCGACGACCTCGCGCTCATCACCGTCATGTGGGCCAACAACGAGATCGGCACCATCCAGCCGGTCCGCGAACTGGCCGCCGTCGCCCGCGAGTTCGACGTACCGATGCACGCCGACGCGGTCCAGGCGTTCGGGCAGCTCGACGTGGACTTCGCCGCCTCCGGGCTCGCCGCGATGACCGTCAGCGCGCACAAGATCGGCGGCCCGACCGGCGTCGGCGCGCTGCTGCTGGGCCGCGAGCACACCCCCGTACCCGTGCTGCACGGCGGCGGGCAGGAGCGCCATGTCCGCTCCGGCACGCTGGACGTGCCCGGCATCGCCGCGTTCGCCGTGGCCGGAGGGCTGGCCGCCGCCCGGCGCGAGGACTTCGCCCGCGACACCGGCGTCCTGCGCGACCGGCTGGCCGACGCCGTCCTGGCCGCCGTCCCCGACGCGCTGCTCGGCGGTGACCCCGCCCCCGGCGGCCGGCTGCCCGCCAACGCGCACTTCACCTTCCCCGGCTGCGAGGGCGACTCGCTCCTGCTGCTGCTGGACGCCCAGGGCATCGAGTGCTCCACCGGCTCCGCCTGCACCGCCGGGATCGCCCAGCCCAGCCACGTCCTGCTGGCCACCGGCACCGATCCGGACCTGGCCCGTGGCACCCTGCGCTTCTCGCTCGGCCACACCTCCACCGAGCAGGACGTCGAGGACGTCGCCCGCGCGATCGGCCCCGCCGTCGAACGGGCCCGGACGGCCGGACTCAGCTGAGAACCCGCGCCGCGCCACCGGGGTCAGGCCTTCTCGCGCTCCGGGGCCGCGGCCGCGCGGCGGACCAGCTCCAGATAGCGGTCCCAGTCCCAGCCCCGGCCCGGATCGGTGTGGTCGGCGCCCGGCACCTCGACATGCCCGATGATGTGCTCCCGGTCCACCGGAATCCCGTACCGCCCGCATATCGCCGCGGTCAGCGCGGCCGACGACTTGTACATCGCGGTGGTGAAGCCCTGCGGGCGCTCCACGAAGCCCTCGTGCTCGATGCCTACGCTGCGCTCGTTGTACGAGCGGTTGCCCGCGTGGAACGCCACGTCCAGCTCGCGGACCATCTGCGTCACCCGCCCGTCCTTGCGCACCACGTAATGCGCCGCCGCCCGGTGGCCGGGGTCCTGGAAGGCGCGGACCGCGCTGTCGAAGCCGCCCTGCGTGACATGCACGACCACCCGGTCGACGCGGTAGTCGTCGGGCCGGTCCGCCCGCCGCCAGTTCGCGTCCGCCGCGGCGACCCAGCGGGCCCGCGCGTAGTCCACCGCGCCCGGTGTGCGCGGCTTCTCCACGCCGGGCAGCCGCCACCAGGCGCGCTTCAGCCCGTCCCGCGCCAGCGCCGCCGCGCCCACCGCCGTGACGGCGCCGCCGATCAGCACCGAGCGCCGGCCGATCCCGCTCCCGGTGCGGGCGCCGTCCGTCCCCTTGGTCCCCATGTGACGGACAACGCATATCCGCGAGCGATCGGTTCCCGCCCCCACGTACCCTGGTGGGGCTATGACTGAGACTCCCCAGCGCCCCCTCCGTGTGCTCGCCGCCATGTCGGGCGGTGTCGACTCCGCCGTCGCCGCGGCCCGCGCCGTCGAGGCGGGCCACGACGTGACCGGTGTGCACCTCGCCCTCTCCGCGAACCCGCAGTCCTTCCGGACGGGTGCCCGCGGCTGCTGCACCATCGAGGACTCCCGCGACGCCCGCCGCGCCGCGGACGTCATCGGCATCCCCTTCTACGTCTGGGACCTGGCCGAACGCTTCCGCGAGGACGTCGTCGAGGACTTCGTCGCGGAGTACGAGGCGGGGCGCACCCCCAACCCGTGCCTCCGCTGCAACGAGAAGATCAAGTTCGCCGCGCTGCTCGACAAGGCCCTCGCGCTCGGCTTCGACGCCGTGTGCACCGGCCACTACGCCACCGTCGTCACCGGCGAGGACGGCAACCGCGAGCTGCACCGCGCATCGGACATGGCCAAGGACCAGAGCTATGTGCTCGGCGTCCTGGACGAGCGGCAGCTCGCCCACGCCCTGTTCCCGCTCGGCGACACCCTCACCACCAAGGACGAGATCCGGGCCGAGGCGGAGCGCCGGGGCCTGGCCGTCGCCAGGAAGCCCGACAGCCACGACATCTGCTTCATCGCGGACGGCGACACCCAGGGCTTCCTGGCGAACCGCCTCGGCGGCCCGGCCGAGGGCGACATCGTCGACGAGTCCGGTACGAAGGTGGGCACCCACGAGGGCGCCTTCGGCTTCACCATCGGCCAGCGCAAGGGCCTGCGCATCGGCCACCCCGCCCCGGACGGCAAGCCGCGCTACGTGCTGGACATCTCCCCGGTGAACAACACGGTGACCGTCGGCCCCGCCGAGGCCCTGGACGTCACCGCGCTCACCGCGATCCGCCCCCGCTGGTGCGGCACCCCGCCCACCGGCCCCGGCACGTACACCGCACAGCTGCGCGCCCACGGCGGCGAGACCGAGGTGAGCGCCGAGGCGGTCGGCGACACCCTGCACGTCACGTTCACCGAGCCGGTCCGGGGCGTGGCCCCCGGCCAGGCGGTCGTCCTGTACGACGGCACCCGCGTGGTCGGCTCCGCGACGATCGCGACGACGGTGCGCCGGGAGCGCGCGGCGACCGCCTGACATACGAAAGCCCCGCGCGGCTACGCCCGACCCCAGTACGGGCGTGGCCGCGCGGGGCGCCTTCACGGCCCCCCGGTCCGCCCGGCGCGGACCGCTCAGGACGCCTGGCGGGCGTACGCGTCGCGGCCGAAGAACTCCGCCAGCACCGGGGCCACCGCCTGCGGGGCCGGCTCGCCGGTCTGGCCCGTCAGAGTGCGGTGACGGCCGCGCGGCAGCGCCCGCGCGAGCAGCAGGGTCGCCGACCGCGCGGCGACCGGGCTGAAGCCGCCGCAAACCACCAGGGTCCGCGCCCCGACCGCCGCCAGCCGGTCGGCCGGTACCGAGCCGTCGCCCAGCAGCGCCTCGTCGTACGCCAGTGTGTGCGCCACGGACTCCAGGTTCCGCCACAGCGGCGCCCGCCGCATCCTGGCGACCGTCGAGGCGGGGACCCCGGAGACCGTGAGGAACAGCTCCACCGCCCCGGCCCGGTCCCCGCCCGCCAGCAGCCGGTCCAGCCGGGCCGTGCGGTCGGCCCGGAACAGCAGCCCGGCCGGCCCCGGCGCGTACGGCGGCTCGTACACCGCCAGCCGGTCCGCCGGCAGCCCGGCCGCCGCCGCCTCCAGGACCAGCGCCCCGCCCGCCCCGGAACCGAAGACCGCCGGCCGCCCGCCCGCCGCGGCGGCCACCGCGGCCAGGTCCTCGATCTCGCGCTCCACCGCGTAGGGCCCGCCTTCCCCGCTGCCGCCCCGGCCGCGCCGGTCGTACGTGACGACCTCGAAGTGCGGCGCGAGCAGCCGGGCGAGCGGCTCGTCGGTCCCGGCCGTGCTCAGGGCCCCGCCCACCAGGACGACGGGCGGGCCCTCGCCCCGGCGCCGGTATGCGATCGGGGTGCCGTCGCTGGAGAGAATCGTGTCCATGAGGGGGTGGACTGCCGGGCCGCCCCGAACTCATCGGTCCCGGCGGAAAGTTCTCCGGAATTCCTTCCCCGGCCGCCGGGGCCGGGCGGGCGGGCTCTACCGTGGCAGCCATGAACATCTGCGTCTTCCTCTCCGCCGCCGACCTCGACGACCGCTACACCGTGCCCGCCCGCGAATTCGCCGAACTGCTCGGGCGCGGTGGGCACACCCTGGTCTGGGGCGGCTCGGAGAGCGGCCTGATGAAGGTCGTCGCCGACGGCGTCCAGGGGGCGGGCGGCCGGCTCGTCGGCGTCTCGGTGGACTTCCTGGCCGCCAAGGCGCGCACGAACGCCGACGAGATGGTCATCGCCCGCGACCTCGCCGAGCGCAAGGCCCTGCTGCTCGCCAAGTCCGACGCGATCGTGATCATGGTCGGCGGCACCGGGACGCTCGACGAGGCCACCGAGATCCTGGAGCTCAAGAAGCACGGCAAGCACACCAAGCCCGTCGTCCTGCTCAACACCGCCGGCTTCTACGACGGCCTGCGCGAGCAGTTCCGGCGCATGGAGGAGGAGGGCTTCCTGCCGCTCCCGCTCACCGAGCTGGTCTTCTTCGCCGAGGACGGCGTCGGCGCCCTCGCCCACCTGGAGGAGTCGGCCGGCATCCAGTGAGGTACGGGCCACCGGGCGGCGGGGGCGGGCTCCCCGGCGGCGGGTGCGACGATGGGGCCATGTCCACTCACCTCATCACCGGTGCCGGCTCCGGCATCGGCGCCGCCGTCGCCCGGCGCCTGGCCGAACGCGGGGACGACCTCGTGCTGCTGGCCCGTGACGCGGGCCGCGCCAGGGAACTGGCCGCCCTGTACCCCGGCGCCCGCACCCTCGTCGGCGACCTGTCCAACCCCGAGCGGCTCTCCTGGGCCTTCGCCCAGCAGACCATGCCCGACCGGCTCGACTCGCTGCTGCACATCGCGGGCGTCGTCGAACTCGGCCCGGTCGGCGAGCTGACCCCCAAGGCCTGGCGCATCCAGCTCGACGCCAACCTCGTCGCCCCCGCCGAGGTGACCCGCCTGGTGCTGCCCCAGCTGCGCGTCGCCCAGGGCCACGTCGTCTTCGTCAACTCCGGCGCCGGGCTCTCCGCGAGCCCCGGCTGGAGCGCGTACGCCGCCAGCAAGCACGGCCTCAAGGCGCTCGCCGACTCGCTGCGCCAGGAGGAGCACGCCGCCGGCGTCCGCGTCACCACCGTCTACCCCGGCCGCACCGCGAGCCCCATGCAGGAGAAGGTCCACCGGCAGGAGGGCAAGGAGTACGACCCCGCCCGCTGGATCGACCCCGAGTCCGTCGCCACCACCCTCCTGATGGCGCTCGACCTGCCCCGCGACGCCGAGGTCAACGACCTCACCGTGCGCCCCGGCCGCTGAGCCCCCGCCCGCCGGGCCCCTGTCCGCCGGGCCGCCGCCGCGCCCGTAGGCTTCCCGCGTGAGCGAGAACACCGTGTTCAGGAAGTGCCCGGCCACCGGGATCGGTTCGATGCCCGGAGGCGACGCGCGGGAGGCGGCCAAGACCGTCACCGGCTCCTTCGGCGACGGCGAGGGCATGCCGTACCTGGCGGAACTCCCGGCGCGCGGCCCCGGCGCCGACATGATCGGCCGGACGGTCGGACTGCTCGCCGAGCTGTACGGGCACGTCGAGCCCAGCGGCTGGCGCGTCAGCGACCGGCCGGGCCGCGACACCCGCCGGGCCAGGTCCTGGCTGGGCGAGGACCTGGACGCCCTGGAGGAGTTCACCCAGGGCTACGAGGGCCCGCTCAAGGTCCAGGCCGTGGGCCCCTGGACGCTGGCCGCCGCCCTGGAACGCCGGGGCGGCGAGGCGTTCCTCGGCGACCCCGGCGCCTGCCGCGACCTCGCGGACTCGCTCGCCGAGGGGCTGCGCGGCCACCTCGCCGAGGTGCGCCGCCGGGTGCCCGGCGCCCGCCTCGCCCTCCAGCTCGACGAACCCTCCCTCACCGCCGTACTGCGCGGCCGGGTCAGGACCGCGAGCGGCTACCGCACCCACCGGGCCGTGGACCGCCAGATCGTGGAGGCCACCCTGCGCGAGGTGCTCGGCGCGGCCGGCGACACCGCCACCCTGGTGCACACCTGCGCGCCCGAGGTGCCCTTCGCACTGCTGCGCCGGGCCGGCGCCGACGGCATCTCCCTCGACCTCTCCCTTCTCACCGAACGTGAGGAGGAGGCGATCGGGGAAGCCGTCGAGTCGGGCACCCACATGTTCTTCGGCGTGCTGCCCGGCACCGACCCGGCCTCGGGCCGATTGTCCGATCCGGGCGGTAGCGTCATGGGTGTCAGGACGCTGTGGCGCAGGCTGGGGCTGAATCCGGGGACTCTCACCGAGTCCGTGACGATCACCCCCGCGTGCGGACTCGCGGGTGCGTCGCCGGCGTACGCGCGGGCCGCGCTCGCCCATTGCGGCCGGGCCGCGAGATCGCTCGCGGACAACCCTGAGTGACGGGCGCTGGGTAACGGGAGGACGGGACGATGGCCGGCGAAGAGCGGACCACCGGGCAGGACACTGGGCAGAGCGCGGTGCCGGCCCGGGCGCGGGAGCGGCACAAGCTCCTCGCGGAGCAGATCGAGGAGCACCGCTTCCGGTACTACGTCAACGACCAGCCGGTCGTCAGCGACGCCGAGTTCGACCGGCTGATGCGGGAGCTGGAGGCCCTGGAGGACGGCCACCCCGAGCTGCGCACCCCGGACTCCCCGAGCCAGAAGGTCGCCGGGCCGTACCGCACGGAGTTCACCTCCGTCGAGCACCGCGAGCCGATGCTCTCGCTGGACAACGCCTTCGACGACGAGGAGCTGGCCTCCTGGGCCGAGCGCGTCGCACGGGACGTCGGCTCGCCCGGCTACCACTTCCTGTGCGAGCTGAAGATCGACGGACTCGCCGTCAACCTCACGTACGAGAACGGCGTGCTGACCCGCGCCGCGACCCGGGGCGACGGCCGGACCGGCGAGGACATCACCCCCAACATCCGCACCATCGCGGACATCCCGCACCGGCTGACCGGCGACCGCGTCCCGCCGCTGGTCGAGGTGCGCGGCGAGGTCTTCTTCCCGATGGAGGGGTTCGAGGAGCTGAACGCCCGGCTGGTCGCCGCCGACGAGAAGCCCTTCGCCAACCCCCGTAACGCCGCCGCCGGTTCACTGCGCCAGAAGGACCCCAAGGTCACCGCCACCCGCCCGCTGCACATGGTGGTGCACGGCATCGGCGCCCGCGAGGGCTTCGACATCGACTGCCTCTCGCACGCCTACGAACTGCTGCGCGAGTGGGGGCTGCCCACCGCCAAGTACAACAAGGTGGTCGACTCCCTCGCGGGCGTACGGGAGTTCATCGCGCACTTCGGCGAGCACCGGCACTCCGTGGAGCACGAGATCGACGGCGTCGTCGTCAAGCTGGACGAGATCCCGCTCCAGGGCCGGCTCGGCTCCACCTCCCGCGCGCCGCGCTGGGCCATCGCCTGGAAGTACCCGCCGGAGGAGGTCAACACCAAGCTCGTCAACATCCGCGTCGGCGTCGGCCGCACCGGCCGTGTCACCCCGTACGCCCAGGTCGAACCGGTCGTGGTGGCCGGCTCCGAGGTCGAGTTCGCCACCCTGCACAACCAGAACGTGGTCAAGGCCAAGGGCGTCCTCATCGGGGACACGGTGGTGCTCCGCAAGGCCGGTGACGTCATCCCGGAGATCCTCGGCCCGGTCGCCGACCTCCGCGACGGCACCGAGACGGCGTTCGTCATGCCGACCCACTGCCCCGAGTGCGGCACGGAACTGAAGCCCATGAAGGAGGCGGACGTCGACGTCCGCTGCCCCAACGCCCGGTCCTGCCCCGCCCAGTTGCGGGAGCGCGTCGCCTACCTCGCCGGCCGCAAGTGCCTGGACATCGACCACTTCGGCTACGTCGCCGCCGCCGCGCTGACCGCGCCGCTGGAGCCCGACCGGCCCCCGATGCGCGACGAGGGCGACCTCTTCGGCCTGACCATGGACGAACTGCTGCCGATCCGCGCCTACGTCCTGGACCCGGACAGCGGGCTGCCCCGGCGCGACCCGAAGACCGGCGAGGAGAAGATCGCCCGCGTCTTCGCCAACCAGCAGGGCGAGCCCAGGAAGAACGCCCTCGCCATGCTGGACGCCATCGCCGCGGCCAAGCAGGCCCCGCTGGCCCGCGTCCTGACCGGGCTCTCCATCCGCCACGTCGGCCCGGTCGCCGCCCGTGAGCTGGCCCGCCAGTTCCCGTCCATCGACCGCATCGAGGAAGCCACCGAACAGGAGCTGGTCGACGCCGACGGGGTCGGGCCCATCATCGCCGCCTCCGTCAAGGAGTGGTTCGCCGAGGACTGGCACCGCGAGATCATCCGCAAATGGCGCGAGGCCGGAGTCCGGATGGAGGACGAGAGGGCCGGGGAGGACGAGGGGCCCCGGCCCCTCGAAGGACTGACCGTCGTGGTCACGGGCACCCTGACCGGGCACACCAGGGATGGCGCGAAAGAGGCGCTGCAGAGCCGGGGAGCCAAGGTCACGGGTTCCGTTTCCAAGAAGACCTCCTTCGTGGTCGTCGGTGACAACCCCGGATCGAAGTACGACAAAGCGGTTCAGCTCAAGGTTCCGGTTCTGGACGAGACCGGCTTCGCCGTCCTGCTCGACCAAGGTCCGGACGCCGCCCGCGAAGCGGCCGTCCCCGCCGGGGAGCCCGCCCCCGACGAGACGGCGGGGGAGGCGGGCACGTCCGGCGCCTGACAGCCCGCCGACACACCGTCCTGGTCACCCGATCGGCGCATAGCAGATGCTGACGGACAGTCGGTTCGCATTCGGGCAAGAGCGGTAGACCGCTGCCCGTAGCAGCCCTCCGCGGCCTACTGTGGTCAGATGCGCCCTCGGACCCGGCCACCGGGCGGGGCCCGGAGCGCGTCGTGGCACGGAACACAGACATCGGGTGACATCGGCATCGCCGGCTGTGAGAGGGACGGAATGAAACCGACCGAGAGCGCCGCACCGGTGACGCGGCTGCAGGGTTTCGTGGGGCCGGCGCCCCAGGTGGGCGCCGTCGTCGTGGCCCTCGCCGCGGTCCAGCTCGCGACCGGCTTCTACCGTGCCCTCAGCGAGGGCCGCGCCCTCTTCCCGGACGGCCGGGCCGGCTGGTCGCTCGCCGTCCTCACCGGCATCGTCGTCGGCCATCTGGTCGCCCTCGGCCGGGACCGCTGGTGGGGCGGCACCGGCTCCGGCGCCGCCCTCACCCTGGCCGTGCTGCTGCTCTACGGCTGGGTGCCCGCCGGGCTGGTCAGCCTCGTGGTGGTCGTTCTCGTCGGCGTCGCCCGCCGGCACCGCTGGTGGCAGGGGCTGCTGCACGGCGCGGTGGACATCCTCGGGGTGGGCGCGGCGGCCCTGGTGCTCGCCGCGTTCGGCGAGGTGCAGTCCGTCGAGACCCCCTGGCGGCCACTCGACTGGGGGATCGACGCCGTTCCGGAACTCCTCCTCGCCGCCACCACCTATCTGGTCGTCACCCGCGTCCTGCTGTGGTATTCGCGCGCCCAGCCGGGCAGCGGCCTGCCCACCGTCGCCCGCACTGCCATGCTCCGCCAGGGGCTCGTCGCGGTCGCCCTGCTCGGCATCGCCCCGCTGATCTGCGTCGTCGCGATGGCCCGGCCGGTCCTGCTGCCGCTGTTCGCGGTCCCGCTGATCGCGCTCGACTCCACGCTCTGGATCGCCCGCGCCCGCGCCGAGGAACAGCTCAAGGACCCGCTCACCGGGCTGCCCAACCGCCAGTGGCTGCTGGAGCGCACCTGGACGGCGCTGGAGGAGGCGGAGAACCTCGGCCACCGGGTCGGCCTGGTCCTGATCGACCTCGACCGCTTCCGCGCGGTCAACGACACCCTCGGCCACCTCGCCGGCGACCGGCTGCTCCTCCAGATCGCGGAGCGGCTGCGGCTCGCCCTGCCGCGCGGCGCGGAGACGGCCAGGCTCGGCGGCGACGAGTTCGCGGTCCTGCTGCCCACGGCGGACTCCACCACCAGCGCCCAGCGCGTCGCCCGGCACCTCGTCGCCGAGCTGTCGTCCCCGCTGGACCTGGACGGGCTGACCCTGGTCCTGGAGGCCAGCGCCGGGGTCGCCGTCTTCCCGGACCACGCGCTGGACGCGGAGGGCCTGCTGCGCCGCGCCGACGTCGCGATGTACCAGGCCAAGCGGGACCGCACCGGCGTCGAGGTGTACGAGTCCAAGCGCGACAGCAACACCCCGGACCGGCTGGGCCTCCTCGGCGACCTGCGCCGCGCGCTGGACGCCGGCGAGGTGGAGCTGCACTACCAGCCCAAGGTCCGCTTCGACGGCCAGGTCGCCGGTCTCGAGGCGCTGGTGCGCTGGGTGCACCCGGAGCGCGGCCGGGTCCCCCCGGACGAGTTCATCGCGATCGCCGAGTCCTCCGGGCTGATGCCGCACCTCACGGAGTACGTCCTGGAGACGGCGCTCGCCCAGGTCGCCCGGTGGCGGGCGCAGGGCCTCTTCGTACCCGTCGCGGTCAACGTCTCCCCGCGCGATGTGCACACCCCCGGATTCGCCGGCGGCGTCGCGGCCCGGCTCGCCCGGCACGGCGTCCCGGCCGGCGCGCTCCAGCTGGAGATAACGGAGCACGTGCTCCTGGAGGACCCGCAGCGCGCGGCGGACACCCTCGCCGGGCTGACCGGGCACGGCGTGAAGATGTCCCTCGACGACTTCGGCACCGGCTACTCCTCGCTGGTCCATCTGCGCCGGCTGCCCGTCAGCGAGCTGAAGATCGACCGGTCCTTCGTGGCCCGGCTCGCCATCGACCAGGAGGACGCGGAGATCGTCCGCTGCACCATCGACCTGGCCCACTCGCTGGGCCTGCTCGTCGTGGCGGAGGGCGTCGAGGACGACGAGACCTGGGAGCGGCTGCGGGACCTGCGGTGCGACGCGGTGCAGGGCTGGCTGGTGGCCGCCGCGATGCCGCCGCAGGAGATGACGGCCTGGCTGCGGGCGCGCGGCGAGCACGGCTGGCGCCGCCCGGCCGAGCTGGCCGCGGCAGCGGCGGCGGCAGCCGCGGCGGCCTCCGCGGTGAAGGCCCCGGCCCCGGCGGCCGAGCTGGAACAGCGCCCCTCCGGCCGCACATCGGGCCCCCGCCCGGCAACCACGTAACCACCCCCCGGGAGCGGCCCCCGCGACGTTTCCCACGGGTGGCCGCCGGTGGTGTGGCCGACCCCATAGGATTGGGCCAAAACCACACACCAACCCTTGAGGATCGCTGCATGCCTGGCATCACGCGCGAGGAGGTCGCCCACCTCGCCCGGCTGGCGCGTCTGGAGCTGAAGGGCGAAGAGCTCGATCACTTCGCCGGTCAGCTCGACGACATCATCGGCGCGGTCGCCCGCGTCTCCGAGGTCGCCGACCAAGACGTACCGCCGACCTCCCACCCGCTGCCGCTGACGAACGTCATGCGGGCGGACGTCGTCCGTCCGTCTCTCACCCCCGAGCAGGCGCTCTCCGGCGCCCCGGCCCAGGAGCAGCAGCGTTTCAAGGTGCCGCAGATCCTGGGGGAGGACTGACAGCCATGACGGACATCAGCAGCATCATCAAGCTCACCGCGGCCGAGATCGCCGCGGGCATCGCCTCCGGCGAGTTCACCGCCGTCGAGGTCACCGAGGCCCACCTCGCCAGGATCGAGGCCGTCGACGAGAAGGTGCACGCCTTCCTGCACGTCGACCGGGAGGGCGCGCTCGCCCAGGCCCGCGCCGTGGACGCCAAGAAGGCGGCCGGCGAGAAGCTGGGCCCGCTGGCCGGCGTCCCGCTCGCGCTCAAGGACATCTTCACCACGAAGGGCATGCCGACCACCGTCGGCTCCAAGATCCTCGAGGGCTGGGTGCCGCCGTACGACGCGACGGTCACGCGGAAGCTGAAGGCCGCCGACGTGGTCATCCTCGGCAAGACCAACATGGACGAGTTCGCCATGGGGTCCTCCACCGAGAACAGCGCCTACGGCCCCACCGGCAACCCCTGGGACCTCACCCGTATCCCCGGCGGCTCCGGCGGCGGCTCCTCGGCCGCCCTGGCCGCCTTCGAGGCCCCGCTCGCCATCGGCACGGACACCGGCGGCTCCATCCGCCAGCCCGCCGCCGTCACCGGCACGGTCGGCGTCAAGCCCACCTACGGCGGGGTCTCCCGCTACGGCATGGTCGCCTTCTCGTCCTCCCTGGACCAGGGCGGGCCCTGCGCCCGCACCGTCCTGGACGCGGCCCTGCTGCACGAGGCGATCGCCGGCCACGACCCGATGGACTCCACGTCGATCGACGCGCCGGTCCCGCCCGTGGTCGAGGCCGCGCGCAACGGCTCCGTGCGGGGCATGCGCGTCGGGGTCGTCAAGCAGTTCTCCGGCGAGGGCTACCAGGCCGGTGTCGTCCAGCGCTTCAACGAGTCGGTCGAGCTGCTCGAATCGCTCGGCGCCACCGTGGTCGAGCTGGACTGCCCCAGCTTCGACCTCGCCCTTTCGGCGTACTACCTGATCGCGCCGTCCGAGTGCTCCTCGAACCTCGCCCGGTTCGACGCCATGCGCTACGGCCTGCGCGTCGGGGACGACGGCACGAAGTCCGCCGAGGAGGTCACCGCGCTCACCCGCGAGGCCGGCTTCGGCGACGAGGTCAAGCGCCGCATCATCCTCGGTACGTACGCGCTCAGCTCCGGCTACTACGACGCGTACTACGGCTCCGCGCAGAAGGTCCGTACGCTGATCACCCGCGAGTTCGAGCAGGCGTTCGAGCGGGTGGACGTGATCGTCTCGCCGACCACGCCCACCACCGCCTTCCCGATCGGTGAGCGCGCCGACGACCCGATGGCGATGTACCTGGCCGACCTGTGCACCATCCCGACCAACCTGGCCGGCAACTCCGCCATGTCGCTGCCCTGCGGCCTGGCCCCGGAGGACGGCCTCCCGGTCGGGCTGCAGATCATCGCGCCCGCCATGAAGGACGACCGGCTCTACAAGGTCGGAGCCGCCGTCGAGGCCGCCTTCGTGGAAAGGTGGGGTCACCCGCTGCTGGAGGAGGCTCCGTCGCTATGAGTGCCATGGCCAAGAAAGCCAAGAACTTCAAGAAGTCGAAGACCGGGCTGTACGTGTCGATGGGCAGCACCGCGTTCGGTGCGCTCAGCGTCGTCAAGCAGGCGAGGCTCGCACGCGAGGACAACGACACACTGCGGCTCATCGACGCCGCCGTGTCCGCCGCCGCCATCGTGACCGGCCTCGCGATCCTCTATCGCGAACTGAAGCGTCTCGGCGACGACGACGTACTGCTGGGCTGAGAGGGAAAGTTTTCCGTGACTGTCATCGACCTGGAGTCGTACGAGGACGCCCTCGCGACGTACGACCCCGTCATGGGCCTCGAGGTCCATGTGGAGCTCGGTACCAAGACGAAGATGTTCTGCGGCTGCTCCACCGAGCTGAAGCAGGACGCCAACTCGCAGACCTGCCCGGTCTGCCTCGGCCTGCCCGGCGCGCTGCCGGTCGTCAACGCGATCGGCGTCGAGTCCGCGATCAAGATCGGCCTCGCGCTGAACTGCGAGATCGCCGAGTGGTGCCGCTTCGCCCGGAAGAACTACTTCTATCCGGACATGCCGAAGAACTTCCAGACCTCCCAGTACGACGAGCCGATCGCCTTCAACGGCTATCTGGACGTCCAGCTGGAGGACGGCGAGATCTTCCGGGTGCAGATCGAACGCGCCCACATGGAGGAGGACACCGGCAAGTCGACGCACGTCGGCGGCGCCACCGGCCGTATCCACGGCGCGTCCCACTCCCTGCTCGACTACAACCGCGCGGGCATCCCGCTCATCGAGATCGTCACCAAGCCGATCGAGGGAGCGGGCGCACGCGCCCCCGAGGTCGCCAAGGCGTACGTCGCCGAGCTGCGCGAGCTCATCAAGGCGCTCGGCGTCTCCGAGGCCCGCATGGAGATGGGCCAGATGCGCTGCGACGTCAACCTGTCGCTGCGCCCGCACGGCACCGAGACCTTCGGTACGCGCTCCGAGACGAAGAACGTCAACTCGCTGCGTTCCGTCGAGCGCGCCGCCCGCTTCGAGATCCAGCGCCACGCCGCGGTGCTGAACTCCGGCGGCACCGTCGTGCAGGAGACCCGGCACTTCCACGAGGAGGACGGCTCCACCACGGCCGGCCGCATCAAGGACAACGCCGAGGACTACCGCTACTTCCCCGAGCCGGACCTGGTGCCGGTCGCCCCGGCCCGCGAGTGGGTCGAGGAGCTGCGCAAGGGGCTCCCCGAGCTGCCGCGCGTCCGCCGCGCCCGGCTCAAGGAGGAGTGGGGCGTCTCCGAGCACGACATGCAGTCCATCCTCAACGCGGGCGCGGTCGAGCTGATCGTGGCCACGATCGAGGCGGGCGCCCCCGCGGACCAGGCCCGCAAGTGGTGGATGGGCGAGCTGGCCCGCAACGCCAACGAGACCGGCCGCGGCCTCGACGAGCTGCCCGTCACCCCGGCGCAGGTCGCCCGGGTCGCCGAGCTGGTCGCCGCGGGCGACCTCAACGACAAGCTCGCCCGCCAGGTCCTGGAGGGTGTGCTCGCCGGCGAGGGCGACCCGGACACCGTCGTCGAGAAGCGCGGCCTCAAGGTCGTCTCCGACGAGGGCGCCCTGTCCACCGCCGTGGACGAGGCCATCGCGGGCAACGCGGCCATCGCGGACAAGATCCGCGGCGGCAAGGTCGCGGCGGCCGGTGCGCTGGTCGGCGCGGTCATGAAGGCGACTCGCGGCCAGGCCGACGCGGCCCGCGTCCGCGAGCTGATCCTTCAGAAGCTGGGCGTCGAGGGCTGAGCCCTTCCCGTACGCCGAAGGGGCGGTGGGTCCGGTCGCGAACCGGGCCCACCGCCCCTTCGTATGGGCGTACTTATGTCGTCCATAGGTGGATCTGCCCGCTGTGACCCTCCCCACGAAACGGGCAAATGATCTCGAATGGCTGCGAGAGTGGCGGTCTCAGGTCATGCGTTCTCCCGCGGGCGGCAGTGCCGGTCGCCGGGAAGACCACGAACCCGCAGGGAGCGCGTCCTCTTGGCTGCCATCGCCCGCTGGTGCGTCACGCACCGCCTCATCGCCGTACTGATCTGGCTGCTCGCCCTCGGCGGCACGGCCGCCGCGGCCGGGTTCGCGGGGTCCGCGTACTCCAACGACTACGAGGCCCCGGGCACCGAGTCGGGCCGCGCCGCCGAACTGCTCAAGAGCGGCTTCACCGACCTCGGCGGCGACACGGACACCATCGTCTGGCACACCGAGGACTCCACGGTCCGGGCCACCGACGTCCAGCAGAAGATGACCCGCACCCTGCACGCCGTCGAACGGCTGCCCGGCGTCGGGGCGGTGGCCGGACCCTATACGGAGACCGGCGCCGCGCAGATCAGCGCCGACGGGCACACCGCGTACGCCACCGTCACCTTCGACCAGCGCGCCGACGACGTGCCCGTGGCGCAGGCACAGGCCGTCGTGGACACCGCCGAGGCGGCCGAGAGCCCGCACCTGCGCGTCGAACTGGGCGGCTCCGCCATCGCGCTCACCGAGGCGCCCGCCGCCCATCTCAGCGAGATCATCGGGGTCGCCGTCGCGGCCGTCGTGCTCTTCGTCGCCTTCGGCTCCCTCGCCGCCAGCATGCTGCCCATCGCCACCGCGCTCGTCTCGGTCGGCACCGCGTACGCGGGCATCGTGCTCCTCGGCCATCTGATGACCGTCGCCGACTTCGCGCCCATGCTCGGCATGCTCATCGGCCTCGGCGTCGGCATCGACTACGCCCTGTTCATCGTCACCCGGCACCGCAGAGGACTGCGGCGCGGCATGACCGTGCCCGAGGCCGCACAGCACGCGGTGGCCACGACCGGCCGGGCCGTCGTCTTCGCCGGCGCCACCGTCTGCATCGCGCTGCTCGGCATGCTGATCCTGCGGCTCAGCTTCCTCAACGGCGTCGCCATCGCCGCCTCGCTGACCGTCGTGCTGACCGTGGCCGCCTCGGTGACCCTGCTGCCGGCCCTGCTGTCGCTCATCGGCCTGCGCGCGCTCAGCCGGCGCGAGCGCGCCCGGCTGGCCGCGCACGGGCCGCAGCCCGAATCACCCACCGGCTTCGCCGCCCGCTGGTCCGCCTTCGTCGAACGGCACCCCAAGCTGCTCGGCTCGCTGGCCGCCGTCGTGATGCTGGCCCTCGCGCTGCCCACCTTCTCGCTCCACCTCGGCACCTCCGACCAGGGCAACAACGCCGATTCCAGCACCACCCGGCAGGCGTACGACCTGCTCGCCGACGGCTTCGGCCCCGGCGTCAACGGACCGCTCACCGTCGCCGCCCACCTGGACGGCGCCGACGACCGGCTCGCGATGGACGCCCTGCCCGCCACCCTGCGCGCCGTCGACGGGGTGGCGCGGGTCGACCCGGTCACCTACAACGCCGCCGGCGACACCGCCTTCGTCACCGTCGTCCCCGACTCGTCCCCGCAGTCCCGCGACACCAGCGACCTGGTCGAACGGCTGCGCACCGACGTCCTGCCGAAGGCGGCCGACAACACCTCGCTGGAGACCCACGTCGGCGGGGTCACCGCCAGCTACGACGACTTCGCCCAGGTCGTCATCGGCAAGCTGCCGCTGTTCGTCGGCGTCGTCGTCGGACTCGGCTGCCTGCTCCTGCTGCTGGCCTTCCGGTCCATCGGCATCCCCCTCAAGGCGGCGGCGATGAACATCGCGGCGGTCGCCTCCTCCTTCGGCGTCGTCGTCGCGATCTTCCAGTGGGGCTGGGGCAGCGAACTGCTCGGCCTGGGCAGCGCGGGCCCCATCGAACCCTTCCTCCCGGTGATCATGGTCTCGGTGCTCTTCGGCCTCTCCATGGACTACCAGGTCTTCCTGGTCGGCCGGATGTACGAGGAGTGGCTGGAGACGCGGGACAACCGGCGCGCGGTCCGGGTCGGCCTCGCCGAGACCAGCCGGGTGATCAACTCCGCCGCCGTCATCATGATCTCGGTGTTCCTCGCCTTCGTCCTCAGCGGCGACCGGGTGATCGCGATGTTCGGCATCGCCCTGGCGGCGGCCGTCGCCCTGGACGCCTTCGTCCTGCGCACCCTGCTCGTCCCGGCCCTGATGCACCTGCTGGGCGGCGCCAACTGGTGGCTGCCCCGCTGGCTGGACCGCCGGCTGCCCCGCCTGTCCGTCGAACCGCCGGACCACCCGGTGGCCCCCGTACCGGCACCGGGCCGGGGTACGTACGCGGACGAGCCGGCCGGGGCGGTCCGCGAGAGCGTCTAAGGCATGTCCGGGTGGTTTCACCGGGACCCTGCGGTGGTAGGGCGCCGCGTCTAAGGCCCCCCTGCGGCACAGATGCGGAAGACGCCCGATGCGGCACACCCCCCTGGGGGACGAGAGTGGTGGCACGGCGGAGGAACCGCCGCCACCGAGGCCCGAAGGGCCCGTCACCCCGGGGGGACACCACCATGTACGAGTTCGAACTCCACAAGATCATGCACGCCGAACTGCTGCGCCGCTCCGATCTCCGGCGCCTCGCCGACGAGGCCCGCCGCTCCCGCCGCGTCGCCCGCCGCAGCGGACGCCAGGAACCCGGAAGGACGGTGAGCAGCGGCGGCGTACGGGACCGGTTCACGCCCGCCGCGTAGGGGGCGGCGGTGAACCGGAGCCGGGGACCGCACGGTCCCCGGCATATTCCGTCCCCGCTGTCGGACCCGTGTGCGATGCTCGGCGGCGTGGAGACCAGGTCAGTCAGCCCCGTGTTCGTCGGCCGCACCGGCGAACTCAATTCGCTCACCGGCGCGCTCACCCGCGCCACCACCGAACCCTCCGGCGCCGCCGGGGGGTTCTGCGGTGAACCGCAGGCCCTGCTCATCGGCGGCGAGGCCGGAGTCGGCAAGACCCGCCTCGTCGAGGAGTTCCTCGCCGTCGCCGCCCGCCGGGACGCCGTCGTCGCCGTCGGCGGCTGCGTCGAGATCGGCGCCGAGGGCCTGCCCTACGCCCCCTTCTCCGCCGCCCTGCGCGCCCTGCGCCGCGCCCTGCCCGAGGAGATGGCCGCGGCCTGCGCCGGCCAGGAGGGCGAACTGGCCCGGCTGCTGCCCGAACTCGGCGAAGCCGGCCGCGACGGCTCCGACGAGCACGGCACCGCCCGCCTCTTCGAACTCACCGTCCGGCTGCTGGAGCGCATCTCCGCCGACCGGGCCGTGGTGCTCGTCCTGGAGGACCTGCACTGGGCGGACTCCTCCACCCGCCACCTCCTCGCCTACCTCTTCCGCACCCTGCGCGGCGGCCGCCTCGTCGTCGTCGGCACCTACCGCGCCGACGACATCCACCGCCGCCACCCGCTGCGCCCCCTCCTCGCCGAGATCGACCGGCTGCGCACCGTCCGCCGCATCGAACTCGCCCGGTTCACCCGCTCCGAGGTGCGCCGCCAGCTCGCCGGCATCCTCGCCGACACCCCCGACCCCGCCCTGGTGGACGAGATATTCGAGCGCTCCGACGGCAACGCCTTCTTCGTCGAGGAACTGGCCTGCATCCTGGAGTGCGGCGACGGGGACGGCGACGGACTGCCCGACTCGCTGCGCGACCTCCTCCTCGTCCGCGTCGAAACCCTCTCCGACGACGCCCAGAAGGTCGCCAGGATCGTCGCCGAGGGCGGCTCCGCCGTCGAGTACGAACTGCTCGCCGCCGTCGCCGGCCTCGCCGAGGACGACCTCATCGAGGCCCTGCGCACCGCCGTCGGCGCCAACCTGCTGCTCACCACGCCCGAGGGCGACGGCTACCGCTTCCGCCACTCCCTGGTCCGCGAGGCCGTCAGCGACGACCTGCTCCCCGGCGAGCGCTCCCGCCTCAACCGCCGCTACGCCGAGGCACTGGAGGCCGACCCGGCCCTCGTCGGCGAGAACGAGCGCGCCACCCGGCTCGCCAGCTACTGGTACGGGGCGCACGACCCGGCCAAGGCACTGCCCGCCGTCCTCAAGGCATCCGTCGAGGCCCGCCGCCGCAACGCCTACGCCGAACAACTGCGCCTGCTCGAACGGGCGCTGGAGCTGTGGGACGACGCCCCGTGCGCCGTACGCCGCACCCTGCGCCCCATCGACTACGCAGAGGTCTACCCCGCCTGCCGCTCCGACGCCTCCCCGCTGCGCCACCTCGACCTGCTGGCCGAGGCCACCGTCGCGGCCCGCCTCGGCGGCGAGCGCGAGCGGGCCTTCGCCATCTGCAAGAAGGCGCTGCGCATCCTGGCCGGCGAGGACGACCCCCTGCGCGCCGCCTGGTTCTGGGTGCAGCGCTCCCGCCTCGTCCAGGACCTCACCCGCGGCGACGGCTGGGAGGAGCTGGCCACCGCCGAACGCCTGGTCCGGGGCCTGCCGCCGTCGGCGGTGCACGCGGACGTGCTGATGATGGTGGCCGGCTGGGGCGCCCTGCACCGCCCCGGCGCCGAAACCCTGGCCGCCGCCGAGCGGGCCGTGGAGTACGCCCAGCTGGTCGGCGACGAGTACATCGAACTGCACGCCCGGCTCACCCGAGGCTGGCTCAACGCGGACGCCGGCGCCGTCGACGAGGGCATCGCCGAGATGTACGCCGTCCGCGACCGGGCCGACGAGCTGGGCCTCATCGACATCATGGGCCGGGCCAGTATCAACCTGCCCTCCACGCTGGAGGCGATGGGCCGCTCAGAGGAGGCCGTCGCCGCCGCCGACCACGGCATCCGCATCTGCCACGAGCACGGCGTCGCGGACATGGAGGCGTGGGTCCGCACCAACCAGGCCATGTCGCTGTTCTCGCTGGGCCGCTGGGACGAGGCCGTCGCCACCACCGAGGCCGCCGCCCGCAAGTCCCTCTCCCGCAAGTCCCAGGGCCTGGTCGCCGCCCGCCGCACCGAGATGGCCCTGGTCCGCGGCGATCTCGCCGAGGCCGAACGGCAACTCGCCCTGACCCGGCGCTGCTTCGGCTCCAGCGACCCCCAGCCCCAGCACTTCATCAACCCCGTGCGGCACGGCATCCTGCTCGCCGTGCAGCAGGGCCGGCTCGCCGAGGCGCGCGCCGCCTTCGAGGCCCAGGCCGCCGAGGGCTTCCCGACCGGCACCCAGCGCTACGCCTTCCCCATGCTGCACGCCGTCGCGGCGGCCGAGGCCGACGCCCGGGGACTGCCCGCCACCGAACCGGGCCGCCCCGCCGTCCTCGACCTCGTCCGCGCCCAGCTCAAGCGGCTGCCCGCCCTCGTCCCCGTCTGGGCCGCCCATGTGCCGCTGATCGACGCCGAACTGGCCAGGGCCGAGGGCAGCGACACCCCCCGCCACTGGGAGGAGGCCGCCCGGGCGTTCGCCCCGCTGCGACGCCCGTACGAGCTGGCGCAGATCCACCACCGCTGGGCGGAGGCGCTGCTCACCGCCTCCGGGGACCGGGCCACCGCCACCCGGCTGCTGCGCGAGGCGCACACCACCGCCGTACGGCTGGGGGCCCGCCCGCTCACCGAGTCCATCGAGCTGCTGGCCGGCCGGGCCCGCATCGCCCTCACCGGCACGCCGGCCCCCGCCGAGAAGGCGCCCGCCGCCGTGGAGTCCTTCGGGCTCACCCCGCGCGAGCAGGACGTGCACCGGCTGGTGGCCGCCGGGCTCACCAACCGCCGCATCGCCGAGGAGCTGTACATCTCGCCCAAGACCGCGAGCGTGCACGTCTCCAACATCCTGGCCAAGCTGGGCGTCGCCGGCCGCGGCGAGGCCGCCGCCCTGGCCCACCGGCTGCGCCTCTACCCGGCACCGGAGTCCCGGTGAGGCGCCCCGGCCGGGCAGAGCGCCGGCCCCCGCCCGGCCGGGCAGGGCGCTAGCGCACCCGGAGCAGCAGGATGCGGTCGTCGCCGGGCTTCGGGGAGCCCCGGCCGTCCGTCTCGCTGGTGACCAGCCACATCCGGTCGCCGCCCGCCGCCAGGACCGTGCGCAGCCGGCCGTACTCGCCCTTCAGGAACGCCTGCGGGGCGGCCAGCGGCTCCTGCGCGGCGCCGCCCTCGCGGGACAGCGGAATCCGCCACAGCCGCTCGCCCCGCAGCCCGGCCATCCACAGGGAGCCCTTGACGTAGGCGAGGCCGCTCGGCGACGCCTCGGAGGTCTTCCACTGGGCGACCGGGTCGTGGAAGCCCTTCTCGTGCGCCACGCCCTCGGCGTCCGGCCAGCCGTAGTCGCCGCCCGGCTCGATGAGGTTCAGCTCGTCCCAGGTGTCCTGGCCGAACTCGGAGGCCCACAGCCGCTTGTCCGCGTCCCAGGCGAGCCCCTGCACATTGCGGTGCCCGTACGAATACACCACGGAGTCGGCCTTCGGATTGCCGTGCAGCGGCTCCCCGTCCGGCGTCATCCGCAGGATCTTCCCGGCCAGCGAGTCCTCGTCACGGGCGCGGTCGCCGTCGCCCGTCTCGCCCGTGCCCGCGTACAGCATGCCGTCCGGGCCGAAGGCGATCCGGCCGCCGTTGTGGATCGCGCCCTTGGGGATGCCCCGCAGGATCGTGTCCGGGGCGCCGAGCGACTGACTCGGCGTGGAGGCGTTCTCGTCGTAGATCATGCGGGCGATGCGGTTGTCGGACGCGGTGGTGAAGTACGCGTACACCAGATGGTCCGAGCCGAAGTCGGGGGAGACGGCGATGCCGAGCAGGCCGCCCTCGCCCTCCGGCGCGACTCCGGGCACCGCGCCGATGAGCTTCTTCTCGCCGCTCTCGGCGTCGACACGGGTGATCGTCCCCTTGTCGCGGGAGCCGACCAGGAGGTCGCCGCCGGGCAGCGCGGCCAGCCCCCACGGGGAGTTCAGCCCCTCGGTGACCGTGGACACCAGCTCGACCGCGCCCTTGGCCGGCGGCAGGCCCGCCGGAGTGCGCGAGACGGAGGGCGACGGCGAAGCCGACGCGTCGGGGGAGGGGGAGGCGCTGGGGGAGTGCGCGGGGGAACGCGCGCCCTGGCCCGCCGAACTCTCCATGCCCTCCTGCGAGGTGCACCCCGCGGCGAGCAGCAGCGCACCGGCCGCCGCCACCGCCACAGCGCCCCGCCGAGCCCCCCGGCCGCCTCCGCCGGGGCCCGTCCGACGCCCCACCGGCTCCTGCACTGATCCGAACACCGTACCGATCCCTTCAACGGCCGCCTGTCCCCTGTTCTTACACCGCGCCCCACCCCCAACCGGGCCGCTTTCCCACATCGGCGACCGGCGCGCCGGTGATCAGTCCCAGGACTCCTGCGGCGCCGGCAGCCGGTCGAGCTCCGCCAGGTCGCGTGCGGTCAGCGCCAGCCCGGCCGCGCCCGCGTTCTCCACCGCCCACCGCTCCCGCTTGGTGCCCGGCACCGGCACCACCTGGGGGCCCTGGTGCAGCACCCAGGCCAGCGCCACCTGCGCGGGCGTCGCCCCGTGCCGTTCGGCGACCCGGCGCAGCCCCACCACCAGCGGCTGGTTCGCCGCCATCACCTCGGCCGTGAACCGGGGGTGCCGGGCCCGCAGATCCTCCGGCTCGAATCCCTGACCCGGCGTCAGCGTCCCCGTCAGGAACCCGCTGCCCAGCGGCATCGCGGCCAGGAAGCCCACGCCCCGGTCGGCGCACCACGGCAGCAGCGACTCCAGCGCCTGCGGCGACCACACGGACAGCTCCGCCTGCACCGCGCTGACCGGGAACACCTGCTGCACCCGCTCCAGCTGACGGATCGTTCCGTCATGCGTGCGCGCACCCGGCCGGCGGGCCGCCCGCGCCCCGACCGCACACAGCCCCAGCGCACGGACCTTGCCCGCGCCCACCAGCTCCGCCATCGCGCCCCAGGTCTCCTCGACGGGCACCTCCGGGTCGGCGCGGTGCAGCTGGTACAGATCGATCACATCGGTCTGCAGCCGCCGCAGCGAGGCGTCGCAGGCCCGCCGCACATAGCCGGGCCTGCCATTGGCCACGATGTGCTGATCACCCACCAGCAGACCGCACTTGGTGGACACGAACGCCTGCTCGCGCCGCCCCTTCAGGGCCCGCCCCACCAGCAGCTCATTGGTGAACGGGCCGTACATGTCGGCGGTGTCGAGCAGATCGACCCCCGCGTCGAGCGCCGCGTGCACCGCCCGCAGCGCGCGGTCCCCGCGCTGCTGCGACGCGCTGTACGCCCAGTTCATCGGCATGCAGCCGAGCCCGACCGCCCCCACGGCGAGCGCCGCCGCACCCAGACTCCTGCGCTCCAACTCCCGTAACCCTTCCTCGCACCGCCCCCAAAGCTAACCTCTGCGTCCCCGGGACCTTCGCATAGCCTCCTGGCCATGACTTCCACCACGCATTCCGCCCCCGCCCCCGAGGTCTGGCTGCCGCTGCACGCGGACGAGATCGAAGGGCTGCCCGAGGGCCTGACGTACCACTTCTGGGACGGCGCGCCGGAGTACCCGGCCGACCCCGCCGACTGCGCCTACTACGTCGTCCCCTACATGAAGGGCCTGGAGATCGCGATCCGGCCGCTGCCGCTGATGAGCGGGGTCCGGGTCGTGCAGACGCTCTCGGCCGGCATCGACCACGTCGAGCCCGCCCTCGACCGGCTGCCCGCCGGCGTACGGCTGTGCAACGCCAAGGGCGTCCACGAGGCGTCAACCGCCGAGCTGACCCTCGCGCTGATCCTGGCCTCGCTGCGCGGGTTCCCCGGCTTCGTGCACGGCCAGGACGAGGAGGAGTGGCGGTCCGGCTTCTACCCGGCGCTCGCCGACAAGTCCGTACTCATCGTGGGCTACGGGTCGATCGGCGCGGCCATCGACGACCGGCTCGCGCCCTTCGAGTGCGCGCGGGTCGCACGCGTCGCGCGCTCCGCCCGGACAACCGCACGCGGCCCCGTACACGCGATCGAGGATCTGCCGGCCCTGCTGCCCGAGGCGGACGTGGTCGTCCTGGCCACCCCGCTGAACCCCTCCACCCAGGGCCTGGCGGGCGCGGACTTCCTCGCCGCGATGCGCGACGGGGCCCTCCTGGTCAACGTCGCCCGCGGCCCCGTCGTCGACACCGAGGCCCTGCTGGCCGAACTGGCGTCCGGCCGGCTGCACGCCGCCCTCGACGTCACCGACCCGGAACCGCTGCCCGCGGGCCACCCCCTCTGGCATGCTCCGAACGTTCTGATCACCCCGCACGTCGGCGGCAGCACCTCCGCGTACCTGCCGCGCGCCAAGCGGCTGATCGCCGGACAGCTCACCCGCTTCGCCGCGGGCCGGCCGCTGGACAACGTCGTCCGCACCACCGGCTGACCACGCACCGAGCACGCCCGGCCGCCCTCCGTGTTCACGACCGCCCCGGTCAGTCACGGAGCGTAGAGAAGCTATGTCCCTGAGTGACGAGTCTGGTGTATCGTCCCGAAAGGGGTGCTGCGCCGTGGCAGGGACGGCGCCGGGGAGCCAGCCACACGCGAGGGGGCGACGGGCGATGGACGGCCGATGGGCGAATGACCGGACACGGCGCGGGGGACGGCTGCGGTCGCAGGGCCCGGTGAGCGTCCGCCACAACCGGCCGGAAGCCGGGGGAGGGCCGCGGTGAGCGCCCCGGCGAGCACCCGCGGAGCGCTCCTCGCCCGGCAGTTCCGGGCGGGGCGGTCCTCCGCGCTGCTCCCGCAGTCCGTCCTCGGCCTAGTCTGCGGCGGCTACGCCGTGGGCGCGGCCACCGGCTGGGGCTCCGAGCGACTGGCCCTGTTCATGGGCGACTTCGGCCTCAGCGCCGCCGCCCTCGCCGCCGCCGTCTCCTGCTTCCTCTTCGCCCGCGCCGCCGACATCCGGTTCCGGCCCGCCTGGCTGCTGTTCTCGCTCTCCTCGCTGATGGCCGCCTGCGGCAACGCCGTCTGGGGCTGGTACGAGTGCGTGCGCGACGTCCCGGTCCCCAGCCCCTCCCCGGCCGACGTCTTCTTCCTCTGCTTCGCGCCGCCCGCCATCGTCGGCCTGCTCGTCCTCGCCAAGCGGCCCGTCACCCGGGCCGGCTGGGTCTGCCTGGCCCTGGACTCCTGGCTGATCGGCGGCTCGCTCCTCACCCTGTCCTGGAGCCTGGCCCTCGCCCACACCGCGCACGTCGCGGACGCCGAGGGGGGCAGCGTGGCCCGCGCCGCGCTCACCCTGGCCTATCCGCTGCTCGACATCGTGCTCGTCTCCATGGTGCTCGCCCTGCACTTCCGGCGCACCAGTGTCAACCGCGCCGCCGTGAACACCGCCATCGCCGCGCTCGCCCTGACCGTCCTGTGCGACGCCCTGTTCACCTCGCCGCTGCTGCGCCAGACCTACCACTCCGGCCAGTTGCTCGACGCCGGCTGGTTCGCCGGCTCGCTGCTGCTGGCCTACGCCCCCTGGGGGGCCGCGCGCCACGCGGACCCCGCGGTCCCCGACGAGGACCCGGAGTCCCCGCGCACCACCAGCCGCCCCATCGCGGGCTCGCTGGCCGCGCTCACCCCGTACCTCGCCGCCGCCGTCTGCACGCTCGGCATCCTGTACAACGTCATCGAGGGCCGCCGGGTGGACCGCGTCGTCGTCCTCACCGGATGCACGGTGGTGCTCGCGCTCGTCGTCCGGCAGGGCATCATGCTCGTCGACAACATCGCCCTCACCCAGGAACTGGCCCAGAAGGAGAACCACTTCCGCTCCCTGGTGCAGGGCTCCAGCGACGTCATCATGATCGCCGCCCCCAGCGGGGTCCTGCGCTACGTCAGCCCCGCCGCCGCCGGGGTCTACGGGCGCGACGCGGACGAGCTGGTCGGCGCCGAGCTGTCCTCGATCATCCACCCCGACGACCTGGGCCGGGTCGTCCACGAGGTGCGCCGGTTCCTCGCCGCCCCGCCCGGCGAGGAACCCACCACCCGCATCGAGTGCCGCTTCCGCTCCGGCTCCGGCGACTGGCTCAACGTCGAGTCCACCATCAACCGCCACCAGGGCGGCCTGATCCTCAACAGCCGGGACGTCACCGAACGGGTCCGCCTCCAGGCCCAGTTGCAGCACAACGCCGAGCACGACCCGCTCACCGACCTGCCCAACCGCGCCCTGTTCACCGCACGCGTCCGCCAGGCCCTGGCCGGCCGCCGCGCCGGGGACGCGGGCACCGCCGTGCTCTTCATCGACCTCGACGGCTTCAAGGCGGCCAACGACCGCCTCGGCCACCAGGCGGGCGACGAGCTGCTCGTCCAGGCCGCCCGCCGCCTTCAGGAGTCCGTCCGGGCCGGGGACACCGCCGCCCGCCTCGGCGGCGACGAGTTCGCCGCCCTCATCACCGGCGACGGCGGCCGGGAGCAGGACGCCCGTGAGTGCCAGGTGCACGAGATCGCCGACCGGCTGCGCCTCACGCTCTCCGAGCCGTACCGCATCGGCGACGGCGAGGTCCGGGTCACCGCCTCCATCGGCGTCGCCTTCGCCGAGCCCGGCATCACCCCCAACGACCTCATGCGCAACGCGGACCTCGCCATGTACCGCGCCAAGGCCGGCGGCAAGAACCGCGTCCAGCTCTACGCCCCGCAGATGCAGGCCGACGTGGTCCGCCGCTCCGAGCTGGCGACCCGGCTGCGCGGCGCCCTGCGCGACGGCGAGTTCGCCCTGCTCCACCAGCCCGTGGTGCATCTGGCCACCGGCACGATCGCGGCCGTCGCCGCCCAGGCCCGCTGGCGCTCCGCCCAGGGCATCCTGTTCACCCCCGCCGAGTTCCTGCGCATCGCCGAGGACGGCGACCGCAGCGCGGAGCTGGGCCGCTGGCTCCTGGAGGAGGCCGTCGAGCAGGCCGCCGACCGCGCCGGGGCGGGCCACCAGGCGCCGGTGTGCGTCCGCCTCCCGGCCCGCAGACTCCTCGACCGGGGATTCCCGGCCGGCTCCGTCGAGGCGCTGCTCACACGCCACGGGCTGCCGTCCGCCGCGCTCATGATCGAGATCGCCGACAGCGACCCGCGCGTCCCCTTCGAGGAACTGGAGCAGCGCCTGGCCGCCCTGCGCCGGCTGGGTGTACGGATCGCGCTCGACGGTTTCGGCAGCGGCTACGCCGCGATCAACGCCCTGCGCCGGCTCCCGATCGACGTGCTGAAGCTGGACCGGGGCCTGGTCGAGGGCGTGGTCGAGTCGGCCCGGCTGCACAAGATCACCAGCGGGCTGCTGAGGATCGCCTGCGACCTCGGGATGCAGTCCGTCGCCGATGGCGTGGACGTGCCGGAGCAGGTCCTCGCGCTGCGCGCCATGGGCTGCACCCACGGCCGGGGCGCCGCCTTCTCCGGGCCCCTCGACGAATACCGGCTGCGCCGCGTGCTGGCCCGCGGCACCTTCCCGGTCCCCGGCGGGGTGCCCGCGCAGCCGGTCCTCGCGGGCGGCTCGCTCCCCTCACTCACCGGCTCACATGGTGAGACACCTGTCCCACCCACTTGACACCCCGCGTGCGTCGGAGAGAGGGTCAATGCCATGCGCACCCGAATTCTCGTACTTGGAAAGCGCGTCGGCTGAAGCAGGGTTCCTCCATGACACCCTGCGGACCGCACCGGCGCGCTCCCCTCGCTTGCCTCACGGCACGAGGGGTTTTTTGTTGCACCGGACCAGGCAAAACGTCGTAAAACACTCGCAAAACTCAGCTTCGAGAAGAGAATGCCGATGACCGAGCAGGCCACAGGGGCCCACCATCCCCAGCCGCGGGCCCGTACCGGCGGATCGCCCTCCGCCTCCGTCGAACACGTCACGGGCGCGCAGTCCCTCATTCGCTCCCTCGAGGAGGTGGGGGCCGACACGGTATTCGGCATTCCCGGCGGCGCCATCCTTCCGGCGTACGACCCGATGATGGACTCGAAGCGCGTCCGCCACGTCCTGGTCCGCCACGAGCAGGGGGCCGGCCACGCCGCCACCGGCTACGCGCAGGCCACCGGCCGGGTCGGTGTCTGCATGGCCACCTCCGGCCCCGGCGCCACCAACCTGGTCACCCCGATCGCCGACGCCTACCTGGACTCGGTGCCGATCGTCGCCATCACCGGCCAGGTGGCCTCCGCCGCCATCGGCACGGACGCCTTCCAGGAGGCGGACATCTGCGGCATCACGATGCCGATCACGAAGCACAACTTCCTGGTCACCAAGGCCGAGGACATCCCGCACACCATCGCCGAGGCGTTCCACATCGCCGCCACCGGCCGTCCTGGCCCGGTCCTGGTCGACATCGCCAAGGACGCCCTCCAGGCGAAGACCACCTTCAGCTGGCCGCCGGTCATGGACCTGCCCGGCTACCGCCCGGTGACCAAGCCGCACGCCAAGCAGATCCGCGAGGCCGCCAAGCTCATCGTCCAGGCCAAGCGCCCGGTGCTCTACGTGGGCGGCGGCGTCATGAAGGCCGGGGCCACCGCCGAACTCAAGGTGCTGGCCGAGCTGACCGGAGCGCCCGTCACCACCACCCTGATGGCGCTCGGCTCCTTCCCCGACAGCCACCCGCTGCACGTGGGGATGCCCGGAATGCACGGTGCGGTCACCGCCGTCACCGCGCTCCAGAAGGCCGACCTGATCGTCGCCCTCGGCGCCCGCTTCGACGACCGCGTCACCGGCAAGCTGGACAGCTTCGCCCCGTACGCCAAGGTCGTCCACGCCGACATCGACCCGGCGGAGATCGGCAAGAACCGCGCCGCCGACGTCCCGATCGTCGGGGACGCCCGCGAGGTCATCGCCGACCTCGTCCAGGCCGTCCAGGCCGAGCACACCGAGGGCAACACCGGTGACTACAGCGCCTGGTGGAAGGACCTCAACCGCTGGCGCGAGACCTACCCGCTGGGCTACGACCTGCCGGAGGACGGCAGCCTCTCGCCGCAGCAGGTCATCCAGCGCATCGGCGAGCTGGCCCCGCCGGACACGATCTTCGCCGCGGGCGTCGGCCAGCACCAGATGTGGGCCTCGCACTTCATCCAGTACGAGCAGCCCGCCACCTGGCTGAACTCCGGCGGCGCCGGGACCATGGGCTACGCGGTGCCCGCCGCGATGGGCGCCAAGGCCGGCATGCCGGACCGCACGGTCTGGGCGATCGACGGCGACGGCTGCTTCCAGATGACCAATCAGGAACTGACCACCTGCGCCCTGAACAACATCCCGGTCAAGATCGCCGTCATCAACAACGGCGCGCTCGGGATGGTCCGCCAGTGGCAGACCCTGTTCTACAACCAGCGGTACTCCAACACCGTGCTGCACTCCGGCGCCGACACCGACGGCAACGCGGCGAAGGGCACCCGCGTGCCCGACTTCGTGAAGCTCTCCGAGGCCATGGGCTGCCACGCGATCCGCTGCGAGGACCCGGCCGACCTGGACAAGGTCATCGCCGAGGCCAACGCGATCAGCGACCGCCCGGTCGTCATCGACTTCATCGTCCACGAGGACGCCATGGTGTGGCCGATGGTCGCCGCCGGCACCTCCAACGACGAGGTCATGGCCGCGCGCGGCGTCCGCCCCGACTTCGGCGACAACGAAGACGACTGAGAGACAGAGAGAGACCGACTTCCATGTCCGAAAAGCACACACTCTCCGTCCTGGTCGAGAACAAGCCCGGCGTCCTGGCCCGGATCACCGCCCTGTTCTCCCGCCGCGGCTTCAACATCGACTCGCTCGCCGTCGGCACCACCGAACACCCCGACATCTCCCGCATCACCATCGTCGTGAATGTCGAGGACCTGCCCCTGGAGCAGGTGACCAAACAGCTCAACAAGCTGGTCAACGTCCTGAAGATCGTCGAACTCGAGCCCACCGCTGCGATCCAGCGCGAGCTCGTCCTGGTGAAGGTCCGCGCCGACAACGAGACCCGCTCCCAGATCGTCGAGATCGTCCAGCTGTTCCGCGCCAAGACCGTGGACGTCTCGCCCGAGGCCGTCACGATCGAGGCCACCGGCGGAGCCGACAAGCTGGAGGCGATGCTCAAGATGCTGGAGCAGTACGGCATCAAGGAGCTCGTCCAGTCCGGAACCATCGCCATAGGGCGTGGCGCGCGTTCGATCACCGACCGCTCGCTGCGCGCCCTGGACCGTACGGCGTAACCCCCCCCCGGGCCCGCCGCGCCGCTCGTATGGCGAGACCCCGAAACGTATCTGACGCACCCCGCCGTACGGTGGGACGCAACACCTGCACACCAAGGAGAAGACCCAGTGGCCGAGCTGTTCTACGACGACGATGCCGACCTGTCCATCATCCAGGGCCGCAAGGTCGCGGTCATCGGCTACGGCAGCCAGGGCCACGCCCACGCGCTGTCGCTGCGTGACTCGGGTGTCGACGTCCGTGTCGGTCTGCACGAGGGTTCCAAGTCCAAGGCGAAGGCCGAGGAGCAGGGCCTGCGCGTGGTGACCCCGGCCGAGGCCGCCGCCGAGGCCGACGTCATCATGATCCTCGTCCCGGACCCGATCCAGGCCAAGGTCTACGAGGAGTCCATCAAGGACAACCTCAAGAAGGGCGACGCGCTGTTCTTCGGCCACGGCCTGAACATCCGCTTCGACTTCATCAAGCCGCCGGCCGACGTGGACGTCTGCATGGTCGCCCCCAAGGGCCCGGGCCACCTGGTCCGCCGCCAGTACGAGGAGGGCCGCGGCGTCCCGTGCATCGTGGCCGTCGAGCAGGACGCCTCGGGCAACGGCCTGGCGCTCGCCCTGTCGTACGCCAAGGGCATCGGCGGCACCCGCGCCGGCGTCATCAAGACGACCTTCACCGAGGAGACCGAGACCGACCTCTTCGGCGAGCAGGCCGTTCTCTGCGGCGGCACCGCCGCCCTGGTCAAGGCCGGTTTCGAGACCCTGACCGAGGCCGGCTACCAGCCGGAGATCGCCTACTTCGAGTGCCTGCACGAGCTGAAGCTCATCGTCGACCTCATGTACGAGGGCGGCCTGGAGAAGATGCGCTGGTCCATCTCGGAGACCGCCGAGTGGGGCGACTACGTCACCGGCCCGCGCATCATCACGGACGCCACCAAGGCCGAGATGAAGAAGGTCCTCGCGGAGATCCAGGACGGCACCTTCGCCAAGAACTGGATGGCCGAGTACCACAACGGCCTGCCCAAGTACAACGAGTACAAGAAGGCCGACGCGGACCACCTGCTGGAGACCACGGGCCGTGAGCTGCGCAAGCTCATGAGCTGGGTCAACGACGAGGACGCGTAACACCCCGGTTCCGGGGGACGGGTCACGGCCCGTCCCCCGGAACCGTCCACCCACCGCTGGAAGAGGCGGCCTCGTACGCGCGTACCCGTCGCCGGGTCTCGTGCGGGTGATCTTTTCGCGGAGCGCGGACGGCGTCCCCGCGCAGGACTACACTGCTCCACATACACGCGTCAGGCCCACAGTGTCGTGCGTCTTCCACGCGGCAAGCCCCTCCACGCCTGCGGCCGTCGGGACGGCCGTCCGCACTGGATCTGTGAGGACTCACGTGAGCTCGAAACCTGTCGTACTCATCGCTGAAGAGCTGTCGCCCGCCACGGTGGACGCCCTGGGCCCGGACTTCGAGATCCGGCACTGCAACGGCGCGGACCGCGCCGAGCTCCTCCCCGCCATCGCCGACGTCGACGCCATCCTGGTGCGCTCCGCCACCAAGGTCGACGCCGAGGCCATCGCCGCCGCGCAGAAGCTCAAGGTCGTCGCCCGGGCCGGCGTCGGTCTGGACAACGTGGACGTCTCCGCCGCCACCAAGGCCGGCGTCATGGTCGTGAACGCCCCGACCTCCAACATCGTCACCGCCGCCGAGCTGGCCTGCGGTCTGCTGGTGGCCACCGCGCGCCACATCCCGCAGGCCAACACCGCCCTCAAGAACGGCGAGTGGAAGCGCTCGAAGTACACCGGCGTCGAGCTGAGCGAGAAGACCCTCGGCGTCGTCGGCCTCGGCCGCATCGGCGTCCTGGTCGCCCAGCGCATGTCCGCCTTCGGCATGAAGATCGTCGCCTACGACCCCTACGTGCAGCCCGCGCGCGCCGCGCAGATGGGCGTCAAGCTCCTCTCGCTGGACGAGCTGCTGGAGGTCTCCGACTTCATCACGGTGCACCTGCCCAAGACCCCCGAGACGCTCGGCCTCATCGGCGACGAGGCGCTGCACAAGGTGAAGCCCACCGTGCGCATCGTCAACGCCGCGCGCGGCGGCATCGTTGACGAGGAGGCGCTGGCCTCCGCGCTCAAGGAGGGCCGCGTCGCCGGCGCCGGTCTCGACGTGTACGCGAAGGAGCCCTGCACGGACTCCCCGCTGTTCCAGTTCGACCAGGTCGTCTGCACCCCGCACCTCGGCGCCTCCACCGACGAGGCGCAGGAGAAGGCCGGTATCGCCGTCGCCAAGTCGGTGCGCCTCGCGCTCGCCGGTGAGCTCGTGCCGGACGCGGTCAACGTCCAGGGCGGTGTGATCGCCGAGGACGTGCGCCCCGGTCTGCCGCTCGCCGAGAAGCTGGGCCGCATCTTCACCGCGCTGGCCGGCGAGGTGGCCGCCCGCCTCGACGTCGAGGTGTACGGCGAGATCACCCAGCACGACGTCAAGGTGCTCGAACTCTCCGCGCTCAAGGGCGTGTTCGAGGACGTCGTCGACGAGACCGTCTCCTATGTGAACGCCCCGCTGTTCGCCCAGGAGCGCGGCGTCGAGGTCCGTCTCACCACCAGCTCCGAGTCGGCCGAGCACCGCAACGTGGTCATCGTCCGGGGCACCCTGGCCGACGGCCAGGAGGTCTCCGTCTCCGGCACGCTGGCCGGCCCCAAGCACCTCCAGAAGATCGTCGCCATCGGTGAGCACGACGTGGACCTGGCCCTCGCCGACCACATGCTCGTCCTGCGCTACGAGGACCGCCCCGGCGTCGTCGGCACGGTCGGCCGCATCCTCGGCGAGGCCGGTCTGAACATCGCGGGCATGCAGGTCTCCCGCGCCGACGTGGGCGGCGAGGCGCTGGTCGTCCTCACCGTCGACGACGACGTCCCGCCGGCCGTGCTGGCCGAGATCTCCTCGGAGATCGGCGCCGCGTCGGCCCGCTCGGTGAACCTCGCCGGCTGACCTTCCGCCCTCGGCGGCCCCGTACCCGGTATGTAGACATCCGTCTTACACAAATGTCTGCATGCCGGGTACGCTGCTGTCATGGGACATCGTGAGGATCTGCTCGAAGGCGCCAAGCGCTGCCTGCTGGAGAAGGGGTACGCGCGCACCACGGCGCGCGACATCGTGGCCGCCTCGGGCACGAACCTCGCCTCCATCGGCTACCACTACGGCTCCAAGGAGGCGCTCCTCAACCTGGCCTTCGTCAAGGTGACCGAGGAGTGGGGCGAGGCCCTCACCGGGGGCGGCGACGAGGACGCGGCGGAGCCGGAGATCCCCGCCGCGCCGCTCGACCAGTTCCGCGAGACCTGGGAGCGGGTGATCGGGAGCTACGAGGAGACCCGCGCCGTTTGGCAGCTCCAGATGGAGGTCATCTCCCGCATCGACTCCGACCCCGAACTCCAGAAGGCCCTGGCCGGACCCCAGCGCGCCGGACGCGACGGGCTCGCCGAGACCATGATGGGCATCGACCCCGAGACCGAGCCGGAGAAGGCCCGCGTGGCCGGACTCTTCTGCCAGGCGCTGCTCGCCGGGGTGATGGTCCAGTGGCTGATGGACGCCGACTCGGCACCCTCCGCCCAGGACCTGACGGACGGGCTCAAGGCGGTCCTGGAGGGCCGCCCGCCGGCCCCCGGCGCCGCACGATGACCGCCCGCACCGGCGAACCCTTCGACCCCGCGCGCGCCGTCGCCGACGTGGAGGCGCTGCTCGCCGCCCCCCTCCCGGCCACCGGCCCCACCGCCGCCGAGGGCGACCCGGACACGGGGGAGTGGCGGGCCACCACCGGCGAGGGCTTCCGGATCGTCCCGCTCTGGGAGTCCCCGGACGAAGGGGACGACGAGGACGACGAGGACGCGGTGGAGGAGGCCGCCGAGGCCCGGCTCGCCGCCCTCGTCGCGGAACTGGAGACCCGCTGGGGCCCGCACCACGCGGTCGCCGTCCATGTCGCGCTGCTCCTGCGCCAGGAGGGCGCGTCGGTGCCGCCGCTGTTCGCGGCCCTGCTGGACGAGGACTGCTACGGGGACCTGGCGGTCTGGGGCCCGCTGCCCGGACGGGGCCGCCATGTCGGGGTGAGCGTCGGGCGCAGCGACGGGGACGCGCCGATGGTGCTGGCCGCCGTGGTCAGCGACCGGCCGATCACCGCCCCGCCCCCGCCCGCCTGGCTGTGAGCCCCGCCGGGTCGTGAGCCCCGCCGGGTCGTGAGCCCCGCCTGGCTGTGAGCCCCGCCGGGTCGTGAGCCCCGGCTCGGCTCCGGGCCCCGCCGGGTTCAGTGCAGCCGGGCCGCCTTCAGGGCCATGTGCAGCAGCAGCCGGTCCTCGCCGTCGTTGAGGTCGAGGCCGGTGAGCTGTTGGACGCGGGAGAGGCGGTAGTACAGCGTCTGGCGGTGGATGCCCAGCTCGGCGGCGGTCCGGGACGCCTGGCCCGCGCAGTCCAGGAACACTTCCGCGGTGCGGGCGAGGTCCCGCTGCGCCGGGGTCAGCAGCGGGCGCACCGCCGGGTCCGGCAGGACGTCCGGGTCGAGCGCGGTCAGCGTCCGGTACGGGCCGATGGCCGACCAGTCGGCGACCGGGCCGAACCGGGCCTCGGCGGCTGCCGCGCGGGCCGCCGCCGACGCCTCGTGCCAGGCGTCGGCCAGCTCCGCGAGGCCCCGGCGGGGGACCGCGATCCCGGCGGTGGCGGCCGTCCCGGCGTCGGCGCGCAGCCGGCCGGCTGCGCTCAGCGCGGGGTCCAGCACGTCGGGGGAGCGCAGCCGGATGAGCGCGGCGAGCGCGGGCGGCCCGGCGCGGCCGGCCGGCGGTGCCCCGGTGAGCGCCGCCGCCGAGGGGACCGTGCGCACGGCGGGCGCGCCGTCCGTCCAGGGGGCCACGCACACCACGGTGTGCAGCCCCTGCGCGTCGGGGCCGAGCGCCTCGGCGAGGGCGGCCACCGCCATGTCCCGCTGCCAGCCGCGCCCGGCGGTCAGGACCGCGCCGAACTCCCTGGACAGATCGGTGCCCGCCCGCTCCTCGTCGGCGAGCAGCGCCCCGATCCGGGCGGCCACCTCCATCGCGGCGTCGAGCTGTCGGTCGGTCGGTCCGGGGTCGGCGCCCAGCAGCCACACGTAACCGAGCACGACACCCCGATGGCGTACCGGCAGGCAGATGCGGTCGCGGTAGACGCCGGCCTCGGGGGTGGCGGGGATGCGGACCGGGCCGGTGGCGCGGGTGATGCCGAAGTTCTCGAACCAGGCGCGGACCGCCGGGGTGGAGCGGCGGGTGAGGATCGAGCGGGTGCGGACGGGGTCCATGGCCGTGGTGTCGTCGCTGTCGTGGGCCCCGAAGGCGACCAGGCCGAAGTCCCGGTTCTCCAGCGTCGCGGGGACGCCGAGCAGTGCCGAGATCTCGTCCACCAGCTCCTGGTAATCGCCCTTCACCCGGCCATTCTCGCACCCCCTTCAGACATATGTCTGAGATCCAGTCCACGGATGTGTGGCAGCTGTCGATGGAAGTGCGGGGAGGCGATGCCTAGATTTCACGGTGGTTCTCCGTGCTGTACCGCTTATGTTCGTTACACGGCATATACGGCGGTGTGGCTTCGTTCGTACTTTCCGTGGGAGGTGCCCCGTGCTGGGTCCCGTGATTCTCGCCGCGTCGCGCAGCGACCGGATGCGCCGGTTCGTCTCGGCCGCGCCCGGCACCAAGCAGGTCGTGGACCGCTTCATCGCCGGCGAGACCGTCGACCAGGTCGTTCCGGTCATCGAGGACGCGGCGGCCAAGGGCCTGGAGGTCACCCTCGACGTCGTCGGCGAGGACATCACCACGCCGGAGCAGGCCGCCGCCGCGCGCGACGCCTATCTGGAGCTGGTCGGCCGGCTGGAGGGCCTCGGCCTGGGCACCCGCGCCGAGATGTCCGTGAAGCTGTCGATGTTCGGCCAGTCCCTGGACGGCGGCCACGAGCTGGCGCTGGCCAATGTGCGCCCGGTGGTCGAGGCCGCCGCCGCGATCGGCACCACGGTGACGCTGGACGCCGAGGACCACACCACCCTCGACTCGATGTTCGCCATCCACGAGGAGCTGCGGAAGGACTTCCCGGAGACCGGCTGCGTCATCCAGGCGTACCTCTTCCGCACCGAGGAGGACGCCCGCCGCCTCGCCGACGCCGGCAGCCGCGTGCGCATCGTGAAGGGCGCCTACAAGGAGCCCGCCTCCGTCGCGTACCAGGACAAGGCCGAGATCGACAAGGCGTACGTCCGCATCCTGAAGATCCTGATGCGCGGCGAGGGCTACCCGATGATCGGCTCCCACGACCCCCGTCTGATCGCCATCGCCCAGGAACTGGGCCGGCAGGCCGGCCGCAAGCTGGACGAGTACGAGTTCCAGATGCTGTACGGCATCCGCAGCGAGGAGCACCTCCGGCTCGCGGCCGAGGGCCACCGCATGCGCGTCTACACCGCGTACGGCACCGACTGGTACGGATACTTCATGCGCCGCCTCGCCGAGAAGCCGGCCAACCTGCTGTTCTTCGGCCGCTCCGTCCTCACCAAGGGCTGAGCCCCCTCCACCCCTCCCACGACTGAAGGAGCCAAGGACACCATGGACGCTGTGACCCAGGTCCCCGCGCCGGTCAACGAGCCGGTTCACTCCTACGCCCCGGGCACCCCGGAGCGCGCCCGCCTGGAGGCCAAGCTCAAGGAGCTCGGCCAGAACCCGATCGACCTGCCGATGACCATCGGCGGCGAGAAGCGGATGGGCGGCGGCGAGCGCGTGGACGTCGTCCAGCCGCACAACCACAAGGCCGTCATCGGCACGTTCGCCGGCGCCACCGAGCAGGACGCGCAGGACGCGATCGACGCCGCCCTGGCCGCCGCCCCGGCCTGGCGCGCGATGTCCTTCGACGACCGCGCCGCGATCATCCTGCGCGCCGCCGAGCTGCTGGCCGGCCCGTGGCGCGAGACGCTGGCCGCCTCCACGATGCTGGGCCAGGGCAAGACCGCCCAGCAGGCCGAGATCGACTGTCCCTGCGAGCTGGTCGACTTCTGGCGCTTCAACGTGCACTACGCGCGCCAGATCCTCGCCGAGCAGCCCCCGGCCAACTCCCCCGGCGTGTGGAACCGCATGGACCACCGCCCGCTGGAGGGCTTCGTCTACGCGATCACGCCGTTCAACTTCTCGGCCATCGCCGCCAACCTGCCGACCGCGCCCGCCCTCATGGGCAACGTCGTGGTGTGGAAGCCGTCCCCGACGCAGACCCACGCCGCCGTGCTGCTGATGCGGCTGCTGGAAGAGGCCGGTCTGCCCAAGGGCGTCATCAACCTGGTGACCGGCGACGGCATCGCCGTCTCCGAGGTGGCCCTGAACCACCGAGACCTGGCCGGCATCCACTTCACCGGCTCGACCCCGACCTTCCAGCACCTGTGGAAGACCGTCGGCAACAACATCGCCAACTACCGCACCTACCCGCGGCTCGTCGGCGAGACCGGTGGCAAGGACTTCGTCGTCGCCCACCCGTCGGCCGACCCGGCCGTCCTGAAGACCGCGCTCACCCGCGGCGCCTTCGAGTACCAGGGCCAGAAGTGCTCGGCGACCTCGCGCGCCTACATCCCGGCCTCCATCTGGAACTCGGGCTTCAAGGAGGCGTTCGCGGCCGAGGTCGACTCCATCACCATGGGCGACGTCACCGACCTGTCGCACTTCATGGGCGCCGTCATCGACGACCGCTCCTTCGCGAAGAACAAGGCCGCGATCGACCGCGCCGCCGCCGACCCGGCCTGCACGATCGTCGCGGGCGGCACCTACGACGACTCGGTCGGCTACTTCGTCCGCCCGACCGTCATCGAGTGCACCGACCCGGAGAACGAGGTCTTCACGACCGAGTACTTCGGCCCGATCCTCGCCGTCCACGTCTACGAGGACGACCGGTACGACGCGATGCTGGAGCAGATGGAGTCGGTCTCCGACTACGCCCTGACCGGTTCCGTCATCGCGAACGACCGCGCGGCGGCCGCGTACACGATGGAGAAGCTGCGGTACGCCGCGGGCAACTTCTACATCAACGACAAGTCGACCGGTGCCGTCGTCGGCCAGCAGCCCTTCGGCGGCGGCCGCGCCTCGGGTACGAACGACAAGGCGGGCGCCCCCCAGAACCTCCAGCGCTGGACCCTCACCCGGGCCATCAAGGAGACCCTGGTCCCGCCGACCGACTACACCTACCCCCACCAGGGCTGAGCAGCCGCCCTCCGGGGCCGCCCCGCACTCCGCCCCCCGCCCGGTTCCCCTGCCGGGCGGGGGGCGGTTTCCATGCCGCACGGGAACCGGGCGCGGATTCAGGCCCAGCCGTGCACGATCACCCCGAGCCCCACCGCGAAGCCCCCGTCCAGCAGCGCCAGATAGCGGCCGTACAGCCGGCGGTGGCGGCGCAGCAGCAGCCCGAACGCGGCGAAACCGAGCCCCACCGTCACCGTCCGCGACCCGCGCGCCGCCGCCGAGGCGGCCAGCCAGTCGGCCGCCGGCACCGAAGCCCGGCCCGCCTCGGCCCCGTACACCTTGAACGGGATGCCGTTCCACGGCTGGTGGCGCACGGCCGACGCGCCCTCGACCGCCAGCTCCGCGCGGACCTCCGCCCGCATCCGGTCCGTGGTCAGCGGGGCCGGCAGCGCCACGCCCGCCGCCGCCAGGTGCAGGGCGAGCAGCCCGCCCGCCAGGCTGCCGGCCAGCGCGCCCAGCGACAGCCGCAGCGCCGCGCGCGGCACCGCCACGCACACGACGCCGAGCAGCAGCTCCGGCATCAGCGGCCAGCTCAGCGCCTCCGCGAACGCCCAGCAGAAGGCCAGCGGCACCCCCGCGCGCGACGCGGCGACGGCGGCCACCCGCCTGCGCACGGCCGAGTCCCGCAGCGGTTCGGCGGCCGTACGCTCCTGGAGCGCGCGCACCGCGTCGCGCGCCTCCTGCGGGGAGACCCCGGCGGACAGCGGCTCCCCGATCGTGACGCGGACCAGGGCGGAGCGCAGCCGGCCGTGCTTGGGCAGCAACCGTCCCGTGCCCGCGATGCCCACCGGCACCACCGGCACGCCCGCCTCCGCGGCCAGGACCAGCGCGCCCCGGTGGAAGGCGCCGAGGGTGCCGTCCGCGGCGCGGGTGCCCTCCGGGAAGAGCACGACCGCCCGGCCCTCGCGCAGCTCGCCGGTCATCGAGAGCAGATCGGCCGTCCCGCCGCCCGAGCGCCGGACCGGGAAGCCGGCCGCCAGCCTGCGGCAGATCCGCCGCCGCCAGGGGGAGGCGAACCAGTAGTCGGCCGCCGCGCCGATCGCCGGTCCGTGCCGGGCGTCGAGCGCGGCAAGCAGCGCCGCGGTGTCGGCGTGCGAGGTGTGGTTGGCGACCACGACGCAGCCGCCGCGCGGCAGCCGGCCGCGTCGCTCGATCCCGCCGGTCAGGCTGAGCACCCCCCACCACAGGCCGCGCCGCAGCGCGGACGCGATCCGCGAGCGGACCGGCAGGACCGTGTCACCGGGGCTGCGTACCAGGGTCGTCGTCACGTCATCACCATCGCCAGGAGGAGGGCCACGAGCAGGGAGTCGATCCGGTCGAGCAGGCCGCCGAAGCCGGGCAGCCAGCTGCCCGCGTCCTTCACCCCGGACTCGCGCTTGACCATCGACTCGACGAGATCGCCCAGCACGCAGCCGCCGACGACCGCCGCCCACAGCGGCAGGCTGAACGCGCCGAGCACCAGCAGCAGGGCCGCCGTGGCCACCGCCGCGCCCAGCACCCCGGCCCAGGTCTTGTTGGGCGAGAGCGGCGACAGCGGCCGGGCGAGCGGACCGCGCCGGCCCAGCGCCGTACCGCCGCACCAGGCGCCGACGTCACCGAGGGCCACGGCCAGGCCCACCACCACCGCCGTGTCGCCGAGGGACACCAGACCGGTCAGCGCGACCGGTATCCACAGCAGCCCGAACGCGGTGCGCGCGGTGCGGGTGAAGCCCGTACGGTCGTCCCCGCCGAGCACGGCGGGCAGCGCCGCCGCGACGAGCAGCAGGGCCGCCGCGCGCAGGTCCAGGACGTGCGGGGCGAGCCAGGCCAGGGCCGGCAGCACGCCGGCCGCCGCCACCAGCACGGCCAGGTCGCTTCGGCGCAGCCCCGCCATCCGGGCGTACTCGCCGGCCGCGACCGCGCCCAGCCCGGCGGCCAGCGCGTAGCTGCCGCCGCCGCCCAGGAAGTACGCGCCCAGGAAGACCGGCGCGACCAGGGCCCAGGTCCGCCAGCGCCGGCGCAGTTCGGCGCGCATCCGCACCCCGGCCGGCAGCACGGCCACCGCGACCCCGCCCGCGCCCAGCACGCCCGCGACCAGCGGCACCGCGCGGGCGGCGGCCTCCTCGGCGATCAGGACGGCGCTCATGCCGTCTCCCGCCAGAGGCCGGCCAGCCGGAGCAGCGCGGTGAGCAGGGAGCCGGCCGCGATCACGGCCAGCACCGGGACGGCCCAGCCGCTCGCGGCGGCGATCACCACGAGCAGGCAGCGCTCGGTCTTGCCGACCGGGCCGCCGTTGCGGCGGGGTGCCCCGGCCGCCGCCCCGGCCAGCGACACCCAGGAGGGCAGCGTCGCGGCGAGACCCGTCAGGGCGACCAGCCAGAGCGGGGCGAGGGTGAGGAAGCCCGCCAGCACGACCAGGTCGGCCAGCCGGTCGCCCAGCTCGTTGAGGATCGCGCCGCGCCGGGTGGTCCGGCCGGTGTCGCGGGCCAGCGCCCCGTCCAGGTTGGCGAAGGCGAGCCGCGCCGCGAGCAGCACGGCGACCGGCAGGGCGGCGACCGGGGCGGGCAGCCAGGCCAGCGCGGCGGCCGCACCGGCGGCGGCGACCACCCCGGCGGCGGTGAGCGTGTCGGGCGACACCGCACGGCGGGCCAGCGCGGCGCGGACGCCGGCGAGCCGGTCCGCGTACCAGGGCTTGAGAGCGTAGAGGCCGTTCATGACCCCAACTCTCGTGCGATGCACATGTCTTCGACACGGGTCGGCTACTCAGGTACGCCTGAGTACCAGCGCGGGCCGCACCCGTGCGGCGAGGGGTCCGCGCCGAGCCCGCGTCTCAGATAGTAGGAAGTCCGAGTAATTGTGGAGACAGACAGGCCCGGCTGTTCTAGCTTTGTAGAAGCCGAACGTCTCGCTCGATCAAGCGACCGGCGGTAGAGAGTGCGCGCCCCCGCGCAGGCAACCCCTGCGGCGCCCGCTCCCCGCCCCTTCCGGCACCTCGAAATCACTGATCTCGACATCACCCCACGCTGTTCGATCTCGAAATCCTCGCGATCTCAAGGAGTCGATCCACCATGGCCGAAACCACCGTCCGCCGCGTCCGCCACACCCACCGCCCGACCGAGTCGGAGCGCCGCGCCGCCGCTGCCGCCCTCCAGCGCGCCCTCGACCGCCGGGACAACGGCGGCTCCACCGGCCACTGAACCGAACGCCTCCGCCCCGCCCCGTACACCCGTCCGGGTGTCCGCATGATGGACGTGACGTGTCATGGGGTGGGACGAGCAGTAGGGTGCGCACATGTCTCGCAGCATCAATCTCGCAGTGATCCCCGGTGACGGTATCGGCCAGGAGGTCGTGGCCCAGGGCCTCAAGGTCCTCAACGCTGTTCTCCCGCAGGATGTGAAGCTGGAGACCAAGGAGTACGACCTTGGCGCCCAGCGCTGGCACCGCACCGGCGAAACCCTCCCCGACGCGGAGCTCGAAGCCCTCAAGGGGCACGACGCCATCCTGCTCGGCGCGATCGGCGACCCGTCCGTGCCCTCCGGAGTCCTGGAGCGCGGGCTGCTGCTGAAGCTGCGCTTCGCCTTCGACCACTTCATCAACCTGCGGCCCTCGAAGCTCTTCCCGAACACGGACACCCCGCTGGCCGGCCGCCCGGACATCGACTTCGTCGTGGTCCGCGAGGGCACCGAGGGCCCGTACACCGGCAACGGCGGCTCGCTGCGCACCGGCACGGAGCACGAGGTCGCCACCGAGGTCAGCCTGAACACCGCCTTCGGTGTCGAGCGGGTCGTGCGCGACGCCTTCGAGCGCGCCGCCGCCCGTCCGCGCAAGAAGCTGACGCTGGTCCACAAGAACAACGTCCTCGTGTACGCGGGCCACCTCTGGAAGAACATCTTCGACAAGGTCGCCGCCGAGTACCCGCAGGTCACCACCGACTACCTGCACGTCGACGCCGCGACGATCTTCTTCGTCACGCAGCCGGAGCGCTTCGACGTCATCGTCACCGACAACCTCTTCGGCGACATCCTCACCGACCTCGCCGCGGCCGTCTCCGGCGGCATCGGCCTGGCCGCCTCCGGCAACATCAACCCGACGGGTGCCTTCCCGTCGATGTTCGAGCCGGTCCACGGCTCCGCCCCCGACATCGCGGGGCAGGGCAAGGCCGACCCGACCGCCACGATCCTCTCCGTCGCCCTCCTGCTGCGCCACCTCGGCTACGACGCCGAGGCCGTGCGCATCGAGGACGCCGTCTCCGCCGACCTCGCGGAACGCGACGGAGCGGCCCGTACGACCGACGAGATCGGCGACGCCCTCGCGGTACGCGTAGCGGGCTGATCCGACGACTCCCCAAGAAGCCGCCGGGTCGCAGACGCACCCGGCGGCTTCTCCTGTGCGGCCTTCGGGTGTCACCATCGAACCCTGGATCGCATTCACGCCATTTCGTGCGCGGTACCTGTCGAGCAATAATCGAACAGGGCCGTGTCCCGCAGCAATGCTCGGACGTCCTAGCACCTGATGGCGCGCACGCGGTCCTACCCACACAAAACGGTGAAGGACACGCACTCATGACGACGCCCACGATCGAGCTCAAGCCCTCCGCGCACCCGCTGTCCGACGCGGAGCGCGAGGCGATCCTGGCCCAGCCCGGATTCGGCCGCCACTTCACCGACCACATGGTGACGATCAAGTGGACCGAGGGCCGGGGCTGGCACGACGCCCAGCTCGTCCCCTACGCGCCGCTGTCGATCGACCCCGCCAACATGACGCTGCACTACGGCCAGGAGATCTTCGAGGGCCTCAAGGCGTACCGCCGGCCGGACGGCTCCGTCGCCACCTTCCGCCCCCGGGCCAACGCCGAGCGCTTCCGCGCCTCCGCCCGCCGGCTCGCCATGCCCGAGCTGCCCGTCGAGACCTTCGTCGCCGCCTGTGACGCCCTCGTCCAGCAGGACGTTGCCTGGGTTCCGGCGCACGGCGGCGAGGAGTCCCTCTACCTGCGCCCCTTCATGATCGCCACCGAGGTCGGCCTCGGGGTGCGCCCGGCCAACGAGTACCTCTTCCTCGTCATCGCCTCGCCGGCCGGCGCCTACTTCCCGGGCGGTGTGAAGCCCGTCTCCATCTGGCTCTCCGAGGACCGGGTGCGCGCCGTGCCCGGCGGCATGGGCGACGCCAAGACCGGCGGCAACTACGCCGCCTCCCTGCTCGCCCAGGCCGAGGCCGCCGCCAAGGGCTGCGACCAGGTCGCCTACCTCGACGCCGTCGAGCACAAGTGGGTGGAGGAGCTGGGCGGCATGAACCTCTACTTCGTGTACGGGGACCGCATCGTCACCCCGGCCCTCACCGGCTCCCTGCTCGCCGGCATCACCCGCGACTCGCTGCTCAAGCTGGCCGGCGACCTCGGGTACACCGCCGAGGAGGGCCGCGTCTCCATCGACCAGTGGCGCGACGACACCGCCGCCGGCACCCTGACCGAGGTCTTCGCCTGCGGCACCGCCGCCGTCATCACCCCGGTCGGCACCGTGAAGTGCGCCGGCGGCGAGTGGAACCAGGGCGACGGCACCCCCGGCCCGGTCACCCTCAAGCTGCGCGAGCGCCTGCTCGACATCCAGCGCGGCACCGCCGAGGACACCCACGGCTGGATGCACTCCCTCGCGTAACCGGCGCCCGTACCCCCCGCGGACCGCGTCCGGCGTCTCGCCGGACGCGGTCCGCGCGCCCGCATCCTGAGACGGGGCGGGAGTCCGGGCCGCTCCTGTGCCAGACTGCGTCCGTGCCCTCGTTCGTCATGATTATTGGCAGCAGGCGCGCCGGTCCGCAGTGACCGTTCCGTACCACGACGTACGGCACGGCCACCGTGCCCCAGACCCGCGCGCAGACCTCTCGCACCCGCGAGGGGTTTTTTGTTTTGCGGCCTCACCACGGCCGGAACGCGAGGCGCGCGGGAAGATGGGGGCAAGTGGAGCCAGATCGTCCGGATTCCACTCATCCGACAGGAGTCAGACCAGCAATGACCACCAAGGCCAAGCCCACCGACGACAGCTTCCATGTCTTCGACACCACGCTGCGCGACGGCGCCCAGCGTGAAGGCATCAACCTGACGGTCGCCGACAAGCTGACCATCGCCCGGCACCTGGACGAGTTCGGCGTCGGCTTCATCGAGGGCGGCTGGCCGGGCGCCAACCCCCGTGACACCGAGTTCTTCGCCCGCGCCCGCCAGGAGATCGAGTTCAAGAACGCCGAGCTGGTCGCCTTCGGCGCGACCCGCAGGGCGGGCGGCTCGGCCGCCGACGACCCCCAGGTCAAGGCGCTGCTGGAGTCCGGAGCCCCGGTGATCACGCTGGTCGCCAAGTCCCACGACCGCCATGTGGAGCTGGCCCTGCGCACCACCCTGGAGGAGAACCTGGAGATGGTCCGCGACACCGTCTCCCACCTCCGCGAACAGGGCCGCCGGGTCTTCGTCGACTGCGAGCACTTCTTCGACGGCTACCGCGCCAACCCCGAGTACGCCAAGTCCGTCGTCAAGGCCGCCGCCGAGGCCGGCGCCGACGTCGTCATCCTCTGCGACACCAACGGCGGGATGCTCCCGGCCCAGGTCCAGGCCGTCGTCGCCACCGTCCTCGCCGACACCGGCGCCCGGCTCGGCATCCACGCCCAGGACGACACAGGCTGCGCCGTCGCCAACACCCTGGCCGCCGTGGACGCCGGCGCCACGCACGTCCAGTGCACCGCCAACGGCTACGGCGAACGCGTCGGCAACGCCAACCTCTTCCCGGTCGTCGCCGCGCTGGAACTCAAGTACGGCAAGCGGGTCCTGCCCGACGGCGCGCTGGCCGACATGACCCGCGTCTCGCACGCCGTCGCCGAGGTCGTCAACCTCACCCCCTCCACCCACCAGCCCTACGTCGGCGTCTCCGCCTTCGCGCACAAGGCCGGGCTGCACGCCTCCGCGATCAAGGTGGACCCGGACCTCTACCAGCACATCGACCCCGCCCTCGTCGGCAACACCATGCGGATGCTGGTCTCCGACATGGCCGGCCGCGCCTCCATCGAGCTCAAGAGCGACGAGCTGGGCATCGACCTCGGCGGCGACCGCGAACTGGTCGGACGGGTCGTCGAGCGGGTCAAGGAGCGCGAACTCAGGGGCTACACCTACGAGGCGGCCGACGCCTCCTTCGAACTGCTGCTGCGCGCCGAGGCCGAGGGCCGGGTGCGGCGCTACTTCCGCACCGAGTCCTGGCGCGCCATCGTCGAGAACCGGCCGGACGGCACCCACGCCAACGAGGCGACCGTGAAGCTGTGGGCCAAGGGTGAGCGCATCGTCGCCACCGCCGAGGGCAACGGCCCGGTCAACGCCCTGGACCGGGCGCTGCGCGTGGCCCTGGAACGGATCTACCCGCAGCTCGCCAAGCTGGAGCTGACGGACTACAAGGTCCGCATCCTGGAGGGCCGCACCGGCACCGACTCCACCACCCGCGTCCTGATCACCACCGGCGACGGCACCGCCGAGTGGTCGACCGTGGGCGTCGCGGAGAACATCATCGCCGCCTCCTGGCAGGCGCTGGAGGACGCGTACACCTACGGGCTGCTGCGCGCCGGCCTCGAACCCACGGACTGACCCGTACGGGGCGACGCCCCCGTCCGCCCGCCGTCAACCGGCGTGGCGGGCGGGGGCGTTCGCGTGCACGGCCCCGTACGGGCAACGAGTGAACGGGATGCGGCGGACCGCGTCAAGGGTTTGTACGTTCAGGAGTTGAAGCCAAGGGTCGTCCTCTCCCCGTTGCCGGATGGGTACGGACCAATCTCGGCGTGAAGTATTGACGGCGTTGTTCGAGCGGGGTTAACTCACGCCACCAACGCCGGTACCGGTTCCGGAACCGGTTGCGGTACCGGTTCCACCGCAGGCCGCTCCCACCGCCCCGCCGTGCCCTGGAGGCCCCGATGCGTGTCACCATCGCCGACGTCGCCCGCGAGGCCGGCGTCAGCAAGACGACCGTGTCCCGGGTCATCAACACCAAGGGCGAGGTGGACGGTGCCACGGCCGCCCGCGTCCGCGCGGTGATCGCGCAGCTCGGCTACGTACCCAGCTCGGGCGCCGTGGGCCTGGCCCGCGGCAGCAGCCGCACCGTCGGCATGCTGGTGCCCTCGCTGACCTGGCCCTGGATGGGCGAGGTGCTCCAGGGCGTCGTCGACACCGTCGAGGCCGCCGACTACGGGCTGCTGCTGTTCACCTGCAACCGGGGGGCCGAGTCCGTCCAGCGCTTCACCAGCCAGGTGTCGGCGCGGGCCTTCGACGGACTGGTCGTGGTGGAACCCGAGAACACCCTGGACCACCTCACCGAACTGCACCGCGACGGCCTGCCGATCGTGCTGATCGACGATCGCGGCCACCACCCCGAGTTCCCCTCCGTCGTGACCACCAACCACGAAGGGGGCGCGTCGGCCGCCCGCCATCTGCGGGATGCCGGACGCACCCGGCCCGTCGTCATCACCGGCCCCGAGGGCTTCGGCTGCGTACGCGACCGGCTGGCCGGGTTCGTCTCGGTCCTGCCCACCGACCTCGTCGTCCGGGGCGACTTCACCGAGCGCTGCGGCCGGCTCGCCGTGGAGGAACTCCTCGCGGCCGGCACCGAGTTCGACTCGGTCTTCGCCCACAACGACATCACCGCGGCCGGTGTGCTGCGGGCGCTGCGCGCCGCCGGGAAGTCCGTGCCCGGTGACATCGCGGTCGTCGGCTTCGACGACATCCCGATGGCCGAACACACCGAACCGCCCCTGACCACCGTGCGCCAGCCCACCCGGCGGATGGGTGAGACGGCGGCACGGATGCTCCTCGCGCATCTCGGCGGCACGCCCGCGCCCGACGCCCCGGTCGTGCTGCCCACCGAACTGGTCGTGCGCCACTCGGCGCCCTGGCGGTAGGGGCTCCCCGGGCCCGCCACCGCACCCGTAAACGCACCACCCGCAACGCCGTCACCCCCGTTCCCGGCGCGCCGAGCGCTGCGCTGCCCGTTTCCGGATCTTCCAGACCCGCCGGTTCCCACCTGGAGTCGCTATGTCCGCACGCCGTCACACGCTCAGAGCCGCCGCGCTCGCCACCGCGGTGGTCGCCCTCGCCGCAGGCTGTTCCTCCGCCAACTCCGACCGCGACAAGAACGGCGCGGCCGGCGCCTCCGGCGTCCTCACCCTGGGCAAGCCGGACGGCCCGCAGACCGACAACAGCAACCCGTTCCTCAACACCTCGGCGGGCGCGACCCTCGGCTACCGCCACATGATCTACGAGCCGCTGGCGATGACGAGCCAGATCCGGCCCGCCGACAAGGCCGACCCGTGGCTGGCGACCGACTGGAAGTGGGACCGCAACTTCCACCAGGTCACCTTCACCCTCGACGCGCGCGCCAAGTGGGCCGACGGCAAACCGGTCACCGCCGAGGACGTGGCGTTCACCTTCGAACTGCTCAAGAAGCACCCCGCCCTCAACGGCAACGGCATCGCGTACGGCGACATCGAGGTCCGGGGCAAGCAGGTCGTCCTGAGCTTCGACGAATCGCAGTACGTCAACCAGAACAAGATCATCCAGCAGTTCATCGTGCCCAAGCACATCTGGCAGAAGGTCGAGAACCCCGAGACCTGGCCCAACCGCACCCCCGTCGGCTCCGGCCCGTACAAGCTGAAGACCTTCACCCCGCAGACCACCACCCTGACCGCGACGCCCGACTACTGGAAGGGCTCGACCAAGGTCAAGGAGCTGCGCTACACCACGTACAACGACAACAGCGCCGCCACCACCGCGCTGGCGAGCGGCAAGCTGGAGTGGTCCTTCGTCTTCATGCCGGACTACAAGAAGCTGTTCATCGCCAAGGACCCCGAGAACCACAAGCTGTGGTTCCCCTCCGGCCTCGGCATCCACGGCCTGTGGTTCAACACCACCCGCAAGCCGTTCGACAACCCGGCGCTGCGCCGGGCCATGGCGATGGTCGTGGACCGCAACGCCATCTACGTCCAGGCCGAGGCCACCCTCTACCCCGAGATCACCAACCCCACCGGCATCCCGCTGCCCGCGGGCGAGTCGTTCATCGCCCCCGAGTACAAGAACGCCACCACCGAGCCGGACGTCGAGGGCGCCAAGAAGGTCCTGGAGAAGGCCGGGTTCACGCTCAGCGGCGGCGTCCTCAAGGACCCGGGCGGCAAGCCGGTGAAGCTCACCTTCACCGACCCGGCCGGCTGGAACGACTACATCACCGGCCTGGCGATCATCAAGGACAACATCAAGAAGATCGGCATCGAGGCCGAGGTCAAGACCCAGACCGCCGAGGCGTGGGGCACCGACGTCGCCAACGGCAACTTCGACGCCACCCTGCACTGGACCAACAGCGGCGCCACCCCGTACGACATGTACCAGAACATCATGGACGGGGCCCTGCTCCAGCCCATCGGCAAGGCGTCCCAGTCCGGCAACTACGGCCGCTTCAAGAGCACCGAGGCCACCGAAGCGCTCAAGGACTTCGCCCGGGCCACCACGGACACCGCCCGCACCACGGCGATGAACACCCTGCAGAAGATCATGGTCGAGCAGGCGCCGATGATCCCGACCGCCGCCGCGCCCATCGGGGCGGAGTACTCCACGAAGAACTGGGTGGGCTGGCCCACCGAGGACGACCCGTACGCGGACCCCCAGCACACCCAGCCCTCCTCGCTGGAAGTCGTCCTCAACCTCAAGCCCGCCAAGTAGGACCAGGGATTCCGGGAACCGGCCATGTCCGAGCAGCCAGAGAACAACCACATCGTGCTCGAAGCACGCGGAGTCACCAAGCACTTCGCCGTACGGCGCACCGGCCGCGACCTTCTCGCGGGCAGGCGCCGCAGCGTCCACGCCGTCGACGACGTCTCGCTGGAACTGCGGCGCGGCACCGTCACGGCCCTGGTGGGGGAGTCGGGCTCCGGGAAGTCCACCGTCGCCCGGCTGCTCGCGCAGCTGTATCCGCTCACCTCGGGCGAGATCCGGCTCGGCGGGAAGCCGGTGAAGGCCGGAGGTGGCCGGTCCTTCCGCAGGTACGTACGCCGGGTCCAGCTCATCTTCCAGGACCCGTTCGCCTCGCTGAACCCCGTGCACACCGTGCGCTACCACCTGACCCGGTCACTGAAGATCCACGGCCGGGCCGGCAGCGGCGAGGCGGAGCTGGAGGAGAACCTGACCGCTCTGCTGAACCGCGTCCAGCTGACCCCTCCTCATCAGTACCTGGACAAGTTCCCGCACGAGCTGTCGGGCGGTCAGCGCCAGCGCGTGGCCATCGCCCGCGCGCTCGGCGCCGACCCCCGGGTCCTGCTCGCCGACGAGCCCGTCTCCATGCTGGACGTGTCCATCCGGCTCGGGGTGCTCAACCTGCTGGGGGACCTCAAGGACCGGCTCCGCCTCGCCATCCTCTACATCACCCACGACATCGCCTCCGCCCGCTACTTCGCGGACACCACGCTGGTGATGTACGCCGGCCGGGTCGTCGAGGGCGGCGACAGCGAGACCGTCACCCAGCGCCCCGCCCACCCCTACACCCAGCTCCTCATCGCCTCCGCGCCCCACCCCGACCGGGCGGACACCGGCGAGGAACCGGAGGACGGGGCCGGCGGCGAGCCCCCCTCGCTCATCGACCCGCCGGCCGGCTGCCGCTTCCACCCCCGCTGCCCCCGGGCGATGGAGCGCTGCCGCACCGAACTCCCGCCGCGCTTCGACCTCGCCGACGGCCAGTGGGCCGCCTGCTGGCTGTACGAGAACGGCACCGGCGCCGCCGCCCACGAGAAGGAGGCCGCGAAGTGAAGTACCTCCTCCAGCGGCTCGCCTTCTACCTGGTCACCGCCTGGGCCGCGATCACCATCAACTTCCTCATCCCGCGCCTGATGCCCGGCGACCCCGTCCAGGCACTCCTCGCCCGCTACCAGGGCCAGCTCGACACCAGCGCCGTCGCCTCCCTGGAGGCCCTCTTCGGCCTCGACAAGAAGCAGTCGCTCTGGGAGCAGTACACCGACTACTGGTCCCACCTGCTCCACGGCGACCTCGGCATGTCGTTCACCTTCTTCCCGACCCCGGTCGGCGAGGTCATCGGCCAGGCCCTGCCCTGGACCGTCGCGCTCGTCGGCATCACCACACTCATCAGCTTCGTGCTCGGCACCGGCATCGGCGTCCTCGCCGGCTGGCGGCGCGGCTCCTGGATGGACGGCCTGCTGCCCGTCACCACGTTCATCTCGTCCATCCCGTACTTCTGGCTCGGGCTCATCGCGATCTCGCTGTTCGCGGTCAAGTGGCCGCTCTTCCCCTTCGAGGGCGGGTACGACGACTCCCTGATCCCGGCCTTCGACTGGCCGTTCGTCTCCAGCGCGCTCTACCACGGGGTGCTGCCGGGCGTCACGATCGTCCTCAGCGCCGTGGCCGGCTGGATTCTCGGCATGCGCAACATGATGGTGACGGTCTCCAGCGAGGACTACGTCATGGTCGCCCAGGCCAAGGGCCTCTCCGAGCGCCGGGTGATGTTCGGCTACGCGGCACGCAACGCGATCCTGCCCAACATCTCCGGCTTCGCCCTCTCGCTCGGCCTCATCGTCGGCGGCACGCTGCTGGTCGAGATGGTGTTCAGCTACCCCGGCATCGGCTTCCAGCTGCTCAAGGCCGTCGGCGCCAAGGACTACCCCCTCATGCAGGGCGTCTTCCTCATCATCACGCTCTCCGTGCTGGTGGCGAACCTCCTCGCCGACATCCTCTACATGCTCCTCGACCCCCGCACCCGAAGGGAGGCGTAGCGGATGGCCGTCAACGCCACCGAGGCCGCCGTGCTCGACGCCGCCGCGGCCCCGGCCGCGAGCCGGCGCAGGTTCCGCTTCCTGCGCGGGCGCAAGACCGTCGTCGGGCTGTGCATCCTGCTGTTCTTCGTGCTGATCGCGATCATCGGCCCGTGGATCGCCCCGTACGACCCCGACGCGATGAGCCGGGAGCTGCTTCAGCCGCCCTCCGCCTCGCACTGGCTGGGCACCACGCACATCGGCCAGGACGTGCTCTCGCAGATCCTCGTCGGCGCTCGGGGCGTCCTCCTCGTCGGGTTCGTCGCCGGCATCCTCGCCACGATCCTGTCCGTGCTCGTCGGCGTCACCGCGGGGTTCCTCGGCGGCGCGGCCGACGAGGCGCTGTCGCTGCTGTCCAACGTCTTCCTGGTCATCCCCGGACTGCCGCTGATCATCATCATCGCCAGTTTCGTCAGCGACACCGGCGACCTGCTGATCGCCGCCGTCATCGCCCTCACCTCCTGGGCCTGGGGCGCCCGCGTGCTGCGCGCCCAGACGCTGTCGCTGCGCCGCCGCGACTACGTGGAGGCAGCCCGCGCCACCGGCGAACCCACCTGGCGGATCATCCTCTTCGAGGTGATGCCCAACCTCACCGCCGTCATCGCCTCCGGCTTCGTCGGCACGGTCATCTTCGCGATCCTCTCCGAGATCACCCTCGCCTTCATCGGCGTCGCCGACATCTCCAACTGGAACTGGGGGACCGTCCTGTTCTGGGCGCAGTCCAACCAGGCCTTCGCCCTGGGCGCCTGGTGGTGGTACGTCCCGGCCGGGCTCTGCATCGCCCTGCTCGGCATGTCCCTCGCGCTCATCAACTTCGGCATCGACGAGTTCGTCAACCCGCGCCTGCGCACCGAGACCGGAGGCTCCCGCACGGTCAGGATGCGCGTCGGCTTCACCCCGGTCGCCCGCACCGGTACCGGCACGGATACCGATACCGGTACGCGCCCCGCACCGCACAAGGAGACCCGCCCATGAGCGAGCCCGTCCTCACCATCAGCGGCCTCGACGTGGACTACGGGACCGGCGCCGACGCCGTGCACGCCCTGCGCGGCATCGACCTCACCCTGCACCGCAGCGAGGTACTGGGCCTGGCCGGTGAATCCGGCTCCGGCAAGTCCACCCTGGCCTACGCGGTCACCCGGCTCCTCTCCCCGCCCGGCGTCATCACCGGTGGCGACGTCCACTACCACCGGCGAGACGGCGACCGCCTCGACCTGCTCGCCATGACCGCGGCCGAACTGCGCGCCTTCCGCTGGCAGGAGCTGTCCATCGTCTTCCAGGGCGCGATGAACTCGCTGAACCCCGTGCACACGGTCCACAGCCAGCTCACCGACGTCCTCCGCGCCCACCGCCCCGAGATGCGCAAGGCCGACCGCACCGCCCGCGCCCGCGAACTCCTCGGCCTCGTCGGCATCTCCCCGGACCGACTCGGCGCCTACCCGCACCAGCTCTCCGGCGGCATGCGCCAGCGCGTCATGATCGCGATGGCGCTCGCCCTGGAACCCGAGATCGTCATCATGGACGAGCCGACCACCGCGCTCGACGTCGTCATGCAGCGCCAGATCCTGCGCCAGCTCATCCGGCTCCGCGAGGAACTGGGCTTCTCCGTCGTCTTCATCACCCACGACATCTCGCTGCTGATCGAGTTCTCCGACCGGATCGCGATCATGTACGGCGGCAGGATCGTCGAGGAGGCCGGCGCCGCCGACCTCTACCGCGACCCCCGCCACCCGTACAGCGCCGGACTGCTGCACTCCTTCCCGGCGCTGCACGGCCCGCGCCGCGAGCTCAGCGGCATCCCCGGCTCGCCCCCGCACCTGACGGCGATGCCCGCCGGCTGCGCCTTCCACCCGCGCTGCGCCCGGCGGACCGCGGGCTGCGACAGCCATGTCCCGGTGCTCGCCGCGCCGGACGAGGACAACTCCCGCACGGTGGCCTGCTGGCTCCACCACGAGGTCCCGGCCGGCGCCCGCGCGTAGCGCCCACGCACACCCGGTCCGACGAGCAACGCACACGACAGGAGAACCATGAACCCCGTCACCCGCCGGGCGTACGCCCGCGAGATCGCCGCCCGGCCCGTGCCCGGACTGCCCGCCGGCTTCCGCTGGGGCGTCGCCACCGCCGCGTACCAGATCGAGGGCGCGGCGGCCGAGGACGGCAGAACGCCGTCCATCTGGGACACCTACTGCCGGGTGCCGGGCATGGTCGTGCGCGGTGAGAACGGGGACGTGGCGTGCGACCACTACCACCGTATGCCCGAGGACGTACGGCTGATCGCGGACCTCGGCGTCGACACGTACCGCTTCTCGCTGGCCTGGCCGCGCGTCCAGCCGGGCGGCCGGGGCCCGGCCAACGCCAAGGGCCTGGACTTCTACAAGCGGCTGCTCGACGAACTGGAGGCGGCGGGCGTCACCCCCTGGGTCACCCTCTACCACTGGGACCTGCCGCAGGAGCTGGAGGACGCCGGCGGCTGGCCGGTCCGCGACACCGCGTACCGCTTCGCCGACTACGCCGCCCTCGCCCACGACGCCCTCGGCGACCGGATCGCCCACTGGACGACGCTCAACGAGCCCTGGTGCTCGGCGATGCTCGGCTACGCCTACGGCAACCAGGCCCCCGGCCGGCAGGACTTCGGCGAGGCGATCCACGCCGTCCACCACCTGCTCCTGGGCCACGGCCTCGCCGCGCGCCGGCTGCGCGAGCGGGCCGCCGCACGGGGCGACGCGCTGGAGCTGGGCCTCACCCTCAACCTGGGTACCGCGACCCCGGAGACGGACAGCCATGAGGACGCCGAGGCGTGCCGCCGCGCGGACGGGCTCGGCGCCCGGCTCTACCTGGACCCGGTCGTCAAGGGCGCCTACCCCGAGGACGTCGTCGCCGACCTCGCCGCCCAGGGCATCGAACTGCCCGTCCAGGACGGCGACCTGGCCGCGATCTCGACGCCGCTGGACGTGCTGGGGGTCAACTTCTACCGGGGCGCGCTGTTCTCCGGCGTCACCGAGGACGGCGCCGCCACCGACGCGGACGGGCTGCCCGTCACCCGCCAGGTGGAGCGCGACCTGCCGCGCACCGACATGGACTGGGAGATCACCCCCACCGAACTCACCGACCTGCTCGTCCGCCTGGAGCACGACTACGGACTGCCCACCGTCGTCACGGAGAACGGCGCCGCCTTCGACGACACCGTCGCCGAGGACGGCGCGGTCCACGACGCCGACCGCACCACGTACCTCGCCGACCACATCGACGCCGTCGCCGCCGCCCGCGCGCGGGGCGCCGACGTCCGGGGCTACTTCGCCTGGTCGCTGCTCGACAACTTCGAGTGGTCCTACGGCTACGACAAGCGGTTCGGCATCGTCCGCGTCGACTACGAGACGCAGGAGCGCACGCTCAAGGACAGCGCCAAGTGGTACCGCGACACCATCCGCCTCACCCGCGAGGCCTCACCCGCGAAGCCCCGGCCACGAACCTGAGCCGCGAAGCCTGAGCCGTACGCGTGTGCGCCGGGGTGGCGGTGCCGTTAGCGTGGACGTATGCGGAACCGGCCGTTCCACACCCGTGCGGCCCCGGCGTTCCTGGCGGGGCTGCTGATGGCCCTGTCCGCCCTCGCGCTCTTCCTGGCCCCGGCCGCCACCCCTGCCGCGCCCGGCGCCTCCACCGTCGAGGACGTGGCCCGCGCCCTGCGCCAGGGGCCCGTCTACGTGGACCCGGCCGCATCCGACCAGCTCTCACCGGGCCAGGCGGCCGCGCTCGGCAGGAAGATCGAGAACGCGGACAAGCCGGTCTTCGTGGCCGTGCTGCCGGACACCGCCGCCTTCCCGAAGGACAGTGTCCTGCGCACCCTGCGCACCGAGACCGGGATCACCGGTGTCTACGCCATCCGCCTCGGCGACGCCTTCAGCGCGGGTGCCGACCCGCAGGTCATGTCCCGGAACGCGGTCATCAACCTCACCGCCGCCGTGCAGACGCCCGGCGCGGACACCGACGCGGCGACCCAGCTCAACGCCTTCGTGGACCGGGCCGTCGAACAGGCTCGGGGCAGCGCCCCCGCCTCCTGGAGCGGCGGTGACCACTCCGAGCCCGGCGGCGTCCCGGCCGCGGTGGGTCTCGCCGTGACCGGGGCCGTCGTCGTCCTCGGCGGGGCCGCCGCGTACACCGTCGTCCGCCGCAGGCGCGGGCGCAGGCGGGCGGAGGAGCGGGCCGCGCTGGAGAAGCTGCGGGTCGTCGTGGACGAGGACATCACCGCGTACGGGGAGACCCTGGAGCGGCTCGACTTCCATCCGGCGGAGCCCGGCGCAGACGACACGATGCGCGCCGACTACGAACGCGCCCTCGACTCCTACGAGAGCGCCAAGACCCGGATGGCGCGGGCCGAACACCCCTCGGACGTGCGTGGGGTGACCGCCGCCCTGGAGGAGGGGCGCTACTCGCTCGCGGTGCTCGACGCCCGCCGCACCGGCCGCGAGCCCCCGGCCCGGCGCCCGCCCTGCTTCTTCGACCCGCGCCACGGGCCCTCGGTCGCGGACGTCCGCTGGAGCCCGGCGGGCGGCAGCGCCCGCGAGGTCCCGGTGTGCGCGGCGGACGAGGTGCGGCTGCGCGAGGGCGAGGCGCCGATGAGCCGGACCGTGGACGCGGGCGACGGCACCCGCCGCCCGTACTGGGAGGCGGGCCCGGCCTACGGCCCCTGGGCGGGCGGCTACTTCGCGGGCGGCCTGCTGCCCATGCTCCTGGTCGGCACGATGCTCGGCTCGGTGCTGGCCACCCCGGCGTACGCGGCGGAGTACGGCGGCGGCGACTTCTCCGGCGCCGACTACGACCCGTCGGGCTTCGACGGCGGCTTCGGGGACGGAGGCGGTTTCGGGGACGGCGGGGGCTTCGGGGATGGCGGGGGCTTCGGCGGCGGCGGTGACTTCGGGGGCGGCTTCTAGCCCCGGCGGGGGCGTACCCCCCTCAGCCCCGGCCCCGCAGCCGCGTCCCCTCCAGGACCACGCCCACCACGTCCGACACCGGCAGCGCGCCCCACAGCCGGGAGTCCGTGCTGAACGGCGGATTGTCGCCCAGCACCATCAGTCGGCCGGGCGGCACCACCGCGTCCGGCGCCGCGCCCGTCGCCTCGCGGACCTCCGGCGGGACCGGATCGCCGCCCAGCGCCACCACCCGCTTCACCAGCAGCGGGCGGCCCGCGGGGCCCGGCGGCGGACGCAGCACCACGATCCGCCCCGCACGCGGCCGGACCAGCCCGCGCCGGACGAACAGCACCCGCTGCCCGTGGCGCAGGGCCGGCGTCATGCTCGGCCCGGACACCAGCAGCACCGACACGGTCAGCCGCAGCAGGACCAGCAGGGCGACGAGTCCCGCCCCCGCACCCAGCACCGCCACCATCACGTCCTCCTCAGCCCCGGCCCGCCGGTACGTCCATCTGGTAGCCGTCCGCCTGGAGTGTGAACAGGTCCGCGTACGCGCCGCCCAGCAGCATCAGCTCGTCGTGGGTGCCCTGTTCGGCGATCCGGCCGGATGTGAGCACGACGATCCGGTCCGCCCCGCGCACCGAGCTGAGCCGGTGCGAGATCATCACGCTCGTCGCGTTCCGGCGCAGCTCCCGCAGGGAGTCGTGGAGCTGCTTCTCGGCCGCCGCGTCCAGACCGGCGCTCGGCTCGTCCAGGATCATCAGGTCGGCGTCCCCGCGCATGAACGCACGGGCGACCGCGACCCGCTGCCACTCGCCGCCGGACAGCGACTGGCCGGCGAGGCCCTGCTCCGTCTCGGGGACGAAGATACGGCTCAGCAGCGTGCGGTAGCCGGCGCCCAGGCGGCCGATCCGGGCATGGATGCCGGCGGCCTTCGCGGCGCCGGTGATCCGCTCCTCGTCGGCCATCCGGTCCACCTGGCCCAGACCGATGTTCTCGGACGCCGTCAGGTCGTAGCGGCAGTAGTCCTGGAAGACCACGCCGACCCGCCGGCGCAGTGTCTCCGGGGCGATCTCCCGGATGTCCTGCCCGTCCCACAGGATCGTGCCCCGCGTCGGGTCGTACAGCCGGCACAGCAGCTTCACCAGGGTGCTCTTGCCGGCCCCGTTCAGCCCGACGAGCGCGGTCGCGGCGCCGGCCGGGATGGTCAGGTCCACGCCCTGGAGCACCCAGGGCGAGGCGTCGTTGTACCGGAACCAGACGTCGCGCAGCTCGATGCCGCGGGACAGCGGCGGCAGCGCGCGCTCCGCGGCCGGGCGCGGCAGGTCCGGCTCGACACGCTTGAGCCGCAGGAAGAACCCGAAGGTGATCGACGCCTGGTAGGCGGCGCTGCCGGTGGTGGCCAGCTGCGCCACGCCGGACTGCATCCCGGCCGTGGCGGCCAGGAACATCGACACGTCACCGATGGTCAGCGTGCCCGACCGGACCGCGCGCACCGCCCACAGCAGCCCCGCCCCGTACACCGCGACGCCGAGCAGCAGCGGCGGCAGCCGGCGCATCAGGTTGAGCAGGTCCGTGCGGCTCTCGGCGGCGGACGCGGTCCGCAGCTCCTGGCCGGCCCGGTCGCGGAAGAAGTCCTGGAGGCCGAAGAGGCGGATCTCCTTCACCGCGTCGGTGTCCGAGAGGAGGCTGCCGTAGAACATCTGGCGCCGGTTGCGCGGCATGTTGTCCTGGAGGACCCGCGCCCGTCGCTTCCCGGCCTGGAGCTGGGTGTGGAACAGGGGGAGGGCCATCACGACCGTGACCACGCCGAGCACCGGGTTCAGCACGAACACCGTGGCGAGGAACCCGGCCAGGGTCACCAGGGCCTGGAGGCTGTTGACGGCGGACCCGATCAGCAGGTCCGGCGCGGTCCCGCCGGCCTGCTGGGCGAGGCGCAGCTCGTCCTGGAAGGCCGGGTCCTCGAAGTGGCGCAGGCCGGGCAGCCGGTTGACGCCGTCGAACAGCTCGTCCTGGACGCGGATGCGGATGGCCCGGCTGTTCTGGCCGCGCAGATACTCGCCGAACGCGGGCACGACGGCGAGTCCGAGGCTCGCGGCGATCAGGTAGAGCGTGATCCGGGTCAGCTCGTCCGCGGACGCCTGCTGGGCGATCCCGTCGAACAGCTCCCGCACCATCAGGGCCACCACCATCGGCAGCAGCCCGGCGACGACGCTGGTCGCCGCGAAACCGGCGATGGTCCGCGGGTCGGCCCGCCAGGCGAGGGCGACGGCGGCACCCGCCGACCGCAGCGCCTGGAGGCCCTCGCCACGCGGACCGGCCCCCTTCCCGCCCACCGGGGGATCGCCCATCGGGGGGACGCTCACCGGGACGACGGGGTCGTCGGCACCGCGAGGGAGTACACCGACTCGCGGCCGGTGATGCGGCCGTCCGCGTCCACGTTCAGATAGCTGGGCCAGCGGACGATGCCGAACGCCTCCTGCGACGCCCCGGATTCACCGGCCGGCTCGGTCACCACGCGGGCGACCGGCGCGAGCAGCTCGACCAGCTCCTTCTCGACCGGACCGCCGCCCTTGACGAAGGCGAGCACCTGCTCCCGGCCACCCGGAATACCCTGCACCGCTTTTACGAAATCGGGTGCCTGGTCGCGGCAGGGACGGCAGCTCGTGGAGAAGAAGCCGACGACGGCCTCGCCCCGGATATCGGCCCGGCCGATCGTCCCGTGTTCCACGGTTTCCGCCGTGAATTCGGGCAGCGGGGCACCGTCGGGGAGCCGGTTCGCCGGAGGTTCGATGTCGCTCGTCGTGGATTGCGAGGAGCGGCGTGCGACGGCCAGAGTGAGCAGAAGATTGAAGAGGGAAAGACAGCCGATGATGACGACAGCGGCGACAAGCATGATGAGGGGACCTCGATTCGGCGCGCACTGGACGAGAAGTGTTCGGTAATAAATGGATGGTGATTAATGAGTGGGGTGTGTATTCGCCGCGCGAGGTCCGGAGAACACCTCGGAGAGCACATCGGTCGCGATGATGAGCGCGCTGGTGCAGATGGCCACGAACAATCCGAGGAGCGCCTCGGGAAACGCGGGGAAGAGCGCCGTCCCGGAATCGTGCAGCAGGGTGGCGGCGAAGCCGGCGCCGACCGCGACGAGGAGGGCCGCGTTCCGCACGAGGTGGGCCGGGCCGACCGGGGCTGCGGAGACCCCGAAGCAGGAGCAGGAGGTGTCGATGCCGCGCGCGATCACCGATGCCAGGGCCGCCGTGAAGGCGACGGTCAGCCCGGTCGCGGCGGCGAAGGCCCAGGTGGCAAGCGGTGGAATCCATACGGCCACGGCGAGCACGGCCTCCAGGAGGGGCATGCCGACCGCGACCGCCCCGACCGTCCGGGCCGGGACCACCCTCATGCGCAGCACGGCGTCCGCGAACTCCCGGGGGGCGCGCGCCTTGCCCAGGGCGGAGGCGCCGAGGACCAGTGAGGCCACCAGGCAGCAGATGAGTCGGAGGTGCTCGGTCAGGGCGTTCATGGGCTCTCCCGGAATCGGCTGCCCGCATTCCCGCCGCCGCCCGTCGACGGCGGGAATGCGGTTTTACGGGGCGATATGGCTCAGCAGCCGCCGTAGATGTAGGTGTACGTGCAGGTGGGCTTCGCGGCGCAGTTCCAGGAGCAGCAGAACTTCGTCACGAGGGTCTCGCCGGAACAGTAGGTGGAGGTTCCGGCGGGGCACTGGCAGTACGCCTCGGCGGTCTCCTCACGGAGCAGGCGGGAGAGCGTGCGGTCCGCCATGTCGAGAATTGCCTGAACCATTGATTCCTCCAGGGAAGTGGAGCGGATGCGTTGGTTGATTCAGCGGTTGAGATCTCGTGACGGGAACCTACCCAATGGCTCAAGCGATTGTCTAGACCAACGATGATCTCCGATTTAAGGAAATGGAACTCCGAATTCCGATGGCTGAATATGGTCGGTAGTATGGCTTGTTTTTATTCTTAAGAAAGCGAAAAAAGGGAAAGGGGTGCGGGACCGAAGTCCCGCACCCCTCACGGTGCGCAGCGGGTGGGGCCGCTCAGCCGCGACCGCCGTGGGTGCGTTCGAAGGCCGCGAAGGCCGCCTCCTGGCGCCACTCGGTCGCCGCCTTCGGGCTGCTCGCCAGGTAGTTGGCGCAGCGCGCGCTCGGCGAGCCGTCACCGGGGCGGTCGGCCCGGCAGGCCGCCACCACGCGGTAGCCGGAGGGCGCGGTACCGGTCGCCCACAGGCTGCGGCCGTCGCGGAAGGCGTACTCCAGCGAGGCGCGGGCCAGGTCCTTCAGCTCGGTGTACGACAGGTCGTAGGTCTGGGCCGCGTACTGGTACTCGTGGCTGATGTCGATCCGCGAGACGCCCGGATCGTCGGTGGACAGCACGATCGGCACCCCATAGCGCCGGTACGCGTTGAACGGGTGGTCGTCGCCCGCGATGCCGAGGATCTGTTTGTTGCTGGAGAACGGCACCTCGACCGCGACGTGCCGCCGCGCCATCGTCCGGGCCAGGGCGCGCCAGTCGTCCTCGTGGACCAGGTCCACGCCGTGGCCGATGCGCTCGGCTCCGGCGACCCGTACCGCCTCGTTGATGTGGAAGGTCAGGTCCTCCGGCTTGACCAGGCCGGGTGCCAGCTCACCGGCGTGCAGGGTGAGGTGGGCGCCGGGGTACTGGCCGCGCAGGTACTTCAGCATCCGCATCTGGAGGCTGTAGTTCTCCAGCGAGCTGTCCCAGTCCTCCGGCTGTACGAGGTTGACCGCGACGAACCGGGAGTCGCGCTCGGCCAGCCGCATGCCCACGGCCATCTGCGTGAACACCCGGACCGGCGAACTGCCGCGCGACACCTGGGAGATCCAGCGGACGGGCAGCTTGCAGGCGGGGGCCGGGCGCGCGGTGTCGCAGTGCGCGGCCTCCCGGAACTGGACGTCGGTGTCGTCGGCCTCCTGGACCGCCTCGTCCACCACCTTGTCCAGCTTGCCGCCGGCCAGCAGCTTGCGGTGCAGCGAGGCCAGGTCGGCGTCGTAACCCACCGCGTCGGCCAGCGCCTTGGCGCTCTCCGACGCCGGGCTGACCATGGTCTCCAGATAGAACTGGTTCTGCTTGACCACGGTGTCCGCGACATTGGCCAGCATCTTGCCCCGTGCGTACCAGGTGGCCATGCCGAACTTGCCGAAGGTGTCGAAGAAGTGGTCGTGCCCGGACTCGTCGGCCGGGAAGTCCTGCATCGACCAGGCCCGGATGATCTGCTGCCGGAACGCGCCGTCCGTCTTCGAGTCGGCGGCGGGCCGGCTGCCGGGGCCGCACGGCGCGGCCACGGCCGTCATCGTCGCGTCGATGCACAGCCCCTGCTCGATCGCCAGCTTCAGCAGGTACTCGGTGGTCACCGCGCCGGACAGGTGGTTGTGCAGATCACCGCCCTTCGGCAGGGCCTTGAAGAAGGCCCGCAGCTGGGCCGGCCGGTTGCGCAGCGAGTCCAGGTGGGCGGCGGTACGGCGCTCGGCCGGTGTCACCGCGCGGGGCGCGGCCGCCCGCACGGCACCGTCCCGCGCGGAATCCGAAGCGGAAGCGGGGGCGGCGGTCGCCGGGATCGCGGGAAGCAGGGTCAGCAGCGCGAGCGCACCGCCGAACCCTGTCAGGAGTGGGGACTTGGGACGGCGGGCCGTCCGGTTGGTAGAGATCACCGAGGCATGATCGCGCCCGTCCGGGCCGTTTTTCCCCCGAATCATGCTCAGATCAGGGGACGTTCACCCGATCGAGTGAGGGTGCGGGCATGAGTGGACACCGGGCCTGTCACATCGTCGTCGGCCGTTCCGTCAGAGGGGTGCAGGTACTTCGCTCCGACCCACAGGGGACCCCTCATGGAAGCTCGACTGAACCTCTTCGCCAACCCGGTCGCGTCCAAGGCCGTGAAGCATCTCGCGGCCGCCGGCAAGGCGCTCGCCGAGACCGCGCTGCCGCCCCGCACCCTGGAACTCGTCGTGCTGCGCGCCAGCCAGATCAACGGCTGCGCGGGCTGCGTGGACATGCACACCAAGGACCTCGCCGCCGCCGGTGAGACCGCCCTGCGCATCAACCTGGTCGCCGCCTGGCGCGAGGCCACCGTCTTCACCGAGGCCGAACGGGCCGCGCTGGAACTGGGCGAGGAGGCCACCCGGATCGCCGACGCGGCCGGCGGCGTACCGGACGAGGTCTGGGCCAACGCGGCCAAGCACTACGACGAGGACCAGCTGGCGGCGCTGGTGGGCACGATCGCCCTCATCAACGCCTTCAACCGCCTGAACGTGGCCACCCGGCAGCCGGCGGGGGACTACGTGCCCGGCCAGTACGCCTGAGCGCGGGAGCGCCGCCGCCCGGAAACTTTCCGCCGGGCGGCGGTCGTTCGCGCAGCTCACACGGACGTGAAGTGGTCTGGACCACTAGCGGGGAGCGGAAACTGTTTACCGGGGGAGCTTTCTGTGGCTCACTGTGACGTGTTCGCGACAAGTAGACGCGCGTAGACCACGGCGTGAAGCGTGCTGCCCGAGCGGCCGGACGACGGCCGCTCCCCCCACCAGCAGGAGGCTCCCCATGACCACTCGCAACAGATTCACCGCAGCCGGCGTCATCGGCACCAGCGCCGCGCTGCTGCTCGGCCTGATGTCCGGCAGCGCCGCGTCGGCGCCGGTACCGGACAACCCCGTGCCCTACGGCAAGGGGTACATGGGCGTCGGCTACCTCCAGGACAGCAAGGACTTCAAGCCGGACACCCGGCATCTCGACACCACGCCGGACGCCAACCTGAAGGCGAACCCCGTGGGCATCGACGTCTCCAGCTGGCAGGGCGGCATCAACTGGAGCTCCGTGCGCGGCGCGGGCATCGAGTTCGCCTGGATGAAGGCGACCGAGGGGCTGACGTACAAGGACCCCACGTTCAGCGCCAACTACTACAACGCCTACCACGCGGGCGTCATCCGGGGCGCGTACCACTACGCCCGGCCGGACGTCTCCGGCGGCGCGGCCCAGGCGGACTTCTTCGCGAGCAACGGCGGCGCCTGGTCCCGCGACAACCTCACGCTCCCCGGCGTCCTGGACATCGAGGGCACCTGCTACGGCTACTCCCAGACCGCCATGCGGCAGTGGGTCCTCGACTTCTACAACCGGTACAAGGCCCGCACCGGCCGCGACGTGGTGATCTACACCAGCCCGAGCTGGTGGAACACCTGCACCGGGGGCTGGAACGGCATGTACTCCCGCAGCCCGCTCTGGGTCGCCCACTGGACCTCGGCGGGCAGCCCCAGCATGCCGGGCGGCTTCCCCTTCTGGACGGTCTGGCAGTACACCTCCACCGGATCGGTGAGCGGCGTCTCCGGCAACGTCGACCGGGACCGCTTCAGCGGCGACCGCTCGCGCCTGCTGGCCCTGGCCAACAACACCCCGTGACGTGACGGCCGCAGACCCCTGCCACCCTGGACACCACCTCTGACGACGGGGGAGGAGGCCGGAGCGGACCTCCCCGGCCGCTCCGGCCTCCGCGTGTCCCCACCGTTCCACGCCACGACCGTTCACGAAGGAGCACGACATGACCCCGTCCCTCAGCAGGCGCGGCGCCCTGCTCGCCGGAGCCGCGGCCCTGGCCGGCGGCCTCGCCCCCGCCGCCGGAGCACAGGCGGCCCGCGGACCGGCGGAAGGCTCACCGGCGAAAGACACGCCGACGGCCGGCCGCCCGTCCGGAGGCACCCGCCCCCACTTCGCCGCCCTGTCCCCGCTGCAACGCGCCGGACGCTGCGTGATCCACTCCTATCCGGGGCTCACGCCGCCCGACTCCCTGATGGACGCGATCGCGCAGGGGCACACCGCCGGGGTGATCTTCTTCGGCGAGAACATCCGGGACCTGACCCAGATCGAGAGCGTCGTGAACGCGATGAAGGCGGCCCACGCCTCGTCCCCGGTGCAGGCCCCGCTCCTCCTGATGACCGACCAGGAGGGCGGCATGATCCGCCGGCTGCCCGGCGAGCCGGTCAAGTCCGCCAAGGACGTCGGCGCCTCGGCCGATCCGCACTACTGGGCCGACTTCACCGGCGAGGGCGCGGGCATGAACCTCGCGGGCGTCGGCATGAACGTCAACCTCGCCCCGGTCCTCGACGTCTACCGCAAGAACGGCGACTTCACCGACCAGTACGAGCGCTCGTACAGCAAGTCGGCCGCCGCCGTGGCCAGTTGCTCGTCCACCTTCATCACCGCCCAGCAGCGCGAGGGCGTCGCCGCCACCGCCAAGCACTTCCCCGGCCTCGGCCCGGCGACCGCGAGCCAGAACACCGATCTGCGCACCGTCACGATCGGCACCTCCGCCGCCACCCTGCGCGGCGTCGACATGGCCCCGTACCGGGACGCGATAGCCGCGGGCGTCAAGCTCGTCATGCTCTCCTGGGCCGTCTACACCGCGCTCGACTCCGCCCGCCCCGCCGGGCTCTCGCCGACCGTCGTCGGCGAACTGCGCGACCGGCTCGGCTTCACGGGCGTCACGGTCACCGACGCCCTGGAGGCCGGTGCCCTCGCCCCCTACGGCGGCACGTCCGCCCGCGCCGTGCGGGCCGCCGCCGCGGGCATGGACCTCATCCTGTGCTCGGCGCGCAGCGTCGCCCAGGGGGACGAGGCGGTGACCGCCCTCAGCGAGGCACTGGGCGGCGCGATCGACCCGGCGTCCTTCGAGGCCGCGGCGGCCCGCGTGAACGCCCTGCGCGCCGGACTGTAACGGCACGGGCCCGGCGGGCGGCCGATAGATTGCGGGGGTGACCGACGCGCCCGTGTCCCCGCCCGTGCCCGGCAGCACCGCCGACGTCGTCCGTGTCTGGGACGCCCGCGCGGAGCACTATCTCCGGCTGTTCCGCGACGAGTTGGACGGCAAGCCGTACGACCTGGAGGTGCTGCGCGCGTTCGCGGAGCGGGTCGGGGCCGGTGGCCGGGTGTACGACGCGGGCTGCGGGCCCTGCGGCCATGTGACGGCTCTGCTCGCCTCGTACGGCCTCGACGTGCTCGGTATCGACCTGTCGCCCCGCTGCGTCGAACTCGCCCGGCGCGAGCGGCCCGGCTGCCGGTTCGCCGTCATGGACCAGGGTGCGCTCACCGGCGGCCCGCTCGACGGGCTGGTTGCGTACTACTCGCTGCATGATCGGCCCAAGCGGGTGCTGCCCGAGGTCCTGGCGGGCTGGGCGTCCGCGATCCGCCCCGGCGGCCAGTTGCTGATCGTGGCGAAGGAGGGCACGTCGGACCAGGTCGTCGACGATCCGCTGGGCAGCGAACTACGCGTCTACTGGGCGGAGTTCACAGCGGACGAGCTGAGCGCGGCGGTCCGGGACGCGGGCTTCCGGCTCGACGGCCGCACGGTCCGCGAGGCGTACGAGGGCGAGATCAGGGCCCGTCGCGTCTACCTCGCGGCCGTGAGGTGCTAGCTGTTCGCCCGGAGGAACGCGGTCCAGGCGGTGGGCGGGACGGTGAGGACGGGGCCGTCCGTCACCTTGGAGTCCCGGATGTGTACGGCGGCGGGGTGCGCGGCGACCTCGACGCACGCGCCGCCCTCGCTGCCGCTGTAGCTGGACTTGTGCCAGTCGTAGGCGACCTCAAGGCAGTCGCCGCCCTGGCTGCCGCTGTAGCTGGACTTGAACCAAGTGAGTCCGGTGCCGTGTGCTGCGCGGGTCATCTCTCTCCAAGCAGGTGTTCCATGAGGCGAATGCTCTCTTCGGGTGAGAGCGCCTGCGATCGGAGCATCCCATACTTCTGCTGGAGCACGCTGACGTCGTTCGGGTCATCGTGGAGGACGCTGACCAGCTGTCCCTCCACGTAGGCGAGGTGGTCGTGGTCCGGGGTCTCAAGGAGAACCATGGGGCCATCGAGAGCAGCGTGCTTGGCCTGCTTCATCGGCATGATCTGAAATCCGATGAAGGGCAGCTCGGCACACTCGCGCAGGCGCCGGATCTGCTCGTGCATAACGGCGGGGTCTCCCAACTCGCTGCGCAGGATGCTCTCCTCCAGGATGAAGTGCAGCATGGGACGCGGCTTGCGGTCCAGGAGACGTTGCCTGCCGAGGCGGGCGGCCACTTGCTCTTCTTGCTCATCCAGCTCCAAGGGCGGGTACTGGCACGAGAAGACGAACCGCGCGTACTCCTCGGTCTGGAGCAGCCCCGGCACCACCTGATTCTGGTACGACATCAGGGTCACCGCCTCCTGCTCGTACTCGACGAAGTCCTGGACGAAGGCCGGAAACCGTTCCTTCTGAGGGACCTTGGCCACCGCGACCTGCAAGGCCCCCTTGGTTTCCAGGATGTCGTCCAGCAGGATGGCCAGGTCCATCTGGAGCGGGCGCCGTCCCTGCTCGACCGACGCGATCGTGTCCTCGCTGACGCGGCTGCGCTCGGCGAGTGCCGACTGCGTTAATCCCGCCGCCCTACGGAATGTCGCCAACTGCGCACCGATGAGGTGCCACGACGTCACGCGTTTCCTGCTGTTCTTCCCGCTCTTCATGCAGTGCCTCTCCCCGTCACGCGCCCTTGATGATCCGTCAGAGGTCGTACATCGGCGTTGTACGACCTGACGCACTGCACGACAGTAGTGACAGCGTGTGACCTTTGCCTCATGAACGAAGGAACTCAACTCCTCGAATCCCGCGAAGCCTTCTACCGCCGTGAGCGCAGGTCCGTGCCGCTCGTACGGAGGTTCGTGGGGCAGGCCCTGGTCGATTGGGCGTGCGAGGAGCGCAAGGTGAACACGGACGATGTGCTGCTCTGCGTGAGCGAACTCGCGACCAACGCGCTCGTGCACGGGGTGCCGCCGGGGCGTGGATTCAAGCTGTTCCTGTACTGGGAGTGCGTCAGGGGTCGGCTGCGGGTCGAGATGCACGACAGCGGGGACGGCGAGGTGCTGGGATCGGCCCGGTGGCCGGAGCCCCTGGCGGAGGGCGGGCGCGGGCTGACGCTGGTCGCCGCGCTCGCGGAGAAGTGGGGCGTCGGGGAGCGGAATCCGGGGAAGATCGTCTGGTGCGAGTTCGCGGCCCCGGCGCGCATCCTTGCCGAACCGGCAAGGATGTTTGCCGGGCAGGCCGGACGGGGCGCACCATCGCCGCAGATGGAGGTGCGCGCATGAGCGACATGACGCAGATGTACGACGTAGTGGTGGTCGGCGGCGGGGCCGCCGGGCTGAGCGGGGCCCTCGCCCTCGGCCGGGCCCGGCGCTCGGTGCTGGTGATCGATTCGGGCAGCCCGCGCAACGCGCCCGCGTCCCACATGCACAACTACCTGGGCCGCGAGGGCACCCCGCCCTCGGAGCTCCTGGCGATCGGCCGGGAGGAGGTGGCCGGGTACGGCGTGGAGTTCCTGAGCGGCGAGGCACTGGTGGCCGAGCGGCTGCCGGACGACGCGTACCGGGTGGTGTGCGCGGACGGCACGGCCGTCACGGCGCGCCGGCTGCTGGTGACCACGGGGCTGACCGACGAACTGCCGCCGATCGAGGGCCTGGCCGAACGGTGGGGCCGCGACGTGCTGCACTGCCCGTACTGCCACGGCTGGGAGGTGCGGGACGCGGCGATCGGTGTCGTCGCCACGAGCGGTATGGCCGTCCACCAGGCGCTGTTGTGGCGGCAGTGGAGCGACGACGTCACCCTCTTCCTGCACCGGGGACCGGAGCCCGGTGACGAGGAGTACGAGCAGTTGGCGGCGCGCGGGATCGCCGTCGTGGACGGCGAGGTCGCCGGGCTGGAGGCGAGCGGCGACCGGCTGACCGGGGTGCGGCTCGCGGACGGCCGGGTGGTCGAGCGGGCGGCCGTGGTCGTCCAGCCCCGGTTCACGGCCCGGTCCGGGCTGCTGGAGAGCCTGGGACTGCGGCCCGTCGCGGTGGAGGCCGCCGGAGACACGATCGGCTCGTCCGTCGAGGCGGACCCGACCGGCCGCACGGCGGCGGCCGGCGTATGGGTGGCGGGAAACGTGACCGGGCTGATGGACCAGGTCATCGTCGCGGCGGCGGCCGGGCTGAAGGCGGGCGCGGCCATCAACGGGGACCTCGTCCTGGCGGACACCCGGCGTGCCGTGGAGGCCCGCGACACCCCCTCCGACGCGGAGATGTGGGACGACCGGTACCGCGAGAGCGACCGGATCTGGAGCGGGAACCCGAACACCGTGCTGGTCCGCGAGGCCGGCGAGCTGAAGCCGGGCCGGGCGCTCGACCTGGGCTGCGGGGAGGGTGCCGACGCGGTGTGGCTGGCCCGCCGGGGCTGGGAGGTCACCGCGACGGACATCTCGCGGGTGGCGCTGGCCCGCGCCGCCGGGCACGCGGCGGAGGGGGAGGTCGCCGACCGGGTGGACTGGCGGTTCTGCGACCTGGGCGCCTCGTTCCCCGAAGGGGAGTACGACCTCGTCTCGGCCCACTACCTGCACTCCATGGGCGACCTGCCGCGCGAGCGCATCCTGCACCGGGCGGCGCGCGCGGTGGCCCCCGGCGGGGTGCTGCTGATCGTGGGCCACGCGGGCTTCCCGGCCTGGGACCACCACCACGCGGCCATGCACTTCCCGACCCCGGACGAGGTGCTGGCCTCGCTGGAGCTGCCGGAGGGGGAGTGGGAGGTGCTGCTCAGCGAGGAGTTCGAGCGCGTCCAGAACGACCCGGACGGCAATCCGACCACCCGGACGGACAACGCGCTCAAGCTCCGGCGGCGGTGAGCCGCGTATAGGACCAGAACTGACCTATACGGCTTCTAAAGTCGTTTCTGACGGCGGAACAGGAACGACGGAAGGCAGCACATCATGAACGCCAGCAGCGAGAAGACCACCGCGTCCACCGGCTCGGACGAGAGCGCGGAGTTCCTCCAGGCGCTGGGTGAGCACCGGAACTTCCTGCGGTTCACCGCCCGTGACCTGACCGACGAGCAGGCCGGGCAGCGGACCACGGCGAGCGAGCTGTGCGTCGGCGGCCTCATCAAGCACGTCACCGCGGTCGAGCAGGGCTGGGTGGGCTTCATCGAGAAGGGCCCCTCGGCGATGCCCGACTTCAGCGAGCTGACGGAGGCCGACTACCAGAAGCGGGCGGACGAGTTCCGGATGCTGCCGGGGGAGACCCTGGCCGGTGTGCTGGACGCCTACGCCGAGGTGGCCGCCCGCACCGACGCGCTGGTCGCGTCCCTGCCCGACCTGGGGCTCTCGCACCCCCTGCCGAAGGCCCCGTGGTTCCAGGCGGACGCGCACTGGTCGGTCCGCCGCGTACTGATGCACATCATCGCCGAGACCGCCCAGCACGCAGGCCACGCCGACATCATCCGCGAGGCCCTGGACGGCCAGAAGACGATGGGCTGACGGGGCACACCACCGCGCCCGCCGCCCGCTCCCGGCAGGGGAGGGGCGGCGGGCGCGGTGGTGCGGTGGTGCGGTGCGGGGATCAGGCGGCCTCGGCGGCCGTCTTGATCGCGGAGATGTCGAAGTTCAGCTTCACCTTGTCGCTGACCATGACGCCGCCGGTCTCCAGCGCCGCGTTCCAGGTCAGGCCCCAGTCGGAGCGCAGGATCTCGGCGCTGCCCTCGAAGCCGACGCGCTCGTTGCCGTAGGGGTCGGTGGCGGAGCCGTTGAACTCCAGGTCGATGGCGAGCGGGCGGGTCACGTCCTTGATGGTGAGGTCGCCCGTGACGCGGTACTTCTCGCCGCCGAGCTGCTCCGCGGAGGTCGAGCGGAACGTCATCAGGGGGAACTTCTCGGCGTCGAAGAAGTCGCCGCTCACCAGGTGGCCGTCGCGGTCCTTGATGCCCGTGTCCACGCTGGCGATCTTCACGTCGATCGAGGCCGTCGAGTTGGCCGGGTCGCCGCCGTCCAGCGTGAGGGAACCCTCGTGCTCGGCGAAGGAGCCGCGCACGTTGGTGACCATGGCGTGACGCACGGTGAAGCCGATGCTGCTGTGCGCCGGGTCGATCGTGTAGTCACCGGTGAGGGCGGCCAGGGCGGGGTCGACCTCGGCCGTGGTCACGGCGGTGGCGGCGGTGTCGTTCTTGCGGTTGAACAGAGCCATGGCTCCTCCTCGGGGACGAGGTCGAGAGCGGGCCCGACCTGTTGTTTAACCTTCAACGAGATTCACTGTAGCCCCATCTTGTTCAAAGTTCAACATCTACTGGCCGGGCCTCGCGGGAGCGTCAGGAACCGACACTCACCGTGAACCGCCTCGGGTTGCCGTCGTTCGCCGCCCCCGACACGTCCGGCTGCCCCTCCGGCCGTACGTCGTCGTACGGGAACGCGTAGCCGATCGGGCTGTTGGCGTGGACGATCCGGGACCAGTGGTTGGTCACCGCACCCCGGTAGTAGTCGGCCGCCGAGGTGCCGTTCGGCTGGTCCGGGTGGCTGAGCATGATCGAGCGGTTGAAGCCCGCCGCGAGCCGCGCCAGCAGCGCCTTCTTGTCGTCGCTGTCCGCCGGGTTGTTGGTGAACGGCCCGTGGTTGCAGGTGAAGATGTCCTTCGAGGACGGCCGGGCGAAGGTGTGCCCGCCCTCGAACACCAGCGTGTCGCCGCTCACCCGGCCGGTGCGCACGCCCCGCCCGCCCTGGAGGTCGATCCGCAGGTCCGTCGAGCGGTACTTGTCCCAGACCTGGTCGACGTACCCCGTGAACAGGTCGCGGAACGGCATCTGGTCCGGGCGGTCGAAGTAGGGCGCCATCAGGTTCTGCGGGGAGATGACCCGCAGCACGCTGCCGTTCGCGCCGCGGGTCACCAACCGGTCCCAGGGCCGGCCGTCCGCGGCCGCCTGGGCGATGAGGCCGTCGGCGATCCGCTGCACGGCGCCGGCGGGAAGCGGGGCGACCGTGTGCGTGGCGTCGCCCTCCAAGGTCAGGCCGATCGGCAGCGCGGTCACCAGATCGACGTAGCTGATGTTCGCGTACAGCTGCTGCGGGTTGAACGTGAACTCGCAGAACGACCAGGTGCGCCCGTAGTTCGGGTCCGCCGGGGTCGCGAACGCCGGCTCGACCAGGGCGGGTCCCGGATTGAGGAAGAAGTCCAGGGTGTCGTCCCGCACGAAGTACACCCGCGCCCCGAACATCTGAGGCAGCGTCAGTACGACCGGCGCGCCGCCCGCCCCGTTCAGCGGGATGGCGCAGTCCACCGGCAGCGGGGTCTGCGGGGCGGCCGGGGAGTCCGGCCGGCAGACCCCGCCGCCGGGCCGCAGCAGGACCCAGCGGCCGGTGGACTGCTCGTGGCCGGTGACATAGGCGTTGACGCAGCCCGGCAACGAGCGGTTGACCAGGGCCAGTTCACAGGTGGCGGCGGACGCCGACGCCACTGGGCTCAGGGCGCTGCCCCACAGGGGGTAGGTCAGCGCGGTGGCGGCGGCGGCCGAGCCCGTCAGAAACTTCCGGCGCGAGAACATACGGCGACTCCCGAGTGGGTGGGGGGTGGGGGTGCGACCACGGTGGGGGGTGGAGGTGCGACCACTTTCGCGAGGCCCGGCACAGCCGTCAAGACTTATGGCTGAGAGCGCTCTCAAAAAAAAGAAGTCTTCACAACTCGACGCCTCCCAACGGTACTTGGGCCATCCGACCCCAACCGCGCCCCAGTTGTGATCAGAAGCCGAACACGGTGTCCGGCCACCGGAGCCGGCCGTCCGCACCCCGTTGTGCGCGGACCCTGGGAAGGAACGGCCACCCACGCGTACGCTCGTGAACCATGGGGGAGCTGAGAGCGGACTGGCGGCTGCGGCTGCGCCCGGACGGCCCGGAGAACGCGGTGTGCGGGGCCGGCGTCCTGATCACCCAGGACCGCGTCCTGACCTGCGCCCACGTGGTCGGCGACCCGCACGCCCGGATGTGGGTGGAGTTCGCCGAGAACCCCGCCATCCCCCCGGTCGCCGCTCGCGTCGCCCCGGACGGCTGGCTGCCCGGCCGCGCGGGGCCCGACCGCGAGGACATCGCCGTGCTCGCCCTGGACAGCCCCCGCCCCCAGGCCCGCCCCGCCCCGCTCGCCCGGCACCTCGAACGCGGCGCCGAGGTCTGGCTCGGCGGCTACGCCGCACCCTTCGACGCGGACGGCATGTGGCTCTCCGGCCGGATCAGCGGACTCCACGGCGACTGGGTCCAGCTCGACGCCCGCACCAACGCCGAGGTGGTGCGCCCCGGCTTCAGCGGCGCCGCCGTCCACACCGGCCGCCGGGGCGCCCGCCCCGAACACGTCGTCGGGCTCGTCGTCAGCTGGCGCGGAGACCTGGAGCGCGAGCTGCCCACCGACAACGACCTCGCCTTCTCGTACATGATCCCCGTCGACCGCGTCGCCCGGCTCGTCCCGCTGGTCGCCGAGCTGAGCGGCCCGGACGGCTGGGACCACGCCTTCGCCGACCGGCTGCGCCGCTGGTTCGCGGGCACCGACCAGCCCGCCGTCCGCTTCACCGTCGTCCCGGCCGGCGGCGGCCGCGACCGCACCCTGCTCCACCAGCTGCACCGCGCCCACCTCATCCACCGGGGCGGACAGGGCCGCCCCGACGCACTGGTGGACGCCCTCGTCGCCCGGCTCCGGCCGCCCCAGCACCAGCGCAACCGCTACCGCGACTGGCTCCTGGAGGGCGGCGACGAACCCGAACGCTCCCTCGCCGGCCCGCCCGCCGCCACCGGCCCGGTCCTCGCGGTGATCGGCCTGGACGAGGACCCCGACCCGGCCGGCCTCGTCCGGGTCCTGGCCCGCGTACGCACCCTCGGTTTCCGGCTGCTGATCGTCGTACGCGGCACCGAGGGGCCCGGACTCGACGCGGTGGAGAGCGAACTGCTCGTCCCGGCCCTGGACGAACGCGCCGAGGAACTGCTGCGCCGAGCCGAGCACATGGAGCGCGTCTGGCTCCGCCTCGGCGCCCTCACCGACTCCGCCTCCGCCCCGCCCCGGCCCGGCGCCGACCCCGCCATCCGCCGTCGCCGCCTGCACGACCTGCGCGCGCTCCCCGACCCCCGCGACCGGCTGGCCGCGCTCAAACAGCTCTTACGCGACTTACGCGCCGACCTCACGGCCACCGCCGGCCACCCCGGACCGGCCGGACCCGGCCTCCCGGAACAGCGCACCGGCCCCGCGGGGCGCCCATGAGGATTCCCTGCCCGCACCGCCGCTTCACCGGCGCCCCCTGCGACGGCGCCGTCCTGCCCACCGGGCACTGCGACACCTGCGGCCGCGACGAGACCGCCCCCGGCCTCCCGCCACTGCCCGCCGCCCCCGAGGACCACGGCCCCGCCGGGCTCCTCGAACTCCCGCTCCTCGATTCGGGCAGCCCCGCCGAACGCCTGGCCGCCGCCGAGCAGCCGGTCCGCATCGTGATGACCTGCTCCGCCAAGGCGTGCGGCACCGCCTTCGTCCCGCCCCACACCGCCGCCCCGCCCCCGGACGAGGGCTACTGCCCGGTCTGCGGGGCGCCCTACTCCTACCGCCCCGAACTCACCAGGGACGGGCCGCCGCTCCAGGACCAGTACCGCATCCGGGGCCCCATCGCACACGGCGGCCAGGGCTGGGTCTACCTCGCCGAGGACACCCACCTGGAGGACTTCGTCGCCGTCAAGGGCCTCCTCAACCGCTACGCCGAGCGCGGCGCCGCCCAGGCCGGCGAGGAACGCCGCAGCCTGGTCGCCATCCGCCACGAACGCATCGTCCAGATCCGCGACTTCGTCTCCACCACCAACGAGGACGGCACCGTCTCCGGCGGCTACATCGTGATGGAGGACGTCGGCGACCGCACCCTGTCCGCCGTCGTCGAATCCGTCCGCCGGGGCACCTTCGTCCTCGACATCGAGCACGTCCTCACCTACGGCTGCCAGATCCTGGAGGCCCTCTCCCATCTGCACGGCATGGGCTTCCTCTACGGGGACATGAAGCCGTCCAACGTCATCCACCACCTCGACGGCATCAAGGTCATCGACCTCGGCGGCGTCCGCAAGGCCGGCAGCGCCGACCCGCCGCCCGTCATCACCCCCTACTTCGCCGCCCCCGAGACGGACGGCACCCAGCCCCTCACCGTCGCCCACGACGTGCACACCGTCGGCGTCACCCTCGCCGAACTCGCCCGCTGGGCGGTCGGCGACGACGTACCCGGACTCGGCATCAGCTCCTTCCGGCTCGCCGTCGCCCGCGCCACCGCCGAGGACCCCGAGCAGCGGTTCGGCACCGCCGACGACATGGCCGGACAACTGCGCGGCGTACTGCGCGAGATCCGCGCCCTGCGCGGCAAACGCGACCAGCCCGAGCCCTCCGCCCACTTCACGCCCTCCGCCGAACTCCTCGGCGCCCGCCTGGGCTCCGTCCCCGACTACGCCCAGTGGCTGCGCCGCCCGCCGCACCGCCGCCGCGAGGCCCCGCCCGCCCCCGCCCTCGACCCGGGCACGCCCACCCCCACCGAGATCGCCCGCCGCCTCCCGGTGCCCCGGCCCTACCCCGGCGACCCGCAGGCCACCCGCTTCGGCGTCAGCAGCTACGACCCCGCCCAGCCGCTCGCCCAGCCCGCCACCGGCGAGCGGTCCGTCGAGATCTGCCTGCACAACGCCCGGCTGCTGCTCGGCCAGGAGGGCGGCGAAGCCCTGGCCGCCGCCCACGAACAGGTCGAGGCGGCGGCCGCCATCCCCGGCCCCGGACCGGTCCGGCAGTGGCGGCTCGGCTGGCACCGCGGCCTGGTCGCGCTGCGCGGCGCCGACGTACGGCCCGAGGAACGCGCGGAACTGCTGGCCGCCGCCCACCACCACTTCGCCGCCGTGCACCGGGCCCTGCCCGGCGAGTACGCCGCCAAACTGGCCCTCGCCTACAGCGCCGAACAACTCGGCCCCGCCGGCGGCCTGCCGCCCGGCCCGTCCGCGTACGAACTCTTCCGCGCGGTGCACGCCCGCAACCCCTCGCACGTCGGCGCCGCCCTGGGCCTGGCCCGGCTCGCCCTCGCCCGCGGCGACCGGGCCGCCGCCGTCGCCGTCCTGGACCTCGTCCCCGACGAGTCCCGCGACCACACCGTCGCCCGCGTCGCCGCCCTGCGCATCCGGGCCGCCCGGCTCGCTGCGGGGGAGCACCCGCTGCCCGGCGAGGCGGAGATCGACGCCGCCCTGGCCGGACTCGGACCCGTCGCCGCCGGGGACGAGGCCGCCTGGCTGCTGCGCACCGAGCTGTACGAGTGGAAGCTCGACGCCGTACGCGCCGCCGGCGCCCCCGCACCCCGCCGCACCTGGCCGCGCCGGGGCCTGCCGCCCCCGCCCGTGCCCGGCGAACGGGCGGTCCGCGCCGAACTGGAGCAGTGCTACCGCTGGCTCGCCCGCCAGCGGCTGCGGCCCGAGGAGCACGAACACCTCATCGACCTCTCGCACGCGGTCCGGCCGCAGACCAGGTTCTGAGCCGCCCGCCCCGCGACCGCCCGACCCGCCCCCCAACCGCCCGACCCGCACCGCGGGCGCCCGCAGCCGGACGGCTGCCGCGCCCGGTGCCGTACCCCTGGAGAACCCGCCCATGGCCGCTCCCGCCGCGCCGCCGGCCGGACTCGCCTTCGCCGTGTCCGTCGACGTCCGGCGCGACCAGCAGCCGCACCACGACAGCCGCGTCGACGCCCACGTCCGGATCAAGGCCACCGGCACCGGCCCCCGCGACCGGCGCCCCGCCGTCGAACTCGCCGTCGTCATCGCCCTGGACGTCGCCCCCGCCCGCCGCGGCGCCGCCGCCGCCGCCCTCGCCGCCGCCCTGCGCACCCTGCCCGACGGACTGTCCTTCGCCGTCCTCGGCGGCCCCGGAGACTGCGGACCCGCCCGCTGCTACCCGCTGCGCGGCCACTGGGCGCTCGCCGACCCCGACGAACGGCGCCGCGCCGCCTTCAGCGCCGGCCGCCTCCCCCCGACCCCCGACGACCGCCCGCCGCCCGGCTACGGCGGCTGGCTCGCCGCCGCCCGCGACCTGTTCGCCCACCGCCCCCTGCCCGTACGCCACCTGATCCTCGTCACCGACGGCGGCGGCCACCGCCCGGCCGACGAACCGGACCGGGACGACAGCCCACTGCGCGCCGAACTCGCCGCCTGCGCCGGGGCGTTCAGCGCTGACGTGCTGGCCATCGGCACCGACTGGGACCCCGCCCCACTGCTCGCCCTCACCGAAGCCCTGCACGGCACCGCCGACACCGCGCCCGACCGGTTCGCCCCCGCCGTCACCGCGGCCCTGCGGCGGCTGCGCCGGGTCCGCAGCCCCGAACTGCCCGTCGTCGTCACCGCCCGCCCCGCCGTGACCGGGGTGACGCTGACCGAGACCGCGCCCCGGCCCCTCCTGCTCACCGCGGCCACCCCGGCCGGGAACCGCCACCGGTACGCGTTCGCCACCCACCAGTGGGAGCCCGGCACCCGCGACTACCTCCTCACCCTGGCCGCCGACGCCGGCACCGAACCGCTCGGCGTGCTCCTCCAGTTGGCCGCCGTCTCCGTCGGCGACGCCGCCGCCCCGCTCCTGGTCCGCTGGCTGCCGCCCGGCGTCGCGGTCGGCGCGGGCGGCACCGGACCGGGAGCCGCCGGCGGCGGGGACGGCGGGGGAGGCACCGTCGACGCGGTCAACGCGGCAACCCGGATGCGCGCCGCCCTCAACCGCGGCTACGCCGCCCTGGACCCGATGAGCCGCGAGGAGGCCGAGCAGCAGTTCGGCCTCGCCGTCCGGCTCGCCCACGAGATCGGCGCCGCCTGGGTCCTGGCCGACGTCCGCAAGGTCGCCGACATCCTCGACGGAGCCCGCGGCCTCGTCCGGGTCGGCCCGACCGTCGACCGGGGAACCGTCCGCGAGGGACGGCTGCACGTCGCGTCCGGCCATCTCCTCGACCTGCCCGCCCACCCCGCCGGCACCCCCCGCGCCTGCCCCGGCTGCCGCCACCTCGCCGGGCCGCACGCCCGGTACTGCATCGCCTGCGGGAGGCCCCTGTGACCCGCATCCTCCGGGCCCGCCGGCGCACCGGCTCACGCACCCGGCGCCTGCTCGAACTCCACCTCCTCGTCGCCGTGCTCTCCGCCCTCCTGTCCGTCACCGCCCTGCTCGTCTCGTACCGCGAGGTGCAGAACGCCGCCGGCGAGATGCGCACCCACGCCGCGCCCGCCGTCCAGGGCGTGGCCTCCACCCAGCTCGCCCTGCTCCGCGCCCACCAGGAGGCCGTCACCTCCGTGTCCACCGGCATCGACCGGGTCGTCGGCGCCGGAGCCCGCTACGAGGCCCAGCTCGCCGCCGCCAACCAGGGCCTCTCCCGGCTCTCCGACGTACAGATCGACGGGGCGCGCGGCCGGGGCATCCTGGAGACCGTCAACGGCGTGCTGACCTCCTACAGCGGCTCCATCACGCCGGGGACCGCCAAATACGTGGACGACGAGCTGATGCAGGCGCAGAAGCTCGCCGAGGCCGAACGGCAGCTCGACCGCCCCGGCACCGGCGTGGTGCCCCGGCTGGACGTCCTCCAGCACCACCAGATGCGGCGCATGACCCGGATCAGCACCCTGGGCCCCCTCCAGCGCACCGGCTGGGCCCTCGCCGAACTGGGACTGCTGGTCCTCGCCCTGACCCTGCTCAGTGCCCTGCGGCTGCTGCGCACCCGCTGCGGCCGCAGCCTGGACGCGTGGCTGCTCCCGGCGCTGCTGCTGACCGCCGCCCTCGCCGTCGTACCGCTGCGGGCCACCGTCGCCACCCAGCAGCGGCTGGACACCGCACGCCACGGACTGACCGCCATCCAGGAACGGGCCGCCGACCACGAGCGCCTCCCCGAGGCCCAGTCCTACGTCACCCGCACCTCGCTCGACCTGCGCGACCGGCTGGCCGCCGAGAGCTGGCAGGGCTGGACCTACTACGGGGCGCTCGGCGCGGGCACCCTCGTCCTGCTGCTGCCGGTCGCCGGCCTCGGCCGCAGGCTCACCGCCGACTACTACTGGAGGGCCGGATGAGACGCCCGCCCCGGTCGCTCCTGCTCGTCCTCGCCCTGCTGCTCACCGCCACCGGCTGCGGCCTCGCGGCCCCCGGCGGCGCCGACACCGAACCGAAGGTCACCATCCTCGGCCCCTGGACCGACACCCAGGAGGAACAGTTCAAGGACGTCCTGGACGGCCTCGGCATCCCGTACACGTACCAGGGCACCGCGGCCACCCGCGAGGTGCTGCTCGCCGAGGTCCAGGCCGGCAACCCGCCGGACATCGCGATCCTGCCCGGCGTCGGCGAACTCGTGGAGTACGCCGAGGAGGACCGGCTCCAGCCGCTGACCGGCCTGTACGACGAGAAGGAGTACGGCAGGCCGTGGCTGCCCGACGCCGGGGGCCTGGACGAGCACCTGTGGGTGCCGCTCAAGGTGGACCTCAAGTCCATCGTCTGGTTCCGCAAGGGCGAGATCCCGCCGGAACGGCCCGCCCCGCTGCGCGACTGGTGCCTGGCCATGGGCGACGACGGCGCCTCCGGCTGGCCCGGCAGCGACTGGATCGAGGACCTCCTCCTCCAGCAGGCCGGACCCGTGCTGTACGCCCGCTGGGCGACCGGCGAGCTGGAGTGGACCGCCCCGCAGGTGCAGCGGGCCTGGCGCACCTGGGCCGGCCTGCTGGCCCCGGGCCCGGACGTGCTGCGCGAAGCCGTCCTCACCGGCGACCACCGGGGCGAGGAGGGCGGGCACGGGCTGCTCTTCGGCCCCGGCGGCTGCTCCCTGGAACACCAGGGCTCCTTCGCCCGCGCCCTCTACGGCGACCGGGGCGACCGGGCCGACTTCGTGGACTCGGCGCGGCTGCTGCCCGGCGGACCGTACAAGGTGAGGGCGCACGAGGTCTCCGCCGACTTCGCGGCGCTGTTCGGCAAGGGCGACCGGGCCCGCGCGCTGCTCAAGCGGCTCACCTCCGAGCAGGCGCAGCAGGAGTGGGCCCGCGAGGGCGGGGTATTCTCGGCGAACTCCGCGGTCCCGTCGCACGCGGGGGCGGTGGCGGCGAAGGTGGGCCGGCGCCTGACGGGCCAGCGGGTGCCGCTGTGCCTGGACGCCTCGGACGTGATGCCGGCGGCGGTGCGGGACGCCTTCTACGAGGCGGTCCTGCTGACCGTGGCGCATCCCGAGGAGCCGGTGCTCCCGCGCCTGAAGGACATCCAGAAGGTGCAGCGGGAACAGCCCGCCACCATCCCCCGGCTCACCGGCGTGTGCGGCAGGCCACAATGAACACTTTGTGAGACCTCCACAAACGATGCCGGGTACCGGCTGGTACTTCGCCTGCATCGTCGTGGGCTTCTGTCAGGCTCCACCAGTAAACCGGGCACGAGACTGTACGGAGTCAACGGCACGAATCCCTTGGCCGGGTTCGTAGGGTCGGTACATGACCGTTGTGGACGAAACCCAGGGCGAGCCGAGCGACACCCGCGGCCGCGTGGCCGAACTGCTGGCACTGCGCGAGCAGGCCCGCCGCGGACCCAGCGACCGGGCTACCGAGGCGCAGCACGCCAAGGGCAAGCTGACCGCGCGCGAGCGCATCGAGCTGCTCCTGGACCCGGACTCGTTCCACGAGGTCGAACAGCTCCGCCGCCACCGGGCGACGGGTTTCGGCCTGGAGGCGAAGAAGCCGTACACGGACGGTGTGATCACCGGCTGGGGGACGGTGGAGGGCCGCACGGTCTTCGTGTACGCGCATGACTTCCGGATCTTCGGCGGTGCGCTGGGCGAGGCCCACGCCACGAAGATCCACAAGATCATGGACATGGCCATCTCGGCGGGTGCGCCGCTGGTGTCGCTGAACGACGGCGCGGGTGCCCGTATCCAGGAGGGCGTCTCGGCGCTCGCCGGCTACGGCGGCATCTTCCAGCGCAACACGCGTGCCTCGGGTGTCATCCCGCAGATCAGCGTGATGCTGGGCCCGTGCGCGGGCGGGGCGGCCTACAGTCCGGCTCTGACGGACTTCGTGTTCATGGTCCGCGAGACCTCGCAGATGTTCATCACCGGTCCGGACGTCGTGAAGGCGGTGACGGGCGAGGAGATCACGCAGAACGGCCTCGGTGGCGCCGACGTGCACGCCGAGACCTCGGGCGTCGCGCACTTCGCGTACGACGACGAGGAGACCTGCATCGCCGAGGTCCGCTACCTCATCGGGATGCTGCCCTCCAACAACCGGGAGAACCCGCCCGCCGCGGCGAGCGACGACCCGGCCGACCGGCGCGGCGACGCCCTGCTCGACCTCGTACCCGCCGACGGCAACCGCCCGTACGACATGCACAAGGTCATCGAGGAACTCGTCGACGACGGCGACTACCTGGAGATCCACGAGCGCTGGGCCCGCAACATCATCTGCGCCCTGGCCCGGATGGACGGCCAGGTCGTCGGCATCGTCGCCAACCAGCCCCAGGCCCTGGCGGGTGTCCTGGACATCGAGGCGTCCGAGAAGGCCGCACGGTTCGTCCAGATGTGTGACGCCTTCAACATTCCCATCATCACTCTTCTGGACGTACCCGGCTTCCTGCCCGGCGTGGATCAGGAGCACGGTGGGATCATCCGGCACGGCGCGAAGCTGCTCTACGCGTACTGCAACGCGACGGTGCCGCGTATCTCGCTGATCCTGCGCAAGGCGTACGGCGGGGCCTACATCGTCATGGACAGCCAGTCCATCGGCGCCGACCTCACCTACGCCTGGCCCACCAACGAGATCGCCGTGATGGGCGCCGAAGGTGCCGCCAACGTCATCTTCCGCCGGCAGATCGCGGAGGCCGAGGACCCCGAGGCCATGCGGACCCGCATGGTCAAGGAGTACAAGACCGAGCTGATGCACCCGTACTACGCCGCCGAGCGCGGGCTCGTCGACGACGTCATCGACCCCGCGGAGACGCGCGAGGTACTGATCGCCTCGCTCGCCATGCTCCGCTCCAAGCACGCCGACCTGCCGGCCCGCAAGCACGGCAACCCCCCGCAGTAGAAGACGGAGAGACACCCATGACCACTGCAACCGCCGAATCCGTGCTGCGCGTCGAGAAGGGCCTTGCCGACCCCGAGGAGCTGGCCGCCATCACCGCGGTCCTCCTCGCCCGCGCCGCCGCCCAGCCCGCCGACGCCCCCCGCCCCCACCGGAACACGGCGGGCTGGCGCCGCCTGGAGCGCACCCCCGGCTTCCGGGCGCCCCACAGCTGGCAGGGCTGACGCCCGGCCCGCACACGCGCACCGCAGTACGTCAAAGGCCCCGCACTCCGAGGAGTGCGGGGCCTTCGGCGTACGGGATGCGCTAGCGCAGGCGGGCCATGAGCGCGTGCTCGACGAGCGTGATGAGCGCGCTCTTGGCGTCCGCGCGGTGCCGCGCGTCCGTCGTCAGGATCGGGGTGTCCGGCCCGATCTGGAGCGCCTCGCGCACCTCGTCGGGGGTGTAGGGCTGGTGTCCGTCGAAGCCGTTGAGGGCGATGACGAACGGCAGCCCGCTGTTCTCGAAGTAGTCGACCGCCGGGAAGCAGTCCGCGAGACGGCGGGTGTCGACCAGCACCACCGCGCCGATCGCCCCCCGCACCAGGTCGTCCCACATGAACCAGAAACGGTCCTGGCCCGGCGTACCGAAGAGGTACAGGATCAGATCCTGGTCGAGCGTGATGCGGCCGAAGTCCATCGCCACCGTCGTGGTGGTCTTGTCCCCCGTGTGCGTCAGGTCGTCGATGCCCGCCGAGGCGGACGTCATCACGGCTTCGGTGCGCAGCGGATTGATCTCCGAAACGGCACCGACAAACGTGGTCTTACCCACGCCGAAGCCCCCTGCCACCACGATCTTCGCCGAGGTAGTGGAGCGGGCCGCTCCGCCGCTAGAGCTTGCGAAGTCCACTGAGCACCCTTTCGAGCAGTGTCACATCTGGCTGGCCGCCGGCGGACTCGTCGCCGCCGGGCTGATGGATAGCGACGAGTCCGGCCTCGGCCAGGTCGGCAACGAGAATCCGGGCAACGCCGAGAGGGATCGAGAGGAGGGCCGAAATCTCGGCCACCGACTTGATCTCGAAGCACAGCCGGCAGATCCGCTGATGCTCGGGCAACTGCCCTTGCAGCCGGGACGGATCAGCCGTGGTACTGACCAACGCCTCAATGGCGAGTTGGTAGCGCGGTCGGGTCCGGCCGCCTGTCATGGCGTACGGACGGACCAGTGGGTTGTGCGCGGCCGGAGCCGCCGGTTCGGGAGCCTGCCGCGGCTGCTGCACCGGCTGGATACGGGGCTCCTGCCGGGGCCAGTCGGAGCCGGGCGGCCCGTAATGCGGCTGCCCGTAGGGCCGGTAGGGCTGCTGAGGCTGCTGAGCGCCCTGTCTGCCGGGTGCGGAAGGGTAGTTGAAACGATCGTCCCCGTGCTCACCCGTTGCGTGCCGGTCACCGTCGTACCGGTGCCCGCCTGGGGGTGTACCCACGATTCCTCCTCCGCCTGCCGGACCCGATCCCAGTGGGTCCGCGCCACCGCACCCTATGGTGCGGTGACGCGAAGCGCACTGTCTGGTTACTGGATAAGACTAGTTAAGAAGACTTCCCTGGAGTTCGGCACGGAGGTCCGGCGTCAACACGCTGCCCGCACGGTCGACCAGAAGGGCCATTTCGTACCCGATGAGGCCGATATCGGCGTCCGGGTGTGCGAGAACGGCCAAGGAAGAACCGTCGGATACGGACATGATGAAGAGGAATCCTCGCTCCATCTCCACAACCGTCTGATTCACCGCGCCGCCCTCGAAGATCCGCGAGGCGCCCGCGGTCAGCGAGGTCAGACCGGAGGCGACCGCCGCCAGCTGGTCGGCGCGGTCGCGCGGGAAACCTTCGGACATCGCCAGCAGGAGTCCGTCGGCGGAGACCACCACCGTGTGCGACACCCCTGGGGTGTTCTCCACGAAGTTGGTGATCAACCAGTTCAGATTCTGCGCCGCCTGGCTCATCGGGCTCACACTAACGCTCCTGGTTGTAGGTAGTACTTGTGTCCGCACCCGCGTTGCGTCCCCGCAGGACACCGCGTCGCAGGTTGCTCAGCCTGCCACGCACGTCCTCCGGGGCGCGGGAGACCTGGGGGCCGTCCTGCTGGGTCTGCTCCGCCGTGCCCTCGACCAGATTGGCCTTGGGCACGCGCCGGGGCAGACCGGACGGGGTTATCCCGCCCGCCTTGGGCTCCCGGAGCTTCTCGGCCCGTTCCCAGCGCTCGTCGTTGGCCGAGCGCCAGTCGTCGGAACCGTCGGTTCCGTTGTTTCCCCCGGCGGCCTGCCGTGCCGGGTCGGGCCGCTGCGGCGGTTCCTGCCGCGCGTCCTCCCGCACGGGGCCGGGCCGGCTGTTGCCGCGGCCCGTGGGCTGCCAGTGCTGCTGGCTGCCCCGGCGCGGCAGACCGGCGTCGGTCAGCTCGTGGCCGGCGCTCGGAGCGGGGCCCGAACGCTCGAAGCCTACGCGTTCCCGCTCCTCGGCGGGGGCGCTCGCCGCAGATTCCGTTTCCGCCTGCGCGACCGGTTCGAAGCCACCCTGATACGCGCTCTGATCAGGCCACTCCTCCTGCTGGGGCTGGACGCCGTACTGCTCGTCATAGCCCTGCTCGGGGGTCTCGGGGGCCGCGTATGCCGCCTCCGCATAGCCGTTCTGGGGGGCGTCGTAGCCGGGCTGCGCGGCATAGCCCGCGCCGGCCGCGTACGGGTCGTAACCGCCCTCGTACGCGGCGCCCGGGTAGACCTCCTGACCGTTTCCGGCGTAGGGGTCCTGGCCGCCGACCGGGTACGCGTCCTGGCTGTTGGCCTGGTAGGGGTCCTGGCCGTTTCCGGCGTACGCGTCCTGGCCGTCGGCCGGGTAGGCGTCCTGGCCGTAGCCGGTCTCGGGGTACGCCTGCTGCTCGGGCTGCTGGTGCTGCGGCGGCTCCTGGCCCTGCTCCGGCTGCTGCGGGAACGGGCGGCGCTCACCGGCGCCCGTCTGGGCCTCCAGCGCCGCCCGGCGCTCCTCGCGGGCCAGCGAGCGGCCCACCGGGTCGAGCCGGCCGGTCTCCCCGGACGCCTCCTCGTAGCGCGAGTCGTCGAAGCCGAGCTCGGCCGCCGTGCGCAGCTGCTGGTGCGGCTGGGCGTCGAGGGCCTGCTGCGGGATGATCGAGGAGACGGTGAAGTCGTCCTGCTCCGGGGCCTCGCCGCCACCGCCGTGGGTGATCGCGTCCGGCAGCATGACCAGCGAGGTGGTGCCGGCCTGCTCGCCCGAGGGGCGCAGCTGGACGCGGATGCCGTGCCGGTCGGCGAGCCGGCCGACCACGAACAGGCCCATGCGCTGCGAGACGGCGGCGTCCACCGTCGGCGGGTTGGCCAGCTTGTGGTTGATGTCGGCGAAGTCCTCGGCGGTGAGGCCGATGCCCTTGTCGTGGATCTCGATCATCACCCGGCCGTCGGGCAGCCGGGTCGCGGTGACCCGCACCTTGGTCTGCGGCGAGGAGAACGTGGTGGCGTTCTCCAGCAGCTCGGCCAGCAGGTGCACGAGGTCGGTGACGGACTGGCCGTGGATCTCGGTCTCGGGGACGCCGGACAGCTCGATGCGCTCGTAGGACTCCACCTCGGACGAGGCGGCCCGCAACACGTCCACCAGCGGCACCGGCTGGTTCCAGCGGCGGCCGGGCTCCTCGCCGGCGAGGACGAGGAGGTTCTCGCCGTTGCGCCGCATACGGGTCGCCAGGTGGTCCAGCCGGAACAGGCTCTCCAGCTGGTCCGGGTCGGCCTCGTTGTTCTCCAGGTCGGTGATCAGGGTCAGCTGGCCCTCGATGAGCGACTGGTTGCGGCGCGAGAGGTTGGTGAAGATCGCGTTGACGTTGCCCCGGAGCATGGCCTGCTCAGCCGCGAGCCGGACCGCCTCCTGGTGGACCTGGTCGAAGGCGCGGGCGACCTCGCCGATCTCGTCGTGGGAGTTGATCGGGATCGGCTGCACCCGGGTGTCCACGCGGCCGGGGTCGGTGCGCGAGAGCTGGTCGACCAGTGCGGGCAGCCGCTGCTCGGCGATGCCGAAGGCGGCGGTGCGCAGCCGGCGCATCGAGCGGCTCATCTGGCGGGCCATGAGCCCGGCGACGACGAACGCGGCCAGCAGGGCGACGAGCACGATGGTGGCGTTGACGACGGCGTCGGTGCGGGCGTCGGAGGAGATCTCCGCCGCCTCCGTCACCGCCTTGTCGACCAGCTCGTCCTCGACGGTGGTGTAGCCGTCGAACTTGGCGGTCGCGGCGGCCATCCAGGTGTCGGGCGTGATGCCCTTGGCCTTCAGCTCCTCGGGGGAGCGGCCGAGACCGATCTCCTGGGCCATGCCGTCGTAGACCGAGCCGTCGATGGTGGGCGGGGCCACGAACGGCACCCCGGCCGCTTCGGCCTTCGCCTTGGCGGCCTTGAGGTCGGCGGCGCCGGCCGCGGCCTTGGCGCTCATGACCTTCTTCAGCCGGGCCGCGTCGGCCTCCGTACCGCCGGAGGTGAACTCGCCGAGGGCGATCTGCTCCAGGTAGTTGTACGAACCGAACGCCTTGACCTGGTCGTTGAACTTGGCCTCGTCCTTGCTGGGGCGGACCAGGAGGTGCATGCCGATGGAGCGCTGAAGCGATTCTGCAGCCTTGGCCAGCTCGATCGCGTAGACGGTACGGCCGTAGCTGGTGATGTTGCCGGTGCCCAGGCCCAGTTCGTTGCAGAACTCCATCAGGGAGTGCTGGACCTGGACGTAGCCCTCCTCGGTCTTCACCGGGTCCATGGCCGCGCTGTAGGCCGCCTTGCGCAGCTGCGGGAGCTTGGGCTCCTCCAGCTTGAACAGCTTGAGGCGGCGCTGGAGGCCCTCCTTGGCCGGCATGCCCTTGACGGCCTCGTCGAACTTCTCGGCGGCGGCGTCGGTCGCGGCACGGGTCCGCGTGACGACCTCGTCCTCGCGTTCGTTCGACAGCAGCGGCTGCGCCGTGAGGTCGCGCTCGTTGAGCAGGGCCTGCCCGTACTCGGCGGCGGCCCGCACGATGAGCGCGGTCTTCTCCGCGTCCTGGGCCTCCTGCCAGGTGTTGATCGAGCCCTTCACCTGGAAGCCGCCCATGACCAGGCCGACCAGGGCGGGGATGAGCAGGATCGCGTTCAGCCGGGTGGGCACCCGCCAGTTGCGCGGGGACAGCCGGCTGGTGCTGCCACCTGCGGGCAGTGCCCCTTCGGACACCTCGGCGGACGGCGCCGCGGCACGGGGCGGCGGGGTGAAGTTGCCCCGCTCCGCCTGCGCCGGGGAGCCCTCGTTGTTACGCCTCACTCGACCAACAACCTCTCGGCTCGGCACCTACGCTGTGCCGTTTTTTCGTTCAGGGCCGTACTACTCGGGAGTCGGTGGAATTGCAGCACGGCCCGGGGCCGCGTTCCAAACAGTCGGAATCAGCGATTCCGAGTGGCTCACGCCTCAGATAAATCGGGCATAAAGAGCGAGCCCCGCCAAAAGGCGGGGCTCATGTGAGCGCAGTGACACCGCTCGTACGCATCCGGTGTCGATTGCGGGGCAATTCTCTTTCGAAACGTTATGAATGCGGGGGCGGATCGTGTCAAAGGACACAGCCCGCCCCCGTGTGACTACGGTAACTGCCGTACCCAGGTACCGACTTGCGGCTACTTGAGGCGGGCCATCAGCGCATGCTCGACGAGCGTGATCAGACCGCTCTTCGCGTCCGCGCGGTGCCGCGCGTCCGTGGTGATGATCGGGGTGTCGGGTCCGATCTGGAGCGCCTCGCGCACCTCGTCGGGGGTGTAGGGCTGGTGTCCGTCGAAGCCGTTGAGGGCGATGACGAACGGCAGCCCGCTGTTCTCGAAGTAGTCGACGGCCGGGAAGCAGTCGGCGAGCCGGCGGGTGTCGACCAGCACGACGGCGCCGATGGCGCCGCGTACCAGGTCGTCCCACATGAACCAGAAGCGGTCCTGGCCCGGCGTACCGAAGAGGTACAGGATCAGGTCCTGGTCGAGCGTGATGCGGCCGAAGTCCATCGCCACCGTGGTGGTGGTCTTGCCACCGGTGTGCGTCAGGTCGTCGATGCCCGCCGAGGCGGACGTCATCACGGCTTCGGTGCGCAGCGGATTGATCTCCGAGACGGCACCGACAAACGTGGTCTTGCCCACGCCGAACCCACCGGCCACGACGATCTTCGCCGAGGTGGTGGCCCGAGTCGCCGCGCCGCCGTTAGAGCTTGCGAAGTCCACTGAGCACCCTTTCGAGCAGTGTCACATCCGGCGCGCCGCCGGCCTCTCCATTGCCCGGCTGGTGGATGGCCACCATGCCGGCTTCCGCCAGGTCCGCCACGAGAATCCGCGCCACACCGAGGGGCATCGACAGCAGGGCCGAGACCTCGGCCACCGACTTGACCTCGCGGCACAGATGACAGATCCGCTGATGCTCGGGCAGCAGCGTCCCCATGTGCGCGGGATCGGCCGTGGTGCTGACCAGGGCCTCTATCGCTAGCTGGTAGCGCGGTCGGGTCCGGCCGCCGGTCATGGCGTACGGACGGACCAGCGGCTGGTCGCCCTCACTGTCGTACGACGCGTGACTGGACGCGCCGTACGGATCGGGTGAGGCGGGTGGCGGGGTCATGAATCCTCCGGGCGTGACAGCAGGGTGTCGGCTTGCCGTCTGAAGGGGCCGGTGGGGGGCTGTAAGCGGCCGGACGGGCGAGGGTTGAGTGTTTCCTGAATGATCGTCTGTGTCACTGGTTCACGGTCGCCTAGTGGAGCAGGCTGCCCTGGAGCTCCGCACGGAGGTCCGGGGTCAGGACGGTGCCCGCCCGGTCCACCAGCAGAGCCATCTCGTAGCCGACCAGGCCGATGTCGGCGTCCGGGTGGGCCAGCACGGCCAGCGAGGAGCCATCCGAGATGGACATCAGGAACAGGAAGCCCCGTTCCATCTCGACCACTGTCTGGCTGACGGCGCCGCCCTCGAAGATGCGGGAGGCACCCGCCGTCAGCGAGGTCAGTCCGGACGCGACGGCCGCCAGCTGGTCGGCGCGGTCGCGCGGGAAACCTTCGGACATCGCCAGCAGCAGGCCATCCGCCGAGACCACCACCGTGTGCGACACCCCTGGGGTGTTGTCCACGAAGTTGGTGATCAGCCAGTTCAGATTCTGCGCGGCCTGACTCATCGGGCTCAACTAACGCTCCTCATGGTGAGTAGGGCCGAGGGGGAAACTTCCGGTCTGGCCGCTCCCCGCCTGGCGCCCCTGCTGGATGCCCCGGCGGAGATTGGTCAGACGCCCGCGTACATCATCGGGCGCCCGCGAGACCTGCGGGCCGGACTGATGGTTCTGCTGCTGGGCGGTACCCGGCACCAGGTTGGCGCGCGGGACCCGCCGAGGCAGACCGGATGTGGTGATTCCGCCCGCTGCGGGCTTCTTCACACGCTCCGCCTGCCGGACGATCTCGTCGTTCGGCGAGGCGCGCCAGGCGCTCGTCGCACCGCTGTCCCCGAGCGTCCGCTGCGGCTGCGGCGCGGGAGCCGGCGGCTCCTGCACGGGCTGCGACGGGACCTCCTGGGACCGCTCCGGTGCGGCGGGCGGCTGCTGCGGGGCCCCCGGCTGCGGACCGCGGAACCAGTTGGTCTCCAGCGTGTCGTACAGCGGGGTGCGGCCGTCGCCGGGCCCGGAGGCCGGCGGCAGCGCTTCGGGCTGCTGCGGCTGCTGCGGCAGCGCCGGACGGAACGGGGCCTCGGGGGCCGGGGCCGCCATGGGCGGACGCGGCGCGCCGAAGTCCTGCCCGTCGCGCGGCCGGGGCGCCGGCTGCTGCGGGGCGCCGAAGTCCGGACGGGCGAACTGCGAGGTGCTCGTCAGGTCCGGGCTCTGCGGGCCGTTGCCGTACGAGCCGGTGTGCTGCTGCTGCGGCGGCTGCTGCGGGCCGTTCGGCCGGCCGGGCGCCGGGGCCGAGAAGTCCGGCCGGGCGAACTCCGCGGTGGCACCGGGCCCCTGACGGTCGTCCGCCGGGGACTGCGGGCCGGCCGGCCGGCGGAAGGCGCCGGTGTTCTCCGACTCCTCGTGGCCGCGCGGCGCGTCGGTGCCCCAACTCGTCGTCTGGGGGCGCTGCGGGGCCGGGAAGCCGTTGTCCTGGCCGCCTGCGGCCGGGGTGCCGCCGGGCAGTTCGGCGCGCGGGCCGCCCACGGGCGGGAGCCGGCGCTCGTCCTGGGCCGGGCCGCGCGGCGCGTCGAAGGCACCGCGGCCGTCCTGGCCGCCCTGGTCGAACCGGGGCTGCTGGGGCTGCGGGTGCGGGACCTGCCGGGCGGGACCGCTCGGCTCGGGGCGCCGCTGGTCGAACAGGCTGGGCCGGTTCGCGTCGCCGCCGCCGTCGCCCCGGGCGCCGAGCCGGGCACCGCCGAACGCACCGGCGAGGCCGCCGCCCTGACGGGGGCCGTCCTGGGCCGGGCGGCCCTGCGGGTTCTGGAACGCCGACTCCTGCGCGCCCGGTCCGCCCGGCGGGTTCGGGCGGTTGCCGTCGCGGGAGGGCAGCGCGGCGCGGGGGCCGCTGCCGGGCGCGACCTGGCCGCGCTGGGGGCCGCCGGGGCCGCTGACGGCCCGGCCCTGCTGGCCGGGGCCGCCGTTGCCGCCCGCGAGCAGCCCGCCGGGGGCCTGCTGGCCGGGCGCCTGCTTCGGGGCCGGCTGCTTGCCGCCGTGCGCGACGTCGACCGGGAGCATGACCAGCGCGGTGGTGCCGCCCGAGTCGGAGGGGCGCAGCTGGATGCGGATGCCGTGACGCAGGGAGAGCCGGCCGACCACGAACAGACCCATGCGGCGGGAGACGGAGACGTCCACGGTGGGCGGCGAGGCGAGCCGCTCGTTGATCGCCGCCAGGTCCTCCGGGGACAGGCCGATGCCGGTGTCGTGGATCTCGACGAGCACCCGGCCGTCGGGCAGCGCGTGACCGGTGACCCGGACCTTCGTCTGCGGCGAGGAGAACGAGGTGGCGTTCTCCAGCAGCTCGGCGAGCAGGTGCACGAGGTCGTTGACGACCCGGCCGGCGACCTCGGTGGCGGGCACCGCGGCCAGTTCGATGCGCTCGTACTGCTCCACCTCGGACGCGGCGGCGCGGAGCACGTCGACGAGCGGAACGGGCCGGGTCCAGCGGCGGCCCGGCTCCTCGCCCGCGAGGACGAGGAGGTTTTCGCCGTTCCGGCGCATTCGGGTCGCGAGGTGGTCGAGCTTGAAGAGCGAGGACAGCTGGTCCGGGTCGGCCTCGCGCGACTCCAGCTCGGAGATGAGCGAGAGCTGGCGCTGGATGAGGCCCTGCGACCGGCGCGAGAGGTTGGTGAACATCGCGTTGACGTTGCCCCGCAGCAGGGCCTGCTCGGCGGCGAGCCGGACCGCCTCGCGGTGCACGTCGTCGAAGGCCGCGGCCACCTTCCCGATCTCGTCGCGGGAGTGGACGCCGACCGACTCGACGGAGGTGTCCACGTCCTGCGGGTCGGACTCGGAGAGCTGCTTGACCAGCTCGGGCAGGCGGTCCTGGGCGACGCGGGTCGCGGTGTCCTGGAGACGGCGCAGCGAGCGGATCATGGACCGGGCCACCACGAAGGCGCCGACCAGAGAGACGCCGAGGACGAGCAGGATCAGCGCACCGGAGATGATCGCCTCGCGCTGCGACTCGTCGCGCAGCTCGCGGGCCTTGCTCTCCATGTCGCTGAGCAGGGTCTCCTCGACCAGCTTCATGGCGTTGATCTTGGTGGTGTCCTGGTCGTACCAGTTCATGTACGAACGGCGCGAGGAGGGACCGCTCACGGCGGTCGGGTTCTCCAGCATCTTCTTGGCGTACGTCTCCGCCGCCTTGATGTCCGGATGTCCGCCCTGCAGCGACGCGGTCAGCTGCTCGGCGTTCTGGCCGGTGGAGGAGTAGATCGTGGTGAACGTGGTGGTGGCGGCGGCTTCCTTGCGCTGCGCGGCCTGCCCGTACTGCTGGTCGTTGCGGTCGAGGTCGGGCTTCTGTTCGTCGTTGGTCGGCAGTGCGGCGGCGATGACCGCGCGCTGGATCGAGGCGTACTCCTTGGCGGAGGAGAACGCCGCGAGCGCACGGGTCCGCTTGATCATCTCGGGGCTGCTGGTCGCCTGCGCCATGTCCTGGGAGAGGCTCAGCAGCGAGGTGATCAGCTGGCTGTAGGCGTCGATCGTCTGGAGACTCGGACTGCCCTTGGCGTACGCCTCTTCGCGGATGTCGCGAATGGCACCGACCTGTGCGGCGATCTGCTGGACGCTGTTGCGGATGCTCTCCAGGGTCTCGTCGCCCTGGGTGTCGCCGATCTCGTCCGTCGCGTCGAAGAACGCGGCCTTCGCCCGGTCGGTCTTCTTGCGCGGCTCGGTGACCTTGAAGTCGGTGGCCGGGACGTTGTTGGAGAGCGGACCCGCCGTCTTGTCGCGCTCCTCCTGGAGCGCCTGCGCCAGGGCGGTCGCCTGCTTCGTCATGCTGGTCAGCAGCTGCATGTGCTCCAGCTGCTGGATGTCGTTCATGGAGTCGTTGATGCGCAGACCGCCGAGTGTGGTCGCGGCGACCACGGGCAGGGCCAGCAGGGAGACCAGGCGCGTGCTGATGCGCCAGTTGCGCAGCGCCAGGCGCGAGCCGGTGTTGACCGGGCCCCGCGCCTTGGGCGCGGCGGCCTGTTCGGACTCGCCGCCGGCGGCCGGTGCGGCACCGGGGTGCCGTTCGCGGTCGCCGTGATCACCGGCCGCGGCCGGTGCGGGGTTCTGGGCGTGCTGGGGCGAGGAACCGCGGTCGGTCCCGCCGCGCGGCTCCTGTTCCGCCGGAGCGCTGCCATCCCTCTTGAAACGTCCCTGCACTAGCGTCGCAACCTCTGGACCAGGCGCTTCTCCGTCGTGAACGGAGGAAACGGTGTCGGCGTGGTGGGGCGTTGGGCCGCCCCCATTTAGGTGGTCGTGAATGACCGGCGCTCTTCCCCTTCCCGCCGCCACTCGGCGCTGCGTTGCGCCCCCTGCGCGCCGGTTTGAAACCTGCGGCGGTGCGTGGAATTTCAGCACAGTGGCGGATCTCCAACAAGGGCCAGGTACCGTGCTGTGACCTGGGTGACACCCTGTGACGAACGTGTGACAAGCGGTATGGGCGGTTCTGGGGCATACCGGACCATTGGGTGCGAGCCTCCTCGAGGGAGGGGGTGTCCCAGTCGCCATGATCAGGAGCGGAATGGCAGGTTCAGGGGTGACATGTCCGTTTCGGCGGTCCAGACCATGTGTCCGAATTGGGGTCATTGTCGGGGTGTTGGTGAGCAAACTCACACAAAGGTCGCGTCGAGTTTCAGCCACCGGCAGGGAATTACATGTTTGGCCGCACGCTTTACTGGGGCGGCAGAACCGACAACCGGCGCCCTCTCGGACGAGCGGCGCCCCGACGACAGGGCCCGTACGGCAGATGAACTCCACGAACCTCGCCAACCCCCGGCGCACCACGCTCGCCCACCTCGAGGACGCCGGGTCGCTGCAGACCGCGGAACTCCGTGAGCACGCGGTCCAGCTGCCCGCGCAGACCGCGAACCCCCGCCGCACGATCCTGATGACGGCCCCCGCCGCCACCCCGCCCGCCGCGGAGTAGCGCCACCGCACGGGGGTGCCCCTCACGCGCCGCCCGCTCCGTCCCCACCGGGCGAAGAGCTAGCCTGGAGCGTCAAGGTTTTCAGGCACCCAGCAAGCAGTGAGGGGCGACAGCAACCCGTGCGCATCGCCAGGTTCTCCATCGACGGCAATGTCGCCTTCGGCGCGGTCGAGGGCGACGGGCCCGACGGTCTCGTCCTCGACATCATCAAGGGCATCCCGTACTCGGAGTTCGAGCTCTCCGGGACCAAGGTCCCGCTGAACAAGGTGCGGCTGCTGCCGCCCGTGCTCCCCAACAAGGTCGTGGCCATCGGCCGCAACTACGCGGAGCACGCCGCCGAACTCGGCCACGAGGTCCCCGACGTCCCCGTCGCCTTCCTCAAGCCCACCACCTCGGTGATCGGCTCCGGCGACGCCATCGAGTACCCCTCCTTCTCCGACGAGGTCCACCACGAGGCCGAGCTGGCCGTGGTCATCGGCCGGATGTGCCGCGAAGTGCCGCGCGAGCGGGTCAAGGACGTCGTCTTCGGCTACACCTGCGCCAACGACGTCACCGCCCGCGACGCCCAGAAGCGCGAGAAGCAGTGGGCGCGGGCCAAGGGCTTCGACACCTCCTGCCCCCTCGGCCCCTGGGTGGAGACCGACCTCGACCCCCGCGACCTCGCCATCCAGGCCACCGTCAACGGCGAGCAACGCCAGCTCGGCCGGACGAGCGACATGATCCGGAGCATCGAGGACCTGGTCGTCCACATCACGGAAGCAATGACGCTGCTTCCGGGCGACGTGATCCTCACCGGCACTCCGGCGGGGGTCGGACCCCTCCACGTCGGCGACGAGGTCGCCGTCACCATCGAAGGCATCGGCACTCTCACCAACAAGGTGATCAAGCGTGGCTAACGCAGCAGTACGAGTACGTTTCTGTCCCTCCCCGACCGGCAACCCCCATGTCGGCCTGGTCCGGACGGCCCTCTTCAACTGGGCCTTCGCCCGGCACCACCAGGGCACCCTGGTCTTCCGCATCGAGGACACCGACGCCGCGCGCGACTCCGAGGAGTCCTACGAGCAGCTCCTCGACGCCATGCGCTGGCTCGGCCTCGACTGGGACGAGGGCCCCGAGGTCGGCGGCCCGCACGGCCCCTACCGCCAGTCGCAGCGGATGGACATCTACAAGGACGTCGCCGACAAGCTCCTGGCCGGCGGCTACGCGTACCCCTGCTACTGCACCACGGAGGAGCTGGACACCCGCCGCGACGCCGCCCGCGCCGCCGGCCGCCCCTCCGGCTACGACGGCCACTGCCGCGATCTCACCGCCGAGCGGAAGGCCGCGTACGAGGCCGAGGGCCGCGCGTCGATCGTCCGGTTCCGGATGCCCGACGAGGCGATCACCTTCACCGACCTGGTCCGCGGCGACATCACCGTGCAGCCGGAGAACGTCCCGGACTACGGCATCGTCCGCGCCAACGGCGCCCCGCTGTACACGCTGGTCAACCCGGTGGACGACGCGCTGATGGAGATCACCCACGTCCTGCGCGGCGAGGACCTGCTCTCCTCCACCCCGCGCCAGATCGCCCTCTACCGGGCGCTCATCGAGCTGGGCGTGGCCAAGGACATCCCCGCCTTCGGACACCTGCCGTACGTCATGGGCGAGGGCAACAAGAAGCTCTCCAAGCGCGACCCGCAGGCCTCGCTCAACCTCTACCGCGAGCGCGGCTTCGTCCGCGAGGGGCTGCTCAACTACCTCTCGCTGCTGGGCTGGTCCATCGCCGAGGACCGCGACATCTTCGACATCGACGAGATGGTCGCCGCCTTCGACATCGAGGACGTCAACGCCAACCCGGCCCGCTTCGACCTCAAGAAGTGCGAGCACGTCAACGCGGAGCACATCCGCCGGCTGGACGTGAAGACCTTCACCGAGGCGTGCGGCCCCTGGCTGAAGGCGCCGTTCGCCCCCTGGGCCCCGGAGTCCTTCGACGCCGAGGTGTTCGCCGAGATCGCCCCGCACGCCCAGACCCGCGTCACGGTGCTCTCCGAGATCACCGCCAACGTGGACTTCCTGTTCCTGGACGAGCCGGTGCGCGACGAGGCGTCCTGGGCCAAGGCGATGAAGGAGGGCTCCGACGCCCTCCTCGTCACGGCCCGCGCCGCACTGCTCGCCGCCGACTGGAACGCGGACGCCCTCAAGGCCGCCGTCCTCGCCGCCGGTGAGCAGCACGGCCTCAAGCTCGGCAAGGCCCAGGCCCCGGTCCGCGTCGCCGTCACCGGCCGCACGATCGGCCTGCCCCTCTTCGAGTCCCTGGAGATCCTCGGCCGCGACCGCACGATCGCCCGCATCGACGCGGCCCTGGCCAGGCTGGCCGCGTAACCCCCCGCGCACACACCGGAGGCCGGACCCCCACGGGGCCCGGCCTCCGGCCTTTTCGGCCCCGCGGGGAGCGGAATCTGGCCGGAAGCAACTGTTTGCTTCCGGAGACTCGTGCGGCGGCGGCTACTGTCGGACGGGCAGCACCGGAGAGGGACCGGTGGCCGCATCAGGGGGGGGGAACGTGGGTGACCACCTCAACGTGTCCGCGTCCGAGTTGTACGCTTCGGCGGGCGCCGCGGACACACTCGTCACGGATTTGCAGGGGCCTTTGCGGGCGGCGATCGATGACACGGCCGCAGCGGCTTCGGCGTTCCGCTCCTGGGACGAGCAGGGTCGTATCGCGTCCGCGGGCACGGGGTGGGGCGATGCGCTGACGGACCTGAAGGACCGCCTCGCCGAGCACGCCAAGGGGCTGCGGCTGCTGGCGGACGGTCACAGCGTCACCGAGGCGGACGTCGGCAACTGCTTCAGAGGCTGGTGAGCGGGGTGCCCGAGCTCTTCGCACAGCTTCTGCGACAGGACTTCTCGGATCTGGAGGCCGCCGCCGACTCCTGGCAGAAGCTGGCTGCCGCGCTGGACGATACCCGGACCGGCAGCGGCAAGCGCGTCTCGGGGCCGCTGCACAAGGCGGGCTGGGCGGGGGTCGCGGCCCACTACGGCTTCGCCGCGCTCGAAGCCACCGAGAGCAAGCTGCTGACCGCGCGGACGAACGCGCGGCTCCTCGGGACCGTCCTGGGTACGTTCAGCACCCGCATGCAGGAGGCCCAGCGCAAGCTGCGCCACGCCGTGTCCGACGCCGAGTCGGCCGGCCACACCGTGACCGAGGACGGCTGGGTCGAGGCGAGACATGTGGTCGACCCGGCCTATCACAACGACCCGGAGTACGCGGGCGCCCAGCAACGGGCCAATGCCGGGCTCGGCGGGTTCCGGGCCCGCATCGACGCGACACTGGCGGAAGCCCGGCAGGTCAGCGACGAGGCGACCGGACTCCTGCGCCAGATCGACCCGTTCGATCTGGACAAGCAGTACGGCGGCGCCCAGGCGGCCGAGGACGCGGAGCGGGTCGGGAAGTTCGCGGGTCTCAGCCGGGAGGACATCCCGGACGGCAAGCATCCGCAGCGGGCGGCCGACTGGTGGGCGGGCCTCACCGCAGGGGAACGCGCGTTCTACCTGGCGGCTTTCCCGGACGAGATCGGCGGGCTCGACGGCCTCCCCGCGACCGCCCGCGACGACGCGAACCGGATGGTGCTCGACTCGCGGCTCAACGACTACGCCCTGCGTGAGGGCGACCTCGGCCACCACGACCGCGCCGGCTACCGCGGGCTCGCCGCTCTCAAGGACCGGCTGGACCTGGAGGACGCGGCCCCCGCGCACAAGCGGCTGTACCTGCTGGGCTTCGACACGTCCAAGGACGGCCGCGCGATCGTCGCCGTCGGCAACCCGGACACGGCCCGGCACACGGCCGTCCAGGTCCCGGGGACGAGCAATCAGCTGGACAACGTGGACGGTCAGATCAACAGGGCCTCCAAGCTGCAGGATGCCGCCGCGGACTGGACGGGTCCCGCGGGGCCCCGCGACATCGCTGTCGTCTCCTGGCTGGACTACAACGCCCCCGAAGCGCGCTTCAACTCGGTCGTGGACCTGGAGCTGAACCTCGGCATCGCCACTCAGGGCCGCGCTCAGGACGGAGCCGAGGATCTGCGCGACTTCACGCACGGTCTGCGGGCCGCGCACGAGGGGGAGCGCAGCCACCTCACCGTGCTGTCCCACAGCTACGGTTCCACGGTCGTCGGTGCGGCAGATTCCGCCGGACGCGGGCTGGACGCCGACGACATGGTGGTCGTGGGAAGCCCGGGCATGGCCGTCGGCCGTGCCGATCAGCTCCACATCGATCCCGAGCACCTGTACGTGGGTACGGCGAAGGACGACTGGGTCTCCAACACCTTCGGTGACACCACGCTCGGCGCGGACCCCAAGGAAGCGGAATTCGGGGCACAGCGCATGTACGTGGACACGACTGGCCACGGCGGGTACTGGGACGACGGCAGCAGAAGTCTGGAGAACCAGGGCCGCATCATCGCCGGCCTCACACCGCGGAACGGGAGCACAGGCTGATGGCCCACCGAGTGTCCGCGTTCACGTCTGCCGGGCGCCGGGGCGGTTCTGCTCTGGCCCTGGTCCTGCTTCTAGGAGGCTGTATGTCCGACGAAGGCGCCAACGAACCGCTGCCCCGCATGAGCAAGGAGAAGGCCGAGTCGTGGGCCAAGCACTGGACCGACTCCATGGTCAAAACGGCGCACGCGCGTCTCGACCCCGAGTCGGCCCGTCCCACCGCGAGTTTCACCGACTGTGTCGGCCGTGACAACGAGACCGCTGACGACGGCAGGTTCACCCTGCGCTACTCGGTGCGCGGAACCCTGCCCCGCGCCGGCCACCCCGCGGCGGTGACCGCTGTCAAGGACACCCTGAAGAAGAAGGGGTTCGAGATCCAGACCTTCGTCGTCAACGAGGACGAGGAGCCAGCGAACGTAGTCGACGCGCGGCACCCGGAGGACCGCCAGTTCGTCTCGGTCGGGTCGGTGGGCAAGGACCTCCTGGTCTTCATCGTGAACACCCCCTGCCTGCTGCCGCCCGGGGTCGAACAGCAGCAGTTCTGACCCTGCCGCGCGGCAGCGGCGCGATAGCGTGGCCGTATGCCCGTCAGAGCCGTCCTCTGGGACATCGACGACACGATCTTCGACCACACGGCGGCCGCCGCCACCGGCATGGCCCGGCATCTCGCGGCGGAGGGACTGCCTCCCGGCCACGCCACGGCCGGCGCGGCGGTCGAGGCGTGGCAGCGGCTCACCCGGCGGCACTGGGCGCGGTTCGCGGCCGGGGAGACGGACTGGCAGGGGCAGCGTCGGGACCGGGCCAGGGAGTTCCTGGGCAGGCCGCTGGACGACGCCGAGGCCGATGCGTGGTTCGCCCGCCACGTGGCCCACTACGAGAGCGCCTGGGCGCTCTACCCGGACGCGGTCCCGGTGCTGGACGCGCTGGCGGGGACGTACCGGCACGCCGTGCTCTCCAACTCGGCCCGCGAGCCGCAGCACCGCAAGCTCACGGTGCTCGGGGTGCGCGACCGGTTCGAATCGCTGCTGTGCGCCGCCGAACTGGGCGTCGCCAAGCCCGCGCCGGGGGCCTTCCTCGCCTCCTGCGAGGCGCTGGGGCTCGCGGCGCACGAGGTGCTGTACGTGGGGAACGAGCCCGACATCGACGCGGCGGGCGCGACGGCCGCCGGTCTCGCCGGCGTGTGGCTGGACCGGGACGACGTGGGCGGGCGGCCCGAACTCGTGCGGATCACCGGGCTCGACCAGCTGCCCGGACTGCTCGCGGGCGATACCCGTTTTGGAGCGCCGGACACCTTCGGGTAATGTTCTTCCTGCGCCGCCCGAGCGGGCCGAAAGATCCGGCCGGGAAGCGCAGACAGAAACAAGACCCCCAGGGGTTGAGTTTCAGTGGGCTATGGTGTAATTGGCAACACTACGGTTTCTGGTACCGTCATTCTAGGTTCGAGTCCTGGTAGCCCAGCGCAGTACAGAGCAAGTTGCAGGACAAGCCCCCGTTGTGTAGCGGCCTAGCACGCTGCCCTCTCACGGCAGTAGCGCCGGTTCGAATCCGGTCGGGGGTACAGATCCTTCCCGCGAGATCATCTGGGTCGCACCCACGGTCTCGATGCAGGATCGCTAGGGCCCCCGTTGTGTAGCGGCCTAGCACGCTGCCCTCTCACGGCAGTAGCGCCGGTTCGAATCCGGTCGGGGGTACTTGCAACACCATGGGCTATGGTGTAATTGGCAACACTACGGTTTCTGGTACCGTCATTCTAGGTTCGAGTCCTGGTAGCCCAGCGCAGTACAGAGCAGTTGGAGAACAAGCCCCCGTTGTGTAGCGGCCTAGCACGCTGCCCTCTCACGGCAGTAGCGCCGGTTCGAATCCGGTCGGGGGTACAACAGAGCGCGAGACAAAGGCCCTTCACTTCGGTGAGGGGCCTTTCGCATGCCCGCGACGCGTTCGCCGCGCGGCACCGCCGGGGCGCGAAGTGACGCGGTGGGAAAGGGCGGAGAGGGAGAAGGGGGAGAAGGGGGAGAAGGGGGAGAAGGGGGAGAAGGGGGCCGCCACGACGCTGGGGCGGCCACGGAGGAGACGGAAGGCGCGGGCCGGGGTCAGCCGCTGCGGCGCAGCGCCTCACTCAGCCGGGCCGCCGAGTCGATGACGGCCTGGGCGTGCATCCGGCCCGGATGCCGGGTCAGCCGCTCGATCGGCCCGGAGACCGAGACGGCGGCGACCACCCGGTTCGACGGGCCGCGCACCGGGGCGGAGACCGAGGCCACGCCCGGCTCGCGCTCACCGATCGACTGGGCCCAGCCGCGCCGCCGTACGCCGGAGAGTGCCGTCGCCGTGAAACGGGCGCCCTGGAGGCCGCGGTGCAGCCGCTCCGGCTCCTCCCAGGCCATCAGGATCTGCGCGGAGGAACCGGCCTTCATGGTGAGCGTGGAGCCGACCGGTACGGTGTCCCGCAGGCCGGACAGCCGTTCCGCCGCGGCCACGCAGATGCGCATGTCGCCCTGCCGGCGGTAGAGCTGGGCGCTCTCGCCGGTGATGTCGCGCAGATGGGTGAGCACCGGGCCGGCCGTGGCCAGCAGGCGGTCCTCGCCCGCGGCCGCCGCCAGCTCGGAGAGCCGTGGGCCGAGAATGAACCGGCCCTGCATGTCCCTCGCCACCATCCGGTGGTGTTCCAGTGCCACGGCCAGCCGGTGGGCCGTGGGTCGTGCCAGCCCGGTCGCTCCGACCAGCCCGGCGAGGGTGGCCGGTCCGGACTCCAGGGCGCTCAAAACCAGAGCCGCCTTGTCGAGAACGCCGACGCCGCTAGAGTTGTCCATACGACGATACTCGCGTCTCACTCTGTGAAACGCAAGTTCAAATTCGCCGGGAAGTTGCGAACCTGTACCGGCGGCCCCACAACGGCCCGTAGCCACCGCCCCGTACGGGGGTCCGGACGGGGGCGCACCGAATCTCTAGTTGGGCCGGCGATGACGCCGGCCGGAGGGAAAGCGATGGGTAGGACACTCGCGGAGAAGGTTTGGGACGACCATGTCGTCCGGCGCGCCGAGGGCGAGCCCGACCTCCTCTTCATCGATCTGCACCTGCTGCACGAGGTGACCAGCCCGCAGGCGTTCGACGGTCTGCGCCAGGCCGGGCGCCCGGTGCGGCGCCTCGATCTCACCATCGCCACCGAGGACCACAACACCCCGACCCTCGACATCGACAAGCCGATCGCCGACCCGGTCTCGCGGGCGCAGCTGGAGACGCTGCGCAAGAACTGCGCGGAGTTCGGCGTACGGCTGCACCCGCTGGGTGACGTCGAGCAGGGCGTCGTGCACGTGGTCGGTCCGCAGCTGGGCCTGACCCAGCCCGGCACCACCGTCGTCTGCGGCGACTCCCACACCTCCACGCACGGCGCGTTCGGCGCCCTCGCGTTCGGCATCGGCACCAGCCAGGTCGAGCACGTGCTGGCCACCCAGACGCTGCCGATGGCACGCCCGAAGACGATGGCGATCACCGTCGACGGCGAACTGCCCGACGGCGTCACCGCCAAGGACCTGATCCTGGCGATCATCGCCCGGATCGGCACCGGCGGCGGCCAGGGCTACATCCTCGAATACCGCGGCTCCGCCATCGAGAAGCTCTCGATGGAGGCCCGGATGACCATCTGCAACATGTCGATCGAGGCCGGCGCGCGGGCGGGCATGATCGCCCCCGACCAGACCACCTTCGACTATCTGCGGGGCCGCGACCACGCCCCGCAGGGCGAGGACTGGGACGCCGCCGTCGCGTACTGGAAGACGCTGCGCACCGACGACGACGCGGTCTTCGACGCCGAGGTCGTCATCGAGGCCGCCGAACTGGCGCCGTTCGTCACCTGGGGCACCAACCCCGGCCAGGGCGCACCCCTGTCGGCCAACGTCCCCGACCCCGCTTCGTACGAGGACGCCTCGGAGCGCAACGCCGCCGAAAAGGCCCTGGAGTACATGGGGTTGACCGCGGGACAGCCGCTGCGCGAGATCAGCGTGGACACCGTCTTCGTGGGCTCCTGCACCAACGGCCGCATCGAGGACCTGCGCAACGCCGCCGCGATCCTGGACGGCCGCAAAGTCGCCGACGGCGTACGGATGCTGGTCGTCCCCGGCTCCGTCCGGGTGGCCCTGCAGGCCGTGGACGAGGGCCTGGACAAGGTCTTCACCGCCGCCGGCGCCGAATGGCGGCACGCGGGCTGCTCGATGTGCCTCGGTATGAACCCCGACCAGCTGGCCCCCGGCGAGCGCTCCGCCTCCACCTCGAACCGCAACTTCGAGGGCCGGCAGGGCAAGGGCGGCCGTACCCACCTGGTCTCCCCGCAGGTCGCCGCCGCGACCGCCGTGCTGGGCCGTCTGGCCTCGCCCGCCGACCTGTCCGACGCCCCCGTCGCCGCTGGAGTCTGATCAGCCATGGAAGCATTCACCACGCACACCGGCCGGGCCGTCCCGCTGCGCCGCAGCAACGTGGACACCGACCAGATCATCCCCGCGCACTGGCTCAAGAAGGTCACCCGCGACGGCTTCGAGGACGGGCTCTTCGAGGCCTGGCGCAAGGACGCGGACTTCGTCCTCAACCGCCCGGAGCGCGAGGGCGCGACGGTCCTGGTGGCCGGCCCCGACTTCGGCACCGGCTCCTCCCGCGAACACGCCGTCTGGGCCCTCCAGAACTACGGGTTCAAGGCCGTCATCTCCTCCCGGTTCGCCGACATCTTCCGCGGCAACTCGCTGAAGAACGGTCTGCTGACCGTGGTTCTGGACCAGCGGACGGTGGACGCCATCTGGGAGCTGACGGAGGCCGACCCGACCGCCGAGGTGACGGTCGACCTGGAGGCCCGGCAGGTCCGCGCCGAGGGCATCACGGCCGACTTCGAGCTGGACGAGAACGCCCGCTGGCGGCTGCTCAACGGGCTGGACGACATCAGCCTCACCCTGCAGAACGAAGCCGACATCGCGGCGTACGAGGCGGCCCGTCCGGCCTACAAGCCCCGCACAATTTCGGCCTGATCTGCCCTTTTCAAGACTGCGCCCCCTACCTTCTGGTAGGGGGCGCAGTCGTTTGTTGGGACCCCGTCGGGCGACAACTCGCCCCAGATGGCACAATCGGTGCATGGAACGCGACAGCCAACTCAAGCTTTACGGCCAAGTCGCCGACCAATTGAAGGAAGCGCACTCACGGGTGCGCGCACTGCAAGTCCCGGCCGGCGTAAGGATGGCGTTGAACCGGAAGCTGCTGGCCGTCACGGCCGCGGCGAAGCACGATCTTCCGGGCGCGGCACAGCGCCTGGACCGGTTGATGAAGGACCTCGACGAGGGCCGATTCCCCGAAGGTGACTGACTCCGCGGAACTGTGCGGCGGTCGACTTCGTTGCGGCACTAGGGTGATTAGCCCGTTTCGTGTTTGATTTGCGGTATATATCTGCCTAACGTGCGAAAAAGCCTGAACAGATTGGTTCCGGCAATGTCTCCGAAGGGGAAGACGTGAACAAGGCGCAGCTCGTAGAAGCGATTGCCGACAAGGTCGGCGGCCGCCAGCAGGCCGCGGACGCGGTGGACGCGGTGCTCGACGCGATCGTCCGGGCGGTTGTCGCGGGGGACCGGGTCTCGGTCACCGGCTTCGGCTCGTTCGAGAAGGTGGACCGCCCCGCCCGCTACGCGCGCAACCCGCAGACGGGTGAGCGCGTCCGGGTCAAGAAGACCTCGGTGCCCCGCTTCCGCGCGGGCCAGGGCTTCAAGGACCTGGTGAGCGGCTCCAAGAAGCTCCCCAAGAACGATGTGGCCGTGAAGAAGGCGCCCAAGGGCAGCCTCTCCGGCGGCTCTTCCACCCGTACGACGGCCAAGGCCGCCGCCAAGAAGGCCACCGCGAAGAAGGCCACCGCCAGGAAGACGGCGACTCCGGCGAAGAAGACCACCACCGCCGCGGCCAAGAAGACCACCGCGAAGAAGACGTCGCCGGCGAAGAAGACGACGACGGCCGCGAAGAAGGCCACCCCCGCGGCGAAGTCGACGGCGGCCAAGAAGACCACCGCCGCCAAGACCGCGCCCGCCAAGAAGACCACGGCGAAGAAGGCGCCCGCGAAGAAGACCACCGCGCGCAAGACCACGGCCAAGAAGACCACCGCGCGCAAGAAGTGAGACCGGGCCGCACAGGCCCTCACACGCGCCGGGCCGGGCTCCCCTCGGGGAGCCCGGCCCGCGGGCTGTCCGGCCGGCGAACCACCGGCGCCGTACGGCTCGGAAGGTCCGCCGCGCCACGTCTCAGAAGGTCTGCAGCGTCACCAGGCTGATCCGCAGCCCGGCCCCCTCGCCCTCGCCCTCGATTCGCACCCGCTGCCCCGGACGCAGCAGCCGCAGCCCGCCCGCGTCGAACGCGGCGGCGCCGAACTCCACCGGGGTGCCGTCGTCGAGCAGCACACTGCCGCTGCGGGTCACGGGGTCGTACGTGTACGAGGTCGCCTGCATGGGTGCAGACTATCGGTCCCGCGCCGGCGTCCCGGCGGCCCAGCGGCCCGCGGTGAACGGCCCCACGCCCAGCGCGAGCGCCACCCGCAGATCCTCCCCGGTGTCCACGTCCCGGCGCACCGAATCGATCCCCGGCAGCGTGATTTCCACCGCGCCCGACGCCAGGTGCCGCGCCCGCGACGGACCCCCGAAAGCCGGACGCAATTCCGTACCCGCACGGGCCGAGAGAAATGTCGTGCCGATTCCCGACGCATCGGGAACAAATGCGCGGGGAAAAGCGGCGGAGAATTCCAGGACGCGGGACAATTCCGCCGGCCGCAGCGCGGGCAGGTCCGCGTTCAGCGCGGCGAGCGGCGCGTCCGGCCTGGCCGCCCGCGCCACCCGCTCACCGTGCGCGAGGGCCGCGTTGAGCCCGGCGGCCGGGGAATCGGGCACCACCTGGGCCCCGAGCGCGCCCAGCGCCGCCCCCGCCGCCGTGTCGTCCGTGACGACCACCACATTCGCCACATCCGGGCAGGACAGCGCCGCCGCCACCGTGTCCCGGGCGAAGGCGAGGGCCAGCCGGGGCCGCAACAGAGCGCCCGACGCGGGCGCCAGCCTGCTCTTGCCCCGCGCCAGCGGCTTCAGCGGGACGACCAGCGACCAGCGCCCGGCCGGGTCCGTGTTCGTGGCGGTGCCTGACTCGTTACGCATCGCCGCCTATTCTCGCCTGCCGGCGCCCCGGCCCGGAGGGGCGCCTGCCGAGGTGAGGCGTACGGTGTTCTCGACAGAGCAGGGGCCTGGGGCGAGACTTGACCCTCGGTAGTCAGACAGAGATCAGCTCCACGATCCCGTTCACAGAGGAAGGTGTCCGAGTGTCCCGCCGCAGAATCGGCTTCTGGTACCGCCTGGCGGCGGTCATCGCGAAACCGCCGCTGGTGGTTCTCTTCAAGCGCGACTGGCGGGGAATGGAACACATTCCGGCCGACGGCGGATTCATCACCGCGGTCAACCACAACTCGTATCTGGACCCGCTCTCCTACGGGCACTTCCAGTACAACACCGGCCGCGTGCCCCGGTTCCTCGCCAAGGCCGGCCTCTTCAAGGGCACCTTCGTCGGCACGATGCTGCGCGGCACCGGCCAGATCCCCGTCTACCGCGAGACCACCAACGCGCTGGACGCCTTCCGGGCCGCCGTGAACGCCATCGAACGCGGCGAGTGCGTCTCCTTCTACCCCGAGGGCACCCTCACCCGCGACCCCGACATGTGGCCCATGGCCGGCAAGACCGGCGCCGCCCGCGTCGCGTTGATGACCCGCGCCCCCGTCATCCCGGTCGCGCAGTGGGGCGCCAACGAGGCGATGCCGCCCTACGCCAAGGAGAAGAAGCTGCGGCTGCTGCCCCGCAAGACCCTCCGGGTCAAGGCCGGGCCGCCCGTGGACCTCTCCCGGTTCTACGGCAAGGAGCCGACGCCCGAACTGCTCCGCGAGGCCACCGAGGTGATCATGCGCGCGATCACCGCGCAACTGGAGGAGATCCGGGGCGAGCAGGCGCCCGCCGAGCCCTACGATCACCGCAGGGCCCGTGCCGAACAGCGGCGCAGGGCCGAAGGAGAGGGACTCACGTGACACACCCCGTGAAGGCCGCCGTCTTCGGAACCGGCTCCTGGGGCACGGCCTTCGCCATGGTCCTCGCGGACGCCGGCTGCGAGGTGACGCTCTGGGGCCGCCGGGCCGCGATCGCCGAGGCGGTCAACACCACCCGCACCAACCCCGACTACCTGCCGGGCATCGAGCTGCCCGCGGCCGTCCGGGCCACCACCGACGCCGCCGACGCGCTGCGCGGCGCCGACTTCGCGGTCCTCGCCGTGCCCTCCCAGACGCTGCGCGCCAACCTCGGCGACTGGACTCCGTATCTGGAGCCGCAGACGGTGCTGGTCTCGCTGATGAAGGGCGTCGAAGTCGGCACCGCCAAGCGGATGAGCGAGGTCATCGAGGACGTCACCGGGGCCGGCGCCGACCGCGTCGCCGTCATCAGCGGGCCCAACCTCGCCAAGGAGATCGCCGAACGGCGCCCCACCACGACCGTCGTCGCCTGCCGGGACGAGTCCGTCGCCCGCCGCCTCCAGGCCGCCTGCCACACCCCCTACTTCCGCCCGTACACCAGCACCGACGTCGTCGGCTGCGAACTCGGCGGAGCCGTCAAGAACGTCATCGGGCTCGCCGTCGGCATCGCGGACGGCATGGGCCTCGGCGACAACGCCAAGGGCTCGCTCATCACCCGCGGCCTCGCGGAGACGATCCGGCTGGGCGAGGCCATGGGCGCCGACCCGCTGACCTTCTCCGGACTCGCCGGTCTCGGCGACCTGGTGGCCACCTGCTCCTCGCCGCTCTCCCGCAACCACACCTTCGGCACCAACCTCGGCCGCGGCATGACGCTCCAGGAGACCATCGCCGTCACCAAGCAGACCGCCGAGGGCGTCAAGTCCTGTCAGTCGGTGCTCGACCTGGCCCGCAGGCACGGTGTGGAGATGCCGCTCACGGAGACCGTCACCGGCATCGTCCACGAGGGCAAACCCCCGATGGTCGCCCTCAAGGAGCTGATGTCGCGCAGCGCGAAGGCCGAACGGCACTGAGCCACCGGGCCGCCCCCGCTCACCCGCCGGGCGGCCCGCGCCGCGCTGACGCGACCGGTACCAGCAGGTACGCTCAACGCGATATGAGCAGCGAGAACCTCCCCCAGAGCACGGAGCACCAGCTCCGCAAGCCGCGTGTGGCCGTCGTGTTCGGCGGCCGCAGCTCCGAACACGGCATTTCGGTGGTCACGGCCGGCGCCGTCCTCGGCGCCATCGACCGGACCAAGTACGACGTCCTGCCGATCGGCATCACCACGGACGGCCGCTGGGCGCTCACCGCCGACGAACCGGAACGCATGGCCATCGCCAACCGGACCATGCCGGACGTGGCCCAACTGGCCGAATCCGACGAGGGCGGCGTCGTGCTCTCCGTCGACCCCGGCAGCCGCGAAGTGGTCTACACCGAGCCCGGCGCGGTGCCCAAGGCCCTCGGCGAGGTCGACGTCGTCTTCCCCGTCCTGCACGGCCCGTACGGCGAGGACGGCACCCTCCAGGGACTCCTGGAACTGTCCGGGGTGCCGTACGTGGGCGCCGGCGTCCTCGCCTCCGCGGTCGGCCAGGACAAGGAGTACATGAAGCGGGTCTTCACCTCCTTCGGCCTCCCGGTCGGCCCCTACCTGGTCGTCCGCCCCCGCGAGTGGGACAACGACCCCGCCGCCGTCCGCGACCGCATCACCGGCTTCGCCGCCGAACACGGCTGGCCCCTCTTCATCAAGCCCGCCCGCGCCGGCTCCTCCATCGGCATCACCAAGGTGGACGACGCCTCCGGCCTGGACGCGGCCATCGAGGAGGCCCGCCGCCACGACCCCAAGTTCCTCGTGGAGTCGCTGCTGCGGGGCCGCGAGATCGAGTGCGGCGTGCTGGAGTTCGAGGACGGGCCGCGCGCCAGCGTGCCGGCCGAGATCCCGCCCGTCACCGCGCACGACTTCTACGACTTCGAGGCCAAGTACATCGACGCCGCCTCCGGGATCGTGCCGGCGCCGCTCACCGACGAGCAGACCGCCGAGGTTCAGCGGCTCGCCATCGAGGCATTCGACGCCTGCTCCTGCGAGGGCCTGGTGCGCGCCGACTTCTTCCTCACCGAGGACGGCACCTTCGTCATCAACGAGATCAACACCCTGCCGGGCTTCACCCCGATCTCCATGTACCCGCGCATGTGGCAGGAGAGCGGCGTGGACTACCAGCAGCTCGTGGACCGGCTCATCCAGGCCGCGCTCACCCGGCCGACCGGACTGCGCTGAGCCACCGCACACGGCGAAGGGCGGGCGCCCCCGCAAGGAGCGCCCGCCCTCGAACCGGTTCGGCACCGGCTCACAGCCGGTTCGGCACCGTCTTCTCCACCGCGGGGGCGAGAGCCGCGAGCGGGGTCGTGTCGTGCGCGTACGCCTGTGAGAGCGACACCTCGACATACGTCACGCGCAGCGTGGTCGTCAGCCGGGGGCCGTCGTCCTCGCGCTGCTCCAGCATCCAGTTCACCCCGTTCGCGGTGATCCCCTTGGACTGGTCGTCGTCCATCCGGGCGGGACGCTCCACGCCGCAGCGCAGTACGATCGCCCCGTCCCCCCACCCGGCGGTCAGCGCCGAACCGGGCTCGGGATCGTTTCGCTCCAGCCCGGCGACGGAATCCGGCAGCTCCCTGTCCAGCGCGCGGCAGTAGGCTGCGGCTTCCGAGGACGGGGTGGGCACCGTGACCGACGCCGCCGCGTCACCCGGTGAGCAGCCCGCCGCCGCGAGCAGCAGCAGGGCGGCGCAGGGACCGTGGAGCACGGGGCGGAGGAGCCGGCGGCTGGAGTACGTCACCGGCCCAGCGTAGACGGGGGCTAGAGGTGCACGACCGGGCAGGTCAGGGTTCTGGTGATGCCGTCCACTTGCTGGACCCGTGCCACCACCATGCGTCCGAGTTCGTCCACCGTTTCGGCCCGGGCGCGCACGATCACGTCGTACGGACCTGTGACGTCTTCTGCCTGAATCACTCCCGGGAGTTCGGAGATGGTCGCGGCGACGGTCGACGCCTTGCCCACCTCGGTCTGAATGAGGATGTACGCCTGTACCACGGAACCTCCAGGACGGCCACGAGGATCATGTGGGGGAAAGGGACGCCACGTTATCGCGTCGCCGCGCGCAGCGGGGAGACCCACGGGCCGGATGACGTCATCAGCGTGGCGTACAGAACGCACAAGTTGACGTAACTCTTGACAGTACCGACAGCAGAGACGGCACGCGACCGCGAGTGGGGCGGCGCGCACGGGGGACAGGCCGGAGCGTCCGGCCCGACAGATGAGAGGTGACACTCGGTGAAGGCAACCGTGGGCGAGTTGGGGGAGTTCGGGCTCATCAGAGAGCTCACGTCCCGGCTCACCACCACTCCGGCGGTCCGGCTCGGGCCGGGCGACGACGCCGCGGTCGTGACCGCCCCCGACCGCAGGGTCGTGGCCAGCACGGACATCCTGCTGGAGGGACGGCACTTCCGGCGCGACTGGTCCACCGCCTACGACGTCGGCCGCAAGGCCGCCGCGCAGAACCTCGCCGACATCGCCGCCATGGGCGCCGTGCCGACCGCACTGCTCCTCGGCCTCGTCGTTCCCGCCGAACTCCCGGTCACCTGGGCCGGGGAGCTGATGGACGGGCTGCGCGACGAGTGCCAGGTCGCGGGCGCGGCCGTGGTCGGCGGTGACGTCGTACGCGGTGACACCATCACCGTCTCGATCACCGCCCTCGGCGATCTGCGCAACCACGAACCCGTCACCAGGGCCGGCGCCCAGCCCGGGGACGTCGTCGCCGTCACCGGCTGGCTCGGCTGGTCCGCCGCCGGATACGCCGTGCTCTCCCGCGGCTTCCGCTCGCCGCGCGCCTTCGTCGAGGCACACCGCCGCCCCGAACCGCCGTACCACGCGGGCCCGGCCGCCGCCGGGCTCGGCGCCACCGCCATGATCGACGTCAGCGACGGGCTCGTCGCCGACCTCGGGCACATCGCCGAGGCCAGCAAGGTCCGCATCGACCTGCGCTCCGGGCTCATCGACGTCCCGTCCCAGATGTCGGACATCGGGCAGGCCGTCGGCGTGGACCCGCTGCAGTGGGTGCTCACCGGGGGAGAGGACCACGCGATCGTCGCGACCTTCCCGCCCGACGTGAAGCTGCCGGCCCGCTGGAAGGTCATCGGCGAGGTCCTCAACCCGTCCGCGCTGCCCCAGGTGACGGTCGACGGGGCGCCCTGGACCAGCAAGAACGGCTGGGACCACTTCGGCGACATCGAGGACGCCCAGTAGATTGCGGCGCATGCCGATCATCACACCCGTACCGCCCCGTGTGCTCACCGTCGCCGGTTCCGACTCCGGCGGCGGTGCGGGCATCCAGGCCGACCTCAAGACCATGCTCGCGCTCGGCACCCACGGAATGAGCGTGCTGACCGCCGTCACCGCGCAGAACTCCCTCGGTGTCCAGGGTGCCTGGGAACTGCCCGCCGACGCGGTCCGCGCCCAGTACCGCAGCGTCGTCTCCGACATCGGCGTGGACGCGGTCAAGACCGGGATGCTGGCCACCGCGACCCTCGTCGAGACCGTCGCGGAACTGCTCGCCGAAACCGCCGCCCCCGTCGTCGTGGACCCGGTCGGCGTCTCCAAGCACGGCGACCCGCTCCTCGCCGCCGACGCCCTCGCCTCGGTCCGTACGAAGCTGCTGCCCGTCGCGACCGTGGCCACCCCCAACCTGGACGAGGTGACGCAGCTCACCGGGATCACCGTCACCGACGAGGCCGGGATGCGCCGGGCCGCCGGCGCGCTGCTCGGCTACGGGCCCCGCTGGGTCGTCGTCAAGGGCGGCCATCTGCCCGGCGACCCCGTGGACCTGCTCACCGACGGCAGCGAGGAGCACTGGCTGCGCGCCCGGCGCCACGACAACCGGCACACCCACGGCACCGGCTGCACCCTCGCCTCCGCCATCGCCTGCCACCTGGCGCGGGGCGCCGAGGTGCCGGCGGCGGTCCGGGCCGCGAAGGAGTACGTCACCGGGGCGATCGAGGCGGGCTTCCCGCTCGGCGCGGGCATCGGCCCGGTCCGCCACGGCTGGCGGCTGCGCGAGGCGGACTGACCCGGCGGGCCCGGCCACCGGGACGCGACCAGCCGGGCCGCGGGCCCGTATGCGCACAGCAAAAAGCCGGTCCACCGAGATGGACCGGCTTTTCGGGCAACCGGTAGGGCTGCGCTACGACGGGAACGTCAGCGCGCGACCTTGCCGGCCTTGATGCACGAGGTGCAGACGTTGAGCCGCTTCGGCGTCCGACCGACCACGGCACGCACGCGCTGGATGTTGGGGTTCCAGCGACGGGACGTACGGCGGTGCGAGTGCGAAATACTGTTGCCGAAGCTCGGCCCCTTGCCGCAAACGTCGCAGTTGGCAGCCACGGGTCACTCCAAAGACTTCAGATGCACTTACAGTGAATTCCGGTACGCCGGATTCAAGGACTGAAGCGACGGTACCGGGGGAATGTCCCGACTTTCGTCGGGCAACCGAAGCAGCATACAACGCCTGCTCCGGAGATACGAAACTACCATGGGTTCCACCGCCGCCCTCCCCGCCCCCGGACCGGCCCACCCGCCGGCCGGGACTAATCTGCGGGGCGGACAGCCGCCCCTTCCCCCGCTCACGAGCCCCGTCCCGAGCCCCCGTTCCGAGGAGGACCCGAGGTGCCGCAGACCGCCGACGAACCGGATGCCGTCGCGGTACGGACCTGGTGCTCCCTGGCCCTGGAGGCACTCGGCCGGGAACGGGAGGCGATCGACGCGATCAACGTCTACCCCGTCGCCGACGGGGACACCGGCACCAACCTCTACCTGACCGTGGAATCCGCGGCGGCGGCCGTCGAAGCGGTCTTCGCCGCCCACGAGACCGGCGGCACCTCGGTGCCCTCCGCGGCGGACGCGGTACGCGCCATGGCCCACGGCGCCCTCATCGGCGCCCGCGGCAACTCCGGCACGATCCTCGCCCAGCTCCTGCGCGGCATGGCCGGCGTCCTCGCGGAGGGCACCGGCGGCGACCGGATGCGCCTGGCGCTCGACCGGGCCGCCGTCTGGGCCCGCGAGGCCGTCGCCCACCCCGTCGAGGGCACCGTCCTGACCGTCGCGGACCGGGCCGCGGCCGCCGCCGGACGCGCGGCACCCGGCGCGGACACCGCCGAGGTGGCCCGCGCCGCCTACGAGGGCGCCCGCACCGCCCTGGACGCCACCCCCGGACAGCTCCCCGCCCTCGCCAGGGCCGGCGTCGTCGACGCGGGCGGCCGCGGCCTGGTCACCCTCCTCGGCGCACTCGTCGAAGCCGTCTCGGGGCACGCCCCGCACCACCCGTACCGCGACCCCGCCCCCTTCGTCCCGCAGCACACCGGCGACGCCGAGGCGGAGCACGACGGCACGTGCCCGGCGGCCGAAGCGACCGGGGGCGGCCCCGCCTTCGAGGTCATCTACCTGCTGGAAGCCGGCGACGAGGCCGTGGACCGGCTGCGCCGCCGGCTGGACGCCCTCGGCGACTCCCTCGTCGTGGTCGGCGGCGACGGCCTCTGGAACGTCCACGTCCATGTGGACGACGCGGGCGCCGCGGTGGAGGCCGGCGTCGAGGCCGGCCGCCCGTACCGCATCCGGATCACCCACTTCGCCGCCGACCGCAGCCACGCCCGCCCCGAACCCGCCCGCCGCGCCGTCGTCGTGGTCGTCCCCGGCGACGGACTGGCCGGCCTGTGCCGCGAGGCCGGCGCCACCACCGTGCTCGCCCGGCCCGGCGAACCCCCCGCCAGCGGCGAACTCGCCGACGCGATCCGCCGCGCCCACGCCCGCGAGGTGGTCCTGCTCCCCAACGACGGGGAACTGCGCCACACCGCCGCCGCCGCGGCCGAACAGGCCAGGGCCCACGGCGTCCGGGTCGCCGTCATCCCCACCCGCGCCGCCGTCCAGGGCATCGCCGCGCTGGCCGTCCACGAACCGGGCCGCGGCTTCGACGAGGACGTGGTCGCCATGACCTCGGCGGCCGGCGCCACCCGCTACGCCGAACTCGCCGTCGCCGAACGGCAGTCATGGACCACGGCGGGCATCTGCCAGGCCGGCGACATCCTCGGCCTCATCGACGGCGACGTGGCCGTCATCGGACAGGACGTCCCCGGCACCGCCCGCAAGGTGCTCGACCGGATGCTCGCCTCCGGCGGTGAACTGGTCACCCTGGTCCTCGGCGAGAACACCCCGCCCACCCTCGCCGACACCCTGGAACAGCACGTCCGCGAGGGCCACCTCGCGGTGGACACGACCATCTACCACGGGGGCCGCCAGACCGCCCCGCTGCTCATCGGCGTGGAGTAGCTCGCTCATCGGCGCGGAGCGGCGTTCCGACGGTCCGGCGCCACCCTCCGGCCGACTGTCACTGCCGTGGTGTGCAATGGAACGCGTGTCTGCGTTCGACGAACCCCTCAAGAAGCTCCTCGGCGGTCCCACCGCGAAGGTGATGGGCGAGCACCTCGACCTGCACACGGTCGGGGACCTGCTGCACCACTACCCGCGCCGGTACGAGGAGCGCGGCCGGCTCACGGCGCTGACCGACCTTCCGCTCGACGAGCACGTCACCGTCGTCGCCCAGGTCGCCGACGCCCGCGTCCTCACGTTCAACGGCGGTCGCGGCAGACGCCTGGAAGTCACGCTCACCGACGGCCACGGCCGGCTCCAGCTCGTCTTCTTCGGCCACGGCGTCCACAAACCCCACAAGGAGCTGCTGCCCGGCCGGCGCGCCATGTTCGCCGGCAAGGTCTCCGTCTTCAACCGCAGGATGCAGCTCGCCCACCCCACCTACCAGCTGCTCGACGCCGCCGACACGGACGAGGCGAGCGAGGCCGTCGACGCCTTCGCGGGCAGGCTGCTGCCCATCTACCCCGCCTGCAAGCAGCTCGACTCCTGGCGGATCGCCAAGGCGGTGGACGCCGTGCTGCCCAGCGCGGCCGAGGCCGTCGACCCGCTGCCCGCCACCCTGCGCGAGGGCCGCGGCTTCCTCCCGCTGCCCGAGGCCCTGCTCAAGATCCACCGGCCGGCCACCAAGGCCGATGTGGCCGCCGCCCGCGACCGGCTCAAGTGGGACGAGGCATTCGTCCTCCAGGTCGCCCTGGCCCGCCGCCGGTTCGCCGACACCCAGCTCCCCGCCGTCGCCCGCAGGCCCGCCCTCGGCGGCCTCCTCGACGCGTTCGACGCGAAGCTCCCGTTCACCCTCACCGACGGCCAGAACAAGGTCTCGAAGGAGATCTTCGACGGCCTCGCCACCGAACACCCGATGCACCGCCTCCTCCAGGGCGAGGTCGGCTCCGGCAAGACCATGGTCGCCCTGCGCGCCATGCTCGCCGTCGTCGACTCCGGCGGCCAGGCCGCCATGCTCGCGCCCACCGAGGTCCTCGCCCAGCAGCACCACCGGTCCATCACCGAGATGATGGGCGAGCTGGCCGAAGGAGGCATGCTCGGCGGCTCCGAGCAGGGCACCAAGGTCGTCCTGCTCACCGGCTCCATGGGCACCGCCGCCCGCCGCCAGGCACTCCTCGACCTGGTCACCGGCGAGGCGGGGCTCGTCATCGGCACCCACGCCCTCATCGAGGACAAGGTCAAGTTCCACGACCTGGGCCTGGTCGTCGTGGACGAACAGCACCGCTTCGGCGTCGAACAGCGCGACGCGCTGCGCTCCAAGGCGCACTCCCAAGGCGAACGGAGGTCGCCCCACCTGCTCGTCATGACCGCCACCCCCATCCCGCGCACCGTCGCCATGACCGTCTTCGGCGACCTGGAGACCTCCGTACTCGACCAGCTCCCGGCCGGCCGCTCGCCCATCGCCAGCCATGTCGTCCCCGCCAAGGACAAACCGCACTTCCTCAGCCGCGCCTGGGAACGCGTCCGCGAGGAGGTCGAGGGCGGCCACCAGGCGTACGTCGTCTGCCCCCGCATCGGCGACGACGAGGACGATCCGGCCGGGAAGAAGGGGAAGGGCAAGAAGGCCGCCGAGGAGGAGGCCGCCGCGGACAAGCGCCCCCCGCTCGCCGTCCTGGAGACCGCCGAACAGCTCGCGAAGGGCCCCCTGAACGGCCTGCGCGTCGAGGTGCTGCACGGCAGGATGCAGCCCGACGACAAGGACGACGTGATGCGCCGCTTCGCCGCCGGCGCCGTGGACGTCCTGGTCGCCACCACCGTCATCGAGGTCGGGGTCAACGTCCCCAACGCCACCGCGATGGTCATCATGGACGCCGACCGCTTCGGCGTCTCCCAGCTGCACCAGCTGCGCGGCCGGGTCGGCCGCGGCTCCGCCCCCGGCCTCTGCCTGCTGGTCACCGAGGCCCACGAGGCGAGCCCCGCCCGCGCCCGCCTCTCCGCCGTGGCCGCAACCCTGGACGGCTTCGAGCTGTCCCGGATCGACCTCGAACAGCGCCGCGAGGGCGATGTGCTCGGCCAGGCCCAGTCCGGCGTCCGCTCCTCGCTGCGGGTCCTCAGCGTCATCGACGACGAGGAGGTCATCGCCGCCGCCCGCCAGGAGGCCGTCGCCGTCGTCTCCGCCGACCCGGACCTGGACCGCCTGCCCGAACTGCGCACCGCCCTGGACGCCCTGCTGGACAAGGAGCGCGAGGAGTACCTCGACAAGGGGTGAGCCCGAAGCGCCCGGGCCCCGCACACGCCATATCGTGGAGCCACGGCGCCCGCGGCACCCCGCGCGCAGCCCCGACCCGACCCGAGGACCAGTCACCCATGACCCGCGTGATCGCAGGCGTGGCCGGCGGACGCCGCCTGGCCGTCCCGCCCGGCACCGGCACCCGGCCCACATCCGACCGCGCGCGCGAGGGCCTGTTCTCCACCTGGCAGGCGCTCCTCGGCACCCTGGACGGCATCCGGATCGCCGACCTCTACGCCGGCTCCGGCGCCGTCGGCCTCGAAGCGCTCTCCCGCGGTGCCGCCCACGCCCTGCTCGTGGAGGCCGACGCCAAGGCCCTGCGCACCGTCCGGGACAACGCCCGCACCCTCGGCCTGCCCGGCGCCGAGGTCCGCGGCGGCAAAGCCGAACAGATCGTGACGGGCCCGGCGCCGGCCGCCCCGTACGACGTGGTCTTCCTCGACCCGCCGTACGCCGTCACCGACGACGATCTTGGCGAGATACTGCTCACACTCCGTGCCCAGGGGTGGCTCGCGGACGACGCGCTCGTCACCGTGGAACGCAGCACCAGGGGCGGAGAATTCAGCTGGCCCAAGGGTTTCGAGCCGTTGCGGGCCCGCCGCTACGGCGAGGGAACCCTTTGGTACGGTCGCGCCGCCGCTACGTGCGAAGACGCACGATGACCGGACCGGAGAGCGAGGAAATCAAGTTGCGCCGCGCCGTATGCCCCGGGTCCTTCGACCCCATCACCAACGGACATCTCGACATCATCGGCCGCGCCTCGAAGCTGTACGACGTCGTACACATCGCGGTGATGATCAACCAGTCCAAGAAGGGCCTCTTCACGGTCGACGAGCGGATCGACCTCATCCGCCAGGTCACCGCCGAGTTCGACAACGTCCGGGTCGAGTCCTTCCACGGCCTCCTCGTCGACTTCTGCAAGCAGCACGACATCCCGGCGATCGTGAAGGGCCTGCGGGCCGTCAGCGACTTCGACTACGAACTCCAGATGGCCCAGATGAACAACGGGCTCACCGGCGTCGAAACGCTCTTCGTGCCGACCAACCCGACCTACAGCTTCCTGTCGTCCTCGCTGGTCAAGGAGGTCGCGGCCTGGGGCGGCGACGTCTCGCACCTGCTGCCGCCGGTCGTCGGGGAGGCCCTCACCGCACGGCTCGCCGAGCGCTGAACCACTGACGGAACGTCAGGCGTACCGGCCGCGGGTGTCGGGCGGGAGCCGACTGGCCGTACAGTCGTCCCGTCCGTCTCCAACCGGCAGTAGAGAGTGGCGAGCACACGGTGGACGTGCAGAAGAAGCTCGACGAGATCGTCGCGACGGTCGGGAACGCCCGGTCCATGCCCATGTCGGCGTCCTGCGTGGTCAACCGCGCCGAACTGCTCGCGATGCTCGAAGAGGTGCGCGACGCCCTGCCCGGCTCGCTCGCCCAGGCCGCGGAGGTCATCGGCGGCCACGAGCAGCTCGTCGAACAGGCCCGCCAGGAGGCCGGCCGCATCATCGAGAACGCCCGCGCCGAGCGCACCGCCCTGATCGCCGGGACCGAGGTCGCCCGGCACTCCCAGGCGGAGGCCGACCGCATCCTCGCCGAGGCCCGCAAGGAGGCCGACGAGGTCCGGGCCGAGGCCGACGAGTACGTCGACAGCAAGCTCGCCAACTTCGAGGTCGTCCTCACCAAGACCATCGGCTCCGTCGACCGGGGCCGCGAGAAGCTGCTCGGACGGGGCCAGGGCTACGACGAGCAGGGCTACGAGGACCCCGACTTCGCCGAGGCCCCCGAGCGCAGCACCGACCCGGACACCCTGCGCAGCCGCGCCGACGCGTACGTGGACACCAAGCTGGGCGCCTTCGAGGCGGTGCTCGCCAAGACGCTGGAGGCGGTCGGCCGGGGCCGGCAGAAGCTGCACGGCCGGGTCGCCACCGACGAGCTGGGCGCGCACATCGCCGCCCAGGACGCGGCCGGTGACCAGGGCCACACCAGCGACGAGGACCACTGGGCCGGACTGGCCGAGGTCGCCGCCCCGCAGCCGCTCCCGATCCCGCACCAGCCCGAGCCGCAGTACGGCGCGCAGCCGGAGCCGCAGTACGACCGGGGCTACGGCTACCAGGACCAGCCCCAGCAGGACGTCTACGGCTACCAGCAGCAGCCCGACCCGTACGCCGCGTACCAGCAGCAGGGCTACGACGCCTGGCAGCAGCCGGTCCAGCCCCAGCAGCCCGCCCAGCAGTCCGCTCCGCAGCACGGCGAGGCCGCCCTGGACGAGACCAGCCTCTTCGACACCAGCATGATCGACCTGGACCAGCTGCGCCGCTACGAACAGGGCCGCTGACCCCTCACGGGGACCGTTCGGGCCCGGATTGGGAGCTGGGCGGTGTGTCCAGTATCCTGGCTCTTCGGTCGCGCGTATGTCCGCGATCCCGGCTGCCCGCTTCGACTCCGGACCGGTCGGTCCCTCCCACCACGCGTGACGCGTTCGATCCGAAAGCAGGAGAAGCCCTGAACGGCCACCTCGACCACCGAAACCCCCTCGTGTTCGACACACACGAGCTGGGCCGGCGTCCGGGTGCCATGAGGCGGCTGACCCGCACCGCGGACGCCCCCGCCGATCTCGGCATCGGCGGCGTCATCGGAGTGCCGGAAGGTGCCCCGGTGGAGCTGGACCTCCGCCTCGAATCCGTCATGGAGGGCGTGCTCGTCACCGGGACCGCCCGTGCGACGGTCGAGGGGGAGTGCGTAAGGTGTCTGGAGCCGCTGAACCGCGAGGTCGAGGCGGACTTCCAGGAGATGTTCTCGTACCCTGACGCCGACGACCGGAACCACGGCAAGCCCGCGGACCCGGCCGACGACGCCGAGGACGACGAGGACAGGCTTTTCCTCGAGGACGGCCTGTTCGACCTCGAACCGGTGCTGCGTGATGCGGTGGTGCTCGCACTGCCGATGCAGCCGGTGTGCAAGGAATCCTGTGCCGGTCTGTGCTCCGAGTGCGGGGTCAGGCTGGACGAGAATCCCGGCCACCATCACGATGCCGTCGACGCTCGTTGGGCGGCACTGCAAGGACTCGCCGAGACCATTCAGGACGGCGAGAAGGACAACATGGGCGGCGCCGCACCCGGCGTCGACAAGAAGCAGGAGAAGTAGCCGTGGCTGTTCCGAAGCGGAAGATGTCGCGCAGCAACACGCGCCACCGCCGGTCGCAGTGGAAGGCTGCGGTCCCCACCCTGGTTTCGTGCGAGCGCTGCCAGGAGCCGAAGCTGCAGCACATCGCGTGCCCCAGCTGCGGCACGTACAACAAGCGCCAGGTCCTCGAGGTCTGAGCGGCTGGTGAGAGGCCCGATGTCTGAGTTGTCCCACGCCAAGAAGCAGGCAGACAACGTCAACACAGCCTCGTCCCACACGCTTCTGGAAGGGCGGCTCGGGTACCAACTCGAGTCCGCCCTTCTGGTGCGTGCGCTGACCCACCGTTCGTACGCGTACGAGAACGGCGGTCTGCCCACCAACGAGCGGCTGGAGTTCCTCGGGGACTCCGTGCTCGGCCTGGTGGTCACGGACACGCTGTACCGCACCCACCCCGATCTGCCCGAAGGCCAGCTGGCCAAGCTTCGGGCCGCGGTGGTCAACTCGCGCGCACTGGCGGAAGTGGGCCGCGGCCTCGAACTCGGCTCCTTCATCCGGCTCGGCCGCGGTGAAGAGGGCACGGGCGGCCGGGACAAGGCGTCCATCCTCGCCGACACCCTGGAAGCGGTGATCGGCGCGGTCTATCTCGATCAGGGCCTGGACGCGGCGTCGGAGCTGGTGCACCGGCTCTTCGACCCGCTGATCGACAGGTCCTCGAACCTCGGTGCCGGCCTGGACTGGAAGACCAGCCTCCAGGAGCTGACCGCGAGCGAGAGCCTCGGAGTCCCCGAGTACCTCGTCACGGAAACCGGCCCGGACCACGAGAAGACCTTCACTGCTGCCGCCCGCGTCGGTGGTGTCTCGTACGGCACCGGCACCGGCCGTAGCAAGAAGGAAGCGGAGCAGCAGGCGGCCGAGTCCGCCTGGCGCGAGATCAGCGCCGCCGCGGAAGCACGGGAGGCCGCGGCGAATGCCGTTGCCGACGGAGGGGCCGCCGACACCCCTGCCGACCCCGCGCAGTCCACGGACGTCGCTCCGGCCTGACCTGCGGAGAACCCCCCGGCGCCACCGCGCGCCGGGGGGTTCTCCCTTTTCCCGTACGTCCTTCCCTCTTCCCCGTACGCCCTTCGTTCCAGGAGCCTTCCCGTGCCCGAACTGCCCGAGGTCGAAGTCGTCCGCCGAGGTCTGGAGCGCTGGGTCGCCGGACGGACCGCCGGTGAGGTCGAGGTGCTGCATCCGCGCGCGGTCCGCCGCCATCTCGCGGGCGGCGTGGACTTCGCGGCCCGGCTCACCGGGGCCCGGTTCGGAACGGCGATGCGGCGCGGCAAGTATCTGTGGGTGCCGCTGGACGGGGCGGCCGGCTCGCTCCTGGGCCACCTGGGCATGAGCGGCCAGCTCCTCGTACAGCCCGAGGGGGCGTCCGACGAGAAGCATCTGCGGATCAGAATCAGGTTCGCCGACGCCGTCGGCACCGAGCTGCGTTTCGTGGACCAGCGCACCTTCGGCGGGCTCTCGCTCCACGAGAACACCCCGGACGGGCTGCCCGACGTCATCGCGCACATTGCCCGCGACCCGCTGGACCCGGCTTTCGACGACGCCGCCTTCCACACCGCGCTGCGACTGCGCCGCACCACGATCAAGCGCGCCCTGCTCGACCAGTCGCTGATCAGCGGCGTCGGCAACATCTACGCGGACGAGGCGCTGTGGCGGTCCCGGCTGCACTACGACCGGCCGACCGCGACCCTCACCCGCCCCAAGTCGGCCGAGCTGCTGGGCCACGTCCGCGACGTGATGAACGCGGCCCTGGCCCAGGGCGGCACCAGCTTCGACAGCCTCTATGTGAACGTCAACGGCGAGTCGGGCTACTTCGACCGGTCGCTCGACGCCTACGGCCGCGAGGGCGAGCCCTGCCACCGCTGCGGTACGGCGATGGCACGGCGCCCCTGGATGAACCGGTCCAGCTACTACTGCCCCCGCTGCCAGCGCCCGCCGCGGACATGACTCAGAAGCCGAAGTCCTGGGTCCACCAGGGGCCGCCGGCGCCGAAGTGGACGCCGACGCCGAGCGTCTTGTAATCGCAATTGAGAATGTTTGCCCGGTGACCGTCGCTGTTCATCCAGGCATCCATCACGGCCTGCGCGTCGGTCTGGCCGCGGGCGATGTTCTCGCCCCCGAGCCCCGATATGCCGGCCGCCGCGGCCCGGTCCCAGGGGGTCCTGCCGTCCGGGTCGGTGTGGCCGAAGAAGCCACGCGCGGCCATGTCGTCGCTGAAGCGCTGGGCCAGCGAGGCCAGGGACGAGCTCGCCGTCACCGGGCTGCATCCGACCTTGCCGCGCTCCTCGTTGACGAGGGCCAGGATGGCCGCCCGGGCGGAGGTGGCGGTGGCGGTCGGTGTGCTGCTCTTCGACGGGGCCGGGGCCGAGGACTTCGGGGCGGCGGGCGCCGTGCTCCGGGTGACCGCGGTGGCCGGGGCCTTCGCGGCGGTGGAGGAGGAGGGCCGGGCCGACTCCTTCTTCCCGGACGCGGCCTTCTCCCCGCCGGTGGCCTTCTTCCCGCCGGTGGTCTTCTTCCCGGAGGCGGCCTTCTTTCCGGCCGCGGTCTTCGAGGGACCGGCCGAAGCGGAATGCGAATCGGAGGCCGGGCGGGAGGCGCTGGGCGAGGCCGGCTTCGACGAGTCCGGCGAGGCAGAACCCGACTTCTTGGGCGCGGAGGCGCGGTCGGTGCTTCGGCTGGCCGGGGCCGAAGCGGAAGCACGATCGCTGGGCGATGCGGTGACGCCGCCCTGGGTGAGCAGATCCGGCGCGGCCTGCGAACGCACCTGGTCGGCGGTCGGACCACCGCTCACGGTGTGGCCGTCGCCGCCGGGCAGCAGACCCGAGGCCACGGCGACCGCTCCGACGGCCAGGGCCGTCGAGACACCTATCAGCCCGGTGCGCACGGGGAGCGCCGACCGCTTCCTGCGACCCGCCGCCGCGTTCCGGCCCGCGGCCCCCTCGGCCTGTTCCCCAGCGGCGGGAGCTGCGCCGCCGCGTCGATGGCGTCCCATCTGCTGTGCCCTTCTGACGACCTGGACGTCGTTTTCGACGCCACCACGCTCACCCGTACGAGTGAGGCTTGTGCGAGGGGACTGTACGCCATGGGGATTCGCCGGGAAGTGCTCCGCGAGCAATTCGACGGATAGCGTTCGGGCATGAACGAAGATGTACGACTCACCGCTTGGGTACGCGGCCGAGTACAGCAAGTAGGGTTCCGCTGGTTCACCAGGGCAAACGCTTTGGAGATCGGCGGCCTCACCGGTTTCGCCCTCAATCTCGACGACGGCCGGGTACAGGTCGTGGCGGAGGGCCGGCGTGAGAATTGCCACCGTCTCCTGGACTGGCTGCGCTCCGACGACACACCCGGCCGCGTGGACGGTGTCACTGAGATATGGGACACGCCGCGCGGGGGATACGACGGATTCGCGATCCGCTGAGAGCCCCCGGAATCCGGCTGCGGAAAGGGTCCGTGTTCGGCCCGTGTTCGATGCGCGGCGCGGGGTGACGGCACGGGCCCCCGCCGCGCCCGCACCCGAAATGACCTGCGGAATGTTCGGATGGTTGCCAAGATTCGACCGGCGTGTCAGGCTGCCGCCCAACGGATGATCTCCCCGCCCGCGAGGGCCCCGTGGAGGAGTCGCACCACATGATCGTCGAGCCGTGTGCCCCAGGGGCGCCCGGCTCCGCAGGGTGTGATCGTGTTGACCGTCAAACTTTTTGGTGAGACTCTGAAAACCCCGCGCACCTTAGCTGTTCGGTAGAGCTGGTAGGCAGCAGAACAGCAGTGACACAGAGCACTGCCGAGCACCGCGGGTGCGATCCCTCACGACCCACACCGCATCGGTCGGTCACTCATTGTGGAGGACCATCCATCATGGCAAAGGCGCTTCTCGGTTACGTCGGCGGTTCCGACCCGCGACTCCTCGCCGAGATGCGACGGCTTCAGCAGCGCGTCCAGGACCTCGAATCCGAGCTCGTCCGGATTCAGCAGGAGAACGACGCGCTCAACGCCGCCGCCCAGCACCAGTCGCTGCTCGACAGCATGGACATCGACGTACCCCAGGCGGAGCCGGCGCTCACCTGACCGGGCTCGCCGAGTGACCGGGCCCACCGAGTCCGGCCGGGCCCGTCGATCCCGTAACGCACCGTCGATCCAGTAACGCACGCCGCACGCAAGACGCATGCCGCGCGACCGGGCATGTGTGCGGCGACCACTGGCCCATGGAATCACAGGGGACGCTTCGGCGTCCCTTCTTTCTTTTCTCCCCGCCCCTCGTACCGCCCCGCGCAGCTCCCGCCCGGACTTACACCCCTTCCCTTACCGTCTGATGTGCCCTGCACCTTCATCGGTGAAACCGAGAGCGAAAGGTAGAGTCCGGCGGCGTGCACCTCAAGGCCCTGACCCTGCGCGGTTTCAAGTCGTTCGCCTCCGCCACGACCCTGCGTTTCGAACCCGGAATCACCTGCGTCGTCGGGCCCAACGGGTCGGGTAAATCCAATGTGGTGGACGCGCTCTCCTGGGTCATGGGGGAACAGGGCGCGAAATCCCTGCGCGGCGGCAAGATGGAGGACGTGATCTTCGCCGGGACCACCGGCCGGCCACCGCTGGGCCGCGCCGAGGTCTCGCTGACGATCGACAATTCCGACGGCGCCCTGCCCATCGAGTACGCCGAAGTCACCATTACGCGGATCATGTTCCGCAACGGCGGCAGCGAATACCAGATCAACGGCGACACCTGCCGCCTCCTCGACATCCAGGAACTCCTTTCCGACTCCGGCATCGGCCGCGAGATGCACGTCATCGTCGGACAGGGCCAGCTCGACTCCGTCCTGCACGCCGACCCGATGGGACGCCGCGCCTTCATCGAGGAGGCGGCCGGCGTCCTCAAGCACCGCAAGCGCAAGGAGAAGGCGCTGCGGAAGCTGGACGCGATGGGCGCCAACCTCGCCAGGGTCCAGGACCTCACCGACGAACTGCGCCGCCAGCTCAAGCCGCTCGGCCGGCAGGCCGCCGTGGCCCGCCGGGCCGCCGTCATCCAGGCCGACCTGCGCGACGCCCGGCTGCGCCTCCTCGCCGACGACCTGGTCGCCCTGCGCACCGCCCTGCGGAGCGAGATCGCCGACGAGGCCGCGCTCAAGCGGCGCCGGGAGGCCGCCGAGACGGAACTCGGAGCCGCCCTCGCCCACGAGGCCGGACTGGAGGACCAGGTGCGCCGGCTCGCCCCCCGGCTCCAGCGCGCCCAGCAGACCTGGTACGAGCTCTCGCAGCTGGCCGAACGGGTGCGCGGCACGATCTCGCTGGCCGACGCCCGGGTCAAGAGCGCCACCGCCCCGCCCGAGGAGGAGCGCCGCGGCCGCGACCCCGAGGACCTGGAACGCGAGGCCGCCCGCATCCGCGAGCAGGAGGCCGAGCTGACCGCCGCCCTGGAGGCCGCCGAACACGCCCTGGACGACACCGCCGCCCACCGCCAGGAGCTGGAGAACGCGCTGGCGGCCGAGGAACGCCGGCTCAAGGACGCCGCCCGCGCGCTCGCCGACCGCCGCGAGGGCCTCGCCCGGCTCAACGGCCAGGTCAACGCCGCCCGCAGCCGCGCCGGTTCGGCCCAGGCGGAGATCGACCGCCTGTCCGCCTCGCGCGACGAGGCGCGGGAGCGGGCCGTCACCGCCCAGGAGGAGTACGAGCAGCTGAAGGCCGAGGTCGACGGCATGGACGCCGGCGACACCGAACTCGGCGAACGGCACGAGGCGGCCCGGCGCGAGCTGAAGGAGGCCGAGGCGGAGCTCTCCCGCGCCCGCGAGGAGGCCACCGCCGCCGAACGGCAGCGCGCCGCCGTCGCCGCCCGGCACGACGCGCTCGCCCTCGGGCTGCGGCGCAAGGACGGCACGGGGGCGCTGCTCGGGGCCCGCGACCGGCTCAGGGGACTGCTGGGCCCGGCCGCCGAACTGCTGACGGTGGCGCCGGGCCACGAGGTCGCGGTGGCGGCGGCACTGGGCGCCGCGGCGGACGCGGTCGCGGTGACCGACCCGGCCACGGCGGCCGAGGCGATCCGGCTGCTGCGCAAACAGGACGCCGGCCGCGCCTCCCTGCTTCTCGGCGGGGTGCGCCGGGCCGATGACGGCGCACCCCGGCCCGTGGCACCGGCCGGCACCCCCGCCGTCGCCGAACTGGTCGGCGGCCCCGCCGAACTGCTGGCCGCCGTCCACCGGCTCGTCCGGGACATGGTGGTCGTGCCCACCCTGGAGGACGCCGAGGACCTGATCGCCGCCCACCCCGGACTGACCGCGGTCACCGCCGAGGGCGACCTGCTCTCCGCCCACTTCGCGCACGGCGGGTCCGCCGGAGCGCCCAGCCTGCTGGAGGTCCGGGCGTCCGTGGACGAGGCGGCCGCCGAGCTGTCCGGCCTGGCCGTGCGGTGCGCCGAACTGGCCGAGGCACAGCGGATCGCGGCCGGGCGGCGGACTGCGGCGGCGGCGCTCGTCGAGGAGTTGGGGGAGCGCAGGAGGGCCGCCGAGCGGGAGCGGTCCGGGGTGGCCCAGCAGCTCGGACGGCTGGCCGGCCAGGCACGGGGCGCCGCCGGTGAGGCCGAGCGCATGGACGCGTCGGCCGCCCGCGCCCAGGAGGCCCTGGAGCACGCCACCGAAGAGGCCGAGGAGCTGGCCGAACGGCTGCTCGTGGCCGAGGAGGCGGCCGGGGACGGCGCCGACGACGAACCGGACACCGCCGTGCGCGACCGGCTCGCGGCCGACGGGGCCAACGCCCGCCAGACCGAGATGGAGGCCCGCCTCCAGGTCCGTACCCATGAGGAGCGCGTCAAGGCGCTCGCCGGGCGTGCCGACTCGCTGGACCGGGCCGCGCGTGCCGAGCGCGAGGCGCGGGCACGGGCCGAGCGGCGCCGCGCCCGGTTGCGGCACGAGGCGGAGGTGGCCGCGGCGGTGGCGTCGGGCGCCCGCCAGTTGCTGGCCCATGTCGAGGTGTCCGTCGTACGGGCGGAGCGGGAGCGGGCGGCGGCCGAGGCGTCGAAGGGCGAGCGGGAACGGGAGCTGGCGGCCGAGCGGCTGCGGGGCCGGGATCTCAAGGCGGAGCTGGACAAGCTGACGGACTCGGTGCACCGGGGCGAGGTGCTCGGGGCCGAGAAGCGGCTGCGGATGGAGCAGTTGGAGGCGAAGGCGCTGGAGGAGCTGGGCGTCGAACCGGCCGGGCTGGTCGCGGAGTACGGGCCGGAGCAGCCGGTGCCGCCGTCCCCGCCCGCCGAGGGCGAGGAACTGCCCGAGGACCCGGAGCATCCGCGCAACCGGCCGCGGCCGTTCGTGCGGGCCGAGCAGGAGAAGCGGCTCAGGTCGGCCGAACGGGCGTATCAGCAACTCGGGAAGGTGAATCCCCTCGCCCTGGAGGAGTTCGCGGCCCTGGAGGAGCGGCACCAGTTCCTCTCCGAGCAGCTGGAGGACCTGAAGAAGACGCGCGCCGATCTCCTCCAGGTCGTCAAGGAGGTGGACGAGCGGGTCGAGCAGGTCTTCACCGAGGCGTACCGGGACACGGCACGCGAGTTCGAGGGCGTCTTCTCACGGCTGTTCCCCGGTGGTGAGGGGCGGCTGATCCTGACCGACCCCGACCACATGCTCACCACCGGTGTGGACGTGGAGGCCCGGCCGCCGGGCAAGAAGGTCAAGCGACTCTCCCTGCTGTCCGGTGGCGAGCGGTCGCTGACGGCGGTGGCGCTGCTGGTCTCCATCTTCAAGGCGAGGCCGAGCCCGTTCTATGTGATGGACGAGGTCGAGGCGGCGCTCGACGACACCAACCTCCAGCGGCTGATCCGGATCATGGAGGAGCTCCAGGAGAGCTCGCAGCTCATCGTGATCACCCATCAGAAGCGGACGATGGAGGTCGCCGACGCGCTGTACGGGGTGTCGATGCAGGGGGACGGCGTCTCGAAGGTGATCAGCCAGCGTCTTCGCTGAGGGCCGGGGTAGCCGAGTGGTGGCGGGGCCGAAGATGTGCGCCACTTGAGAGCAGTTCACCCATGTCCGATGCCGCGGCGCCCGGCCCCAGGGAGGTCTTACGTGAGCAGTGCACCGCAAGGACCTGAACCGGGTTCCGGGGCCCGTACGGCCCATCCGGACCACCTCGGTCATGTCATCTTCATCACCGCGGCCGCCGCCATGGGCGGCTTTCTGTTCGGCTACGACAGCTCCGTGATCAACGGCGCTGTCGAGGCGATCCGGCACCGCTACGACATCGGCTCCGGCACCCTTGCCCAGGTGATCGCCATCGCCCTGATCGGCTGCGCGATCGGGGCCGCCACGGCCGGCCGGATCGCCGACCGCATCGGGCGTATCCGCTGCATGCAGATCGCCGCCGTCCTGTTCACCATCAGCGCCGTGGGCTCCGCGCTCCCGTTCGCGCTCTGGGACCTGGCGATGTGGCGCATCATCGGCGGCTTCGCGATCGGCATGGCCTCGGTGATCGGCCCGGCCTACATCGCCGAGGTCTCGCCGCCCGCCTACCGGGGCCGGCTCGGCTCCTTCCAGCAGGCCGCGATCGTCATCGGCATCGCCATCTCCCAGCTCGTCAACTACGGCATCCTGCAGATCGCGGACGGCGACCAGCGCGGGAAGATCGGCGGGCTGGAGGCCTGGCAGTGGATGCTCGGCGTGATGGTGGTGCCCGCCGTCCTCTACGGGCTGCTCTCCTTCGCGATTCCGGAGTCCCCGCGCTTCCTGCTCTCGGTGGGCAAGCGGGACCGGGCCCGGAAGATCCTCGAAGAGGTCGAGGGCACGGGCGTCGACCTCGACGCGCGGGTGGCGGAGATCGAGACCGCGATGCGCCGCGAGCACAAGTCCACCTTCAAGGATTTGCTCGGCAGCCGTTTCGGCTTCCTTCCCATCGTCTGGGTCGGCATCGGCCTCTCGGTGTTCCAGCAGCTCGTCGGCATCAACGTGGCGTTCTACTACTCGGCGACGCTCTGGCAGTCCGTGGGCATCGACCCGACCGACTCGTTCTTCTGGTCGTTCACCACGTCGATCGTCAACATCATCGGTACGGTCATCGCGATGATCCTGGTGGACCGGGTCGGCCGCCGCCCGCTCGCCCTCGTCGGCTCCTGCGGCATGGCGGTCGCGCTGGCCTTCGAGGCGTGGGCCTTCTCCGCCGATCTGGTGGACGGCAAGCTGCCGACCGCACAGGGCGCGGTCGCGCTGGTCGCCGCCCATGTGTTCGTGCTCTTCTTCGCCCTGTCGTGGGGTGTCGTGGTCTGGGTCTTCCTCGGCGAGATGTTCCCCAACCGCATCCGGGCCGCCGCGCTCGGCGTCGCCGCCTCCGCACAGTGGATCGCCAACTGGGCGATCACCGCGAGCTTCCCGAGCCTCGCCGACTGGAACCTGTCGGGCACGTACATCATCTACGCCTGCTTCGCCACGCTCTCGATCCCGTTCGTCCTGAAGTTCGTGAAGGAGACGAAGGGCAAGGCGCTGGAGGAGATGGGCTGACCGTTCCCCGCTTGCCGGAGCGGGTGACCGATACTGGGTGGGTTATGGAATTCGTCATCCTTGCTGTAGTCATCGCCCTGGTCGCGGTCGGCGTGATCAGCGGGCTCGTGGTCAGCAGCCGCAAGAAGAAGCAGCTGCCCCCGACGCCGTCGAGCACGCCGACCCTCACACCTCCCGCCGAGCCCCGTGCCGGTGAGGAGACCGAAGAGCCGCGCGAGGAATCGCGCCGCACCGCCGAGGACGTCTCGGCCCCGCCCGCCGAGGCCGCGCCGCAGCCCGTGGAGCCGGAGGCGCCCGCCGCCCCCGCGCTCGACGTCCCCGAGCCCACCGCGGGCCGGCTCGTCCGGCTCCGGGCCCGCCTCGCCCGCTCGCAGAACACCCTCGGCAAGGGGCTCCTCACCCTCCTGTCCCGGGACAACCTGGACGAGGACACCTGGGAGGAGATCGAGGACACCCTCCTGACCGCCGACGTCGGCGTCGCCCCCACCCAGGAGCTGGTCGAGCGCCTCCGCGAGCGCGTCCGGGTGCTCGGCACCCGCACCCCCGAGGAGCTGCGCGCCCTGCTGCGCGAGGAGCTGCTCACCCAGCTCGGCACCGACCTCGACCGCGCCGTGCAGACGGAGGGCGGGCTGGAGACCCCCGGCGTCGTGATGGTCGTCGGGGTCAACGGCACCGGCAAGACCACCACCACCGGCAAGCTGGCCCGCGTGCTCGTCGCGGACGGCCGCAGCGTCGTGCTCGGCGCGGCCGACACCTTCCGCGCCGCCGCCGCCGACCAGCTCCAGACCTGGGGCGAGCGCGTCGGCGCCCGCACCGTACGCGGCCCCGAGGGCGGCGACCCGGCGTCCATCGCCTTCGACGCCGTCAAGGAGGGCATCGCCGAGGGCGCCGACGTGGTGCTCATCGACACCGCCGGCCGGCTGCACACCAAGACCGGCCTGATGGACGAGCTGGGCAAGGTCAAGCGGGTCGTCGAGAAGCACGGCCCGCTCGACGAGGTCCTGCTCGTCCTGGACGCCACGACCGGCCAGAACGGCCTGGTGCAGGCGCGGGTCTTCGCCGAGGTCGTGGACATCACCGGCATCGTCCTGACCAAGCTCGACGGCACCGCCAAGGGCGGCATCGTGATCGCCGTCCAGCGCGAGCTGGGCGTCCCGGTCAAGCTCGTCGGACTCGGCGAGGGTCCGGACGACCTCGCCCCGTTCGAGCCGGAGGCGTTCGTGGACGCCCTGATCGGGGACTGACCCCTTCCGGCACAGCCACCCGTGGGCCCGGCCGCATGGCCGGGCCCACGGCCGTTCCGAAACCGGTACGGGACCGCCCTCGGGGGCGCCGGAACGGGGCCGGTACGCGGCTCAGCCGAGCGGCGCCGCCCAGCGGTGGCACAGATACGCCAGGGTGCCGAGGAGCAGCCGCGCCTCGGGCGGAGCCGCCCCGTCCAGACCGGGCGGCCGCAGCCAGCGCACCGGGCCGTGCCCGCCGCAGTCGGAGGGCGGCGCGGTGATGTGGCTGCCGCGCCCGAGCGCCCGCAGATCCAGCCCCGCGTCGTCCCAGCCCATCCGGTACAGCAGCCCCGGCAGCTCGTCGGCGGCACCCGGCGCGACGAAGAACTGCGCCCGGCCCCGCGGGGTCACCGCGACCGGGCCCAGCGGCAGCCCCATCCGCTCCATCCGCACCAGGGCCCGGCGCCCGGCCGCCTCCGCCACGTCCAGCACGTCGAACGAGCGGCCCGCGGGGAGCAGCACCGCGGCGCCCGGCACCTCGGCCCAGGCGCGCGCCACCGCGTCGAGCGTGGCCCCGGCCGGCACCTCCCGCGCGAAGCCCAGCGGATGCGCGCCCGGAGCGGGGCAGCCGCCGTCCCCGCAGGAGCAGACGCCGCCCGAGACGCGGGCGCCCGGCACGACGGCCCAGCCCCACAGCCCGGTGTACTCCGCCACCTCCGTGATCCCGGTGGTGGCACGGGCACGCCGCCGCGCACCGGTACGCAGTTCGCGGATGCCGATCGTGAAGCCCATGCCCCCTCCAACGGGTCCGGCTCGCCGGTGGTTACGAAGCGGAGCGTGCGACCGCCCGCGCGCCCCCGGACGCTTCCTCGCGCCCGTACCGATCGCCCGGTCCAGTGAATCGCGACCCGCGCCGGTGGCGTTCAATCGAAGGGGTGGCGAATGGTGGCGATTGCGCAAAGGGCCTCGCGGAGCCGGTGATCGTAGGATTACCGTCGGTACACGAACCATGGAAGTATGTGCGCCCACGGGTATGCCGCAGGCATCCCGATTTTCTGTTCGATCGGGCGCAACGCCCGTACGGGAAACATGAGTTCGCGGCGTTCTGACAGTGCTTCGCGCGACAGGATTCGGCGGGATGGGGGCGTTCCAGTGAGTGGCAGCGGCGCAGGCGAGACGAATGCCGGCAAGCGCCCGAACGAGCAATTGGGCTCGTGGTTCGTGCGCAGCGGCTGGTCGAAGGGCGAGCTGGCGCGACAGGTGAACCGGCGGGCGCGCCAGATGGGCGCCCACCACGTCAGCACCGACACCTCCCGCGTACGGCGCTGGCTCGACGGCGAGCAGCCGCGCGAGCCCATCCCGCGCATCCTGTCCGAGCTGTTCTCCGAGCGCTTCGGCAGCGTCGTCGCCGTCGAGGACCTCGGCCTGCGCACCCCGCACCAGGCACCCTCCGTAGCCGGGGTGGACCTGCCCTGGGCGGGTCCGCAGACCGTCGCCCTGCTCAGCGAGTTCTCCCGCAGCGATCTGATGCTCGCCCGGCGCGGCTTCCTCGGCAGCTCCCTCGCCCTCGCCGCCGGACCCGCCCTCATCGAGCCCATGCAGCGCTGGCTGGTGCCCGTCGTGGCCGCCCCCGCCGCCGAACCGGAACCCGCCGCGTCCCGCCGCCCCTCCAGGCTCTCCGGCCCCGAACTGGACCTGCTGGAATCCACCACCGCGATGTTCCGCCAGTGGGACGCGCAGTGCGGCGGCGGACTGCGCCGCAAGGCCGTCGTCGGCCAGCTCCACGAGGTCACCGACCTGCTCCAGGAGCCGCAGCCGGCCGCCACCTCCAAGCGCCTGTTCCGCTGCGCCGCCGAACTGGCCGAGCTGGCGGGCTGGATGAGCTACGACGTGGGCCTCCAGCCCACCGCCCAGAAGTACTTCGTGCTCGCGCTGCACGCCGCCAAGGAGGCCGGCGACAAGCCGCTCGGCTCGTACGTGCTGTCCAGCATGAGCCGCCAGATGATCCACCTCGGCCGCCCGGACGACGCCCTGGAGCTGATCCACCTCGCCCAGTACGGCAGCCGCGACTGCGCGACCGCGCGCACCCAGGCCATGCTGTACGCGATGGAAGCCCGCGCCTACGCCAACATGGGCCAGCCCAGCAAGTGCAAGCGGGCGGTCCGGATGGCCGAGGACACCTTCCTGGACGCCGGGGTCGACGGCGAGCCCGAGCCCGACTGGATCCGCTTCTTCTCCGAGGCGGAGCTGAACGGCGAGAACAGCCACTCGTACCGGGACCTCGCCTACGTGGCGGGCCGCAGCCCCACGTACGCCTCGCTCGCCGAGCCCGTCATGCGGCGGGCCGTCCAGCTCTTCGGCGAGGACGACGAGCACCAGCGCTCCTACGCCCTCAACCTCATCGGCCTCGCCACCGTGCATCTGCTCAAGGGCGAGCCCGAGGAGTGCACGGTGCCGGCCGAGCAGGCGCTGCGCGTCGCCAAGAAGGTCCGCTCCGAGCGCGTCAACACCCGGCTGCGCAAGACCGTGGACACCGCCGCCCGCGACTACGGGGACGTCCCCGAGGTCGCCCGGCTCACCGAACTCCTCATCGAGCAACTGCCCGAAACCGTGGAAGCCGTCTGACCCGGCCACCACGGGCCCCGTATACCCCGGCCACGACGATCACCCAGCACAGACCGACTTCGGCTCCCCCCATTGCCAGGTCACCGGGTGATCGCCGTGGCCGGTCCCCGTGGACGCGCCACCCGCGCTTCATGGGGACGTAACACGTCGCTCCCCTTCGTCACTGCGGCGAAACATCACGGCGCACCGGCCGAAACGGCACCGCGCGACTCTCGTCACCCAGCCGCACCGCACCGACGACGAGGAGACGCCGATGCCCCCAGGCATCACGACACTTGCCGCAGACGCCCCGACGCTGTCCGCCGCCAACACGGGCTTCATGCTCATCTGCTCAGCCCTGGTGATGCTCATGACCCCGGCCCTCGCCTTCTTCTACGGAGGCATGGTCCGCGTCAAGAGCACCCTCAACATGCTGATGATGAGCTTCATCGGCCTCGGGATCGTCTCGGTCCTGTGGGTGCTCTACGGGTTCAGCCTCGCCTTCGGCACCGACACCGGCTCCGTCATCGGCTGGAGCCCGGACTTCGTCGGCCTCAGCGGGATCGGCGTCACCGAACTCTGGGACGGCTACACCATCCCGGTCTACGTCTTCGCCGTGTTCCAGCTGATGTTCGCCGTCCTCACCCCCGCCCTGATCAGCGGCGCCCTCGCCGACCGGGTCAAGTTCACCTCCTGGGCCCTGTTCATCACGCTGTGGGTCACCGTCGTCTACTTCCCGGTCGCCCACTGGGTCTGGGGCGCCGGCGGCTGGCTGTACGAGATGGGCGTCATCGACTTCGCCGGCGGCACCGCCGTCCACATCAACGCCGGAGCCGCCGGACTCGGCGTGATCCTGGTCATCGGCAAGCGCGTCGGCTTCAGGAAGGACCCGATGCGCCCGCACAGCCTGCCGCTGGTCATGCTCGGCGCCGGACTGCTCTGGTTCGGCTGGTTCGGCTTCAACGCCGGCTCCTGGCTCGGCAACGACGACGGCGTCGGCGCGGTGATGTTCGTCAACACCCAGGTCGCCACCGGCGCCGCGATGCTCGCCTGGCTCGGCTACGAGAAGCTCCGCCACGGCTCCTTCACCACCCTGGGCGCCGCCTCCGGAGCCGTCGCGGGACTCGTCGCCATCACCCCGGCGGGCGGCGCCGTCAGCCCGCTCGGTGCCATCGCGGTCGGCGCCATCGCCGGAGTGCTCTGCGCCATGGCAGTCGGCCTCAAGTACCGGTTCGGCTACGACGACTCCCTCGACGTCGTCGGCGTCCACCTCGTCGGCGGCGTCATCGGCTCCCTGCTCGTCGGCCTCTTCGCCACCGGCGGCGTCCAGTCCGACGCCAAGGGCCTCCTCTACGGCGGCGGGTTCGACCAGCTCGGCAAGCAGGCCGTCGGCGTCCTCGCGGTCCTCGCGTACTCCCTCGTCGTCTCCGCCCTCCTCGCCCTCGCCGTCGACAGGACCATCGGGATGCGGGTCGCCGAGGACGACGAGGTCTCCGGCATCGACCAGGTCGAACACGCCGAGACCGCGTACGACTTCAGCGGCGCGGGCGGCGGAGCCGCCCCCCGGACCGGCGGCCGCACCCCGGCCGCACCCGCCGCCCAGGCCAACAAGAAGGTGGACGCATGAAGCTCATCACCGCAGTCGTGAAGCCCCACCGCCTCGACGAGATCAAAGAGGCCCTCCAGGCCTTCGGCGTCCAGGGCCTCACCGTCACCGAGGCCAGCGGCTACGGCCGCCAGCGCGGCCACACCGAGGTCTACCGGGGCGCCGAGTACACCGTCGACCTCGTCCCCAAGATCCGCGTCGAGGTCCTGGTCGAGGACGAGGACGCCGAACAGCTCATCGACGTCGTCGTCGAGGCCGCCCGCACCGGCAAGATCGGCGACGGCAAGGTCTGGAGCGTCCCCGTCGAGACCGCCGTCAGGGTCCGTACGGGCGAACGCGGCCCGGACGCCCTCTGAACGGACACCACGATCCGCACGGCTCCACGCACGGAAGGGGCAGCCGGGTGACGCACACCGACACCACCACCGCATCCGCATCCCCGGACCCGGCACCCGGCGGCTACGCGGCGGCCCGGCTGCGCCTCCTCCACGAGAAGGAGCGGGCCGGGGCGCCGCGCCGCACCGCCCTCGCCGCCCTCACCGACGACTGGCTCACCACCCTTTTCACGGCGGCGAGCACCGAGACCGGCGTCCGGGGCGCCGCCCTCGTCGCCGTCGGCGGCTACGGCCGGGCCGAACTCTCCCCGCGCAGCGACCTCGACCTCCTCCTCCTGCACGACACCACCGCCGCCCCCGCGGCCGTCGCCGCCCTCGCCGACCGCCTCTGGTACCCCGTCTGGGACCTCGGCCTCGCCCTCGACCACTCCGTCCGCACCCCCGCCGAGGCCCGCAAGGCCGCCGCAGCCGACCTCAAGGTCCAGCTCGGACTCCTCGACGCCCGGCCGGTCGCCGGCGACCGCGACCTCGTCGCCGCCCTGCGCACCGCGACCCTCGCCGACTGGCGCGACCGGGCCCCCGCCCGGCTGCCCGCCCTGCGCGAACTCTGCCGCGACCGCGCCGCCCGCGCCGGAGAACTGCGCTTCCTCCTCGAACCCGACCTCAAGGAGGCCCGCGGCGGCCTCCGCGACACCACCGCCCTGCGCGCCGTCGCCGCCTCCTGGCTCGCCGACGCCCCCCGCGAAGGACTCGCCGAAGCCCGCCGCACCCTGCTCGACACCCGCGACGCCCTCCACCTCACCACCGGCCGCGCCACCGACCGGCTCGCCCTCCAGGAACAGGACCAGGTCGCCCGGGCCCTCGGCCTCCCCGACGCCGACGCCCTGCTCCGCCGGGTCTACGAGGCCGCCCGCACCGTCTCCTACGCCGCCGACGTCACCTGGCGCGAGGTCGACCGGGTACTGCGCGCCCGCTCCGCCCGGCCCCGGCCGCGCGCCCTGCCCGGCGCCGGACGGAGCCGCACCCCCGAACGGACCCCGCTCGCCGACGGCGTGGTCGAGGCGGAGGGCGAGGCCGTCCTCGCCCGCACCGCCCGCCCCGAACACGACCCGGTGCTCCTGCTGCGCGCCGCCGCCGCTGCCGCCCAGTCCGGACTTCCGCTCTCCCGCCACGTCGTACGGCGCCTCGCCACCGCCGCCCGGCCGCTCCCGGTGCCCTGGCCGGCCGAAGCCCGCGAGGAACTCGTCACCCTGCTCGGCGCCGGACCGGCCACCGTCCCCGTCTGGGAGGCCCTGGAGGCCGAAGGGCTCATCACCCGCCTGCTGCCCGGCTGGGAACGCGTCCACTGCCGCCCCCAGCGCAACCCCGTCCACACCTGGACCGTCGACCGCCACCTCGTGGAGACCGCCGTCCGCGCCTCCGCGCTCACCCGCCGCGTCGGCCGCCCCGACCTCCTGCTCGTCGCCGCCCTGCTCCACGACATCGGCAAGGGACGGCCCGGCGACCACTCCGTCGCCGGCGAGGCCGTCGCCCGCGACCTGGCCGCCCGGATCGGCTTCGACCCGCACGACGTGGCCGTCGTCGCCACCCTCGTCCGCCACCACCTGCTGCTCGTCGAGACCGCCACCCGGCGCGACCTGGACGACCCGGCCACCGTGCGCGCCGTCGCCGACGCGGTCGCCACCCCGGCCACCCTGGAGCTGCTGCACGCCCTGACCGAGGCCGACGCGCTGGCCACCGGGCCCGCCGCCTGGTCCGCCTGGCGGGCATCCCTCGTCGCCGGACTCGTCGGGCGGGTCGCGCTGCTCCTGGCCGGCGGGGCCCCCGAGGAACCGGGGCCCGCCGCCCCCGACGCCGAACAGGAACGCCTCGCCGCCGAGGCCCGGCGCACCGGAGGCCCCGTACTCGCCCTGCGCACCCGGCCGGAGACCCCGCACGAGGAGGGCGCACCCGAGCCGGTCGGCGCCGAACTCCTCATCGCGCTCCGCGACCGGCCCGGCGTGCTGCCTGCCGCCGCCGGGGTCCTCGCCCTGCACCGCCTCACCGTCCGCGCCGCCGAACTGCGCGCCGCGGAGCCGCCGGCCGGGCCGGGTGGGGACGCGGACGTGCTGCTGCTCAGCTGGCGGGTGGCCGCCGAGTACGGCTCGCTGCCCGACCCGGCCCGGCTCCGCGCCGACCTCGTACGCGCCCTGGACGGCACCCTGGACCTCACCGCCCGCCTCGCCGAGCGCGAGGCGGCCCGCCCCCGGCGGCGCGGCACGACGGCCCCGCCGCCCCGGGTGACGGTCGCCCCGGCCGACTCCCGCCTCGCCACGGTGATCGAGGTGCGCGCCCAGGACGCCCCCGGCCTGCTCCACCGCATCGGCCACGCCCTGGAACGCAGCGCGGTCCGGGTGCGCAGCGCCCATGTGTCGACGCTGGGCGCGAACGCGGTCGACACGGTCTACGTCACGGACGCGGCCGGTCAGCCACTGGCCCCGCGCGAGGCGGCGGAGCTGGCCCGCGAGGTCGAGCGGGCGCTCGGCTGAGCCGCGCCCCCCGCCCGGTGCCGGGCGAGGTCTTGGCCTTCTCCGGCCTCCGGATACCCTGGGAACCTGCTGACCCGACCCGCCCCCGACTCTGAGGACCGACGAGCGCCGTGTTCGATACTCTCTCCGACCGCCTTGCCGCGACTTTCAAGAACCTCCGGGGCAAGGGCCGCTTGTCCGAGGCGGACATCGACGCCACGGCTCGCGAGATCCGTATCGCCCTGCTCGAAGCCGACGTGGCACTGCCCGTCGTCCGGTCCTTCATCGCCAAGGTCAAGGAGCGGGCGCGCGGCGCCGAGGTCTCGCAGGCGCTGAATCCGGCGCAGCAGGTCATCAAGATCGTCAACGAGGAGCTCATCGCCATCCTCGGCGGCGAGACCCGGCGGCTGCGGTTCGCCAAGAACCCGCCCACCGTGATCATGCTCGCCGGTCTCCAGGGTGCCGGTAAGACGACCCTCGCCGGAAAGCTCGGCCGCTGGCTCAAGGGCCAGGGCCACTCCCCGCTGCTCGTCGCCTGCGACCTCCAGCGCCCCAACGCCGTCAACCAGCTGAGCGTCGTCGCCGAGCGCGCCGGGGTCGCGGTGTACGCCCCCCAGCCGGGCAACGGCGTCGGCGACCCGGTCCAGGTCGCCAAGGACTCCATCGAGTACGCGAAGTCCAAGGTCCACGACATCGTCATCGTGGACACCGCCGGCCGCCTCGGCATCGACCAGGAGCTGATGCGGCAGGCCGCGGACATCCGCGACGCCGTCAGCCCGGACGAGATCCTGTTCGTGGTCGACGCCATGATCGGTCAGGACGCCGTCAACACCGCCGAGGCGTTCCGCGACGGCGTCGGCTTCGACGGCGTCGTGCTCTCCAAGCTCGACGGCGACGCCCGCGGTGGCGCGGCCCTGTCGATCGCCCATGTCACGGGCAAGCAGATCATGTTCGCGTCGAACGGCGAGAAGCTGGACGACTTCGACGCGTTCCACCCTGACCGGATGGCCTCCCGCATCCTCGACATGGGTGACCTGCTCACCCTGATCGAGCAGGCGGAGAAGACGTTCAGCCAGGAAGAGGCCGAGAAGATGGCCTCCAAGCTGGCGTCCAAGAAGGGCCAGGACTTCACCCTGGACGACTTCCTGGCCCAGATGGAGCAGGTCCGCAAGATGGGCTCCATCTCCAAGCTGCTCGGCATGCTCCCCGGCATGGGGCAGATCAAGGACCAGATCAACAACATCGACGAGCGCGACGTCGACCGCACCGCCGCGATCATCAAGTCGATGACCCCGAAGGAGCGCGCCGAGCCGACGATCATCAACGGCTCCCGGCGCGCCCGTATCGCCAAGGGCTCCGGCGTCGAGGTCAGCGCCGTGAAGAACCTGGTCGAGCGGTTCTTCGAGGCCCGCAAGATGATGTCCCGCATGGCGCAGGGCGGCGGCATGCCGGGGATGCCCGGCATGCCCGGCATGGGGGGCGGCCCCGGCCGGCAGAAGAAGCAGGTCAAGCAGGCCAAGGGCAAGCGCAAGAGCGGCAACCCGATGAAGCGCAAGGCCGAGGAGCAGGCAGCCGCCGCCCGCCGCGAGGCCGCGCAGAACGGCGCCCCCGGCCTGCCGGCCGGTCAGAGCGGGCAGAACTTCGAGCTGCCCGACGAGTTCAAGAAGTTCATGGGCTGAGCGCCCCGGGCCCTGCCGGAGGGGCGGTCGCCGCAGCCGCGGTGGCCGCCCCTCCGGCGTACGTTCACGTGGTGCAGATCAGATAGCGGAAGACGTTGGACATCCGTACCGAGCCGTCCGCCCGCCGGTACGGCAGGAGCGCGTCGGCGAGCTCCCGCTCGACCTGCCGCCGGTCCGCCGTCCGGACCGCCGCCCGGAACAGTCGGGTCGACAGCAGGCCGCGTACCGCGCCGTCCATGTCCGCGTAGCCGAACGGGCAGGCGACCCGTCCCGAGCCGTCCGGCCGCAGCCCGGACCGGCGGGCCACGTCCTCCAGGTCGTCCCGGCGCGGCCCGCGCCCGTCGTCGCCGAGCCGGCCCGCCACCCGCAGCACCGCCTCCGTGGTGCAGCGCTCCGGCGGGCCCCAGCCGGTCAGGACGACCGCCGAGCCCCGCTCCACCGAGGGCAGCGCGGCCCCCAGCGCCCGTATCAGCTCCTCGCCGTCGCCTGTCTCGCAGCCGATCGGGGTGAAGGCGGTGATCAGGTCGTGGGGCCCGGCGTCCGGCGCCCTGGCGACCCGTGCGCCGCGTGCGGCGGCCATCCGCAGGGCGAGACCGGTGCCGCTGCCGAGCGCGAGCATCCGGGTGGTCGGCCCCACCTCCAGCCGCGTGTAGACCGCCTCGTACAGCGGTGCCAGCATCCGTTCCTGGATCTCCGTCCAGTCACGGGCGCGGGAGGCGCCGTCCGCGGCGGCGGACGACTCCGTGGGCCGGTGGTGCCGAACGAGCGTGGGTGTCATGGAATGTGCCCCAATCCGCCGATACCGCCGGTTGTGCCGGCGTCCTTCCGGGGCCCCAGTCTCACCCGCCGCGCCGGGTCGGGCACCTCGGGCACGGGGCGCGTACGGTGTCTACGCGCGCAGGCGTACGCGCCGCTACGTACCGGCTTGGTGCGAGCTGTGCGGCTTCTCCGCAGATCAGCGCACCCGCCCTCGTCGGGACGCATGAACGTCAACCGACTGGTACGTGCAAAATATTTGGGATGGCCCGGAATCGGAACACCGAGGGCCCCGCGCTCGTTGGTCACGACGTGAGCACGACACCACCTGTACTTGCCGCAGAGCTGGCGCAGGCGTGGGCCGACATTCAGCGGTACCACCCCGAGCTGCCCGATCTCGCCGCACCCGAGTCCCTGATCGGAGAGTCCTCGTCCGCCTGTGGCGCCGAACTCTCCTTCGAGCGACTGCTCCACGAGGCAGTCCACGGCATCGCCGCCGCCAGAGGTGTCCGAGACACCTCGCGCGCCGGCCGCTACCACAACAGACGATTCCTGGCCATCGCCGAGGAGCTGGGCCTCGACCACGCCGAGGAGCCCCATCCCAGCAGCGGCTTCTCACTGGTCACGCTCAACCCCGAGGCCAAGCGGCGCTACCGCCCGACGACGGAACGGCTGCAGCGCGCCCTCAAGGCGCACACCGTGGCCACCGCCGCCGACACCAAGCGCTCCTTCCGCGGCCCCGCCGCCCGGCACGGCTCCTCCGGAGGGGGCGTGCGGGTCAAGGCCGTGTGCGACTGCGGACGCAATGTGCGCGTGGTCCCCTCGGTCCTCGCGCAGGCCCCGATCGTCTGCGGCGGCTGCGGGAAGCCGTTCCGGATTCCGGAGACGGCGGTCGCGGTGGGGTGAGCCGTCGTGGTGTGGCACAATGACTAGCTGTACTCGACAGTCGCACAGGACCCCTCTCTCCTCCGGCTGACGCGTCCATCGGGCACCCGAGTACCGCAACCCCACGTGGCATCTTCGTTGTGCCCAACCACGTCATAGACCAGGAGACACCACTCCCGTGGCAGTCAAGATCAAGCTGAAGCGTCTGGGCAAGATCCGTTCGCCTCACTACCGCATCGTCGTCGCCGACTCCCGTACCCGCCGTGACGGCCGGGCCATCGAGGAGATCGGCCTGTACCACCCGGTGCAGAACCCGTCGCGCATCGAGGTCAACTCGGAGCGCGCGCAGTACTGGCTGTCCGTCGGCGCCCAGCCGACCGAGCCGGTCCTCGCGATCCTGAAGCTCACCGGCGACTGGCAGGCGCACAAGGGCCTCCCGGCCCCCGCGCCGCTGCTGCAGCCGGAGCCCAAGGCCGACAAGCGCGCCCTGTTCGACGCCCTCTCCGCTGACGGCGAGGAGTCGAAGGGCGAGGCCATCACGCCGAAGGCGAAGAAGGCCGACAAGAAGGCGGACGAGGCTGCTGACGCTGCCGCCTCCGCCGAGTCGACCGAGGCCTGAGCATGCTCGAGGAGGCTCTCGAGCACCTCGTGAAAGGCATCGTCGACAACCCCGACGACGTGCAGGTCGCCTCGCGCAACCTGCGTCGCGGGCGCGTGCTCGAGGTCCGGGTTCATCCCGATGACCTCGGCAAGGTGATCGGCCGCAACGGCCGCACCGCACGCGCGCTGCGCACCGTCGTGGGCGCCATCGGCGGCCGTGGCATCCGCGTCGACCTCGTCGATGTGGACCAGGTTCGCTGACAGAAGTTGAACACCGGCACGGGCCGGGGAGGGCCAAGCGCCCACCCCGGCCCGTCGTCGTACGACAGGAGAGACACAGGTGCAGTTGGTAGTCGCACGGATCGGTCGCGCCCACGGCATCAAGGGCGAGGTCACCGTCGAGGTCCGCACGGACGAGCCGGAGCTGCGGCTCGGCCCCGGAGCCGTACTGGCCACCGAGCCGGCCGCGGCCGGACCGCTGACGATCGAGACCGGCCGGGTGCACAGCGGCAGGCTGCTGCTGCGCTTCGAGGGCGTGAAGGACCGTACGGCCGCCGAGGCGCTGCGCAACACCCTGCTGATCGCCGAGGTCGACCCGGCGGAGCTCCCGGAGGACCCGGAGGAGTTCTACGACCACCAGCTGATGGACCTGGACGTCGTCCTCGCGGACGGCACCGGGATCGGCCGGATCACGGAGATCACACATCTGCCGTCCCAGGACCTCCTCATCGTGGAGCGGCCGGACGGCAGCGAGGTGATGATCCCGTTCGTCGAGGAGATCGTCACCGAGATCGATCTGGACGAGCAGCGCGCGGTGATCACCCCGCCGCCCGGCCTGATCGACGCGAGCGAGGCGGTCGTGGCCTCCTCCCGCGAGGAGGGCACCGGGGTGCCCTCCCCCGAGGAGGGCACCGGGGCGAAGGGCGGGGACGCCTGATGCGCCTCGACGTCGTCACGATCTTCCCCGAGTACCTGGAACCGCTCAACGTCTCCCTGGTCGGCAAGGCCCGCGCGGCCGGCCGCCTCGACGTGCGGGTGCACGACCTGCGCTCCTGGACGTACGACCGGCACAACACCGTCGACGACACCCCGTACGGCGGCGGCCCCGGCATGGTCATGAAGACCGATCCGTGGGGCGACGCCCTGGACGAGGTCCTGGCGGACGGCTACGAGACGGGGGCGCACGACCCGGTCCTCGTGGTGCCGACGCCGAGCGGGCGGCCGTTCACCCAGGAACTCGCCGTCGAACTCTCCGAGCGGCCCTGGCTGGTCTTCACGCCGGCCCGCTACGAGGGCATCGACCGGCGGGTGACCGAGGAGTACGCCACCCGGATGCGGGTGGTCGAGGTGTCCATCGGCGACTACGTGCTGGCCGGCGGGGAGGCCGCCGTGCTGGTGATCACCGAGGCGGTGGCCCGGCTGCTGCCCGGCGTCCTCGGCAACGCCGCCTCCCACCAGGACGACTCCTTCGCCCCCGGCGCCATGGCCAACCTCCTGGAGGGGCCCGTCTACACCAAGCCGCCCGAGTGGCGCGGCCGGTCCATCCCCGAGGTGCTGCTCAGCGGCCACCACGGGCGGATCGCGCGCTGGCGGCGGGACGAGGCGCTGCGCCGTACCGCCGCGTACCGGCCCGAACTGATCGAGCGGTGCGAGGCGTCCGGCTTCGACAAGAAGGACCGCGAGATGCTCTCCATCCTCGGCTGGTCCCCGGAACCGGGTGGCCGATTTTGGCGCAGGCCCGAGGCCGTGGAAGAATAGGCCGCTGCTGTCCGTCCGGCGTGCGCCCCTGCCACAGGGGGACACGACGCCCGTCCGACGCGACCGGCCCCTAGCATTCATCACTCTCCCGTCGATGACCTGTGGCATCGGCGAAGAAAGCAGACAACATGGCTTCCCTGCTCGACGACGTCAATGCCGCGTCGCTGCGTACCGACATCCCGGCGTTCCGCCCCGGTGACACCGTCAACGTTCACGTCCGCGTGATCGAGGGCAACCGCTCCCGTGTCCAGCAGTTCAAGGGCATCGTCATCCGCCGCCAGGGCGCGGGCGTCAGCGAGACCTTCACGGTTCGCAAGGTCTCCTTCAGCGTCGGCGTCGAGCGCACCTTCCCGGTGCACAGCCCGATCTTCGAGAAGATCGAGCTCGTGACCCGCGGTGACGTCCGTCGCGCCAAGCTGTACTTCCTCCGTGAGCTGCGCGGCAAGGCCGCGAAGATCAAGGAGAAGCGCGACCGCTGAGCTGACTGCCTGGTCCACAGGGTGTCCGGTTAAGCTCTGGCCCCGATGGACACGCAAGCAGAACTCCAGGAGCGCGACCGCTCCTCCGCACCCGATCCGGGTCCGGGGGAGGGGTCGCGCTCTTCGCGTGCCCGGAACCGGATCGCCGCCGTGCTGTCCCGGCGGCTGTCCTGGCGGGGGACCTTCGCGCTCGGTGCCGTCTGCGCGGTGTTCGTGCTTCTGTTCAGCAGTTTCGTGGTGCAGCCCTTCCTGATCCCCAGCGCCTCGATGGAGCCGACGCTCCGGGTGGGCGACCGGGTGCTCGTGAACAAGCTGGCGTACCGCTTCGGTGACGAGCCCCGGCGCGGCGATGTGATCGTCTTCGACGGCACCGGCTCCTTCGTGCGCGAGGGCGCCGAGCAGAACCCGGTCGTCGCGCTGCTGCACGGGGCCGCGGCATCGCTCGGGCTGGCGCGGCCCGCCGAGACCGACTTCGTGAAGCGGGTGGTGGGCGTCGGCGGCGACCGGGTGGTCTGCTGCGACGCGCGGGGCCGGATCGAGGTGAACGGCCGGCCGGTGGCGGAGGACTACCTCTTCCCCGGTGACGCGGCCTCGAAGGTCCCGTTCGACATCGTGGTGGCGGACGGCGCGCTCTGGGTGATGGGCGACCACCGCAGCCGCTCCCGCGACTCCCGCGACCACCTGGGGGAGCCGGGCGGCGGTGTGGTGCCGGTGGACCGGGTGATCGGGCGGGTCGACTGGTTCGGCTGGCCGCTCGGGCGGATCGGCTCGCTGCCGGGCACCGCCGCCTTCGACTCCGTACCGGCGCCCGGTCCGGGCCATGGGTAGCCGGGGGCGCCGCGCCGCGCCCGCCGCCGGGCGCGCCGCCGTGCGCGGGGCGCCGGAGGAGGATGCCGCCCGCTCCCTGCCGACCCGGGCCGAGCGGCGCAAGCTGGCCCGCAAGGTGAAGCGCAGACGCCGCCGGTCGGCGGTGCGGGAGATTCCGCTCCTGATCACGGTGGCGCTGCTGATCGCGCTCTTCATGAAGACGTTCCTGGTGCAGGCGTTCGTGATCCCGTCCGGATCGATGGAGCAGACCATCCGCATCGGCGACCGGGTGCTCGTGGACAAGCTGACGCCGTGGCTCGGGTCCAAGCCGCAGCGCGGTGACGTCGTGGTGTTCCGCAATCCGTCCGACTGGCCGCCGCCGAACCCGGTGGGCGAGGAGGACCCGCCGCCGGTCGGCGTCAAGCAGCTGAAGCAGCTGCTCACCTTCGCGGGGCTGCTCCCCTCGGACGACGAGCAGGACCTGATCAAGCGCGTGGTGGCCGTGGGCGGTGACACGGTGCGCTGCTGCGCGGCGGACGGCAGGATCACCGTCAACGGCGTGGCGGTGGACGAACCCTATGTTTTTCCCGGCGATTCCCCTTCCACCATCAAATTCGAGGTAAAGGTTCCGCCGGGCCGTCTCTTCGTCATGGGGGACCATCGTTCGAACTCCGCCGATTCACGGTTCCACCTGGACCGGACGGCGGACGGCACGATCTCCGAGGACGCGGTCGTGGGGCGGGCGAAGTGGATCGTCTGGCCCTTCGGGCACTGGGCTGAACTGGCGCAGCGCTCGGCGTTCTCCGCGGTCCCGGACGCGCGTGCCGGTTCGGCGGCGGTCTCGGGACCGTCGAATAGTGTGTCCGAGGAATCCAACCGATTGATCCGACTCCCGACCCCTGCGGAACTCCCGCTCGTTATGGGAGTGGTGGGCCTGCATCGGCTAGGACGCAGGCGGTGGCACGGAATAAGGAGTGGATGTGGGGGATTTGGCGGTCGGCGCACGATCCGGACGCGACGAACCCGAGGACCGGCCGGGCAGCCAGGTGCCTTCCGAGCAGCCCGCCGGGGCCGCGGGGGAAGGGGCGGCTGAGGACGGGACGGCGGTGAGCGGGACGGAGAGCGACGACGGCGCGTCCGGCGACGGCACGTCCCGGAAGAAGAACCCCCGCCCGTTCTGGAAGGAACTGCCGCTCCTCATCGGTGTCGCGCTGATTCTGGCGCTGCTGATCAAGACGTTCCTGGTGCAGGCGTTCTCGATCCCCTCGGACTCGATGCAGAACACGCTCCAGCGGGGCGACCGGGTCGTGGTCGACAAGCTGACGCCGTGGTTCGGGGCGGAGCCGGAGCGCGGCGAGGTCGTCGTCTTCCACGACCCGGGCGGCTGGCTGGAGGGCAGCCAGGCCCCCGAGCCGAACGCGGTCCAGAAGTTCCTCAGCTTCATCGGGCTGATGCCGTCCGCCGAGGAGAAGGACCTGATCAAGCGGGTCATCGGCGTCGGCGGTGACACGGTGGAGTGCAAGAAGGGCGGCCCGGTCACGGTCAACGGCAAGGCGCTCGACGACAAGTCCTTCATCTTCGAGGGCAACAGCGCCTGCGACGACGAGCCGTTCGGCCCGATCAAGGTGCCCGAGGGCCGGATCTGGGTGATGGGCGACCACCGCCAGAACTCCCTGGACTCCCGCTACCACCAGAACCTGCCGGGCGGCGGCACGGTCTCCAACGACGAGGTGGTCGGCCGGGCCATCGCCATCGTGTGGCCGGTCGGCCGCTGGGCGACCCTGCCGGTCCCCAAGACCTTCGACCAGCCGGGCATCGGCACCGCCGCCGCCGCGGCGCCGGGGGTGATGGGCCTCGCGGGTGCCGTGCCGCTGGTGCTGTGGCGCAGGCGGCGCCGGGCCGCGGCCGCCGCCGGCACAGTGAGGAATGACGCGTGAGCGACGTGACAGAAGACGGAGCACGGTCGGCCTCCGCCTCCGAGGACGGCGAGGGCACAGGTAGGAAGGGCGAGAACACCGGTACGGATGCCGAGGGCACAGGTGCGGACGGCGAGGACACCGGCAGCGGCGGCAGGAAGAAGAAGGCCCGTCCGTTCTGGCAGGAGCTGCCGCTCCTCATCGGTGTCGCGCTGGTTCTGGCGCTGCTGATCAAGACATTCCTGGTGCAGGCGTTCTCGATCCCGTCCGACTCGATGCAGAACACGCTCCAGCGGGGCGACCGCGTCCTGGTGGACAAGCTGACGCCGTGGTTCGGATCGGAGCCGGAGCGCGGCGAGGTCGTCGTCTTCCACGACCCGGACGGCTGGCTCAGGGGCGAACCGACCCCGAACCCCAACGCCGCGCAGAAGTTCCTGAGCTTCGTCGGGCTGATGCCGTCCGCCGAGGAGAAGGACCTGATCAAGCGGACGATCGCGGTCGGCGGCGACACCGTGGAGTGCAAGAAGGGCGGCCCGGTCGAGGTCAACGGCAAGGCGCTCGACGAGCCGTACATCTTCCCCGGCAACAGCGCCTGCGACGACATGCCGTTCGGGCCGTTCAAGGTGCCCGACGGCAAGATCTGGGTCATGGGCGACCACCGCCAGGACTCGGCGGACTCCCGCTACCACACCGACGACGTCAACAAGGGCTTCGTGCCGGTGAGCCAGGTCGTGGGCCGGGCCATCGTCGTGGCGTGGCCGGTGGACCGCTGGTCGGTGCTGTCCGTCCCGGACACCTTCGACCAGCCGGGCATCAGCGCCGCCGCCGGGGCCGCACCCGGCGTGCTGGGCCTGGCGGGCGCGCTTCCGCTGGTCCTCCGGCGCAGGAGGAGGCTGACCGCCGGGCGTACTGCCGGGTAGGGTGCCCAGGCGGATCAGCGATTGTCGATCTCCGATGGGGGACGCCGGTATGGGTGCAACAGGTCGTAACGGTGACGGCCGCGGCCGTCTCGGCGCCAGAATCTCCGGGGCGGCCGTCGCCCTGGGCTGCGTGCTCTTCCTCGGCGGCTTCGTCTGGGGGGCGCTGGTCTACCGCCCCTACACGGTGCCCACCGGCTCGATGTCCCCCACGGTGAACGCGGGGGACAAGGTCCTCGCCCAGCGCGTGGACGGCGACGAGGTCCGGCGCGGTGACGTGGTGGTGTTCACCGACCCGGAGTGGGGCGACCTGCCCATGGTGAAGCGGATCGTCGGGGTCGGCGGCGACAAGATCGTCTGCTGCGGCGAGGACGGCCGCCTCACGGTCAACGGCATACCCGTGGACGAACCGTATCTGCGGTCCTCGGGCCGCGCCTCGGGCCGGGACTTCACCGCCGAGGTCCCCAAGGGCCGGCTCTTCCTCCTGGGCGACGACCGCACGGTCTCCCTGGACTCGCGCGTGCATCTGGAGGACGCCGCGCACGGCACGGTCCCCCGCGACTCGGTGGAGGCCAGGATCGACGCGGTCGCCTGGCCGTTCGGCTCCATGATCGGCCGCCCCGAGGCATTCGCCGCGCTGCCGGGCGGCATCTCGTCCGCCGGGCCGCTGAGGCTCCAGCTGACGGCCATGGGCGTGGGCGTGGTCCTGATCTTCGGCGGGGCGGTGTACGGCCCGCTCGCGGCCCGTGCCGCCCGGCCCCCGCGGAACGCGAAGCCCGGGGTGGCCGCCGGTGCCCGCTGAGATGCGCCGGGCCGCCCGTCTGGTGCTCCTCGACCCGGACGACCGCGTGCTGCTGATGCACGGCTTCGAACCGGAGGACCCGTCCCGCACCTGGTGGTTCACGCCGGGCGGCGGCCTGGAGGACGGCGAGACCCTGGAGCGGGCCGCGCTGCGCGAGCTGGCCGAGGAGACCGGGATCACCGCCGTCGAACTGGGTCCGGTGATCTGGCGGCGCCACTGCTCCTTCCCCTTCGACGGCCGGCGCTGGGAGCAGGACGAGTGGTACTTCCTGGCCCGTACGGCACAGACCGCCACGGACACCAGCGGCCATACATGGCTGGAACGCCGCAGTGTCACGGGGTTGAGGTGGTGGACCTCCGCCGAACTGTCGTCGGCCCGTGAGACGGTGTACCCGACCGGGCTCGCCGACCTGCTCCGGAGGCTGCTCGACGAGGGTCCTCCGCGTACGCCGGTGGTCCTGGCCCCCGAAAGCGCCTGAGCGGCCGGGGCGCCGGAGCCTGGCGCACAATGGGGAAACGCACGGCTGAAGGGGAACATGCCAATGAGCGCCGAGGACCTCGAGAAGTACGAGACCGAGATGGAGCTGAAGCTCTACCGGGAGTACCGCGATGTCGTCGGTCTGTTCAAATACGTGATCGAGACCGAACGGCGCTTCTACCTCACCAACGACTACGAGATGCAGGTGCACTCGGTCCAGGGCGAGGTGTTCTTCGAGGTGTCCATGGCGGACGCCTGGGTCTGGGACATGTACCGGCCGGCCCGGTTCGTGAAGCAGGTACGCGTCCTCACGTTCAAGGACGTCAACATCGAGGAGCTGAACAAGAGCGATCTCGAACTCCCGGGAGGCTGAGCCCTCCGAGGGGGCCAGCCGCTTCCGGGTGGCTGAGTTTTCCACAATCGCCCGGCTGTCCACCAAGATCAACTGAAGTGGGGCGAACGCGTCAGAGTCGGTGCCGGAGGTGGTGCCGAGATGAACGCACGGGGAGCTCTCGGGCGGTACGGCGAGGATCTGGCGGTACGGCTGCTGACCGGGGCCGGCATGTCCGTACTGGAACGGAACTGGCGTTGCCGCGCCGGTGAGATCGACATCGTCGCGATGGACGGCGACGCGCTCGTGGTCTGCGAGGTGAAGACCCGCAGGAAGGGCGCGTTCGAGCATCCGATGGCCGCGGTCGGCCCGGCCAAGGCCGACCGGCTGCGGCGGCTGGCCGCGCTCTGGCTGGAGCGGCACGGCGGCCCGCCGCCCGGCGGAGTCCGCATCGACCTGGTCGGTGTGGTGCTCCCCGAGCGCGGCGCGCCCCTGGCCGAGCATGTGCGGGGGGTGGCCTGATGGGGTTCGCGCGTGCCTGTGCGGTGGCCCTGGTGGGCGTCGAGGGCGTGGTGGTGGAGGTCCAGGCCGACCTGGAGGCCGGGGTGGCGGCGTTCACCCTGGTCGGGCTGCCGGACAAGAGCCTGGTGGAGAGCCGGGACCGGGTCAGGGCGGCCGTGGTGAACTCCGGGGCCCAGTGGCCGCAGAAGAAGCTCACCGTGGGGCTCTCCCCGGCGTCGGTGCCCAAGGCCGGCTCGGGTTTCGATCTCGCCGTGGCGTGCGCCGTGCTCGGTGCGGCGGAGCGGATCGACCCGGCGGCGATCGACGACGTGGTGATGATCGGCGAGCTGGGGCTGGACGGCCGGGTGCGGCCGGTACGGGGCGTGCTGCCCGCCGTCCTGGCGGCGGCCGACGCCGGCTACCGGCAGGTGGTGGTCCCGGAGCAGACGGCGGGCGAGGCGGCCCTGGTGCCCGGCGTCTCCGTGCTCGGGGTGCGCAGCCTGCGCCAGCTCATCGCCGTGCTCTGCGACGAACCGGTGCCCGACGAACAGCGGGCCGGCGCGGAGGGCCGCCCCGATCCCATGCTGGCCGGTCTCATGGTGCCCGGCGCCGGACTGGGCACCGGGCTCGCCAGGGGAGCCGCGGGGGCCGAGGGCGCCCGGCCGGACCTGGCGGACGTGGCGGGCCAGGAGCGGGCCCGCAAGGCGCTGGAGATCGCCGCGGCCGGCGGCCACCATCTGCTGCTGACCGGCCCGCCGGGGGCCGGCAAGACCATGCTGGCCGAGCGCCTGCCCGCGATCCTGCCGCCGCTCACCCGGCAGGAGTCCCTCGAAGTGACCGCGGTCCACTCGGTGGCCGGCATCCTGCCGCCGGGCGAGCCGCTGGTCTCCCGCGCGCCGTACTGCGCCCCGCACCACTCGGCGACCATGCAGTCGCTGGTCGGCGGGGGCAACGGGCTGCCGAGGCCGGGCGCGGTCTCCCTGGCGCACCGCGGCATTCTCTTCCTGGACGAGGCGCCGGAGTTCTCCGTGAAGACGCTGGACGCGCTGCGCCAGCCGCTGGAGTCCGGGCACGTCGTGGTGGCGCGCAGCGCCGGGGTGGTGCGGCTGCCGGCCCGGTTCCTGATGGTGCTGGCCGCCAATCCGTGCCCGTGCGGGCGGCACAGCCTGAACGGGGGCGGCTGCGAGTGCCCGCCGTCCGCGGTGCGGCGATATCAGGCCAGGCTCTCCGGGCCGCTGCTCGACCGGGTGGACCTGCGGGTGGCCGTCGATTCGGTCACGCGGGAGGACCTGATGGGCCGGGGCGGCCGGGGCGAATCCACCGAGACCGTCGCCGCCCGCGTGCGGGAGGCCAGGGAGCGGGCGGCCGAGCGGCTGACGGGCACGCCGTGGACGACCAACAGCGAGGTGCCCGGCCACGAGCTGCGGACCCGGCTGGCGGCGGTCCCCGGCGCGCTGCACGCGGCCGAGCGCGACATGGAACGCGGGCTGCTCACCGCGCGCGGCCTGGACCGGGTGCTGCGGGTGGCCTGGACGGTGGCGGACCTGCGCGGCGCGGCCCGCCCGGACGCCTCGGACATCGCGGCGGCCCTCGAACTGCGCAGCGGCATCCCGCGCGGGGTCCCGCTGGGAGCGGGGGCGCCGTGAGGGCCGAGGGGGCGCGGGCGCCGGACGGGGGTTCGGGTGCGCACGGTGCGCACGGTTGCGGGGCGGGTCTCGTGGGGGAGGAGGAGCGGCTCGCCCGTGCGGCGCTGAGCCGGGTGCTGGAGCCGGGGGACGAGCGGGGCGGCCGGTGGCTGCGGGAGTGCGGGGCGGTCGGACTGTGGCGGCGGATCAGGGACGCGGCCGGTGAGGCGGAGCGGCTGCGCGGGATGACGGTGCGGCGGCTGGCCGGCTACCGGCTGCGGGCCGCCGGGGCCGACCCGGAGCGGGACCTGGCGCGGGTCGCGGCGATGGGCGGGCGCTTCGTCTGCCCCGGAGACCGGGAATGGCCGACCCAGCTCGACGACCTGGCGGACGCCCGGCCGACCGGGCTGTGGGTGCGCGGCCGTCCCGACCTGCGGCTGTGGGCGCTGCGCTCGGTCGCCGTGGTCGGCGCCCGCGCCTGCACCCCGTACGGGGCGCACATGGCGGCGACGCTGGGCGCGGGGCTCGCGGAGCGGGGCTGGGTGGTGGTGTCGGGCGCCGCGTTCGGAGTGGACGGGGCGGCCCACCGGGGTGCGCTGGCCGCGGGCGGCGCCACGATGGCGGTGCTGGCCTGCGGGGTGGACGTGCCCTATCCGCGCGGGCATGCCGAGCTGATCGGGCGGGTGGCCGGGCAGGGGCTCGTCCTCGGGGAACTGCCGCCCTCCGAGCACCCGACGCGGAGCAGGTTCGTCCTGCGGAACAGGGTGATCGCCGCGCTGACGCGGGGGACGGTCGTCGTGGAGGCCGAGTACCGCAGCGGCTCCCTGGTCACGGCGCGCGTCGCCCAGCGGCTCGGGCGGTTCACCATGGGCGTTCCCGGCCCGGCGACCAGCGGGCTGTCGGCGGGCGTGCACGAACTCCTGCGCGACCAGGCCGTCCTGGTCACGGACGCGGCCGAAGTGGCCGAACTGGTGGGGGACATCGGGGACCTCGCGCCCGCCAGGAGCGGCCCGGTGCTCGCGCGGGACCTGCTGGAAACCGTCGCCGCGCGGGTGCTCGACGCACTGCCGGGCCGGGGCTCCGCCGATGCCAGGGAGGTGGCGCGCGCGGCAGGGACGAGCGCCGATGAAGCCCTCGCCAAGTTGTACGAACTCCACTCACTGGGGTTCGTAGAACGCCAGGGCGAAGGCTGGAGGTTGACGCGGCGGCGGACTTGCCGGGACGACGCGCGGCGAGGCGGTTCTTGACCTGGGGCATTCGGGTGAAAAGGTGATGCCGATGACCTCGGCGGACGCTTCCACGGTGGCTCCGGGGCCGGTGCCTGCGGCGACGGCCCCGTGCGCCCGGTGCGTCCGCACCCCCACGGGCTGTCATGTCCGCAGCCAGGTCGCGCGCCGTGTCCGCGCTCCCGCGAGCACACGGTCCCCATCCTCTATCCTGCGCGCACCGCGACAACTCAGTCACGCTACGCTCACAAGGATTCCGCCCCAGAGACAAGTCCCAGCACTTCACGGCAGAACGGCTCAAGGCACCACATGCCCCAGCACACCTCCGGGTCTGACCGCGCGGCAGTACCACCGGCTGCGCGTGGCACTGTGCGCCCTCCCGCCCCGTCCTCGCTCGACGAGTTGTGGCGTTCGTACAAGACGACGGGCGACGGACGGCTGCGGGAGCAGCTGATCCTGCACTACTCGCCCCTGGTGAAGTACGTCGCCGGACGGGTGAGCGTGGGCCTGCCGTCCAACGTCGAGCAGGCGGACTTCGTCTCGTCCGGGGTGTTCGGGCTGATCGACGCGATCGAGAAGTTCGACATCGAGCGGGCCATCAAGTTCGAGACGTACGCGATCACCCGCATCCGCGGCGCGATGATCGACGAACTCCGGGCGCTCGACTGGATTCCGCGCTCCGTGCGGCAGAAGGCCCGCGCCGTCGAGCGCGCCTACGCCACGCTGGAGGCGCAGCTGCGCCGCACCCCGTCCGAGGCGGAGGTGGCCGCCGAGATGGACGTCACGCTCGACGAACTGCACGCGGTTTTCAGCCAGTTGTCGCTGGCCAACGTGGTGGCCCTGGAGGAGCTGCTCCATGTGGGCGGCGAGGGCGGCGACCGGCTGAGCCTGATGGACACGCTGGAGGACACCGCCGCCGACGACCCGGTGGAGGTGGCGGAGGACCGGGAGCTGAGACGGCTGCTCGCCAGGGCGATCAACACCCTCCCGGAGCGCGAGAAGACCGTCGTCACGCTGTACTACTACGAGGGCCTGACCCTCGCCGAGATCGGCAACGTCCTCGGGGTCACCGAGAGCCGGGTCAGTCAGATCCACACCAAGTCGGTGCTCCAGCTCCGCGCGAAGCTGGCGGACGCCGGCCGCTGAGCGCGCCGGTTCGGCCTGCCGGGCGCTCGCGCACCCGCGGCGGCCGCCGTCGCCGTAAAGTGGAGGCGTGCCCAGGATTCGAGCGGCCTCCGTGGCCGAGCACCGGACCATGCAGCGCGGCGCCCTCCTGGACGCAGCGCGCTCCCTGCTGTCCGAAGGGGGCACCGAAGCGCTGACCTTCCCCGCTCTCGCCGAACGCACGGGCCTCGCCAGATCCTCCGTCTACGAGTACTTCCGCTCCCGCGCCGCCGTCGTCGAGGAGCTGTGCGCCGTCGACTTCCCCGTCTGGGCGGCCGAGGTGGAGAGCGCGATGGAGCGCGCCGGGACGCCGGAGGAGAAGATCGAGGCGTACGTCCGGCGCCAGCTCGACCTCGTCGGCGACCGGCGCCACCGCGCGGTGGTCGCGATCTCCGCCGGCGAGCTGGACGCGGGCGCCCGCGAGAAGATCCGGGCCGCGCACGGCGGGCTGATCGCCATGATCGTCGAGGCCCTCGGGGATCTGGGCCACCAGGAGCCCCGCCTCGCGGCCATGCTGCTCCAGGGCTCCGTGGACGCGGCCGTCCGGCGCATCGAGCTGAGCGTCGCCGAGGAGCCCGGGGTCATCGCCGACACCGTCGTCGCCATGATCCTCGACGGCGTCCGGGGCGCCCCCCGCGCCGGGAGCTGACACCGGCGCCGCCGCCACCGCACGGCGAACCCCACCAGCACCGCGGGCACCGCACCCCCACGCCCACCGGAAACCGCCCCCGGCACCGCCCTCGCGCCCGCCCCCGCTTCCGCACCGCCGACGATCTGCGCAGCGCCCACCGGCACCCCCGCACCCGCCCCCGGCACCGGTACGCCGAACACCGGCAGCAGGCGGGACGGGCCCCGGCGCAGCAGGCCCGGCGGCAGCAGCGACAGCGGGTCCAGGTACGCCCGCCCCCGGCGCAGCCCCCAGTGCAGGCAGCCCGACGCGCAGTGGAACGGCCCCGCCGCCAGCACGGCCACCACCTGCCCCGCCACGACCTCGTCGCCCTCCGCGACCAGCGGCCGCACCGGCTCGTACGTGGTCCGCAGCGGCGGGTCGCCCGTACCGGCCAGCTCCACCGAGAGCACCCCGCGCCCGGCGACCGCGCCCGCGAACGAGACCCGGCCCGCGGCGGCGGCCAGCACCTCGGTGCCCGGCGCGGCGGCCAGGTCCACGCCCCGGTGCCCGGGCCCGTACGGACCGGCCGGCGGCTCCCAGCCCCGTACCACCGAGGGCCGCCCCGCCAGCGGCCAGCCGCGCTCCCCGCCGTCCGCACGGGCGGTCCCGGCCGAGGCGGCGCCCCACACCGCAAGCGCGGCGAGCACGACGACCAGGACCCGCCACCGGCGCGCCGGGCTCCGGGCAGCCGCCCGGTCCGTTGTGATTCCCATGGCACCACCGTCCCCCGGCGCCCCCGATCGCGGGGACCACGGCCCGGATCTGTGGACGACCAGGCGGTTGTGGACAGCGCCGTCACCCGGCACCCGGACGGTCCCGTACACTTCTTCTGGCGATCCGGGTCACCGGGTCGACTTCGCACGCCCCGCCACCACCCGCTCAGCGGTGGTGGCCGCGCCTCTCGGTCCCTCGTGGCACGGCGCACCGGGGCGTCAGGCGCGACAGCAACCCCGCTGCCGCGACAACCGAGCACCTCAAGGAGTACGGCCATGGCCGTCGTCACGATGCGGGAGCTGCTGGAAAGCGGCGTCCACTTCGGTCACCAGACCCGTCGCTGGAACCCGAAGATGAAGCGCTTCATCTTCACCGAGCGCAACGGCATCTACATCATCGACCTGCTCCAGTCGCTGTCGTACATCGACCGCGCCTACGAGTTCGTCAAGGAGACCGTCGCGCACGGCGGCTCCATCATGTTCGTGGGTACGAAGAAGCAGGCCCAGGAGGCCATCGCCGAGCAGGCGACGCGCGTCGGCATGCCGTACGTCAACCAGCGCTGGCTGGGTGGCATGCTCACCAACTTCTCCACCGTCTACAAGCGCCTCCAGCGCCTGAAGGAGCTGGAGCTCATCGACTTCGAGGACGTGGCCGCCTCCGGCCTCACCAAGAAGGAGCTCCTGGTCCTCTCGCGCGAGAAGGCCAAGCTGGAGAAGACCCTCGGTGGTATCCGCGAGATGCAGAAGGTGCCGAGCGCCGTCTGGGTCGTCGACACCAAGAAGGAGCACATCGCCGTCGGTGAGGCGCGCAAGCTCCACATCCCGGTCGTCGCGATCCTCGACACCAACTGCGACCCCGACGAGGTCGACTACAAGATTCCGGGCAACGACGACGCGATCCGCTCCGTCACCCTGCTCACCCGCGTGATCGCCGACGCCGTCGCCGAGGGCCTCATCGCCCGCTCCGGCGCCGCGACCGGCGACTCGAAGCCGGGCGAGAAGGCCGCCGGCGAGCCGCTCGCCGAGTGGGAGCGTGACCTGCTCGAGGGCGACAAGAAGGCCGACGCCGAGGTGCAGTCCTCCGTCGAGACCGAGAAGGACGCCGCCGCCGACGCCAAGCCCGAGGCCATCGCCGCCGAGCAGGCCGAGGCCCCGGCCGCGGACGCCGAGCAGGGCTGACACCCGTCACGGCTGAAGACGGCGGGGGAAGGCGCCCCGTGACCTGTCCCCGGACAGGCCGCGGCGCCGCCCCCGCCGTCCACCCGTAGATCTTTCAGACTTCGAGAAAGAACACAGACTCATGGCGAACTACACCGCCGCTGACGTCAAGAAGCTCCGTGAGCTCACCGGCGCCGGCATGATGGACTGCAAGAAGGCGCTCGACGAGGCCGACGGCAACGTCGACGGCGCCGTCGAGGCGCTGCGCATCAAGGGCCAGAAGGGCGTCGCCAAGCGCGAGGGCCGTTCCGCCGAGAACGGCGCGGTCGTCTCCCTCGTCTCCGACGACAAGACCTCCGGCGTTCTGGTCGAGCTCAAGTGCGAGACCGACTTCGTCGCCAAGGGCGACAAGTTCCAGGCCGTCGCCAACGCCCTGGCCGCGCACGTCGCCGCGTCCTCCCCGGCCGACCTGGAGGCGCTGCTCGCCTCCGAGATCGAGCCCGGCAAGACCGTCCAGGCGTACGTGGACGAGGCCAACGCCAACCTCGGCGAGAAGATCGTCCTGGACCGCTTCGCGCAGTTCCAGGGTGCCTTCGTCTCCGTCTACATGCACCGCACCATGCCCGACCTGCCGCCGCAGATCGGTGTCATGGTCGAGCTGGACAAGGCCGACGCCGACCTGGCCAAGGGCCTCGCCCAGCACATCGCCGCCTTCGCGCCGAAGTACCTCTCCCGCGAGGACGTCCCGGCCGAGGTCGTCGAGGCCGAGCGCCGCGTCGCCGAGGAGACCACCCGCGCCGAGGGCAAGCCCGAGGCCGCCCTCCCGAAGATCGTCGAGGGTCGGGTCAACGGCTTCTTCAAGGAGGCCACCCTCCTGGGCCAGCCGTACGCGCTGGACAACAAGAAGTCGGTCCAGAAGGTCCTGGACGAGGCCGGTGTCACCCTGAAGCGCTTCACGCGCATCAAGGTCGGCATCTGAGTCCGTCCGCGAAAAACGGCGGACCCGGTAGGGTCTGGTGCAGTCGACGGCCGCACACCGCCGTACGACCGCAGATCTGACGAGGAGGCCATTGCCGCTGAGGGACACCAGACCCACCGGCAATGGCCTTCTTCGTATGTGCACGAGGAGAATCCCCATGAACAAGGGCGCGGACGCCGCCAAAGACGACGACAAGCGCGAGGACGGCAAGGTGCCCGGACGCTTCATGCTGAAGCTGTCCGGCGAGGCGTTCGCCGGAGGCGGGGGACTCGGTGTCGACCCCGACGTCGTGCACGCCATCGCCCGGGAGATCGCGGCGGTCGTCCGGGACGGCGCGCAGATCGCGATCGTCATCGGCGGCGGCAACTTCTTCCGCGGCGCCGAGCTCCAGCAGCGGGGCATGGACCGGGCGCGCTCCGACTACATGGGCATGCTCGGCACCGTGATGAACTGCCTCGCCCTCCAGGACTTCCTGGAGAAGGAGGGCATCGACTCCCGCGTCCAGACCGCCATCACCATGGGCCAGGTCGCGGAGCCGTACATCCCGCTGCGCGCCGTACGGCACCTGGAGAAGGGCCGCGTCGTCATCTTCGGCGCGGGCATGGGCATGCCCTACTTCTCCACCGACACCACCGCCGCCCAGCGTGCCCTGGAGATCGACGCCGAGGCGCTGCTCATGGGCAAGAACGGCGTGGACGGGGTCTACGACTCCGACCCGAAGACCAACCCCGCCGCGGTGAAGTTCGACGCGCTGGAGTACAGCGAGGTGCTCGCCCGCGACCTCAAGGTCGCCGACGCCACCGCCATCACGCTCTGCCGTGACAACGAGCTGCCGATCCTCGTCTTCGAGCTCACCGCCACCGGCAATATCGCCCGCGCCGTCAAGGGTGAGAAGATCGGGACGCTCGTGAGCGACCAGGACACCCGCGCCTGACGAGGGGCGCTTCCACCGGTGAGGCCCGGTGGAGCCGGGGCACCGGACCGCCCCGGAAACTGGACAACGGCCTGCCGGTCGGACACCGTGCAGGTGAGGACGCGACGCAGGACCCGCCGGGCCCGCCGGGCCCGTTCACAACACGCAGGAGCACGTGGTGATCGAAGAAACCCTCCTCGAGGCCGAGGAGAAGATGGAGAAGGCCGTCGTCGTCGCGAAAGAGGACTTCGCCGCGATCCGCACCGGCCGTGCGCACCCGGCGATGTTCAACAAGATCGTCGCCGACTACTACGGCGCGCCGACCCCGATCAACCAGCTGGCCTCGTTCTCGGTGCCCGAGCCCCGTATGGCCGTCGTGACGCCGTTCGACAAGAGCGCGCTGCGCAACATCGAGCAGGCCATCCGCGACTCGGACCTCGGGGTCAACCCGAGCAACGACGGCAACATCATCCGGGTCAACTTTCCCGAGCTGACCGAGGAGCGCCGCCGCGACTTCATCAAGGTCGCGAAGACCAAGGCCGAGGACTCCAAGATCTCGATCCGCGCCGTCCGCCGCAAGGCCAAGGAAGCGCTCGACAAGCTGGTCAAGGACAAGGAGTCCGGCGAGGACGAGGTGCGCCGCGCCGAGAAGGAGCTCGACGACACCACCGCGAAGTACGTCGCGCAGGTGGACGAGCTGCTGAAGCACAAGGAAGCCGAGCTGCTCGAAGTCTGATGAACGACTCTTCCCGGAGCGCTCCGCAGGGCGCCGGCCACCGGGTCGCGCCCCAGATGCAGGGAGCTGCGGCGGGTCCTGCCTACGATGTGGGGGACGCCCAGCAGACTCGGCCCATGCCCATCGTGCCGGACGTTCCCGACGCAGGTAGAGACGCAGAAGACCGTGATCATCGGAACCAGGGGGCCGGACGCCTGAGCGGCGGCCCCCTGTTCCGCGACCAGAAGCCGCAGGAGCCCATGCCCACCGCGCCGCCGCCGCCCCCGCAGAAGAAGCGCGCGGGCCGTGATCTGGGAGCCGCCATAGGGGTCGGCCTGGGACTCGGCGCGCTGGTCGTCGTCTCGCTCTTCGTCGTCAAGGCGGTCTTCGTCGGCGTCATCGTGCTCGCCGTCGTCGTCGGGCTGTGGGAGCTGACCTCCCGGCTCCAGGAGTGCAAGGGGATCAAGGCGCCCCTGATCCCGCTCGCGCTCGGCGGCGCCGCGATGGTCGTCGCCGGATACGCGCGCGGCGCCGAGGGCGCCTGGGTCGCCATGGCCCTGACCGCCCTCGCGGTGCTCGTGTGGCGGATGGCCCAGCCGCCCGAGGACTACCTCCGGGACGTCACGGCCGGCATCTTCGCCGCGTTCTACGTGCCCTTCCTGGCCACGTTCGTCGCGCTGCTCCTGACCGCCGACGACGGGCCGCAGCGGGTGCTGACCTTCCTGCTGCTGACCGTGGTCAGCGACACGGGGGCGTACGCGGTCGGCTGGCGGTTCGGCAAGCACAAGCTGGCGCCCCGCATCAGCCCCGGCAAGACCCGCGAGGGCCTGTTCGGCGCGGTGGCCTTCGCCATGGTCGCCGGCGCGCTGTGCATGCAGTTCCTGGTCGACGACGGCTCCTGGTGGCAGGGGCTGCTCCTGGGCCTCGCGGTGGCGGCCAGCGCCACCCTGGGCGACCTGGGCGAGTCCATGATCAAGCGGGACCTCGGCATCAAGGACATGGGCACCCTGCTGCCCGGCCACGGCGGGATCATGGACCGGCTGGACTCGCTGCTGCCGACCGCCCCGGTGGTCTGGCTGCTGATGGTCCTCTTCGTCGGCTCCGGCTGACCTCCTCCGGCCTGCGGTTTTCCGCATGAGGGCCCGTCGTCCACAGGGCGGCGGGCCTTCGCCGTTCCGTCTGCGACACTGGAAGAACCATGCCTAAGCCCGGAGAACTCACTTTCGTCGCGCCCCGCGGAGCCAAGAAGCCGCCGCGGCACCTCGCCGACCTCACGCCCGCCGAGCGCAGGGAGGCCGTCGCCGCGATCGGCGAGAAGCCGTTCCGCGCCCAGCAGCTCTCGCAGCACTACTTCGCGCGGTACGCGCACGACCCGGCCGAGTGGACCAACATCCCGGCCGGGTCGCGGGACAAGCTCGCCGAGGCGATGTTCCCCGACCTGATGTCCGTCGTCCGGCACATCAGCTGCGACGACGACACCACCCGCAAGACCCTGTGGAAGCTGCACGACGGGACGCTGGTCGAGTCCGTCCTGATGCGCTACCCGGAGCGGGTCACCATGTGCATCTCCTCGCAGGCCGGCTGCGGGATGAACTGCCCGTTCTGCGCGACCGGGCAGGCCGGGCTCGACCGCAACCTGTCCACCGCCGAGATCGTCCACCAGATCGTGGACGGCATGCGGGCCCTGCGCGACGGCGAGGTCCCCGGCGGGCCCGCCCGGCTCTCCAACATCGTGTTCATGGGCATGGGCGAGCCGCTGGCCAACTACAACCGCGTCGTCGGCGCGATCCGCCGGCTGACCGACCCCGAGCCGGACGGCCTGGGCCTCTCGCAGCGTGGGATCACCGTCTCCACCGTCGGACTGGTCCCCGCGATGCTGCGGTTCGCCGACGAGGGCTTCAAGTGCCGCCTCGCCGTCTCGCTGCACGCCCCCGACGACGAGCTGCGCGACACCCTCGTACCGGTCAACACCCGGTGGAAGGTGCGCGAGGTGCTGGACGCCGCCTGGGAGTACGCGGAGAAGTCCGGCCGCCGCATCTCCATCGAGTACGCGCTGATCCGCGACATCAACGACCAGGCGTGGCGCGGTGACCTGCTGGGCCGGCTCCTCAAGGGCAAGCGGGTCCACGTCAACCTCATCCCGCTGAACCCCACCCCCGGCTCCAAGTGGACCGCGTCCCGCCCCGAGGACGAGCGGGCGTTCGTCGACGCCATCGCGCGCCACGGCGTGCCCGTCACCGTCCGGGACACCAGGGGCCAGGAGATCGACGGCGCCTGCGGCCAGCTGGCGGCCTCCGAGCGCTGACGCCCGGAGCCGGTCGGCCGAAAACGGCCGTGTAGCCTGGGGCCGGAATCAACTGCATATTCCGACAGGGGAGCGCCACAGCGCTGAGAGTGCGGCACCGAGGACAGGTCGGCCGCAGACCCTCTGAACCTCGCCCGGGTCATTCCGGGTAGGAAGTTCGGACCATACTCAAGCTGTTGCGCCCTGCCCGCTTCCGGTTCCGGCCGGTCGCGGGCGGGGCCGCGTCTCTTCCTGGTCAACTCCAGGAGGAATGATCCATGAGCACCACCCGGAAGGCCGCCGCCGCGGCCGTCGCCGCCGCGCTCGGTGTCACCGCGCTGGCCGGCTGCGGCAGCTCCGACGACACGTCCGCCGATTCGACCAAGGGCTCCGGCTCCAAGACCGTCACCCTGGTCAGCCACGACTCCTTCAACGCCTCCAAGGACGTCCTGAAGGAGTTCACGCGCGAGACCGGCTACACCGTCAAGGTCCTCAAGAGCGGTGACGCCGGCGCCGCCCTGAACCAGGAGATCCTGACCAAGGGCTCCCCGCGCGGCGACGTGTTCTTCGGCGTCGACAACACCCTGCTCTCGCGGGCCCTCGACAACGACCTGTTCACGCCGTACGAGGCCAAGGGCCTGGACCGGATTCCGGCCGGCATCCAGCTGGACGCGGGCAAGCACCGGGTCACCCCGGTCGACACCGGCGACATCTGCGTCAACTACGACAAGAAGTACTTCGCCGACAAGAAGCTCGCCCCGCCGAAGACCTTCGCCGACCTGGCGAAGCCGGCGTACAAGGACCTGCTCGTCACCGAGAACGCCGCGACCTCCTCGCCCGGCCTCGGCTTCCTCCTCGGCACCGTCGCCGCCTTCGGCGAGGACGGCTACCAGGACTACTGGAAGAAGCTCAAGGCCAACGGCGTCAAGGTCGTGGACGGCTGGGAGCAGGCGTACAACGAGGAGTTCTCCGGTTCGGCGGGCGGCAAGAAGGCCAAGGCCGACCGGCCGCTCGTCGTCAGCTACGCCTCCAGCCCGCCCGTCGAGGTGCTGTACGCCGACCCGCGGCCCGAGACCGCGCCGACCGGCGTCGCCACCGGCACCTGCTTCCGCCAGATCGAGTTCGCCGGTCTGCTGGACGGCGCGAAGAACGAGGCCGGCGGCAAGGCCCTGCTGGACTTCCTGATCGGCAAGAAGTTCCAGGAGGACATGCCGCTCACCATGTTCGTCAGCCCGGTCGCCGACGACGCGAAGGTCCCCGAGCTGTTCACGAAGTTCGGCGCCACGGCGGACGACCCGGCGACCGTCGCCCCGGAGACCATCGCGAAGAACCGTGAGCAGTGGGTCCAGGCATGGTCCTCGCTCGTCGTGAAGTAGCGAAGAACCCCGTACGCGGACCGGGCGCGCGCGGGAGGTCCGCGCGCGCCCGGTCCCGGCGCGGGAGCGCGGTGCGGCTCGGCCTGATGGCCGTGCCCGTCGCGTTCTTCGCCGTGTTCTTCGCCTACCCGGTCGCCGCGATCGTCGGCCGGGGGCTCAAGGCGGACGGCGTCTGGCAGTTCGGCCGGTTCGGCGAGGTGCTGGCCCGGCCGGAGATCCGCGACGTCCTCTGGTTCACCCTCTGGCAGGCCCTCGCCTCCACCGCGCTCACCCTGCTCGTCGCGCTGCCCGGCGCCTATGTCTTCGCCCGGTTCGACTTCCCCGGCAAGCAGGTGCTGCGTGCCGTCGTCACGGTGCCGTTCGTGCTGCCGACCGTCGTCGTGGGCACCGCCTTCCTGGCGCTGCTCGGACGCGGCGGGCTGCTCGACGAGCTGGGGGGCGTACGCCTGGACACCACCGTGTGGGCGATCCTGCTGGCCCACGTCTTCTTCAACTACGCGGTCGTGATCCGCACCGTCGGCGGACTCTGGGCGCAGCTCGACCCGCGCCAGGAGGAGGCCGCCCGGGTGCTGGGCGCGGGCCGGTTCACCGCCTGGCGGCGCGTCACGCTGCCCGCCCTCGCCCCCGCCGTGGCCGCCGCCGCGCTGATGGTCTTCCTCTTCACCTTCACCTCCTTCGGGGTCGTGCAGATCCTCGGCGGGCCCGGCTTCTCCACGCTGGAGGTGGAGATCTACCGGCAGACCGCACAGCTGCTCGCCCTGCCCACGGCCGCCGTGCTCACGCTCACCCAGTTCGCCGCGGTCGGCGCGATCCTCGCCCTGCACGCCTGGACCGTGCGCCGCAGGGAGCGTGCGCTGAAGCTGGTGGACCCGGCGCACACGGCGCGCCGACCGCGCGGCGCGGGGCAGTGGACGTTGCTGGCCGGGGTGCTGCTCAGCGTGGCGCTGCTGATCCTGCTGCCGCTCGCCGTGCTGGTGCAGCGCTCGTTCGGAGGCACCGGCCTCGCCTACTACCGCGCGCTCACCTCGGCGGAGGCCAACAGCGGTACGTTCCTGGTCGCGCCCATCGAGGCCATCGGGAACTCGCTGCGCTACGCCCTGGTCGCGACCCTGATCGCCCTCGTCGTCGGGGGCCTCGCCGCCGCCGCGCTCACCCGCCGGGCCGGCCGGCTCGTCCGGGGCTTCGACGCGCTGCTGATGCTGCCGCTCGGGGTCTCCGCCGTGACGGTCGGCTTCGGCTTCCTGATCACCCTGGACAAGCCGCCGCTGGACCTGCGGACCTCCTGGATTCTGGTGCCGCTCGCCCAGGCCCTGGTCGGCGTGCCGTTCGTGGTACGGACCATGCTGCCGGTCCTGAGAGCGGTGGACGCCCGGCTGCGCGAGGCGGCGGCGGTGCTCGGCGCCTCGCCGCTGCGGGCCTGGCGCGAGGTGGACTTCCCGCTGGTACGGCGGGCGCTGCTGGTCGCCGCCGGGTTCGCGTTCGCCGTGTCGCTGGGGGAGTTCGGCGCGACCGTGTTCATCGCCCGGCCCGACAACCCGACGCTGCCGGTGGCCGTGGCCCGGCTCCTCGGCCGTTCCGGCGAGCTGAACTACGGCCAGGCGATGGCCCTCAGTACCGTCCTGATGCTCGTGTGCGCGGTGTCGCTGCTGCTCCTCGAGCGCATCCGCACCGACCGATCCGGGGAGTTCTGACACGATGCTGACGCTCGAATCGGCCACCGTCCGCTTCGGCGACCGGGCCGCGCTCGACGGCGTGGACCTGGAGGTCGCCGACCACGAGACCGTGTGCGTGCTCGGCCCCAGCGGCAGCGGCAAGTCCACCCTGCTGCGCCTGGTCGCCGGCCTCCAGGAGGCGGACGGCGGCCGGGTGCTGCTCGACGGCGCCGACCAGTCCGGCGTCCCGGTGCACCGCCGCGGCCTGGGCCTGATGTTCCAGGACCACCAGCTCTTCCCGCACCGGGACGTCGGCGCCAACGTCGCCTTCGGGCTGCGGATGCACGGGGTGGGCCGGGCCGAACAGGAGCGCCGGGTCGCCGAACTCCTGGACCTCGTGGGCCTCCCCGGCGCCGCCCGCCGGGCCGTCGGCGCGCTCTCCGGCGGCGAGCAGCAGCGCGTCGCCCTCGCCCGCGCGCTCGCCCCCCGGCCCCGGCTGCTGATGCTCGACGAGCCCCTGGGCCAGCTCGACCGCAGCCTGCGCGAACGGCTCGTCGTCGAACTGCGCGACCTCTTCGGCCGGCTCGGCACCACCGTGCTCGCCGTCACCCACGACCAGGGCGAGGCGTTCGCGCTGGCCGACCGGGTCGTCGTGATGCGGGACGGCCGGGTCGCCCAGGCGGGCACCCCGCTGGAGGTGTGGCAGCACCCCGCGTCCGCCTTCGTGGCGCGGTTCCTGGGCTTCGACAACGTGATCGGCGCGACCGTCGAGGGGGAGTCGGCGGACACGGAGTGGGGCGAGGTGCCGGTGCCCGCCGGATCACCGCAGGGCGCGTGCGATCTGCTGGTGCGGCCGGCCGGGGTCCGGATCGGCGGGCCGGAGAAGGGGCTGCGCTGCGTCGTGGAGGCGCGCACCTTCCGGGGCAGCCATGTGGCGGTGGCCCTGCGTCCGGAGCGCGGTCCGCTGCTGGACGCGGAGTGCTCGCTGCGCGGGACGCCTCGGGTGGGGGAGCGGGTCGGGGTCACCTTCGAGGCGTCGGAGAGCGTGGTCCTGCCGGTTTCGGGCTGACGGGCGCCGTGGCCCGGTGCCCGGTGGGTCCGCGCCGCCGGGGCCCGGAAGGACGCCGGACCGGCCGGGCGGGGGCCCGACCGGTCCGGGGAGCGCGCACAGCGGGGTTCAGGGGGTCAGCGGCAGCGCGGCCAGCTCCGCGATCGCCCAGGTGAGCGGTGCGAAGACGACCAGCAGCGCCAGCGCGCGCAGCGCGGTCGCCGCGCGCAGTGCCGAGGCCGGTGCCCCGAGCCGCAGCAGCGCCCTGGCCGTCTCGGCGCGGGCCTGCCGGGCCTCCAGGGCCGAGGTCAGCAGGGTCGCCGTGGTGCAGCCGATGACGAGGACGGCCCCGAGCGCGGTGAGCGGGCCGAACGGGCGCGGCCCGGTCCCGTACAGCGCGAACGCGGCGATCACCGCGGAGAGGACCGCGCAGACGATGCCGAGCGGGCGGCCGATGCGCCGCGCCTCGTCCATCAGGACCCGGCCGGCCAGCAGCCGTACCGCGCCGGGGCGCGCCGCCTGGAGCAGCCGGCCGCACAGATGGGTGAGGCCGGGGCCCGCCATGGCCAGGCCGATCGCCGTGAGCGTCCAGCCGGCGAGCACCTGGGCCGGGGTGGCGTCGAGCTTGCCGGGCAGCGGGAAGGGACTGCCCCCGGTGCCCCGGCTCGCGTATGCCTCGACGGCGAGCCCGGCGGCCGTGAGGGCCACGCCCCAGGGGAGCCCGGACGGCGGGGCGGCGGGGGCGGCGGCTTCGGCGCCGGGCACCGGCTCACCGGCGTCGTCCGTCTCGCGCGCCGCCCGTACGGGCCGGTTGCGCAGGGCCAGCGCGCTGGCCGTCGCGGCGGCCACCGGCACCAGGGCCAGCAGCAGGAGCACGGCGGCGGCCGGAAGCCGGGCGTCCGCGCCGAGCAGCTCGGCGGCGGCACCGTCGAACGGCAGCCCGGACAGGTCGCCGCGCAGATGGAGGAAGAACAGCAGCGCCACCACGGAGCCGAGGGTGCACGAGACGGCGGTGGAGACGGCGGCGAGCACGCTCAGCCGCACCGGGCCCAGGCCCACGGCGGACAGCCCGGTACGCGGCCGGGTGCTCGGGTCCGTACGGGCCACCGCGACGGCGAACTGCACGGTGGCGGCCAGCGGGACGAAGCACCAGAGCAGCCGGAGCACCGAGCCGGCCGAGCGCGGATGCCCGGCGGCGTACCCGAGGGCGCACAGGAGGAGGAAGCCGACCCCGGCGGAGGCGGCCGCGACCAGCAGCCGCCGCATCAGGACCAGTGGATGGGAACCGCGGGCTAGACGGAGAGCGAGCACGCCGCGCGCCCCTCCGGGTCGGATTCGGCGGGGAGCGCGACCGTGGAGACGCGGCGCCCGTCGAGCATCGGCACCACACGGTCGGCGAGTGCGGCGATCTCCGCGTCGTGCGTGGCGAGGACGACCGTGATGCCGTGCGAGCGGGCGGCGCTGGTCAGGGTCCGCAGGACGTGGGAGCGGTCGGTGCGGTGCAGCGTCGCGGTGGGCTCGTCGGCGAAGATCACGGAGGGGCCGGCGGCCAGCGCGCGGGCCACGGAGATCCGCTGCCGCTGGCTCTGCTGGAGGGTGTGCGGGCGCTTCTTGGCGCACATGCCGATGTCCAGGCGCTCCAGCCACTCCATGGCGGTCTGCCTGGCCTCGCGGTGCGAGGCGCCGCGCAGCAGCAGGGGGAGCGCGGTGTTCTCCCAGGTGTTCAGCTCCGGGACGAGCTGGGGTTCGGGGGCGATCCAGCCGAACTTGTCGCGGCGCAGCCGCTCGCGCAGCCGCGGGCCCATGGTGTGCACGGGGACGCTGTTGAACCAGACCTCGCCCCGCTCGGGCACCAGCTGGCCGGAGAGGCAGTGCAGCAGCGTCGTCTTGCCGCTGCCGCGCGGGCCGGTCACCGCGAGGATCTCGCCTTCGGGGATGCCCAGGGAGACCCCGGCGAGCGCGGGGGAGCCGTTGTGGGAGTGCTGCAGGGAACGCGCCCAGATCACATCGTTGTCCGGCGGGGCCACCATGGCGTACACCTCGGTTCAGATCAGATTCCCGTCCCCCGTACGGGGGAACGAAGAGGGGGCCGATCGGTCACTCGGCACCGTAGGGATTCGGATCGCGGTGAGCGGACAGCACGCGGCCCCGGTCCGCCCCTCCCACTCGATCGGCCGCATCCGAACTGCGCCGGTCGTATGAGCTGACTGGTGGGGTCACGCGACGGAACGGTCAAGAGCAGGTCAAGGCGGAATCGGTCGTTCAACCGCTCGAACGATCGCTCCGCTGTTCATATGTGACCTCGCCCCTCGCGGAACGCGGGCTCCCGACTACGCTGGTCGTCTCACCCATTGGACTCACATCAGGAGGGGTGGCCGTGACCGCCGAGGTACGCCGTCTGCGCAACTACATCAACGGGGAGTTCCGGGACGCCGCCGACGGGCGGACGATCGACGTCGTCAACCCGGTGACCGAGGAGGTCTACGCGACCTCGCCGCTCTCCGGCCCCGCCGACGTCGACGCCGCGATGGCCGCCGCCGCGGCCGCGTTCCCCGCCTGGCGCGACACCACACCGGCCGAGCGCCAGCGCGCCCTGCTCAAGATCGCCGACGCCTTCGAGGAGCGGGCCGAGGACCTCATCGCCGCCGAGTCCGAGAACACCGGCAAGCCGATCGCGCTGACCCGCACCGAAGAGATCCCGCCGATGGTGGACCAGATCCGCTTCTTCGCGGGCGCCGCCCGGCTCCTGGAGGGGCGTTCGGCCGGTGAGTACATGGAGGGGCTGACCTCCATCGTGCGCCGTGAGCCGGTCGGCGTCTGCGCGCAGGTCGCGCCGTGGAACTACCCGATGATGATGGCCGTCTGGAAGTTCGCCCCGGCGCTCGCCGCGGGCAACACCGTCGTCATCAAGCCGTCCGACACCACTCCGGCGTCCACCGTGCTGATCGCCGAGATCATCGGGCAGATCCTGCCCAAGGGCGTCTTCAACGTCATCTGCGGCGACCGCGACACCGGCCGCGCGATGGTCGAGCACCGCACCCCGGCGATGGCCTCCATCACCGGCTCGGTACGGGCCGGCATGCAGGTCGCCGAATCGGCCGCCAAGGACGTCAAGCGGGTCCACCTGGAGCTGGGCGGCAAGGCGCCCGTCGTCGTCTTCGAGGACACCGACCTCGCCAAGGCCGTCGAGGACATCGCGCTCGCCGGCTACTTCAACGCCGGCCAGGACTGCACCGCGGCCACCCGCGTCCTGGTCCACGAGTCGATCCACGACGAGTTCGTCGCCGCCCTCGCCAAGGCCGCCGCCGAGACCCGGACCGGCAGCCCGGACGACGAGGACGTGCTCTACGGCCCGCTCAACAACGCCAACCAGCTGGCCCAGGTCAGCGGCTTCATCGAGCGCCTTCCCGCCCACGCGCGGGTCGAGGCCGGCGGCCACCGGGTCGGCGACAAGGGCTACTTCTACGCCCCGACCGTCGTCTCCGGGCTCAAGCAGGACGACGAGATCATCCAGCACGAGGTCTTCGGACCCGTCATCACCGTCCAGTCGTTCCGCGACGAGGCCCAGGCCGTGGAGTGGGCCAACGGCGTCGAGTACGCCCTCGCCTCCTCGGTGTGGACCAAGGACCACGCCCGCGCCATGCGGATGTCGAAGAACCTCGACTTCGGCTGCGTCTGGATCAACACCCACATCCCGCTGGTCGCCGAGATGCCGCACGGCGGTTTCAAGAAGTCCGGTTACGGCAAGGACCTGTCGGCCTACGGCTTCGAGGACTACACGCGCATCAAGCACGTCATGACGTCCATCGAGGGCTGAGCACCACCCGCCCCAACGGCCCTGTGCGAACCGGCCTGTTCGCACAGGGCCGCGGCGTGTCCGCACCCGGCGGGGGCGCCGTGAAGGGGCGGCGAACACGGGCGTACGCTGCGGACATGAGCGAGCGAATCGCCTTGCGACGGCGTATACGCGTGTGGTTGGTCGTCTTCATCGTCTGTCTGGTTCTGAGCGGGCTGACCGCCTTCCCGCTCGTCCACGAACTGCGGTGGACCGAGGATCTCCTCACCTCCTCGGCCTCTCCCGTCCCCGAGCACTTCCCCGGCCTGCTGGAGTGGATCACCCGCGTCCGCACCGGCCTCGACGAGGCCGACGCCCGGTATCCCTTCGTGCTGTACGGCACCGACTGGCTGGCCTTCGCCCACCTGGTCATCGCGGTCGCCTTCTACGGGCCCTTCCGCGACCCCGTCCGCAACATCTGGGTGATCGAGTTCGGCATGATCGCCTGCGCCGGGATCATCCCGCTCGCGCTGATCTGCGGCCCGATCCGCGACATCCCCTTCTGGTGGACCGTCATCGACATGTCGTTCGGCGTCTTCGGCGTGATCCCGCTGCTGATCGTGCACCGCAAGATCAAGCGCCTCGAAGCCCTGGAAACCGCCGGCCGGGAGCCGGCGCCGGAGCCCGCGGCCGCCTGACCGGCCGTCAACCCGTCATGGAGGCCGGGGTCACCGGCCTCCACGACGGTCGATCAAGGTGCGGAGCACATCGATCCGGTTGGTGGTGACGGAGTCCACACCGTGCCGGATCAGCCGGCGCATCGTCCGGCCGGTGTCCGCGGTCCAGGCCGCCACCAGCAGCCCGTCCCGGTGATTGCGGTCCGTCAGCTCCCGGCTGACCAGCCCGAACCGGTAGTTCAGCCAGCGCGGCCGGACCGCGTCGAGCAGCGTCGCACGCGGCGGCGCGAGCGTCGTCCACGTCATCGCGATCTCGGCCGACGGGTCGGCCTCCCGCACCCGCAGCATCGCCTCGGGACCGGCGCAGTAGTAGACCCGCTCACCCGCCCCGCACTCCCGCACCACGCCCACCGTCCGCCGCACCGAATCCCGCGTCGCGCCCGGCAGATCGACCATCACGCGATGCGACCCGGCGGCGAGCAGGGCCTCCCGCAGCGTCGGCACCCCGCCGCCCGTCAGCTCGGTCAGCTCCCGGTGGCCGATCCGGTCGAGGCGCACGTCCCGGTCCCACAGCCGCTCCAGCGTGGCGTCGTGCAGCAGCACCGGCACCCCGTCACGGGTGACCCGGACGTCGATCTCCACCGCGTCCGCCCCCCGTTCGAGCGCCGAGCGGATCGAGGGCAGGGTGTTCTCACGGGCACGGTACGGATCGCCGCGATGGGCGACGGCGGTGACAGACGTGGGCATGGGCCCATTGTCCCCGGCCACTACCGCCCGGCGTCCGCCTGCCAGCCGGCGGTGTACGTGTCGATCTCGGCGGCCAGCGCGCGCTTGCCGGCCGGGTCGAGGAAGGACGCCTCCACGGCGTTCTTCGCCAGCGCCGCCAGGCCCCGCTCGTCGAGCTCCAGGATTCGGGCGGCCACGGCGTACTCGTTGTTGAGGTCGGTGCCGAACATGGGCGGGTCGTCGCTGTTGATCGTGACCAGCACCCCGGCCTGGACCATCTCCCGGACCGGGTGCCGCTCGATGTCCTTCACCGCCCGCGTCGCGATGTTGGACGTGGGGCAGACCTCCAGGGCGATGCGCCGCTCGGCCAGGTGCTCCAGCAGCTTCGGGTCGGCCACCGCACTGGTGCCGTGGCCGATGCGCTCGGCGCGCAGCGCGGTGAGCGCGTCCCAGATGGTCTGCGGGCCCGTTGTCTCCCCGGCGTGCGGCACCGAGTGCAGGCCCTCGGCGATCGCCCGGTCGAAATACGGCTTGAACTGCGGGCGGTCCACCCCGATCTCGGGGCCGCCCAGCCCGAACGAGACCAGCCCCTCGGGCCGCAGGTCCACGGCGAGCCTGGCGGTCTCCTCGGCGGACCCCAGCCCCGCCTCGCCCGGAATGTCGAAGCACCAGCGCAGCACGACGCCGAGTTCCCGCTCGGCGGCCTTGCGGGCGTCCTCGATGGCCTCCATGAAGCCCTGCTCCGGAATGCCGCGCCGGGTCGAGGAGAACGGGGTGACCGTCAGCTCCGCGTACCGGATGTTCTGCCGGGCCATGTCACGGGCGACCTCGTACGTCAGCAGCCGGACGTCCTCCGGGGTGCGGATCAGGTCCACGACCGAGAGGTAGACGTCGATGAAGTGGGCGAAGTCGGTGAACGTGAAGTAGTCGGCCAGTGCCTCCGGGTCCGTGGGCACCTTGGAGTCGGGGTGGTGCGCGGCCAGCTCGGCGACGATGCGGGGCGAGGCCGAGCCGACGTGGTGGACATGGAGCTCGGCCTTGGGCAGCCCCGCGATGAAGGGGTGCAGGTCGGTCATCGGGGCCTCCGGTGGACGTGGAGAGATAAGGGCTCCGGCCCGCGGGACGGCCGGGACGGGGGACGGGAGTCATCGTAGGACGGGCCCGGTCGTAGCATGACCGCATCACGATGGGGGAGGCCCATGTCAGACAACGCAGAGCAGCCGGTGGACGGGGCCACGCCGATAGACCCGTGGGCGCCGCCGGAGCGACGGACGCCACAGGCAGGCGCGGTACCCCTGACCAAGAACGCCGCCCCCGCGGACCAGCCGCCCCGGGCGGCCAACGGTCCCGTCCCGCCGGGCGACGGCTCCGGCGCACCCGCCGACGCCGGCCCACCGGCCGATTCCGGCCACCCCGGCGGCCCCCCGTCCGGCGTGCACGACCAGCAGACGGTCGCCGCCATGCCCGGCATCGGCACCGGACCGACCCCGCCCGCCGGCTTCGCACCGCCGCAGCCCGGACCGGCCGACTGGTCCGCACCCGGCACCGTGCCCGCGCCGCCGGTCGGGCCGAACGGGCCCGGACAGGCCGTCCCGCCGGCCGGGCCGCACGGCTATCCGGGCGCCACCGCCCCGATGGACGGCGGGCCCTTCGCCGCGCCCCCGTACGGCTACCCCGGCGCGCCGGGCCCGCAGGGCCCGCCCCCGTACCCGCAGTACGGCCACCCGGCCGGGCAGCTCCCGCAGTACGGCTATCCCGGCTACCCCGGTCACGGGAACCCCTGGGGAATGCCTGGAACGCAGCCCGCGAATGGGCTCGGCATCGCCTCGCTGGTGCTCGGCATCATCGCGACGGCCGGCTTCTGCATGTACGGCCTCGGCATCGTCCTCGGCATCCTCGCCCTGATCTTCGGCATCATCGGCCGCGGCCGGGCCCGGCGGGGCGAGGCCGACAACGGCGGGGTGGCGCTGGCCGGAATCATTCTGGGGTCGGTCGGCATCGTCGTCGGCGCGGCGTTCATCGGCTTCTTCATCTGGGCCGTGAACCAGGACTTCGACGAGGGCGAGGAGGAGTACTACGAGCAGGCGCCCGTCTCCCTCGTCGTCCAAACGCCCCAGCACGGCCCCGGAGACCACCTCTTCGGGCGCGGCTGAACGACCGACCGGGGCGGCGGGGACCTTCCCGCCGCCCCGGTCACCGGTTCATATCGCGGAACCGTCCGCCGCGCCCCACAGCTCCGCGCGCGCCGCCATCAGCGCGAACCCCAGCAGATTCAGCCCCCGCCAGGCCGCCGGGTCCTGCGCACGCGGGTCGTCCGCCGCGAGCCCGATGCCCCAGATCCGGTCCATCGGACTCGCCTCCACGAGCACCCGGTCCCCGGTGCCCCGCAGGAACGCGCCCAGCTCCGCGTTCTGCCGGAACTTGTGCACACTCCCCGCCGTGACCAGGGCGAACCGCTCACGCTGCCAGACGGCGTCGTCGAAGTTCCGGACGAGTCGGCCCGCCTTCTTCGCCTGGGCCGGGCTCTTCGCCGCGACGGCCAGCTCCTCCGCCTCCGCGTCGCCGAACAGCCGCGCCTTGCCGGCCATCATCCAGTGCTCCGCGGAGGCGTAGCCGACGCCGTCCACCGTGAACGGCGAGGGCCACCACTGGCTCAGACAGCTCGCGCCGATGGAGCCGTCCGGGCGCGGACGGTGGCCCCAGAAATGCAGATACTTCACTCGCTCACCGCGTGCCGCCAGCGCGGTGAGCTGCTCGACGTCGCGTACATCCCCCAGCTGATCCATGCCGTCGAGTCTGTCATCCGCCACTGACAACGGGCCCCGCCGCGCCCGCCTTTCGAGCGGCCCTCACTGCCAGAGGTCTTGACAACAGGATTGGTCTGGACCATGTTGTGCGCGCCGCATCAAATTCCTCTCCGCGTCAATTCCCCCTGTACGGAGGCCGTTGTGGAACGCACGGGACCCCCCGCCCGCATGACCGGACTTGTGGCCGCCTTCTCGGCGGCCCTGCTCGCCGCCGGCTGTCTCGCCGCCGCGGCACCCACGGCCGCCGCGGCCGACGCCGAACTCGCCCGCAACGGCACCTTCGAGGCCGGGCTGACCGGCTGGAACTGCACCAGCGGCAGCGGAGCGGCCGTCAGCACCCCCGTACACGGCGGGACATCGGCGCTGAAGGCGACCCCGGCCGGCAGCGACAACGCCAAGTGCTCCCAGTCCGTGAAGGTCAAGCCCGGCTCCACGTACAGCCTGAGCGCCTGGGTGCAGGGCAGCTACGTCTACCTCGGCGCCGACGGCACCGGCACGAGCGACGTCCGCACCTGGACGCAGTCCGCGTCCGGCTGGCAGAAGCTCAGCACCACCTTCACCACCGGCCCCTCCACCGACACGGTCACCATCTACACCCACGGCTGGTACGGCACCCCCGCCTACTACGTGGACGACCTCTCCCTGATGGGCCCCGGCGGCGACCCGGTCGTGATCCCCGACGCCCCCACCGGCCTCAAGACCGGCTCGGTGACCTCCTCCTCGGTCGCCCTGTCCTGGACCGGCTCCTCCACGGCCACCGGGTACAACGTCTACCGGGGCGACACCAAGGTCCAGAGCGTCACCGGCACCTCGGCGACCGTGACGGGCCTGGAAGCCTCGACCGCGTACAGCTTCCGCGTCAGCGCCGTCAACGAGGCGGGCGAGTCCGCGAAGTCGGCCGCCGTCACGGCCACCACGAGCGAGGGCGGCGGGGGCGACGGCGGCACCGGCGGCCAGCTGCCCGCCCACGCGCTCGTCGGCTACCTGCACGCCAGCTTCGCCAACGGCTCCGGCTACACCCGCATGGCGGACGTGCCCGACTCCTGGGACGTCATCGACCTCGCCTTCGGCGAGCCGACCTCCGTCACCTCGGGCGACATCCGCTTCAAGCTCTGCCCGGTCACCGAGTGCCCGAACGTGGAGACCGAAGCGGAGTTCAAGGCGGCCATCAAGGCCAAGCAGGCCGCGGGCAAGAAGGTCCTGATCTCCATCGGCGGCCAGAACGGCCAGGTGCAGCTCAACACCACCGCCGCCCGCGACATGTTCGTCTCCTCGGTGAGCAAGATCATCGACGAGTACGGGCTCGACGGCCTGGACATCGACTTCGAGGGCCACTCGCTGTCGCTGAACACCGGGGACACCGACTTCCGGAACCCGACCACGCCGGTCATCGTCAACCTGATCTCCGCGGTGAAGACCCTCAAGGCCAAGTACGGCGAGGACTTCGTCCTCACCATGGCCCCGGAGACCTTCTTCGTTCAGCTCGGCTACCAGTACTACGGCTCGGGCAAGTGGGGCGGCCAGGACCCGCGCGCCGGCGCCTACCTGCCGGTGATCCACGCGCTGCGCGACGACCTCACCCTGCTGCACGTCCAGGACTACAACTCGGGCTCCATCATGGGCCTGGACAACCAGTACCACTCGATGGGCGGCGCCGACTTCCACATCGCGATGACGGACATGCTGATGGCCGGCTTCCCGGTCGCCGGTGACCAGACCAAGATCTTCCCCGGTCTGCGCCCCGACCAGATCGCGATCGGCCTGCCGGCCTCCACCCAGGCGGGCAACGGCCACACCTCGCCCGCCGAGGTCACCAAGGCGCTCAACTGCCTCACCAAGAAGACCGACTGCGGCTCCTACCAGACCCACGGCACCTGGTCCGGCCTGCGCGGCCTGATGACCTGGTCCATCAACTGGGACCGCTTCAACAACTGGGAGTTCTCGAAGAACTTCGACTCCTACTTCGGCTGATCCGGCCGAAGGCGCCGGGCAGCAGGAGCAGGAGTCCGCACAGGAACCAGCTGCCCAGCACATCCAGCGGCCAGTGATAGCCGCGGAGCACCAGACCGATGCCCGTCATCGCCGTCAGCAGGACGGCGATGACGGGCATCATCCACGTCGGCCGCCCCCGCCCGGCCAGCAGCAGCGCCGAGGCCCCGTACGCCACCGCGGCCGTCGCCGCGTGCCCGGACGGGTAGTAGCCCGTCGCCTCCGCCAGCGGTCCCGGCCGGGCGACCGCGGCCTTGAGCGGAACGACCAGCAGCGGCACCAGCGCCATCGCGAGGGCCGCGCCCAGCGGCTCCCACCGCCGCCCGCGCAGCAGCGCCCAGCCGATCGCGCAGCCCAGTACCGGAAGGGCGACCTGCATATTGCCGAGATCGGCGAGGAATTCGGTCAGCGATCGCGGGCCGCGACCGGTCAGCGCCCGCCCGGCCCGCTCGTCCAGCGCCCGCAGCGGGCCGTCCGACACGACCTGCCAGGTGGTCAGCGCGAAGAGGGCCGCCAGGCCCGACATCCGGGAGAAAAGGAAAACCGTCCGCCCCGGAACTGGGGGGGTTGTTCCGGAGCGGACGAGTGGACCGGTGTGCCGCGCGTTCCGGGGGGTGTGGGACGAGCGGCCGCCCGATCGGTGAGGAGTTCCGGAGCGCGAGGCTCCAGCGGTGTGCGCGAAGGCACGTCCGGGACGGTGCCGGGAGGGCTCCGGCCCGGATTCGCCCGCAGTGCCCTGCGAGCGGGGTGTTTCTCTCATCTGCGAAAACCGTACGTCAGGCGGCGGGGGACCGATAGCGGGTACGGTAACCCGCCATCGCCCCCGCACCTTTTCTTCACAGGCCCCCGCGCGCCCGGATCAGATCCCGGCGAAGGCGCCCTCCAGGACGTCCAGACCCTCGTTGAGCAGGTCCTCGCCGATCACCAGCGGCGGCAGGAAGCGCAGCACGTTGCCGTACGTACCGCAGGTCAGGACGAGGACGCCCTCGGCGTGGCACGCCTTGGCGAGCCGGGCCGCCGCCTCCGGGTGCGGGTCCTTGCCGCCCGGCTTCACCAGCTCGATCGCGATCATCGCGCCCCGGCCCCGGATGTCGCCGATCAGCCCGCCGTTCGGCAGCTTCTCCCGCATCCCCTGGAGGCGGCCCTTCATGACCTCCTCGATGCGCTTCGCCTTCTTGTTCAGGTCCAGCTCGCGCATCGTCTCGATGGCCCCGAGGGCGCCCGCGCAGGCGACCGGGTTGCCGCCGTACGTACCGCCGAGCCCGCCCGCGTGCGCCGCGTCCATGATCTCCGCGCGGCCGGTCACGGCGGACAGCGGAAGGCCGCCCGCGATGCCCTTGGCGGTCGTGATCAGGTCAGGGACGATGCCCTCGTCCTCACAGGCGAACCACTGGCCGGTGCGGCAGAAGCCCGACTGGATCTCGTCCGCGACGAACACGATGCCGTTGTCCTTCGCGAACCGCGCGATCGCCGGCAGGAAGCCCTTGGCCGGCTCGATGAAGCCGCCCTCGCCGAGCACCGGCTCGATGATGATCGCGGCCACGTTCTCCGCGCCGATCTGCTTGGTGATCTGGTCGATCGCCTGCGCGGACGCCTCCACTCCGGCGTTTTCGGCCCCGGTCGGCCAGCGGTAGCCGTACGCCACCGGCACCCGGTAGACCTCCGGCGCGAACGGGCCGAAGCCGTGCTTGTACGGCATGTTCTTGGCGGTCAGCGCCATCGTGAGGTTCGTCCGGCCGTGGTAGCCGTGGTCGAAGACGACGACCGCGCTCCGCTTCGTGTACGCGCGGGCGATCTTCACCGCGTTCTCCACGGCCTCGGCGCCCGAGTTGAACAGCGCCGACTTCTTCGCGTGGTCGCCCGGCGTCAGCTCCGCGAGCCGCTCGCAGACCTCCACGTACCCCTCGTACGGGGTGACCATGAAGCAGGTGTGGGTGAAGTCCGCGAGCTGCGCGGAGGCCCGGCGCACCACGGCCTCGGCGGAGGCGCCGACGGACGTCACGGCGATGCCGGAACCGAAGTCGATCAGACGGTTGCCGTCCACGTCCTCGATGATCCCGCCGCCCGCCCGCGCGGTGAACACCGGCAGGGTGGAACCCACGCCCGCGGCGACCGCCGCGAGCCGGCGGTCCTGCAACTCGACCGACTTCGGACCGGGAATGGCGGTGACGAGTCGGCGCTCCTGCGGGATTTCGGTCATGCGGGGCTCCTGTGGGGGTGTTCGGGACGCTTCTCGCTCTGCAGGCTAGGCGGGGGACACGGCGTCGGGCATGCTCCGATCGGTAGTGGTGGCGTACGTGTCGTTGTCCGCGACGGACAGAAGACGGCGTACGGCTCCGCAGCGCCTCCCGGACGGTCACTATCCGGGCGCGTTGCTGAACTCACCGTGTGCGCGCACTAGATTGACCGGTGCAGTGACGGACCTGGCAGGTCAAGGGGGCAACGGTTCATGGACAACGACGGTACGCACGGCGCGTGGGGCGCGCGGGGTGCGCGGCCGCACGACGGCCGGCCCACCGGCCCCGTACCGCACCCGGCGGGCCCGCCGCCCGCCACCCCGCCCGCCTACCCGCCCGCGGTCCCGCCGCCCGGCAGGCCCCCCACCGTCCCCGCGCCCCCCGCAGCCCCGCCCGCGCACGCACCGCGGCCGGGCCCCGCCGCACCCACCGCCGACTGGTTCGACGCGCCCCGCCCCGACGCCGGCCCCGGCGTCTGGCGCCCGAACCACGTGCCCCGGCCCGCCGAACGCCCGGAGCGCCCCTCACTGGTCGGCCCGGCCGCCACCCTCGTCCTGTGGCTGCTGCTCTGGCTGCTGCTCTCCGAGCGCGCCGTGCCCTACGTGTTCAAACCGATCGAGATCATCACCGGGCCCGAGTGGTGGTCCTTCGGCGGGCTGAGACCGGACGCCCCGCCCCTGGTGGTCAACTCGGCCACGCTCTACTACGAGGTGCTGGTCATGGTCCTGGGCTTCTGGGCCGCCCGCATCGGCGGCTGGGCCCAGGCAGCCGCCTACTTCGCCGGCGAACGGCTGGAACGCCTCAGACTGACGCTGTCGGTGGGCGCCGCCCTGCTGCTGCTGTGGCTGGCCTGGACCCCCAAGGTGCCGCTGCTGCTGGTGCTCATGGGGTCGGCGGACGGCTGGCTGCGCAGCGGGGACCAGCTGAAGGCCACCGTGGCCGCCTACAGCTGTTACGCCCTGACCGTCGCCATCGTGGTGTGGCCCATCGCACGCTTCGCGCGCTGGGGGGACGCCCTGCGCGACCTCCGGGCCCGCCGCGCTCCTGCTGCCGCGCCCCCGAGCGCTCCGGCCGCCGCCCCGGCCGCCGGCCCGCCGCGCTCCCAGTGGCCCGCCCTGCGCGCCGCCGGAGCCGCCGAGGCGGCCGACGCCCTCACCGCCGCCGTGTACGCGGGCCGGATGAACGACGTGGACTGCGTACGGGTGCGCCACGCCTGGACCGGGGCCCGCAGCCGCCCCGACCGCCTCGCCTCCTTCACCGAGACCGTCCTGCGCAAGGGCGCCGACGCCTTCCTGCACCCCTCCGGACTGCGCGACGTGCCCCGGCGGACCGTCACCCACGACCCGCTGACCGGCCAGGTGCGCATCGGGGAGTGCGCCGACGACCCGCGCAACCCCTACCCCCGCCGGGGCTCCGGCATGGCGCTGGAGCCCGCCTCGCTCGGCACGTCCCTGCTCGTCGTCGGCCCGCCCGGCTCCGGCAAGACGGACCGGGTCGTCCGGCCCGTCGTGGAATCCCTCGCCCTGCGCGCGCTCACCGGACAGGCCGCGGTGCTCGCCGTCGGCGGCGCGGGCGGCGCGCTCGGCCCGGACGACGCCTACGACGTGGTCATCCGCATCGGCGACCCCGCGTCCCTGCACGACTTCGACCTGTACGGCGGCACCACCGACCCCGACGAGGCCGCGGCGGCCCTCGCCGAAGGGCTGGCCGGCGACATCCCCACCGTGGACACCCGCCGTGCCGCCACCGCGCTCGGCCGGCTGCTCGGCCCGTACCGCACGGTCCACGGCCGCTTCCCCGCCGTCCCCGAACTCCGCGAACTCCTCGAAGGCTCCACCGACGCGCTGGGGGCCCTGCGCCACGCCCTGGAGAGCGGCGGACACCACGCGATGCTGCGCGAACTGGAGGCCGGGGCGCGGCACGCGGGCGGCGCCGCCGACGCGACGGCCGTGCTGGCCGACCGGATCGCCACCCTCGACCGGCCCGCCTTCGCCGGCTTCTTCGCCACCGGCGACGACGCCCGCCCGTTCTCGCTGCGCTCGCTCGGCCGCCATCCGCTGCGGGTCAGGATCGATCTGCCCGAGCGCGTCCACGCCGAGGCGTCCCGCGTCCTGGCCCGTCTGGTGCTCGCCCAGTTCAACGCCGTCGTCGCCGCCCGCACCGACCGCGCGCAGTTCGTCTGCCTCGTCCTCGACGACGCGACGCACACCGTCACCGCCGACACCGTCCGGGGCATCCGGCGGCTGCGCTCCATGAACGCCGGTGCGGTCCTCGCCCTGCGCACCCTGGACGACGTGCCCGAGCCGCTGCACACCGCGCTGCTCGGCGCGTTCGGCTGCACCATGGTCTTCCCCGGCCTGACCACCTGGGACGGCAAGCGCTTCGCCGAGGCGTGGGGCAAGGAGTGGGTGGAGGTCCGCGAGGTCGCCCAGCACGGCGTCTTCGCCGACCAGCCGCTGACCCGCGCCCTGCACTCGCTGCGCAAGATGGCCACCGGCAAGGCCGTCACCACCGACGCGGTCACCGTGCGCCAGGTCGAGCGGGAGCGCTGGTCCGCCTCCGCGCTCGCCTACGAACTCCCGCCGGGCCACGCGGTCCTCTCGCTGACCACGGTGGGCGGCGAGCACATGCCCCCGCTGCTCGTCCGGCTGACCGGCTGACCGGCCGGCGGCGGGGGAGGGCCGGAAGGACGCGGGCACGCCGGGTGCGGCAGCGGTGACAGGGACTCTGCCACCCTGGCAGAATCGAGAGGAGCCGTTCATACGCGACGGCGAAATCACCCCTTCCGCATCCCGACATCGCCCTCTCCGGAAAGCCCCTCCCATGCCGCCCACGCTCGCCTCGCTCGTCCAGCACTCGGCGCTCAGACTCAGGGTGCGCGCGGGAGCGGACCGCCTCGACACGCCCGTGCGCTGGGCGCACGCCAGCGAGCTGACCGACCCCGTCCCCTATATGGAGGGCGGCGAGCTGCTGCTGGTCACCGCCACCAACCTGGACGCGGAGAACCCGGAGGCGATGGGGCGCTACGTGCGCAGACTGGCCGACGCCGGGGTCGCCGGACTCGGCTTCGCCGTGGGCGTCAACTACGACGAGGTGCCCCGGCCGCTGATCGGCGCCGCCGAGGAGGCCGGGCTGCCACTCCTCGAAGTGCCCCGCCGCACCCCGTTCCTCGCCATCGCCAAGGCCGTCTCCTCGCAGATCGCCGCCGACCAGTACCGGGCCGTCACCGCCGGATTCGAGGCGCAGCGCGAACTCACCAGCGCCGCGCTCGCCGGTGACGGCCCCGACGCCCTGCTCGCCCGGCTCGCCGCCCACGTCAACGGCTGGGCCGCCCTCTACGACGCCGCCGGGACCGTGGTGGCCGCCGCCCCCGAGTGGGCCGCCCGCCGCGCCGCCCGGCTCACCCCCGAGGTGGAGCGGCTGCGCGCCCGCCCGGCCCCGGCCAGCATGGTCGTCGGCGACACCGACGACCGCGTCGAACTCCAGTCCCTGGGCACCGGGCGCCGGGTCCGCGGCGCCCTGGCCGTCGGCACCGGGGCCGCCCTCGGCACCGCCGAGCGGTACGCCGTGCACTCCGCGGTCGCCCTGCTCACCCTCACCACCGCCCGCTCCCGCGCCCTCCAGGGCGCCGAACAGCGCCTCGGCGCGGCGGTGCTGCGGATGCTGCTCGCCGGCCAGTCCGACCACGCCCGCGCGGTCGCCGGGGACCTCTACGGCGGACTGCTCGACGCCCCCTTCCGGCTGCTCATCGCCGAGGCCCAGGACCCCGCTGCCACGGCGCTTCTGGCCGACGCCCTGGACACCGCCGCCTACCGGTCGGGGGAGACCCTGCTGATGGTCCCCGAGGGCGAACGGCTCCTGGTGCTGGCCGCCGACGGGGGCGCGGCGGTGACCGCCTGCACGGCGTACGCGGAGGCACAGGACGCACGGGCCCCGCGCGAGCCGGCCGCCGCCCAGGAGTCCGACATCGTGGTCGGCATGTCGGCCCCGGCGGGCCCGGTCGCCGTCTCCGCCGCGTACAAGCAGGCCGAACAGGCCCTCTCGGTGGCCCGCCGCCGGGGCCGGGCCCTGGTCGAGCACGCCGAACTGGCCACCGGCTCCGTGCTGCCGCTGCTCGCCGACGACGCGGTGCGGGCCTTCGCCGACGGCATGCTCCGCGCCCTGTACGAACACGACGCCAAGGGCCGCGGCGACCTGGTCGCCTCCGTACGCGCCTGGCTCTCGCACCACGGCCAGTGGGACGCGGCCGCCGCCGACCTCGGGGTCCACCGGCACACCCTGCGCTACCGGATGCGGCGGGTGGAGGAGATCCTCGGGCGCTCGCTGGACGACCCGGATGTCCGCATGGAGCTGTGGCTCGCCCTGAAAGTCACCACGCCCCCTGGCCAATGAGGCGCACCCCGGCCCCCTTCTGCTCCATCCCGGACAAGCGCCAGGCGGCCCGCGCGGCCCTACCGTGGGGCGCACACACCCCACGCCATCGAAGGGCCGGAACTCCATGACCTCCACCCACGCGTTCTGGCTGGCCGGCCGTCAGGCCACCGGCGAGGAAAGCTTCGACGTCACCAACCCCTGGGACGGGCGTCTCGTCGGCACGGTCGGCGTCCCGACCGAGGCCCAGGTCGAGGAGGCCGTCGCCGCCGCGCACGCCGTGCGCGAGGAGTTCGCCGCGACCCCGGCCCATGTCCGGGCCGCCGCGCTGGACCACGTCGCCCGCCGCCTCGCCGAGCGCACCGAGGAACTGGCCCAGCTGATCTCCGCCGAGAACGGCAAGCCGATCAAGTGGGCGCGCGGCGAGGTCGGGCGGGCCGTCTCCGTCTTCCGCTTCGCCTCCGAGGAGGCCCGCCGGTTCAACGGCGGCGACGCCCAGCGCCTGGACACCGACGCCGGCGGCACCGGCCGGCTCGCCCTGACCCGGCGCTTCCCGCGCGGCACCGTCCTCGGCATCGCGCCCTTCAACTTCCCGCTGAACCTCAGCGCCCACAAGGTCGCCCCGGCCATCGCCGTGGGCGTCCCGATCATCCTGAAGCCGGCCCCGGCCACCCCGATCTCCTCGCTGGTGCTGGGCGAGCTGCTGGCCGAGACGGACCTGCCAGCCGGTTCCTGGTCCGTCCTCACGGTGCCCAACGACCGGATGCCCGCCCTGGTCCAGGACGAGCGGCTGCCCGTGATCTCCTTCACCGGTTCCGCCCCGGTCGGCTACGCGATCATGGACTCGGTGCCCCGCAAGCACTGCACGCTGGAACTCGGCGGCAACGGCGCGGCCGTGGTGCTCGGCGACTACGCCTGCGACGAGGACCTGGACTGGGCCGCCTCCCGCATCGCGACCTTCTCCAACTACCAGGGCGGCCAGTCCTGCATCTCCGTGCAGCGCGTCATCGCGGACGCCACCGTGTACGACCGGCTGCTGCCCAGGATCGTCGCCGCCGTGGAGGCCCAGGTCACCGGCGACCCCGCCGACCCCACCACCGACGTCGGCCCGCTCGTGGACGAGGCCGCCGCCCGGCGCGTCGAGTCCTGGGTGGACGAGGCCGTCGCCGCAGGGGCCCGGCTCCACGCGGGCGGCAAGCGCGACGGGTCGTCGTACGCGCCGACCGTCCTCACCGACCTGCCCGAAGGCGTCACCCTCGCCACCGAGGAGGTCTTCGGCCCCGTCCTCTCCGTGCAGAAGGTGGACGGCGAGGCCGCCGCGTTCGCCGCCGTGAACGCCTCGCAGTACGGGCTCCAGGCGGGCGTGTTCACGCACGACGTGCAGGCCGCCTTCCGCGCCCACCGCGCGCTGGAGGTCGGCGGCGTGATCATCGGCGACGTCCCCTCGTACCGTGCCGACCAGATGCCGTACGGCGGGGCCAAGCAGTCCGGCGTCGGCCGCGAGGGCGTCCGCTACGCGATGGACGACTACACCTACGAGCGCGTCCTGGTCCTCACCGGACTCGCCCTCTAGAACCCGGCACCGCGCGGCGGGGCGCGTCCAGCGACTGGACGCGCCCCGCCGCGCCGTCCGGTCCACGGCAGGATGGACGCCCGTGACCGTCATCCATGTCCCCGGTTCCAAGTCCGTCACCGCGCGCGCCCTCTTCCTGGCCGCCGCCGCGAACGGCCGCAGCACGCTCGTACGCCCCCTCGCCTCCGACGACACCGAGGGGTTCGCCGCCGGGCTGACCGCGCTCGGCTACGAGGTGGAGCGCGAGGCCGACGTCTGGCACATCACCGGCCGCCCGGCCGGGCCCGCCGCCACCGAGGCCGACGTCTACTGCCGGGACGGCGCCACCACCGCCCGCTTCCTGCCGACCCTCGCGGCGGCCGGCGCCCGCGGCAGCTACCGCTTCGACGCCTCCGCGCAGATGCGCCGCCGGCCCCTCGCCCCGCTCACCGAGGCCCTGCGCACCCTCGGCGTCGACCTGCGCCACGAGGAGGCCGAGGGCCACCACCCGCTGCGCATCGAGGCCGCCGGCATCAAGGGCGGCGAACTCACCCTGGACGCCGGCCAGTCCAGCCAGTACCTCACCGCCCTGCTGATGCTCGGACCGCTCACCGCGACCGGACTGCGGATCACCGTCACCGACCTCGTCTCGGCGCCCTACATCGAGATCACCCTCGCGATGATGCGCTCCTTCGGCGTCGAGGTCACCCGCGAAGGCCCCGGCGGCACCGTCTTCACCGTGCCGCCCGGCGGCTACCGCGCCACCACCTACGCCGTCGAACCCGACGCCTCCACCGCGAGCTACTTCTTCGCCGCCGCCGCCCTCACCGGCCGCGAGATCACCGTCCCCGGCCTCGGCGAGGGCGCCCTCCAGGGCGACCTGCGGTTCACCGACGTCCTGCGCCGGATGGGCGCCGACGTACACATGACGGCCGACTCCACCACCGTCCGCTCCACCGGCACCCTGAGCGGCGTCACCGTCAACATGCGCGACATCTCCGACACCATGCCCACCCTCGCCGCGATCGCCCCCTTCGCCTCCGGGCCCGTCCGCATCGAGGACGTCGGCAACACCCGCGTCAAGGAGTGCGACCGGCTGGAGGCCTGCGCGGACAACCTGCGGCGCATGGGCATCACCGTCGCCACCGGACCCGACTGGATCGAGATCCGGCCCGGCACGCCCCGGCCCGTGGAGATCGAGACCCACGGCGACCACCGCATCGTGATGTCCTTCGCCGTCGCCGGACTGTGCACCCCCGGCATCACGTTCGACGACCCCGGCTGCGTACGGAAGACGTTCCCCGGCTTCCACGAGGCATTCGCCGCCGTCACCGGCTGACGGAACGGGTGCGGGGACCGGGCGGGGACGGGGACGGCGGCGGACACCCGCGGCCGCCACCGGGACGCCCCTGTCCCCGCACCCGGAACGAGCGGCGACAATGGGGCGCATGACCGACAGCCCCGCACCTCTCGCCGACCCGCACCTCGTCTTCGACGCCCGGGAGGGTCGCCGGGATCTCGTCATCCTCGGCTCCACCGGTTCCGTCGGCACCCAGGCCATCGACCTGGTGCTGCGCAACCCCGACCGCTTCCGCGTCACCGCGCTCTCCGCGGCCGGCAGCCGGGTCGGCCTCCTCGCCGAGCAGGCGCACCGGCTGGACGTGCGCACGGTCGCGGTGGCCTCGACCGAGGCCGTACCCGCCCTGCGCGAGGCCCTGCGGCACGCGTACGGGACGGCCGCGCCGCTCCCCGAGATCCTCGCCGGGCCCGACGCGGCGAGCGAGCTGGCCGCGAGCGACTGCCACACCGTCCTCAACGGCATCACCGGCTCCATCGGCCTCGCCCCCACCCTCGCCGCGCTCCGGGCCGGCCGCACCCTGGCCCTCGCCAACAAGGAGTCGCTGATCGTCGGCGGCCCCCTGGTCAAGGCGCTCGCCGCGCCGGGGCAGATCATCCCCGTCGACTCGGAGCACGCCGCGCTCTTCCAGGCCCTCGCCGCCGGCACCCGCGCCGATGTGCGCAAGCTCGTCGTCACCGCGTCCGGCGGCCCGTTCCGCGGCCGCACCAGGGACGAACTGTCCGACGTCACCCGCGAGCAGGCCCTCGCCCACCCCACCTGGGCCATGGGCCCGGTCATCACCGTCAACTCGGCGACCCTCGTCAACAAGGGCCTCGAAGTCATCGAGGCCCACCTGCTCTACGACATCCCCTTCGACCGCATCGAGGTCGTCGTGCACCCCCAGTCGTACGTGCACTCCATGGTCGAGTTCACCGACGGCTCCACCCTCGCCCAGGCCACCCCGCCCGACATGTCGGGCCCGATCGCCATCGGCATCGGCTGGCCGCAGCGCGTGCCCGGCGCCGCCCCCGCCTTCGACTGGACCAAGGCGTCGTCCTGGGAGTTCTTCCCGCTGGACGACGAGGCGTTCCCGTCCGTCGGCCTCGCCCGGCACGTCGGCGAACTGGGCGGCACCGCGCCCGCCGTCTTCAACGCCGCCAACGAGGAGTGCGTCGACGCGTTCCTGGCCGGGAAGCTGCCCTTCAACGGCATCATGGACACGGTCACCGCGGTGGTGGGCGAACACGGATCGCCCGCCTCGGGAACTTCCCTCACCGTCGCGGACGTACTTGAAGCGGAGACCTGGGCGCGCGCCCGGGCCCGGGAACTCTCGGCCAAGGCCACAGCGGAGGCACGCGCATGAGCATGACGACGATCCTGCTGACGATTCTCGGCATCGCCGTCTTCGCGTTCGGTCTGCTCTTCTCCATCGCCTGGCACGAACTGGGCCACCTCTCGACCGCCAAGCTCTTCGGCATCCGCGTCCCCCAGTACATGGTCGGCTTCGGCCCCACCATCTGGTCCCGCAAGAAGGGCGACACCGAGTACGGCATCAAGGCCATCCCGGCCGGCGGCTACATCCGCATGATCGGCATGTTCCCGCCCGGCAAGGACGGCCGGCTCGAAGCCCGCTCCACCTCGCCCTGGCGCGGCATGATCGAGGACGCCAGATCCGCCGCCTACGAGGAACTGGAACCCGGCGACGAGACCCGCCTGTTCTACACGCGCAAACCCTGGAAGCGCGTCATCGTCATGTTCGCCGGACCCTTCATGAACCTGGTCCTGGCCGTGGCGATCTTCCTCGGCGTCGCCATGACCTTCGGTTTCCAGACCAACACCACCGAGGTCGCCGGCGTCCAGAAGTGCGTCATCCCGCAGAGCGAGGAACGGGAGACCTGCAAGAAGTCCGACGCCGTCTCGCCCGCCCAGGCCGCCGGACTCAAGAAGGGCGACCGGATCGTCGCCTTCGACGGCGAGCGGATCGACTCCTGGGACACCCTCTCCGACCGCATCCGCGACACCGTCGGCCCCGCCACCATCACCGTCGAGCGCGGCGGACAGGAGAAGACCCTCCACGCCGTCCTCCTGAAGAACGCCGTCGCCAAGAAGGACTCCCGCGGCGAGACCGTCCCCGGCGAGTACGTCACCGCCGGCTACCTCGGCTTCGCCGCCCAGTGGGAGATCCTGCCGCTCTCCTTCGGCGACTCCGTCGTCCGCATGGGCGACATGGTGGAGAACGGCGTCGACTCGATCATCGCCCTGCCCTCCAAGATCCCCGCCCTGTGGGACGCCGCCTTCGGCGACGGCGAGCGCGCGGCCGACTCCCCGGTCGGCGTCGTCGGCGCGGCCCGCATCGGCGGCGAGGTGATGACGCTGGACGTGCCGGCGGAGAACCAGATCGCGATGATGCTGTTCCTGCTGGCCGGCTTCAACCTCTCGCTGTTCCTCTTCAACATGCTGCCGCTGCTCCCGCTCGACGGCGGCCACATCGCCGGAGCCCTCTGGGAAGCGCTGCGCCGCCACACGGCCCGGATCTTCAAGCGCCCCGACCCCGGCCCGTTCGACGTGGCCAAGCTGATGCCGGTCGCCTACGTCGTCGCCGGCGTCTTCATCTGCTTCACCCTGCTCGTCCTCGTCGCCGACGTGGTCAATCCCGTCAAGATCACGTGACCGGGGCGGCGGACGCGCCCGGTGCACCACGAGTGACGGGTGATGCGCGGGGCGCGTCCGACCGGTCCGACATCTGTACGAGCACGGACTCGGTGTGCTCCCGGCCGCTCTCGGTGACGTAACCTCGAAGGCCGGAGCCCGCCGATACCGGGACCTCGATCCACACCTTGGGGATGCTCAGCGCATGACTGCGATTTCTCTCGGAATGCCCGCCGTTCCGACCAAGCTCGCCGAACGGCGGGTCAGCCGACAGATCCAGGTCGGATCGGTGGCGGTCGGCGGAGACGCGCCGGTCTCGGTGCAGTCGATGACGACCACGCGTACGTCGGACATCGGCGCCACGCTTCAGCAGATCGCCGAACTCACGGCCTCCGGCTGCCAGATCGTCCGCGTGGCCTGCCCCACGCAGGACGACGCCGACGCCCTGAAGACCATCGCGTCGAAATCGCAGATCCCGGTGATCGCCGACATCCACTTCCAGCCGAAGTACGTCTTCGCCGCGATCGACGCCGGCTGCGCCGCGGTGCGCGTCAACCCGGGCAACATCAAGCAGTTCGACGACAAGGTCAAGGAGATCGCGCGCGCCGCGAAGGCCGCCGGCACGCCGATCCGCATCGGCGTCAACGCCGGTTCGCTGGACGCCCGGCTGCTCCAGAAGTACGGCAAGGCCACCCCCGAGGCCCTCGTCGAGTCGGCGCTCTGGGAGGCGTCCCTCTTCGAGGAGCACGACTTCCGCGACATCAAGATCTCGGTCAAGCACAACGACCCGGTCGTCATGGTCAACGCCTACCGCCAGCTCGCCGCCCAGTGCGACTACCCGCTCCACCTCGGCGTCACCGAGGCCGGCCCCGCCTTCCAGGGCACCATCAAGTCGGCCGTCGCCTTCGGCGCCCTGCTCAGCGAGGGCATCGGCGACACCATCCGCGTCTCCCTCTCGGCACCGCCCGCCGAGGAGGTCAAGGTCGGCATCCAGATCCTGGAATCGCTGAACCTGCGCCAGCGCCGCCTGGAGATCGTCTCCTGCCCCTCCTGCGGCCGCGCCCAGGTCGACGTCTACAAGCTCGCCGACCAGGTCAGCGCCGGCCTGGAGGGCATGGAGGTCCCGCTGCGCGTCGCCGTCATGGGCTGCGTCGTCAACGGCCCCGGCGAGGCCCGCGAGGCCGACCTCGGCGTCGCCTCCGGCAACGGCAAGGGCCAGATCTTCGTCAAGGGCGAGGTCATCAAGACCGTGCCCGAGTCCAAGATCGTGGAGACCCTCATCGAAGAGGCCATGAAGATCGCCGAGCAGATGGAGAAGGACGGCATCGCCTCCGGCGAGCCCCAGGTCGCCATCGGCTGAACCCCCGCGACAACTCCGCGACAACCCCGCAACACCCGGCAGCGCCCCGCGAGGAACCCTCCGCGGGGCGCCGTCCGTGAGCGGGCTCACCGCCTTCGCGCACAGCCGATACCGGGCACGGGGCGCGGCCGACAGGCTCTTCGGTTACAGTGCGGAAATCAGCAGACCGCATGGTGAGGCCCCCACGTGTTGACGCACACCACCACCCGGGTCCTCGAACCCAGCGACCTCGGCGCCGCTCTCGCCGTACTGGAGAGCGAGCCCGTGGCCAACGCCTTCGTGACGTCCCGCGTCCACATCGCCGGACTCGACCCCTGGCGCCTGGGCGGCGAGATGTGGGGCTGGTACGCCGACGGCCGGCTCCGCTCCCTGTGCTACTCGGGCGCCAACCTCGTCCCCATCTGCGCAGGGCCCGAAGCCGTACGCGCCTTCGCCGAACGCGCCCGCCGGGCCGGCCGCCGCTGCTCCTCGATCGTCGGCCCCGCCGAGCCCACCGCCCAGCTGTGGCGGCTCCTGGAACCCGGCTGGGGCCCCGCCCGCGAGGTCCGGGCCAACCAGCCCCTGATGGTCACCGAGAGCCCGTCCGCCGACGTGGAACCCGACCCGCTCGTGCGCCGCGTCCGCAAGGACGAGATGGACGTCCTGATGCCCGCCTGCGTGGACATGTTCACCGAGGAGGTCGGCGTCTCCCCGCTGGCCGGCGACGGCGGCCTCCTCTACCAGGCCCGCGTCGCCGAACTCATCGCCGCAGGCCGCTCCTTCGCCCGCATCGACGACGGCAAGGTCGTCTTCAAGGCGGAGATCGGCGCCGCCACCCCCCAGGCGTGCCAGATCCAGGGCGTGTGGGTCGCCCCCGAACACCGCGGCCGCGGCCTCTCCGAGACCGGCATGGCCGCCGTCCTGCGCTACGCGCTCGCCGACGTCGCCCCGGTCGTCAGCCTCTACGTCAACGACTACAACACCCCCGCCCGCAGGGCCTACCGCCGCATCGGCTTCCGCGAGACCGGCGCCTTCATGAGCGTCCTGTTCTGAGCCGCCCCCGCCCCGGCGGCCCGGACAGTAGGGTCGGCTCATGGCAGCAGCTTCCGGGAGCGGCCCCCGCACCACCGGCGTCCGGGTCGGGCCGATCGACCTCGCCGCGCGCGTCGACGAGGCGCTCGCGGTCCAGGCCGTCGCCTTCGGCCTGGGCGCCGAGGAGATCGAGGTCCGCCGCCACATCGTCCTCCGCCACCTCGACCACCCGCACGCCCGCGCACTCGGCGCCCTGACGCCCGAGGGCCGGCTCACCGGCTTCGTCTACGGCATGCCCAACGACCGGGCCCAGTGGTGGTCCACCGTCGTCGAGCCCTACCTCCGCGCCACCCACAGCGCCCACTGGCTCGACGACTCCTTCGTCATCACCGAACTCCACGTCCACCCCGCCTTCCAGAACCGGGGCATCGGCCGCGCCCTCATCACCACCGTCACGGACGCCGTCCCCCAGCCCCGCTCGATCCTCTCCGCCATCGACACCGACAGCCCGGCCCGCGCCCTCTACCGCTCCCTCGGCTACCACGACCTCGCCCGCCAGGTCGTCTTCCCGAGCGCCCCGAAGCCCTACGCGGTGATGGGAGCGCCCCTTCCGCTGCGCCGTGCGGGCTGAATGGATTTCCGCCCGCACGGGCCGCCCCGCTAACCTCGGGCCCATCAACCTTCCGAGCAGGAGTTCACCATGGCCCAGGTCCAGCGCATGTCCCGATTGATGATCAAGACACTGCGCGACGACCCGGCGGACGCCGAGACGCTCAACCACAAGCTCCTCGTCCGAGCCGGCTACGTACGACGCACCGCCGCCGGAATCTGGACCTGGCTGCCGCTCGGCAAGAAGGTCCTGGAGAACATCACCCGCGTCGTCCGCGAGGAGATGGACGCCATCGGCGGCCAGGAGGTCCTGCTCCCCGCGCTCCTGCCCAAGGAGCCGTACGAGGCCAGCGGCCGGTACGACGAGTACGGCGACCTGCTGTTCCGGCTCAAGGACCGCAAGGGCTCCGACTACCTCCTGGGCCCCACCCACGAGGAGATCTTCACCCAGGTCGTCAAGGACATGTGCTCGTCCTACAAGGACCTGCCGGTCATCCTCTACCAGATCCAGACGAAGTACCGCGACGAGGCCCGCCCCCGCGCCGGTGTGCTGCGCGGCCGCGAGTTCCAGATGAAGGACTCGTACTCCTTCGACACCACCGACGAGGGCCTGGTCGAGGCGTACCAGCTGCACCGCGCCGCCTACATCCGCATCTTCGAACGGCTCGGCCTGGACCACCGCATCGTCTCCGCGGTCTCCGGCGCCATGGGCGGCTCCGCGTCCGAGGAGTTCCTGGCCCCGGCACCCGCCGGCGAGGACACCTTCGTCGACTGCCCGAACTGCGACTACGCGGCCAACACCGAGGCCGTCACCTTCAACGCCACCGCCGCCGACGCCTCCGGCACGGGCCCCGTCGAGGAACTGGACACCCCCGACACCCCGACCATCGAGTCGCTGGCCGCCCACCTCGGCGTGCCGGCCTCCGCCACCCTGAAGAACCTGCTGGTCAAGGTGGACGGCGAGATCGTCGCGGTGGGCGTGCCCGGCGACCGCGAGGTCGACCTCGGCAAGCTCGGCGAGCACCTGGCGCCGGCCGTCGTCGAGCTGGTCACCGCCGAGGACTTCGTGGACCGCCCCGACCTGGTGCGCGGCTACGTCGGCCCGCAGGGCCTGGAGAAGGTCCGCTACATCGCCGACCCCCGCGTCGCCGCCGGCACCGCCTGGATCACCGGCGCCAACAAGGACGGCAAGCACGTCCGCAACGTCGTCGCCGGCCGCGACTTCGAGGTGGACGACTACCTGGACGTCGTCGTGGTCGAGGCGGGCGACCCCTGCCCCAAGTGCGGCGCCGGCCTCCAGGTGGACCGTGCCATCGAGATCGGCCACATCTTCCAGCTCGGCCGCAAGTACGCCGACATCTTCTCGCTCGACGTCCTCGGCCAGCAGGGCAAGCCCGTCCGCGTCACGATGGGCTCGTACGGCATCGGCGTCTCCCGCGCGGTGGCCGCCCTCGCCGAGCAGACCGCCGACGACAAGGGCCTGTGCTGGCCCCGCGAGGTCGCCCCGGCCGACGTCCACGTGGTCGCCGCCGGCAAGGCCCTGCAGACCGAACTGGCCCTGGAGGTCTCCGACAAGCTGGCCGCCGCCGGTCTGCGCGTCCTGGTGGACGACCGCGCCGGAGTCTCGCCCGGCGTCAAGTTCACCGACTCCGAGCTGATCGGCGTCCCGAAGATCCTGGTCGCCGGCCGCCGTTCGGCCGAGGGCGTCCTGGAGCTCAAGGACCGCCGCACCGGCGAACGCGAGGAGCTGACCGTCGACGAGGCGATCGCCCGCCTCACCCAGCGGCAGGACTGACACCCGCCATCCGCGAGGGCCCCGCACGGAACACTCCGTGCGGGGCCCTCGCGCGCGCCCCGGACCTGGGGGGATTCGTCAGACACCCCCTACAGCCAGCCCGCGAACTCCAGCGTCACTTCGCCCTCCTGACGGCGCCCGGCCGCCAGCGCGCGGGTGCCCGACTCCACGGCACGGAACAGCGTCCAGCCGTGCAGCCGGTCCTGGTCCACCTCCAGCGAGTCCGCCAGCTTCCTGATCCGGCGCCGGGCCGTCGCCGCCCCCGCGGACGAGGCGATCAGATCCTCCACCCGGTCCCGCACCAGCCGCGCCAGGTCGTACGCCCGCTCACCGACCAGCGGCTCGGGCCCGACCGTCAGCCAGGGCGCCCGCTCACCCGCGAGAACCTTGCTCTGCCGGAAGTTGCCGTGCAGCAGCAGCGTCTCCGGCGAACCGGCCACCAGCTCCGCACGGGCCGCCAGCGCCGCCGCCACCAGCGATTCCAGCGCCGGGTCGGAAGCGGCGGCGGCGCCCATCGCCTCCGTACGCCGCCCGCTGCGCTCGGCGACCGTCTCGAAGGGATGCCCGGCCGGCGGGTCCACCCACAGCCTGCGCACCGTCCCGGCCGCCTCCAACAGCGCCTTCGCCTCCGGCAGCGACCGCAGCGACACCTCCGGGTGCAGCCGCTCCAGCAGCAGCGCGCCCTCCACCGGCCGCCCGCCGTTCACCGGATCGAGCGGCCGCACCGCCCCCCAGCCGTTCCAGTGCGCCAGCGCCGCCCGCTCCAGGTCGGGCGCGGCCCCGGCCGGGGCGAGCTTCAGCGCCGCCGGGGTGCCGTCGGCCCCCCGGACCAGCAGGACCAGACTGCTGCGCCCGCCGGGGGCCGCGACCCGCTCCACGACCGGGGCGCGCCCGGTCGCGGCCAGCGCCCGTTCGATCAGTCCGGGAAGCCCCGCGAGCCAGTCCCCGGCGGCCGTATCCCCGTACGACTCGCCGAGCGCTCGCACCAGACGCTGCGGCGGTTCAAAACCCATACGTGCTGTCTGTCCCTTCCAAGCCCTCTGCCGCCTGTGCCGGTGCGCCTCTTCAGTGCGCGGCGCCCGCCCTCGCGTCCGTCCCGGCTTTCGCCCCGGTCCGCTCGGCGAGCCCGGGAAAGGGTACGCCGCTGCCCCGCCAGCGCGCCGCGCGCACCGCGGCCTCCCGCAGCGCCTCCGCCGCGCTGCGCCGCAGCGCGCCGTCGGCGGCCCTGACCAGGTCGGAGTAGACGTACGCGACCCGGTCCTCCAGGACGGCGGCGAGCCGGACGGCGGCCGCCGCGTCCGGCACCGCGAACGGCAGGGCGTAGGCGGCCTCCGCGGCCACCGGCTCCCCGCCCAGGTCCCGGACCGTGCGCACCAGCGCGTCGCGCCGGGCGCGGTGGGCGTGGTGCGCGGCGGTCGCCTCGGGCCTGCGGGCGGCGGTGACCCGGCCGCCCGCGACGCCGTAGCCGTAGACGGCGGCGTGCTCGGCGGCCAGCGCCGCCTGCGCCGCCGCCAGGGGGCCGTCGCTCTTGCCGTCGCTCATGCCGGGGTCTCCTTGGCCAGTTCGGTCAGCAGGTAGGCGTGCGCCGCGCAGGCGGCGGCCACCGAGGCGAGCAGCCGGGCCAGTTCACCGGGCGCCTCCGGGAGCAGCGCGGTGTAGGCGTCCGCCGCCTCGCGCTCGGCCGCGGCCAGTTCCCGGACGGCGGCGGCCGGGCCGGTGGCGCGGGAGCGGGCCATGCCGAGCGCGGGGGCCTTCCCGGAGGAGACCGCCGCGAGGTGGGCGCGGGCCGCGTCGCGCATCGGGGTGAGCGCGGCCGCCGTCGCGGGATGGGCGGTGAGCACGTGCTCGTAACCGGCGAGCAGGCCCGCCGCGGTGCGGGCGGCACCGGCGCGCAGCGCCTTCTCCGCGCGGGCCGGGGCGGCGCCGTGCGTGGCGTCCTCGCGGGCATCGCCCGTGTCGTCGTCCGCGTCGCTTCCGCAGCCCGGGAGCACCGCAGCGGCGGCGAGCGCGCCCGTCATCGCGAGCGCGTTCCTGCGCGTCGTCCCCGTGCGCCGCACCTGTTCTCCTTCGGGCTGGATCTGTTGTGACTGGATCTGTCCGGAAGTGATCACCGCCTGTGAGCGTACCCGCGCTCGGGGGACCGGCGGACAGCAACACCCTCTGCGACCGGATACCCTTTGATCCAGACACGCGAGATCCCACAACAGCACACGCGGCCGAGGAGTCACCCGGATGAGCACCACCCAGAGCGAGAGGCTGCGCGGGCTGGTCGAACCGCTCGTCAGCGCCGAGCAGCTGGATCTGGAAGAGATCGACATCTCGCGGGCAGGCCGCCGCCGGGTGCTGCGGATCGTCGTGGATTCCGATGAGGGTGTGGAGCTGGACGCCTGCGCGGAGCTGAGCCGCGCGATCTCCGCGAAGCTCGACGAGACCGACGCCATGGGCGAGGACGAGTACGTCCTGGAGGTCAGTTCCCCCGGTGCCGACCGCCCGCTGACGGAGCACCGCCACTACGTACGCGCCACCGGCCGGCTGGTCCGGCTGACGCCGCGCGAGGGCGGCGAGCTGGTCGCCCGCGTCCTGGCGGTCGACGAGGACGGTCTCGACCTGGAGGTGCCGGGCGTCAAGGGGCGCAAGCCCACCGCCCGCCGGATCGCCTTCGACGAGATCGCCAGGGCTCGCGTGGAGCTGGAATTCAACCGCAAGGACAAGAAGGAAGAGGAGGCGTAGCCGTGGACATCGACGTGAAGCTCCTGAAGGGCTTGGCGCAGGACAAGGAGATCCCGTTCGACGTCCTCGTCGAGGCGATCGAGTCGGCCCTCCTCATCGCGTACCACCGCACGGACGGCAGCCACCGCAGGGCGCGCGTGGAGCTGGACGAGCGCGGCCATGTGACGGTGTGGGCCAAGGAGGACGCGGCCGATCTGGAGGAGGGCCAGGAGCCCAAGGAGTTCGACGACACCCCGTCGGGCTTCGGCCGGATCGCCGCGACCACCGCCAAGCAGGTCATCCTCCAGCGGCTGCGCGACGCCGAGGACGACCGGACGTTCGGCGAGTACGCGGGCCACGAGGGCGATGTCGTCACCGGCGTCGTCCAGCAGGGCAAGGACCCGAAGAACGTCCTGGTGGACATCGGCAAGCTGGAGGCCATCCTGCCGGTGCAGGAGCAGGTGCCCGGCGAGGAGTACACCCACGGCCTGCGGCTGCGCACCTACGTCGTGCGCGTCGCCAAGGGCGTGCGCGGCCCCTCCGTCACGCTGTCGCGGACCCACCCCAACCTGGTGAAGAAGCTCTTCGCGCTGGAGGTCCCGGAGATCGCGGACGGCTCCGTGGAGATCTGCGCCATCGCCCGCGAGGCCGGCCACCGCACCAAGATCGCGGTCCGCTCGACCCGCTCCGGGCTCAACGCCAAGGGCGCCTGCATCGGCCCGATGGGCGGACGCGTGCGCAATGTGATGGCCGAGCTGCACGGCGAGAAGATCGACATCGTGGACTGGTCGGACGACCCGGCCGAGATGGTCGCCAACGCCCTGTCACCCGCACGGGTGAGCGAGGTCGAGGTCGTGGACCTGGGCGCCCGCTCCGCGCGGGTGACCGTGCCCGACTACCAGCTCTCGCTGGCGATCGGCAAGGAGGGCCAGAACGCCCGTCTCGCCGCCCGGCTGACCGGCTGGCGCATCGACATCCGTCCGGACACCGAGACCGACGCCGAGCGCGACGTGGCCGACCGCGAGCGGGCCGAGCGGGCGCGGGAGCGCTCGGAGCGGCGCTGACGCACGGCCTCCGGCCGGCGCCGGCGGACGGCGCGGGCGGGGGCCGGGGAATAGATCACGTCGGCGGCTCGCTGAGAACACGACAACGTACGTTCGATTTTTGCCCCAAAGGGGTGAGGTCGGTGCGGGGAGGTAGACTTAGCCGTGTCTGGCCGGACGTACGTCCGCGCTTGCCCTGAGCGAACCTGTGTGGGATGCCGGGAGCGGGCGGCCAAGAACGAGTTGCTGCGCATCGTCGCGGACGGGGACGCCTGCGTCCCCGATCCTCGCGGTACGCTGCCCGGCCGGGGTGCGTACGTGCATCCCGTCCCCGACTGTCTGGACCTGGCGGTTCGCCGCCGGGCATTCCCCCGGGCCTTCAAGGCCAAGGGGCCGTTCGACCCGACCGCGGTACAGCGGTTCGTCGAGCGGGTGACACCGTAAGAAATGAACGGCACGGGACCCCGTGCGGTCAGGTACCTCGCGAGTTGGAAGTAGGTCGAGATTGCGATGAGCACTCGATGAGTACGCGATGAGTACGCCCATGAAGTAGCGACGGTCCGGCGGTAACCCGGACCTAAAAGGAGCGAAGTGGCTAAGGTCCGGGTATACGAACTCGCCAAGGAGTTCGGTGTGGAGAGCAAGGTCGTCATGGCCAAGCTCCAAGAACTCGGTGAATTCGTCCGTTCGGCGTCCTCGACGATCGAGGCGCCGGTCGTGCGCAAGTTGACTGACGCACTGCAGGGGCCCGGCGGCAACGCCGGCAAGCCCGCTGCGAAGCCGGGCGCGCCCCGCAAGGCCGCCCCTGCCAAGCCCGCGGCGCCGTCTCCGGCCGCCGCGGCACGTCCCGCTGCCCCGAAGCCCGGCGCCCCGGCCCCCAAGCCGGCCGCCGCCGAGGCCCCCCGGAGCAGCACCCCCTCCGCCCCGGCGCCGACCCCCGGCCCGCGTCCGGGCCCGAAGCCCGCGCCGAAGGCCCCGGTCACGCCGGTGCCCGCCGCGGAGTTCTCGGCCCCGGCCCCGGCACAGCCGGCCGCGCCGCAGGCCCCGCGCCCGACCGGCGCGACCCCCGGCCCCCGTCCCGCCCGCCCGGCCCCGGCCGGTCAGCAGGGTGGCGGCCAGCAGGGCGGCAACCGCGGCGGCGAGCGCCCCGCGCGTCCCGCCGGCCAGGGCGCCCCGCGCCCCGGCGCACGTCCGGCCGGTCCCCGTCCGGGCAACAACCCCTTCACCTCCGGTGGCTCGACGGGCATGTCCCGTCCGCAGGCACCCCGTCCCGGCGGCGCCCCGCGCCCCGGTGGCGGCCAGGAGCGCCCCGGCGCCCCGCGTCCGCAGGGCGGCCCCGGTGGCGCGCCGCGTCCGCAGGGTCAGGGCGGTCCCCGTCCGACTCCGGGCGGCATGCCCCGTCCGCAGGCGCCCCGTCCGGGCGGCGGCCCCGGTGGTAACCGTCCGAACCCCGGCATGATGCCGCAGCGTCCGGCCGCGGGTCCGCGTCCCGGTGGTGGCCCCGGCGGCCGTCCCGGCGGCGGCGGTCGTCCGGGCGGCGCGGGTCGTCCCGGTGGCGGCTTCGCGGGTCGTCCGGCCGGTCCCGGCGGCGGTGGCGGCGGCTTCGCCGGCCGTCCCGGTGGCGGTGGCGGCGGCGCGGGTCGTCCCGGTGGTGGCGGCGGCTTCGGTGGTCGTCCCGGCTTCGGTGGCCGACCCGGTGGTCCGGGTGGCCGCGGTGGCACACAGGGCGCCTTCGGCCGTCCCGGCGGTCCCGCGCGTCGTGGCCGCAAGTCGAAGCGGCAGAGGCGCCAGGAGTACGAGGCCATGCAGGCCCCGTCGGTCGGCGGCGTGATGCTGCCTCGCGGCAACGGACAGACCGTCCGCCTGTCGCGCGGTGCCTCGCTCACCGACTTCGCCGAGAAGATCAACGCCAACCCGGCGTCGCTCGTCGGCGTCATGATGAACCTCGGCGAGATGGTCACGGCCACGCAGTCCGTCTCCGACGAGACGCTCCGGCTTCTCGCGGACGAGATGAACTTCGTCCTGGAGATCGTCAGCCCGGAGGAGGAGGACCGCGAGCTGCTCGAGTCCTTCGACATCGAGTTCGGCGAGGACGAGGGCGGCGACGAGGCCCTGGTGCCGCGTCCGCCGGTCGTGACCGTCATGGGTCACGTCGACCACGGTAAGACCCGGCTGCTGGACGCCATCCGCAAGACGAACGTCATCGCGGGCGAGGCCGGCGGCATCACCCAGCACATCGGTGCCTACCAGGTCACGGCCGAGGTCAACGACGAGGCGCGGAAGATCACCTTCATCGACACCCCGGGTCACGAGGCGTTCACCGCCATGCGTGCCCGCGGTGCGAAGTCCACCGACATCGCGATCCTCGTGGTGGCGGCGAACGACGGTGTGATGCCCCAGACGATCGAGGCGCTGAACCACGCCAAGGCGGCCGACGTGCCGATCGTGGTCGCGGTCAACAAGATCGACGTCGAGGGCGCCGACCCGGTCAAGGTGCGCGGTCAGCTCACCGAGTACGGGCTGGTGGCCGAGGAGTACGGCGGGGACACGATGTTCGTGGACATCTCCGCCAAGCAGGGTCTGCACATCGACCAGCTGCTGGAGGCCGTCGTCCTCACCGCCGACGCCTCGCTCGACCTGCGGGCCAACCCGGAGCAGGACGCGCAGGGCATCGCGATCGAGTCCCACCTCGACCGCGGCCGCGGTGCCGTCGCGACCGTCCTGGTCCAGCGAGGCACGCTGCGGGTCGGCGACACGATGGTCGTCGGCGACGCCTACGGCCGTGTCCGCGCCATGCTCGACGACAAGGGCGAGAACGTCGAGGAAGCGGGTCCGTCGACCCCCGTCCTCGTGCTGGGTCTCACCAACGTCCCGGGCGCCGGCGACAACTTCCTGGTCGTCGACGAGGACCGTACGGCCCGTCAGATCGCCGAGAAGCGTGCCGCCCGCGAGCGCAACGCCAACTTCGCCCGCAAGGGTGTCCGGTTCTCCCTGGAGAACCTGGACGAGGCGCTCAAGGCCGGTCTGGTCCAGGAACTCAACCTCATCATCAAGGGCGACGCGTCCGGTTCGGTGGAGGCTCTCGAGTCCTCGCTGCTCCAGCTCGACGTCGGCGACGAGGTCGACATCCGGGTCCTGCACCGCGGTGTGGGTGCGGTCACCGAGTCGGACATCGACCTGGCGACCGGCTCCGACGCCATCGTGATCGGCTTCAACGTGCGCGCCGCCGGGCGTGCGCAGCAGATGGCCGACCGCGAGGGTGTGGACGTCCGCTACTACTCGGTCATCTACCAGGCGATCGAGGAGATCGAGGCGGCCCTCAAGGGCATGCTCAAGCCGGAGTACGAAGAGGTCGAGCTGGGTACGGCGGAGATCCGCGAGATCTTCCGCTCGTCCAAGCTGGGCAACATCGCCGGTGTGCTCGTCCGGTCCGGCGAGGTCAAGCGCAACACCAAGGCGCGCCTGCTGCGCGACGGCAAGGTCGTCGCGGAGAACCTCACCATCTCCGGTCTGCGCCGCTTCAAGGACGACGTCACCGAGATCCGCGAAGGCTTCGAGGGCGGTATCAACCTCGGCAACTTCAACGACATCAAGATCGACGACGTCATCGCGACGTACGAGATGCGCGAGAAGCCGCGAGGCTGACCCGTACCTCAACAGTCGGGGCCGGTCGACGGGACCTAATTCCCGTCGATCGGCTCCGGCCGTTCCGGTACGGTTCTTGTGTCCCCGCCGATCAACGGCGGGGCGCGAACCCGAACCGGCGGGACATCCGGGCATTCATGTATGTGGGGACACTGTCCTTCGACCTGCTTCTCGGCGACGTACGGTCGCTGAAGGAGAAGCGTTCCGTGGTCCGCCCGATCGTGGCCGAACTCCAGCGCAAATACGCGGTGAGCGTGGCGGAGACGGGCGGGCAGGACCTCCATCGCAGGGCCGAGATCGGCCTCGCCATGGTCTCCGGGGACACCCGGCACCTCACAGACGTACTCGACCGGTGCGAGCGCCTCGTCGCCGCCCGGCCGGAAGTGGAGTTGCTGTCCGTACGACGGCGGCTGCACAGCGACGAAGACGAATAGCAAGGCGAAGGAGACGGACCAGTGGCCGACAACGCGCGGGCTAAGAAGCTGGCGGACCTCATCCAGGAGGTGGTCGCCGGGAAACTGCAGCGCGGCATCAAGGACCCGCGTCTGGGGACGCACGTGACCATCACGGACGTCCGGGTCACCGGTGACCTGCGGGAGGCCACGGTCTTCTACACGGTCTACGGCGACGACGAGGACCGGGCCAGCGCCGCGGCCGGCCTGCAGAGCGCCAAGGGCATCCTGCGGTCCGCGGTCGGAGCGGCGGCGGGTACGAAGTTCACCCCGACGCTCACCTTCGTGGCGGACGCGCTCCCGGAGAACGCCCGCGCCATCGAGGACCTGCTCGACCGGGCCAGGGCCTCGGACGCCAAGGTGCGGGAGGCGTCCTCGGGCGCCACGTACGCGGGCGACGCGGACCCGTACCGCAAGCCGGAGGACGAGGACAGCGCCCCCGAATGATCACGCAGAACAGAACGCCGGACGGTTTGGTCATTGTCGACAAGCCGTCCGGCTTCACGTCGCACGACGTCGTCGCCAAGATGCGCGGCATCGCCCGCACCCGCCGCGTCGGCCACGCCGGCACCCTGGACCCGATGGCGACCGGGGTGCTGGTGCTCGGCGTCGAGAAGGCGACCAAGCTCCTCGGCCATCTCGCGCTGACGGAGAAGGAGTACCTGGGCACGATCCGGCTCGGCCAGAACACCGTCACGGATGACGCGGAGGGCGAGATCACCTCGTCCGCCGACGCCTCCGGGGTGACCCGCGAGGCGATCGACGCCGGGGTCGCCGCCCTGACCGGCGACATCATGCAGGTGCCGTCCAAGGTCAGCGCCATCAAGATCGACGGCAAGCGGTCCTACGCGCGGGTGCGCGGCGGCGAGGAGTTCGAGATCCCGGCCCGCCCGGTGACCGTCTCGTCCTTCCGCGTCTACGACGTCCGCGAGGCCGTGGCCGAGGACGGCACCCCCGTGCTCGACCTGGTCGTCTCCGTCGTCTGCTCGTCCGGTACGTACATCCGGGCCATCGCCCGCGACCTGGGCGCCGGGCTCGGCGTCGGCGGCCATCTGACCGCCCTGCGGCGCACCCGCGTCGGCCCCTACGGGCTGGACGCCGCGCGCACGCTGGACCAGCACCAGGAGGAGCTGACCGTGATGCCGGTGGCCGAGGCCGCCGCCTCCGCGTTCCCCCGCTGGGACGTGGACGAGAAGCGGGCCCGGCTGCTGCTGAACGGCGTACGCCTCGACATGCCGGCCCACCCGTCGGGACCGGTCGCCGTCTTCGGCCCGGACGGGCGGTTCCTGGTCCTCGTCGAGGAGCAGAACGGCAAGGCGAAGAGCCTCGCCGTCTTCGGCTGACCGCGCTCAGGGCGTGTTCTGAAAGTCCCGCCGGGCCGGTCGTGGAGCGGGCAGTCCCTCGGTGCCCGCTCCACGACCCCCCACCACCTTCTGTCCAAGGAACGGCCCGGATTCACCCCAACGAGCAGGCGCTCGGAGTGAAAGAGGGGGGTGACGGGGGCGCGTTCCCCCGGAGTGGTCCGCGCGGGGATCTTCGCCGACCTACCTTCGGATCATGGGATGCGGGGACCGGGCGACGCTGGTACGACTGTGCGATCCGGCCGGCCGGCCGCGAGGGACCGGCTTCGTCGCCGACGACCGGGGGACAATCGTCACCAGCCATGAGGCGGTGGACGGCCTGCCCCACCTCGTGCTCCACGGCACCCACGGCCGCAGCCACCGGGTCGAGGCCGCCGACATCACCCCCCTCCCCGAGCACGACCTCGCCCTGCTGCCCACCGGCGGACCCGACACCCTCGGCATCCGCCCGCTCCCGGTCTGCGTACGGGCCCGGATCGACCCCGGTACGTATGTGACCGTCGCCGCCCACGGCCTGCGCGAGGCCCGCGTCCTGGGCCGCACCGCCGTCACGTACACCAGCCGCGGCCGCACCCACCGCATCGACCGCGCCCTGGAACTGGCCCTCGGCACGGACGGCAGCGACGCCCTCAGACTGGGCGGCGCGGCGGTCGGCGGACCCGTCCTCGACCCGGACAGCGGAGCCGTCATCGCCGTCCTGGGCCTCGCCCTGCGCGCCTCCCACACCACCGCCGGCTGCGCCACCCCCCTCGCCGGGGCGGCCACCGACGGGCCGCTGGGCGAGCTGCTGCGGCGCAACGCCGCGACCGTCCCCGGCTACGGCCCCGATCTCAACCTCGCCGGGGCCCTCCAGCTCACCGCCATGTCCGTGGGCTCGGCGGGCGGCCCCGGCGAGCCGCCCGAACCGGTCGAGCGGCCCGGCATCCGCGCCGAGTCCGAGGCGTTCGCGACGGCCGCCCCCGGAGCGCCGGCCGTGGTCCTGGGCCTGGTCGGCGAGCCGGGCACCGGCCGCACCACGGAACTCGCCGCGATCGCCGCGCGCCGGGCGGCCGGACCGGTCCCCGCGCCCACGCTGTGGCTGCGCGGCGCCGACCTCCTCGCGGACGACACCTCCGTCGCCGACGCCGTCGCGCGCACGCTCCGGCAGGCCGGCCGCATCGTCACCGCCGCCGGCACACCCGGCGACATGGCGAGCGCCACCCCGGAACGGATCGCCCGCCTCGCCGCGGGCGGCGGGGCCCCGCTGCTCGTCCTGCTGGACGCCCCCGAGGAGATGCCGCCCGTCCTGGCGCACCGCCTGCCCGTCTGGACCACCGGCACGGTGGGCTGGCTCCGCGAGCACGGCGCCCGGCTCGTCGTCGGCTGCCGCCCCGAACACTGGGAGACGGCCGGCGCGCTCTGCCCGGCCGACGCCCTGCACCGCCCCGCCCGCCCGGCCCGGCGGCTCCCCCCGGCCGTCCGTGTCACCGACTTCACCGCCGACGAGGCGGAACGCGCCCGCGAACGCCTCGGCCTGCCGCCCGACTCCCTCGCCGCCGGCCACGACCGCCACCCCCTCACCCTCCGGCTGCTCGCCGAGGTGCGCGAGGCCCTGCCGCCGGACACGCCGGGGCGCCCCGACACGGAGGAGGTCTTCGCCGCCCACCTCGACCTCATGTGCCTGCGGATCGCCGTCCGGATCGCCGCCGGCGGCCGCCCCGGCCCCACGGAGGTACGGCGCCTGGCGGCGCGGGTGGCCGGACAGGTCCACGAGGCGGCCCGCCGCTGCCTCGGCCCCGGCCAGGGCGAACTGGACCGCCCGGCCTTCGAGGCCCTCTTCCCCTGGCGCACCGGCTGGGCCCCGGCCGTCCTCACGGAACGCCTCCTCGTTCCGGCGGGAGCGGGCTACCGCTTCGCCCACGAGGAACTGGGCGACTGGATCCAGAGCACCCATCTCGACCTGGACGCGGCACTGCGGGCGCTGGTGCACCGCTGGCACGCGGAGCGGGAGAGTACCCCCCGCGTCCCCCGGCCGCGCCGGCCCGCGGAGGGCGGCGCGGAAGCATCCGGGCCGTCCCCCTCCGCGGACGCCGCCCGCCCGGCCCCGCCGCCCAGCCTCCCCGTCCCCCGGCACCGCATCGGCCCGGTCGTCCAGGCCCTCCTGCTGCTCGGCCGGCGTCAGGGCACGGCCGCGCTGGCGCACCGGCTGGCCGACCTGATCGAGGCGCTGGACCGGCTCCCCGAAGCGGCGGAGGACGGCGACGACCCGGACGGCGAGGACGCCGGTACCCCCTCCGGCGCTCCCCGGCGCCCCCGCTCCGACCCCCGCTGGTGGGCCTCCCACCTCCTCGCCGAGACCCTGCTGCGCGTCCCCGACGCACGGCCCCACCTCGGCGTGCTGCGACTGCTCGCCGGACGTGTCGTGCGCACCGCCGGCGAGGCGGGCGGCGGCTGGGCGCGGGGCGCGTACGCCGAGTTCGGCCCCTGGTTCTGGCGGGGGCTGCGACTGCCCGAGGCCGACCGGATCGACCTGTTCCGCCGGCTGCTCCCCGCCGACGGCGACGGCGGGGACCGGTTCCTGGACGCCGTCGACCGGCGGCTCGCCGCCCGTCCGCGTACGCTCCAGCCGCTCCTGTGCGCCTGGTTCACCGACGAGCGACCGCTCGCCGCCGCCCCGGACGCGGAGATCCGGCCGACCGTCGCCACCGCCGCCCAGGCGCTGCTGCACGCCCGCCGGGACCTCGCCGTGGACGACCTCGCGGACGCGCTCGTCGCGGCCGGGCACCCCCGCGCGGAGGAACTGCTCGCCGCGCTCGCGGAGGACGAGCCCGCAGCCCTGTGCCGGGCCGTCGAACGGTGGGCCGGGGACGAGGAGCGCCGCGCCCGGCGCGTCGCCGCCGTGGGCCACGCCGCGCTCCTCGCCGCGCGCCCGCTGCCCGAGGCCGACCGGGACCGGCTGCGCACGGCCGCGCTCAGGGTGCTGGCCCGCCCCGCCGACAGCGAACTGCACGGGCCGGTGCTCGCCCTGCTGGTCGCCGACCCGCACACCCGCGACCGCTTCCTCCCGCAGGCCGTCCGCGCCTTCACCGCCGAAGGGCCGCAGGAGGTCCGGGTGCCGCCCGCCGCCCTCGCCGCCGCACTGCCCACGCACCCGGACGCCGTGGTGGCGGCGTACCGGGACCGGCTCGCACGGCCGGACCAGGGCGCGGGGGAGGTGCTGCGGGCCCTGGCCGGGATCGACGCGCCGGAACTCGCGCTGCACGCCGCCGGACTCGTACGGGCCTATGTGGACGGTCATCCGGGGGACACGGCGCACACCGCCGTCTACCTCGACCGCCGGCTGGAACACGGGCCCGCCGCCCGCGCCCTGCTGCTGCCGCTGCTGACCGGGCTGCTCCGGGACCGCCCGGCCGCCCCGCCGGTCCGGGGCTCGCTGGCGGCGGTGCTCGCCTCGCCGGGCAGCTCCGCGTCCCAGCCGCTCCGCGACGAGCTGCTGGAGGTGCTGCTGGAGTTCGAGCAGAGCGGCGGGGCGCCGGACCCGGTGGTCCTGGAGGCGCTGCTGCGGGCCGCCGCCACCGGCAGCGCCGGACGGTCGCCGGTACGGACGAGGGCGCTGGCGCACCGGGCCGGGACGCTCCTCGCCCGGACCGGCGAAGGAGCGGCGCTGTTCGACCGCAGGCTGGTGGCGCTCGCCGGCGAGATTCCGGGATTCGGCGCCCTGGTCACGGGCTGGCTGGCCGCCGCTCCACAGGAGTGGGCGGCCGTCGTGGGGCCCGGCGCCCGGCACACGCTGGAGGCGATGAAGGCGTCGATGCCCATGCCGATGCGGGCCGCAGGGCGTGAGCATGGCAGTCTTAGACCTGCGTAAGCGACATCATCACGTACACGGGTTCGGGCGAGGAGCGGCAGAGTGCAGCGCTGGCGAGGCTTGGAGGACATCCCCCGGGACTGGGGGCGGAGCGTCGTCACCATCGGCTCGTACGACGGGGTGCACCGCGGACACCAGCTGATCATCGGCCGGGCCGTCGAGCGGGCCCGCGAGCTGGGGGTGCCGTCGGTCGTCGTCACCTTCGACCCGCACCCCAGCGAGGTCGTCCGCCCCGGCAGCCACCCGCCGCTGCTCGCCCCGCACCACCGGCGCGCCGAGCTGATGGCGGAGCTGGGCGTGGACGCCATGCTGATCCTGCCGTTCACCGCGGAGTTCTCCCGGCTCGCCCCGGCGGACTTCATCGCCAAGGTGCTCGTCGACAAGCTGCACGCCCTGCTGGTCATCGAGGGGCCCAACTTCCGTTTCGGCCACAAGGCCGCGGGGACCGTCGAGCTGCTGACCGAACTGGGCGCCGAGCACGACTACCGCGTCGAGGTCATCGACCTGCGGGTGCGCGGCGAGGCGGGCGGCGGCGAACCGTTCTCCTCCACGCTCACCCGGCGCCTGGTCGCCGAGGGCGACGTGACTGGCGCGGCCGAGATCCTGGGCCGCCCGCACCGCGTCGAGGGCGTCGTCGTACGGGGCGCCCAGCGCGGGCGCGAGCTGGGCTTCCCCACCGCCAACGTCGAGACCCTGCCGCACACCGCGATCCCCGCGGACGGCGTCTACGCCGGCTGGCTGCACGCGAACGGCGAGGCGATGCCCGCCGCGATCTCGGTCGGCACGAACCCCCAGTTCAACGGCACCGAGCGCACGGTGGAGGCGTACGCCATCGACCGCGTCGACCTCGACCTGTACGGCCAGCACGTCGCCGTGGACTTCCTGGCGTACGTACGCGGCATGCTGAAGTTCGACACGATCGACGACCTGCTCGTGGCGATGGCCGCCGACGTGAAGCGGTGCGGCGAACTGGTCGCCGCCGCCGAAAGGGCCTGAGCGCGGGTTTCCCGGCCCCACCGGCCGGGAAACCACCGGCAGGTCCGGGAAGCCGCCCGGCTCAGGACGAGGGCGCCGGGACCGTCGTCGCGGCCCAGTGGCAGGCCACCTGCGTCTCCCCGCCGCCCGCCAGGACCGGCAGGTCCTGCGTACGGCACGCCTCGGCGACCCCCGCCCGCTCCGCCTCGCCCGAGGCCAGCACCTGGCACCGGGCATGGAACCGGCAGCCGGACGGCACCCGCGACGGGTCCGGCGGCTCACCGGTCAGCACCACCGGATCGCCCTCCGCCTCCGGCAGCACCGACAGCAGCGCCCGCGTGTACGGATGGCGCGGGGCCGTCAGGATCTGCTCCACGTCACCCGTCTCCACGATGCGCCCCAGGTACATCACCGCCACCCGGTCCGCGATGTTCCACGCCAGGCCCAGATCATGCGTGACCACCAGCGCGGACAGGCCCAGCTCCTCGCGCAGCCGCAGCAGCAGCGCCAGGATCTCGCCGCGCACCGACGCGTCCAGCGAGGCGACCGGCTCGTCCGCCACGATCAGCTCCGGCTCCAGGACCAGCGCCCCCGCGATCACGACGCGCTGGCGCTGACCGCCCGACAACTCGTGCGGGTAGCGCAGGAAGAACCGTTCCGGCGGGCGCAGCCCCGCCCGCGCCAGCGCGTCGTGCACGGCCTGCCGCTCGTCGCCGCCGTAGCCGTGGATGCGCAGCCCCTCGGCCACCGCGTCGTACACCGTGTGGCGCGGGTTCAGCGAACCGCTGGGGTCCTGAAGGACCAGCTGCACCCGCTTGCGGTACGCCTTCAGCGCCCGGCTGCCGTAGTCCAGCGGCTTCCCGCCGTACGTGATCCGGCCGGCGGTCGGTGGGACCAGGCCGAGCAGCGACCGCGCCAGCGTCGTCTTGCCGCACCCCGACTCACCGACCAGGGCGACGATCTCGCCGGGCCGGATGTCCAGGTCGACGCCGTCCACCGCACGCGCCGGAGCGGCCCCGTGCCGGCCGGGGAACGTGATCCTGAGCCCCCGCGCGCTGAGCAGGTCCACCGGGGTCGTCGTCATGATGTGCTCCTCGCTTCCTCGGCACCCGGCAGGACCGGCGTGGCAGGCCCCGCCGGATCGACCAGCACACACGCGGCCTGCCGGCCGGGACCGGCGTCCCGCAGCTCCTGGTCCAGCGTGGCGCAGGAGACCAGGGCCACCGGGCAGCGCGGATGGAAGGTGCAGCCGGCCGGCAGCGCCGACGGGTCGGGCGGGTCACCGGGCAGGCCCTGCGGCGCGAACCGGGACGCCGGGTCGCCGATGCGGGGGAAGGCGCCCGACAGCGCCCTGCTGTACGGATGGTGCGCCCTCTCGTAGACCTCGGACGCCGGACCCTGCTCGACGACCCGCCCCGCGTACATCACGGCGAGCCGGTCGCAGGTGTCGGACAGCACCGCGAGGTCGTGGCTGATCATGATCAGGCCGAGGTCCTGCTCGGAGACGAGCCGCTCGATCAGCCGCAGGATCTGGGCCTGGATCATCACGTCCAGGGCCGTCGTCGGCTCGTCGGCGATGATCAGACCGGGATCGCAGGCGAGCGCCATCGCGATCATTACGCGCTGCCGCTGGCCGCCGGACAGCTCGTGCGGATAGGCGTCCGTCCGGGCGGCGGGCAGCCCGACCTGCTCCAGCAGCTCACCGGCGCGCTTCCGGGCCGCCGCCGGGGTGGTCCTCCCGTGCAGCAGGATCGGTTCGGCGATCTGGTCCCCGATGCGGTGCACCGCGTTCAGTGAGTGCATCGCGCCCTGGAAGACGATCGAGGCGCCCGCCCAGCGCACGGCCCGGACCCGGCCCCACTTCATCGCGAGGACGTCCTCGCCGTTCAGCAGGATCTCGCCGGTCACCTTTGTGCCCGCCGGCAGCAGCCGCAGCAGGGCCAGCGCCAGCGTGGACTTCCCGCAGCCGGACTCCCCGGCGATGCCGAGCTTGCGCCCCGCCTCGACCTCCAGGTTCACGCCGCGCACGGCCCTGGCCCCTCCGGCGTACGTCACCGTCAGGTCCCGTACCTCGAGGAGCGGCGTCTCACGGATGCTCGTCGTGCTCAACGGGCCACCCCCAGCTTGGGATTGAGGACGGACTCGATGGCGCGCCCGCACAGCGTGAACGCCAGGGCCACCAGGGCGATGGCGATGCCGGGCGGTGCCAGGTACCACCAGTCGCCCGCGCTGACCGCCCCGGCGGCGCGCGCGTCCTGGAGCATGCTGCCCCAGGAGGTGATGGTCGGGTCGCCGAGGCCGAGGAAGGCCAGCGTGGCCTCGCTCAGGATCGCGCCGGAGATCGCCAGCGTGGTCTGGGCGAGCACCAGCGGCATCACATTCGGCAGGACGTGCCGGAGCATGACGTGGCCGTGGCCGCCGCCCAGCGCGCGGGCCCGCTCGATGTACGGGCGGGACTCCACGGCCAGGGTCTGCGCCCGCACCAGCCGGGCGGTGGTCGGCCAGGTCGTGACGCCGATCGCGATGACGATCGTCCACAGCGAGCGGTCCATCACGGTGGCGAGGGCGACGGCCAGCACCAGGGTCGGCATCACCAGGAACCAGTCGGTCACCCGCATCAGCACCGTCGAGTACCAGCCCCGGTAGTGCCCGGCGACGATCCCGACGACCGTGCCGATGGCGACGCACAGGAACGCCGCGAGCAGCCCCACGGTGAGCGAGACCCGCGCCCCCCACACCAGCAGCGCCAGCACACTGCGCCCGAACTGGTCGGTGCCCAGCGGGAACGCGCCGCTCGGCGACTCCAGGGCGCCGCCGGTCGCCTCGGTGACGCTCTGCGAGTCGGCGCCGACGAGCTGCGGCGCGGCCAGCGCGACGAGCGCGATCAGGACCAGGCAGCCCAGCCCCCACATACCGCCCCGGTGGGTGCGGTACTCCCGCCAGAAGCGGGCCAGCGAACGGCGTTTACGGGCCCGTGCCAGGGCGCGGGCGCTCCTGGCGGGGCCGGGCGGGACCGGCGCGGGCGCCGGCGTGGACAGGGGATCGGTCGTGGTCATCGGCCCACCCGTGGATCGAGCAGCGGATACAGCACATCGGCAAGGGTGTTCGCCAGGATCACCGCGGTGGCGAAGACGAAGAACAGCCCCTGGACGAGCGGCAGGTCGGGGGTGCTCAGGCCCTGGTAGAAGAGCGAGCCGAGGCCCGGCCAGGAGAACACGGTCTCCACCAGGATCTGCCCGGCGACCACATGCCCCAGATTGACGAACATCAGGGTGAACGTCGGCAGCATCGCGTTGGGCACGGCGTGCTTGCGGCGCACGGCGTCGTCCCGCAGCCCCTTGGCGCGGGCCGTCGTCAGATAGTCGCTGCCCATCTCGTCGAGCAGCGAGGAACGCATCACGAGCAGCGTCTGCGCATAGCCGACCGCCACCAGGGTGATGACCGGCAGCACCATGTGGTGCGCCACGTCGACGACGTAGTCGAAGCCGCTCGTGTCGCCCGACGTCATCCCGCCCGTCGGGAACATGCCGGGGATCGGGCCGACGCCCACCGAGAAGACGATGATCAGCAGCAGCCCGAGCCAGAAGGAGGGCACCGAGTACAGCGTCAGCGCCAGCGCCGTGTTGAACCGGTCATTCGCCGAACCGTTGCGCCAGGCGGTGCGGGTGCCGAGCCAGAGACCGATCAGGCTGTAGAGGACATACGCGGTGCCGGTCAGCAGCAGCGTCGCCGGAAGCTTCTCGACGATCTTGTCGATGACCGGTGCGTGGTACGCGTACGAGGCGCCGAAGTCGCCGGTCAGCGCGTCGCCGATGTAGCTGGTGAACTGCTGCCACATCGGCTGGTCGAGCCCGAACTGATGGCGCATCGACTCCAGCTGTTCGGCCGATACGCGACGGCCGCCCGTCATCTGCTTGACCGGGTCGCTCGGAATGAGCCGGAAGAGGAAGAAGCTGGTGACCAGCACCGCGAACAGGGAGACGACGGCGCCCGCGAGCTTGGCGGCCACGTACTTCAGATAGGCCTTGGTGTTGCGCGCCCGCGGACCGCGGGCGGCCTCGGGACCGGCCGGAGGGCCGCCCTCGACCGCGTCCGCCCCGTGCACGAGCGCCGGAGTGCTGTCAGCTGTCATGGGAACTCTCGTAACTCGTGTCGTTCCTGAAGGAAACGGCCGGCGCGGGCCCGCTGCCGCGCCCGCGCCGGCCGGTTCCTCTCGTCCCGTTCGAGAACCTACTCGCGATCGTCCGCGGTGGTGCGGCGGCGCCGCGAGATCAGGAAGCCGCCACCTGCGAGGACCACGACCGCGACCACGATTCCGATGATCACACCGGTGGTGGAGCCGGAGCCGCTGTCCGAGTTACCGCTCCCGTCCGCGGGCACGGCCGACCACCAGCTCCAGTAGCCGTCCTGGCCGTAGATGTTGCCGGCCGCCTCGGGCATGGTCGTGATGGACTTGATCTGGTCGGTGCGGTACGCCTCGACCGCGTTCGGGTACGCGATGACGTTCATGTACCCCGAGTCGTAGAGCCAGGACTGCATCTGCCCGACGAGCTGCGCCCGCTTCGCGGGGTCGTACTCGGCGAGCTGCTTCCGGTACAGCTCGTCGTACGTCTTGTCGCAGATGAAGTTGTCGGTGGCCGCGCTCGCCCTGGCCTTGGTGGGCAGGGCCGCGCAGGTGTGGATGCCGAGGACGAAGTCCGGGTCCGGGTTGACGGACCAGCCGTCGAAGGCGAGGTCGTACTCGCCCGCGTACCAGGGCACCGACACGTCGTCCAGGCAGTCCACCTTCAGCCCGATGCCGAGCTTGCCCCACCACTCCTTCAGGTACTTGCCGACCGCCTTGTCGTTGGGGTCGGTGGCGTGGCACAGGATGCGCAGGTCGAGCGGCTTGCCGTCCTTGCCGACGCGCCGGTCGCCCTTGAGCTCGTAACCCGCCTCGTCCAGCAGCTTCGCCGCCTTGTCGGGGTCGTAGGCCAGGGCCTGGTCGGCGGACGGTTCCCAGGCGTACGCGGAGAAGCGCGGCGGGATGTAGCCCTTGCCCTCGACGGCGTGGCCCTGGAAGACCCGGTCGATGATCGTGTCGCGGTCGACCGACAGGAACAGCGCCTGGCGGACCCGCTTGTCGAGCAGCGCCTTGTTGCCGTCGCCGAACTTCCTGCCGTCCTTGGTCCGCGCGCCGGGGTTGGTGGCCAGCGCGTAGAACCGGCGGCCCGGACCCTCGTTGACCTTGATGTTCTTGTCGCCCTTGAGCGAGTTCGCCTGAGCGGGCGTCAGCGCGGGCGAGCCGGCGACGAAGGAGACCTCGCCCTTGCGCAGGGCGGCGACGGCCGCGTCCTGGTCCTTGTACGTCTTGAAGACCAGCTCGTCGAACTCGGGCGCGCCGCGCCAGAAGTCCTTGTTGGCCTTCAGCTTCACGTACTGGTCGACCTTGTAGTCCGTCAGGATGAACGGCCCGTTGCCGACGACGGGGAACTTCGTGTCGTTGTTGAACTTCGAGAAGTCCCCGACCTTCTCCCACACGTGCTTGGGCACGATCGGCACGTCGAGCGCGGCCATGGTGGCCTGGGGCTCCTTCAGCTCGATGACGAGCCGGGTGGGGCCGGTCGCCGTCACCTTCTTGAAGTTGGTGACGAAGCTGCCGTTGGCCTGGGCCGCCGCCTCGTCGTCCATGATCTTGTTCAGCGTCCAGGCCGCGTCCTCGGCGGTCGCCCGCTGCCCGTCCGACCACTTCGAATCGGTCCGGATGGTGTACGTCCACGTCAGCTTGTCGGGGGACGGCTCCCACGCGGTGGCGAGCCCCGGAACGGCGTGGTTGTCCTTGGGGTCGTAGTTCGTCAGAAAGTCGTACATGAGCCGCGACACGCTCGTGCTCAGCAGCTTCTGGGCGAGGAACGGGCTCAGTGAGTCGACGCTCTGCGCGACCGCGACGGTCAGCGTCTTGCCGCCGCTGTCGGCGGCCTGTGCCGCCTGGGGCGCGGCACCGAGGGGTAAGCCCGGTACGACGGAGCCGGCCGCGAGTGCGAGGGCGGCGGCGCCGGAGGCCAGAAGCACGCGCGGACGTGAGCGCGGCGGGGCGGAGGACGGGGGGATTCTTACGACCATGGTCAGAGACCTCGCGTCATGACTCGCACGGAGAAGATGGGATGAACTCTGGATCGCCGGCTGATGTTGCGCAGGTCTACCAGCGGTGGTCGAGCCGCGTCAACGGTCCCTGAAACGGCGTGTGGGCTGCGGGAATGCCAAAAGGGTCCGCATCGCGGAGGCGATGCGGACCCTCATTGGTTCAGACCTCTGAAGCCCTACTGCTGAGGCGCTGACGGTGGCTGCTGCTGCCATCCGGCGGGCGGTACGGGGCCCTGCAACTCGGGGTGCGCGGACGGTTCGGGCGCACCCTGCCCACCTTGCTGCGGAGGGTACGGCTGCGTGCCCTGGGCGGGCGGCTGCTGCTGCCAGCCCTGCCCGGCGCCGGGACCCGGCTGCGGGGGATAGGGCTGCTGCGGATACGGCTGACCGGGTGATTGGGGCGCGTACGGCTGACCGGGGTACTGCGGCTGACCGGGCTGCGGCTGGGGCTGCCCGTGCTGCGGCTGACCGGGCTGTCCCGGCTGCTGCGGGGCGTACGGCTGCGGCGCGGGGGGCTGCTGCCCCGGCATCGGCTGGCCCGGAATCTGCTGGCCCGGCAGCGGCGGGGCGTACTGCGGCGGCGGACCGCTGCCGTCCGACGTCCAAAGCCCCTGCTGCTGCTGGGCGCGCGCGAAGTCCTCGGCGACCAGCGCGGACAGATTGAAGTACGCCTCCCGCGTCTTCGGCCGCATCATGTCGAGGTCCACCTCCGCACCGGCCGACAGATGCTCGTCGAACGGCACCACGACCACCCCGCGGCAGCGTGTACGGAAGTGCTGCACGATGTCATCGACCTTGATCATCTTGCCGGTCTCGCGGACCCCCGAGATGACCGTGATCGACCGCTGCACCAGCTCCGCGTACCCGTGCGCCGACAGCCAGTCCAGCGTCGTCGAGGCACTGGAGGCGCCGTCGACCGAGGGCGTCGAGATGATGATCAGCTGATCGGCCAGGTCCAGCACCCCGCGCATCGCGCTGTACAGCAGACCGGTGCCCGAGTCCGTGAGGATGATCGGGTACTGCTTGCCGAGCACGTCGATCGCGCGCCGGTAGTCCTCGTCGTTGAAGGTCGTGGAGACCGCCGGGTCCACGTCGTTGGCGATGATCTCCAGACCGGAGGGCGCCTGCGAGGTGAACCGGCGGATGTCCATGTACGAGTTGAGGTGCGGGATCGCGTGCACCAGGTCGCGGATGGTCGCCCCGGTCTCACGGCGCACCCGGCGGCCCAGCGTGCCGGCGTCCGGGTTGGCGTCGATGGCGAGGATCTTGTCCTGCCGCTCGCTGGCCAGGGTCGCGCCGAGCGCGGTGGTCGTCGTGGTCTTGCCGACACCGCCCTTGAGGCTGATGACCGCGATCCGGTAGCAGGAGAGCACCGGCGTACGGATCAGCTCCAGCTTGCGCAGCCTCTCCTGCTCCTCCTTCTTGCCGCCCAGCTTGAAACGGGCCGCGGCCGAGGGGTTGCGGCTGCTCCGCGTCTTCTGCTTGCCCCGGATCAGCCGGTCGGACGTGAGCTCCACCGCGGCCGTGTACCCCAGCGGAGCACCCGGTACGGAACGCTCGCGCTGGTCGTGGGTGACAGGCGCGGGCCACGAGGTGCCGGCCCGCGGATCGACGGGCTGCTGGTACGGCTGCGGCTGGTGGGGCTGCGGCTGCACCTGCGCGGGCAGCTGCGGGGCGCCGCCCCCGACCGGCGGCTGGGCCTGCTGCGGCGGCTGCTGAGCGGACCAGGGCGCCTGCGGCTGCGGGGCCCGGGGAGCCTGCGGCTCGGGCGGGCGCTGCGCCGGCAGGTTGGCCGCGGGGAGCGCCTGCGGAGGCTGCTGCGCGGGCTGGGGCTGCTGGGGGAAGCCGTAGCCGGACTGCGCGGCCGGGGGAGGAGTGGGGTGTGCCGGAGCCGGAGCCGGGGCCGGGGCCTGTGGCTGTACGGCCTGGGGCGGAGCGGCTTCCGGCTGCTGGACCGGCGGCTGCGGGGCCTGCGGGGCCTGCGGGGCGGCCGGCTGGAAGGCGGGCGGCAGCGGCGGCAGACCGCCCTGCGCCTGGGCCGGAGCCCAGGGAGAGGACGGCGCGGCGTCGGACGGCGTGGCGTCGGAAGGAGCGGCATCGGAGGGGGCGGCGTCCGACGGCGCGGCGTCGGACGGGGCGTCCACGAGCGGCGCCTTGCCGACGGGCACGTCGTCGCCCGCCTCGTCCGTCACGTCAGTTACATCCGTCTCGCCCGTCTCGGACCCGGACGGCGCCGCGTCCGACGGCACCGCGTCGGCCGGTTCGGAGGGGAACGGCTTGGGGCTGTACGGCTTCGGAGCGTCCTCGCCTGCCCCGTCCGCGTCGTCCCCGGTCCCCTCGGCCTCCGGCGCCCTGTCGGGCTCGCCGGCCGGCTCCGGGGTGTCGCCGCCGGAGCGCCCGGCCTCCTCGGGCTCGAAGTCGAACACCCGGCCGGACACGTCATCCTGCACGTCCCCGTCTCCGTTCGCGCCGGACGGCGCATCGCCGTCCGCGTCGCGCGTCGCGGTCTCCCGCTCCTCGATCTCCCGCTTCAGCGCGGCGGCCGAGAACCGCATCGTGGCGCCGCTCTCCAGGTCACCGCTGTCGGCGGGCTCCGGCGGGGCCGGAGCCCAGTCGGGGTCGAAGCCGCGGTGCGCGGGCGGCGGGGGCAGCGGCACCGGCTCACCGCTGGGCGGGGCCAGCGGCGAGCCGGCACCGTTCGAGGAGTCGCCCGGCGCGTTCTGCGTGTACCAGGCGGGCGGGGTGTAGTCGATGGTGAACTCACCCGTCGAGTCGGCGGGCTCCGCGTCGGACGACTCGTCGACGGGCTTGTCCCAGCCCCCGCGCATCTCGTCCCGATCGCCGTTCACTTTGCCTCCTGGTGTGGTCGAGCACCCTTGTGCCGTGGTGGGTGGGGACGGTTCCGTAACGCGAATCGCCCGGCTCTCCCCCTGGGACGCGCAGGGCCTGCCCAGAGGTTCTCCGCCGCGTCCGTAACCACCCTAATCGCCGGGGCCACCGCGACGGCAGGCCGTACGGCACCGTGAACACGGCCCCGTACCAAGGGATATGACCCGCAAAACGGTCGAAGGGGGGCACGTTCGTGTGAACGTGCCCCCCACGGCTACCCGGTGTACCCGGGGACGACTACTGGATGTCGAACTCGCCGTCCCTGGCACCGAGCACGAACGCGTGCCACTCGGCCTCCGTGTACCTCAGCACGGTGTCGGGGTCGAGCGAGGACCGCATCGCCACCCCGCCGCCGGGAAGGTGCGCGATCTCCACACGCTCCTCCTCCTGCTCCGTGCCGGGCGCACACAGCCACTTCACCCCCGAGATGTCGAGTGCGTACAGCTCGTCCTTCTCCGCCTGTGTGCCCATCGTGTGGGTTCCTTTCCGTACCGGCTCCGCTCCGCACCGTACAGGGGAAGGGGCGGGCGGCGGGACCGGCTCCGAACGGCTGGTAGTCTGGCTGCGGCCGTTTGTGTACGCGTTCCCGGTTCGTTCTGGGGACTGCGCTCATCGGACCCTCGCTCCCGAGTCACCCAAGCTCCCCTGAGAACGAGACCAGGGGCACTCGTGGGCGCATCGAACACCAAGAGGAGTACCGCGTGCCGCTCGACGCCGCTACGAAGAAGCAGATCATGACCGAGTTCGCGACGAAGGAGGGCGACACCGGTTCCCCCGAGGTCCAGGTCGCCATGCTCTCGCGCCGCATCTCGGACCTGACGGAGCACCTCAAGACGCACAAGCACGACCACCACTCCCGTCGTGGTCTGCTGATCCTGGTCGGCCAGCGTCGCCGCCTCCTGCAGTACCTGGCCAAGAAGGACATCCAGCGCTTCCGTGCGCTCGTCGACCGCCTCGGCATCCGCCGCGGTGCGGCCGGCGGCGTCAAGTAAAGACGCTGTGCAAGGGAGCGGTTCCCTCATCCAGGGGGCCGCTCCCTTTGCCGTACGTGCGGTACCGGGGACAACCTCAGTAACCTGGACGTACAACAACAGACGAGGAGAGGCGCCCCACGGCCGCCGCCGGTCCTCGGTAGTGGCCCCCGGAACAACGTCCGGGAGCTTCGATCGAAGACCGGCCCCGCACACACGGTGCGCTTCTCCGCACTGTCCGGCGCCATACGGGCGCCCGGACGAAAGACGACGAGTATGGAGAATTCACTAGTGGAGAACGAGACCCACTACGCCGAGGCCGTCATCGACAACGGCACCTTCGGCACCCGCACCATCCGCTTCGAGACGGGCCGCCTGGCCAAGCAGGCCGCCGGCTCCGCCGTCGCGTACCTGGACGACGACACCATGGTGCTGTCGGCCACCACCGCTTCCAAGCGGCCCAAGGACCAGCTCGACTTCTTCCCCCTGACGGTGGACGTCGAGGAGCGGCAGTACGCCGCGGGCAAGATCCCCGGCTCGTTCTTCCGCCGCGAGGGCCGCCCCTCCGAGGACGCGATCCTCACCTGCCGCCTGATCGACCGCCCGCTGCGCCCCTCCTTCAAGAAGGGCCTGCGCAACGAGATCCAGATCGTCGAGACGGTCATGGCGCTCAACCCCGACCACCTGTACGACGTGGTCGCGATCAACGCCGCCTCCTGCTCCACGCAGCTGGCCGGCCTGCCCTTCTCCGGCCCGATCGGCGGCACCCGTGTCGCGCTGATCAAGGGCCAGTGGGTCGCCTTCCCGACGCACACCGAGCTCGAGGACGCCGTCTTCGACATGGTCGTCGCGGGCCGCGTCCTGGAGGACGGCGACGTCGCGATCATGATGGTCGAGGCCGAGGCCACCGAGCGGACCATCCAGCTCGTCAAGGACGGCGCCGAGGCCCCGACCGAAGAGGTCGTCGCCTCCGGTCTGGAAGCCGCCAAGCCCTTCATCAAGGTGCTGTGCAAGGCCCAGTCCGACCTCGCCGCCAAGGCCGCCAAGCCCACCGGCGAGTTCCCGGTCTTCCTCGACTACCAGGACGACGTCCTGGAGGCCCTCACCAAGGCCGTCAGCACCGAGCTGGCCAAGGCGCTCACCATCGCCGGCAAGCAGGAGCGCGAGGCGGAGCTGGACCGCGTCAAGGAGATCGCGGGCGAGAAGCTCCTCCCCGAGTTCGAGGGCCGCGAGAAGGAGATCTCCGGCGCCTACCGCGCGCTGACCAAGAAGCTGGTCCGCGAGCGCATCATCAAGGACAAGGTCCGCATCGACGGCCGCGGCGTCACGGACATCCGTACGCTCGCCGCCGAGGTCGAGGCCATCCCGCGCGTGCACGGCTCCGCCCTGTTCGAGCGTGGCGAGACCCAGATCCTGGGCGTCACCACCCTCAACATGCTCCGCATGGAGCAGCAGCTGGACACCCTCTCCCCGGTGACCCGCAAGCGCTACATGCACAACTACAACTTCCCGCCGTACTCCGTCGGCGAGACCGGCCGCGTGGGCTCGCCCAAGCGCCGCGAGATCGGCCACGGCGCGCTCGCCGAGCGCGCCATCGTGCCGGTCCTGCCGTCCCGCGAGGAGTTCCCCTACGCGATCCGCCAGGTGTCCGAGGCCCTCGGCTCCAACGGCTCGACGTCCATGGGTTCGGTCTGCGCCTCCACCATGTCCCTGCTGAACGCCGGTGTGCCGCTCAAGGCCGCCGTCGCCGGCATCGCCATGGGCCTGATCTCCCAGGAGATCGACGGCAAGACCCACTACGTCGCCCTCACCGACATCCTCGGTGCCGAGGACGCCTTCGGTGACATGGACTTCAAGGTCGCCGGTACGAAGCAGTTCGTCACCGCGCTCCAGCTCGACACCAAGCTCGACGGCATCCCCGCCTCGGTCCTGGCCGCCGCGCTGAAGCAGGCCCGCGACGCCCGCCTCCACATCCTCGACGTGATGAACGAGGCCATCGACGTCCCGGACGAGATGTCCCCGAACGCCCCCCGGATCATCACCGTCAAGATCCCGGTGGACAAGATCGGCGAGGTCATCGGCCCCAAGGGCAAGATGATCAACCAGATCCAGGAGGACACCGGCGCCGACATCACGATCGAGGACGACGGCACCATCTACATCGGTGCCCAGCAGGGCTCGCAGGCCGAGGCCGCCCGCGCCACGATCAACGCCATCGCCAACCCGACCATGCCGGAGGTCGGCGAGCGCTACCTGGGCACGGTCGTCAAGACCACCACCTTCGGTGCGTTCGTCTCGCTCATGCCGGGCAAGGACGGTCTGCTGCACATCTCGCAGATCCGCAAGCTGGCCGGCGGCAAGCGCGTCGAGAACGTCGAGGACGTCCTCGGCGTCGGCGCCAAGGTCCAGGTCGAGATCGCCGAGATCGACTCCCGCGGCAAGCTCTCCCTCATCCCCGTCATCGAGGGTGAAGAAGGCGACGAGAAGAAGGACGACGCCGCCAAGTGACGTCCCGTAGTTCCGCGACGACGGCCCGCCCCTCCTCGGAGGGGCGGGCCGTCGCCCGTACCCAAACGCTTCTCAAGGGCAGCAACGGCATCGGCACGGTCCGCCGTACGGTCCTGCCCGGCGGCCTCCGCGTCGTCACCGAGACCCTGCCCTCCGTACGCTCCGCGACCTTCGGCATCTGGGCCAACGTCGGATCACGCGACGAGACGCCCGCGCTGAACGGCGCCACGCACTACCTGGAGCACCTCCTTTTCAAGGGCACCGCCAGGCGCAGCGCCCTCGACATCTCCTCCGCCATCGACGCGGTCGGCGGCGAGATGAACGCCTTCACGGCGAAGGAGTACACCTGCTACTACGCGCGGGTCCTCGACACGGACCTGCCGCTGGCCATCGACGTCGTCTGCGACATGCTGACCGGCTCGCTGATCGCCCCCGAGGACGTGGACGCCGAACGCGGTGTCATCCTGGAGGAGATCGCCATGACGGAGGACGATCCGGGCGACTGCGTGCACGACCTGTTCGCGCACACCATGCTCGGCGACACCCCGCTGGGCCGCCCCGTCCTCGGCACCGTCGACACGATCAACGCCCTGAACCGGGGCCAGATCGCCCGCTTCTACAAGAAGCACTACGACCCCACCCGGCTCGTCGTCGCCGCCGCGGGCAACATCGACCACGCCACGGTCGTACGCCGGGTCCGCAAGGCATTCGAAGCGGCCGGCGCCCTCTCCCGCACCGACGCCGTCCCCACCGCACCCCGCGAGGGCTCCCGCGCCCTGCGCACCGCCGGCCGGGTCGAGGTGCTGGGCCGCAAGACCGAACAGGCCCATGTGGTCCTCGGCATGCCCGGCCTCTCCCGCACCGACGAGCGCCGCTGGGCCCTGGGCGTCCTCAACACCGCCCTCGGCGGCGGCATGAGCTCCCGCCTCTTCCAGGAGGTACGGGAGAAGCGCGGCCTCGCCTACAGCGTGTACTCGTACACCTCGGGCTTCGCCGACTGCGGCCTGTTCGGCGTGTACGCGGGCTGCCGCCCCAGCCAGGTGCACGACGTCCTCAAGATCTGCCGCGACGAGCTGGACCGGGTCGCGTCGGACGGGCTGAGCGACGAGGAGATCAGCCGCGCCATCGGCCAGCTCTCCGGCTCCACCGTCCTCGGCCTGGAGGACACCGGCGCGCTGATGAACCGCATCGGCAAGAGCGAGCTGTGCTGGGGCGAGCAGATGTCGGTCGACGACATGCTCGCCCGTATCGGCGAAGTCACCCCGGACGACATACGCGCGGTGGCGGGCGAGATCCTCGGACAGCGTCCCTCGCTGTCCGTCATCGGACCGCTCAAGGACAAGCAGGCCGCCCGTCTCCACGACGCGGTCGCCTGAAACCCCGAGTCCAGATCCTCCCGTAAGGAAGCAGAGCAATGAGCAAGCTGCGCGTGGCCGTTCTCGGTGCGAAGGGCCGCATCGGCTCCGAGGCGGTACGAGCCGTCGAGGCCGCCGACGACCTGGAGCTGGTGGCCGCCCTCGGCCGGGACGACAAGCTGGAGACCCTGGCCGCGGCCGGGGCCCAGGTCGCCGTCGAGCTGACCACCCCCGACTCGGTGATGGACAACCTCGAGTACTGCGTCGGGCACGGCATCCACGCGGTGGTCGGCACCACCGGCTGGACCGACGAACGGCTCGCGCGGCTGAACACCTGGCTCGACGCCTCCCCGGAGACCGGTGTGCTCATCGCGCCGAACTTCTCCATCGGCGCGGTCCTCACCATGAAGTTCGCCCAGCAGGCGGCCCGCTACTTCGAGTCCGTCGAGGTCATCGAGCTGCACCACCCCAACAAGGCCGACGCCCCCTCGGGCACCGCCGCCCGCACCGCCCAGCTCATCGCCGCCGCCCGCCGCGACGCGGGCAGCGCCCCCCAGCCGGACGCCACCAGCACCGCGCTGGACGGGGCGCGCGGCGCCGACGTGGACGGCATCCCGGTCCACTCGGTCCGGCTCCGCGGCCTCCTGGCCCACCAGGAGGTGCTGCTCGGCGGCGAGGGCGAGACCCTCACCATCCGCCACGACTCCCTGCACCACAGCAGCTTCATGCCCGGCATCCTGCTCGGCGCCCGCCGTGTGGTGACCACTCCCGGCCTCACGTTCGGCCTGGAACACTTCCTCGACCTGAACTGACTGGCCCCGCCATGCGCGCAAAGATCACCTATGTCGTCACCGCCGCCGTCCTGGTCTTCTACTTCGTCCTGGTCGGCAGCCGGGGTGTCCTGCTCATCGAGCACGGCACCCCGGTGACGGTGGCCTTCGGGGTCGCCGTGCTCGTCCTGCCGGCGATCGGCGTCTGGTTCCTGTGGAAGAACACCCAGTTCGTCCGCAGGGCCAACGCCCTGGCCGCAGAGCTGGACGCGGAGGGCGGCCTCCCGGTCGACGACCTGCTGCGTACGCCCAGCGGCCGCATCGACCGGGCATCGGCGGACGCGGTGTTCGAACGCCGCCGGGAGGAGACGGAAGACTCCCCGGACGACTGGCGCTGCTGGTTCCGTCTGGCGGTCGCCTACCAGGACGCCCGGGACACCCCCCGAGCCCGCAAGGCCATGCAACGAGCCATCGCCCTGCGCCGCCGACCCGGTGCACCAACCAGCCCGTCCGGCGTTTGAGGACAAAAAAGAAGCCGTCCGGCGATTGAGGAGACCTCGCTCACCGGACGGCACCGCACCGCACAACGACCCGCTACCGCGGCCGATACTCATCCCCCCACGCCTCGATCGTGTCCGCGGCACGATCGAACGCCTCCCCCCGCGCAAGGAAATCCGCGTTGGAGTCGGTGAGCAGCGGCGGCACCGCGTCCCCGCCCTTGCGGACGACGATCAGGGCCTGGCCCTGCACCGTACGGGGGAACCCGAGCCACTTCACGGGCTGCTGCACCGTCCGTACGGCGGTGGCCCCGCTCCACGGCACCGTCGTCGTACGGAAGAAGCCGACGCGCCGCACACCGTGCCGGCTCACCCACGCGCCGATGCGCAGCATCCGCAGGGCGCACAGGATGATCGCGAGGGCGAGCGCGAGGCACGCCCCCGCTCCGGGCAGCGCTCCGGCGAACGCGATGATCATCCCCGCGAACAGGATGAACGAGGCGAGCAGCAGCAGACCGGCCGCGGCGGCGACCCGCCACGGGCCGGGGCGGTAGGGCCGCCGCCAGCTGTCGTGGTCGTCGAACGGGAGCGCGACGTCCTCGGCGTTCGTGTCAAACGCGCGGTCGGCCGTCAGGAAGGGCAGGGGCACGACTGATCCTCACTCACAAGCACGCTCGATTGCTGTGCCCGGTGAGGCTACCGAGGAGGTGGCCGGACGGACCACCCCAGGGGGTCCGTCCGGGTCAGTGCCCGTCCGCGGCCTCGGTCTGCTGCGTGTGCGCCGGTGCCTGATCGGGGCCCAGCGCGGGCAGGCCCAGGACCAGCGCTCCGGCGAGCCCGCCGACGACGACGAGGCCGATGAGGGCGCGCCCGGCCCGCTCGGAGACCGTACTGCGGGCGCGGGGCGGGGGAGTGACGTTGCTGCGGAACCGGTCGGATTCGGCGACGAACGAGAACGGGACGGCTTCCCGCCGGCGGAACATGGTGGCTCTCCTCGGTTTCACTTTCGGGTGGTACTCACCCGGTCAGACGAATGACACGCCCATTCGGTGCCCGGAATCGCCGGTTCGTCCGCGCGGATATCCGCGGGCAACGGGCTGGGGAGGAGGTGGGAGCCCCGGCCCGTAGAGTGGACGCCGCCCGAGCGATGCCGTTGGAAGGACCCCCGCCGGTGACCGAAACTCCCGAGCCCACCAAGGCCCACTTCCGCAGCGATGTCACCGTTGACCTGGTGAAATCCGCCGCGGGCGACGCCGACGTCCTGTTCGCCGCCCGTGTGTCCACGGCCGGTGAGCAGTCCCTGGAGGAGATCGCCAAGGACCCCGAGCGTTCGAAGGGGCTCATCAACTACCTGATGCGGGACCGGCACGGCAGCCCGTTCGAGCACAACTCGATGACCTTCTTCATCAGCGCCCCGATCTTCGTGTTCCGCGAGTTCATGCGGCACCGCGTCGGCTGGTCGTACAACGAGGAGTCGGGCCGCTACCGGGAGCTGCAGCCGGTCTTCTACGTCCCCGACACCTCCCGCAAGCTCATCCAGCAGGGCCGCCCCGGCAAGTACGAGTTCGTCGAGGGCACCCCGGAACAGCACGCGCTCACCAGCAGCGCCATGGAGGACTCGTACCGGCGCTCCTACGACGCTTACCAGGAGATGCTGGCGGCGGGTGTGGCCCGCGAGGTGGCCCGCGCCGTGCTCCCGGTCGGCCTGTACTCCACGATGTACGCCACCTGCAACGCACGCTCGCTGATGCACTTCCTCGGCCTGCGCACGCAGCACGAGCTGGCCAAGGTGCCGTCGTTCCCGCAGCGGGAGATCGAGATGGTGGGTGAGCAGATGGAGGCGCACTGGGCGCGGCTCATGCCGCTCACCTATGCAGCCTTCAACAAAAATGGACGTGTCGCCCCGTAGGGCGGTGTCCGTATTGCGGCGTTTCGAGTAGTTCATCTAGGCTGATCAAACGGACCCGGCACTGCTTGAACCCCCGAGCAGGCAGTGCCGGGCTCCTCTTGCTTGAGCCCCCGAGGGGGTACCGTTCGCCGAGCAACGAGTAGCGTGTTACCCATGGCTCCGATCTCCACTCCGCAGACCCCCTTCGGGCGGGTCCTCACCGCTATGGTCACGCCGTTCACGGCGGACGGTGTTCTCGACCTCGAGGGCGCGCAGCGGCTCGCCACCCACCTGGTGGACGCAGGCAACGACGGCCTGATCATCAACGGCACCACCGGCGAGTCCCCGACCACCAGCGACGCGGAGAAAGACCAGCTCGTCAGGGCGGTCCTCGAAGCGGTGGGCGACCGGGCGCACATCGTCGCCGGCATCGGCACCAATGACACCCGTCACAGCATCGAGCTCGCCCGCACCGCCGAGCGCAGCGGCGCGCACGGCCTCCTCGCCGTGACCCCGTACTACAACAAGCCCCCGCAGGAGGGCCTGTTCCGGCACTTCACCGCCATCGCGGACGCCACCGGCCTGCCGGTGATGCTCTACGACATTCCGGGCCGCAGCGGTGTGCCGATCGACACGGAGACGCTCGTACGGCTCGCCGAGCACCCCCGCATCGTCGCGAACAAGGACGCCAAGGGCGACCTCGGCCGCTCCAGCTGGGCCATCGCCCGCTCGGGCCTCGCCTGGTACTCCGGCGACGACATGCTGAACCTCCCGCTTCTGTCGGTCGGCGCGGTCGGCGTCGTCTCGGTCGTCGGCCATGTCGTCACACCGGAGCTGCGGGCGCTCATCGAGGCGTACCTCGGCGGGGACGTGCAGAAGGCCACCGAGATCCACCAGAAGCTGCTGCCGGTCTTCACCGGCATGTTCCGCACCCAGGGCGTGATCACCACCAAGGCCGCCCTGACGCTCCAGGGACTCCCGGCGGGCCCCCTGCGCCTGCCCCTCGTCGAGCTGACCGAGCAGGAGACGGCCCAGCTCAAGATCGATCTTGCCGCCGGCGGGGTAGAGCTCTGACAACGGACTTCACAACTGAATACGTGCTCCACCACGAAATACGCGGGGAATCCGCGCCACAGCACCATCCAAGACAACAGCAAGTGCACGAATGACATGCGCGCCACGTGCCCAAGCGGTACGTGGCGCGCGTGGTGAGGAGAGTCTTTTGAGTCATCCGCATCCTGAACTCGGCACGCCGCCGAAGCTCGCGAAGGGCGCCCTCCGGGTCACCCCGCTCGGTGGTCTCGGTGAGATCGGCCGCAACATGACGGTCTTCGAGTACGGCGGACGCCTGCTCATCGTCGACTGCGGTGTCCTCTTCCCGGAGGAGGAGCAGCCCGGCATCGACCTGATCCTGCCCGACTTCACCACCATCCGGGACCGCCTCGACGACATCGAGGGCATCGTCCTCACGCACGGCCACGAGGACCACATCGGTGGCGTCCCGTACCTGCTGCGCCTGAAGCCGGACATCCCGCTGATCGGCTCCAAGCTGACCCTGGCCCTGATCGAGGCCAAGCTCCAGGAGCACCGCATCCGCCCGTACACCCTGGAGGTGGCGGAGGGGCAGCGCGAGCGCATCGGAGTCTTCGACTGCGAATTCATCGCGGTGAACCACTCCATCCCGGACGCCCTCGCGGTCGCCATCCGGACCCCCGCCGGCCTGGCCGTGGCCACCGGCGACTTCAAGATGGACCAGCTGCCGCTGGACCGTCGCCTCACCGACCTGCACGCTTTCGCGCGGCTGAGCGAGGAGGGCATCGACCTCCTGCTCTCCGACTCGACGAACGCGGAGGTGCCGGGCTTCGTTCCGCCCGAGCGGGACATCCAGAACGTCCTGCGCAACGTCTTCGCCAATGCGCAGAAGCGCATCATCGTGGCGAGCTTCGCCAGCCATGTGCACCGCATCCAGCAGATCCTCGACACGGCCCACGAGTACGGCCGCCGGGTCGCCTTCGTCGGGCGCTCGATGGTCCGCAACATGGGCATCGCCCGGGACCTGGGCTACCTGCGGGTTCCGGCCGGCCTGGTCGTGGACGTCAAGACCCTGGACGACCTGCCGGACGACGAGGTCGTGCTCGTCTGCACCGGTTCGCAGGGCGAGCCGATGGCGGCCCTGTCCCGGATGGCCAACCGCGACCACCAGATCCGCATCGTCCAGGGCGACACGGTGATCCTGGCGTCGTCGCTGATCCCCGGCAACGAGAACGCCGTCTACCGCGTGATCAACGGCCTCACCCGCTGGGGCGCCAACGTCGTCCACAAGGGCAACGCCAAGGTCCACGTCTCGGGCCACGCCTCGGCCGGTGAGCTGCTGTACTTCTACAACATCTGCCGCCCGAAGAACCTGATGCCGGTCCACGGCGAGTGGCGCCACCTGCGGGCGAATGCCGAGCTCGGCGCGCTCACCGGAGTGCCGAAGGACCACATCGTCATCGCCGAGGACGGCGTCGTCGTGGACCTCGTCGAGGGCAAGGCCAAGATCGTCGGCAAGGTCCAGGCGGGGTACGTGTACGTGGACGGCCTCTCGGTCGGCGATGTCACCGAGACCTCGCTCAAGGACCGCCGCATCCTCGGTGACGAGGGCATCATCTCGGTGTTCCTGGTGGTCGACAGCACCTCGGGCAAGATCGTGGGCGGTCCCCACATCCACGCGCGGGGCTCGGGCATCGACGACGCGGCGTTCACCGCGGTCGTGCCGAAGATCGAGGACGCGCTGGACCGGTCGGCCCAGGACGGCGTGATGGAGCCCCACCAGCTCCAGCAGCTGATCCGCCGCACGGTCGGCAAGTGGGTCTCCGACACCTACCGCCGGCGCCCGATGATCCTCCCCGTCGTCGTCGAGGTCTGACCCGACGCCAGGCGCGAACTTCGGAGCGGGGCCCCCGATTTGCATCGGGGCGCCCCGCTCCAGTACGTTTACGTCTCCGCCTCACCGGGAAGCAGCGAGCGCACCCGTGCGCCCTGAGTTTCCACAGAGGGGGCGGGAATTCCGACTCAGAACTTCTGATAAAGTCGGAGCCGCCGGAAAGGGAAAGCGCGAAAGCGAAGACCTTGAAAGCGAAAATCGATTGACCCGCTTCGACCGGGAATCGGACACGAAAGAGTCTGATAGAGTCGGAAACGTAAGACCGAAGGGAAGCGCCCGGAGGAAAGCCCGCAGGGGTGAGTACAAAGGAAGCGTCCGTTCCTTGAGAACTCAACAGCGTGCCAAAAGTCAACGCCAGATATGTTGATACCCCGGCCTGCTTCGGCAGGTTGGAGGTTCCTTTGAAAGTCCTGTGCGATCCCTTTGCGGGTCGGGCAGGCAAAAAACACAGCGAGGACGCAGTGGACGACAGGTCATATTCCGACCTTGCTCGTTCCGCTCTCGTGATGTGTGGTCCCGATTACGGGAAAACATTCACGGAGAGTTTGATCCTGGCTCAGGACGAACGCTGGCGGCGTGCTTAACACATGCAAGTCGAACGATGAAGCCCTTCGGGGTGGATTAGTGGCGAACGGGTGAGTAACACGTGGGCAATCTGCCCTTCACTCTGGGACAAGCCCTGGAAACGGGGTCTAATACCGGATACCACTTTCTCCCTCCTGGGAGAAGGTTGAAAGCTCCGGCGGTGAAGGATGAGCCCGCGGCCTATCAGCTAGTTGGTGGGGTAATGGCCTACCAAGGCGACGACGGGTAGCCGGCCTGAGAGGGCGACCGGCCACACTGGGACTGAGACACGGCCCAGACTCCTACGGGAGGCAGCAGTGGGGAATATTGCACAATGGGCGAAAGCCTGATGCAGCGACGCCGCGTGAGGGATGACGGCCTTCGGGTTGTAAACCTCTTTCAGCAGGGAAGAAGCGAAAGTGACGGTACCTGCAGAAGAAGCGCCGGCTAACTACGTGCCAGCAGCCGCGGTAATACGTAGGGCGCAAGCGTTGTCCGGAATTATTGGGCGTAAAGAGCTCGTAGGCGGCTTGTCGCGTCGGTTGTGAAAGCCCGGAGCTTAACTCCGGGTCTGCAGTCGATACGGGCAGGCTAGAGTGTGGTAGGGGAGATCGGAATTCCTGGTGTAGCGGTGAAATGCGCAGATATCAGGAGGAACACCGGTGGCGAAGGCGGATCTCTGGGCCATTACTGACGCTGAGGAGCGAAAGCGTGGGGAGCGAACAGGATTAGATACCCTGGTAGTCCACGCCGTAAACGTTGGGAACTAGGTGTTGGCGACATTCCACGTCGTCGGTGCCGCAGCTAACGCATTAAGTTCCCCGCCTGGGGAGTACGGCCGCAAGGCTAAAACTCAAAGGAATTGACGGGGGCCCGCACAAGCAGCGGAGCATGTGGCTTAATTCGACGCAACGCGAAGAACCTTACCAAGGCTTGACATACACCGGAAAGCATCAGAGATGGTGCCCCCCTTGTGGTCGGTGTACAGGTGGTGCATGGCTGTCGTCAGCTCGTGTCGTGAGATGTTGGGTTAAGTCCCGCAACGAGCGCAACCCTTGTTCTGTGTTGCCAGCATGCCCTTCGGGGTGATGGGGACTCACAGGAGACTGCCGGGGTCAACTCGGAGGAAGGTGGGGACGACGTCAAGTCATCATGCCCCTTATGTCTTGGGCTGCACACGTGCTACAATGGCCGGTACAATGAGCTGCGATGCCGTGAGGCGGAGCGAATCTCAAAAAGCCGGTCTCAGTTCGGATTGGGGTCTGCAACTCGACCCCATGAAGTCGGAGTTGCTAGTAATCGCAGATCAGCATTGCTGCGGTGAATACGTTCCCGGGCCTTGTACACACCGCCCGTCACGTCACGAAAGTCGGTAACACCCGAAGCCGGTGGCCCAACCCCTTGTGGGAGGGAGCTGTCGAAGGTGGGACTGGCGATTGGGACGAAGTCGTAACAAGGTAGCCGTACCGGAAGGTGCGGCTGGATCACCTCCTTTCTAAGGAGCACTTCTTACCAGGCTCTGCCTGGTCAGAGGCCAGAACACCGGCGAATGTCCGGTGCTGGTAGCTCATGGGTGGAACGTTGACTACTCGGCACGGCGCATGAGTCTTCACCAGTACTGCTCTTCGGAGCGTGGAACGTGGGGGTGAGTGGGTCGGGTCGGGCACGCTGTTGGGTATCTGAAGGTACGGCCGTGATGGTCGTCCTTCGGTTGCCGGCCCCAGTGAACTCGTCAGTTTCTGGCGGGGTGGTGGGTGGCTGGTCGTTGTTTGAGAACTGCACAGTGGACGCGAGCATCTGTGGCCAAGTTTTTAAGGGCGCACGGTGGATGCCTTGGCACCAGGAACCGATGAAGGACGTGGGAGGCCGCGATAGGCCCCGGGGAGCTGTCAACCGAGCTTTGATCCGGGGGTGTCCGAATGGGGAAACCCGACAGTCGTCATGGGCTGTCACCCGCTGCTGAACACATAGGCAGTGTGGAGGGAACGCGGGGAAGTGAAACATCTCAGTACCCGCAGGAAGAGAAAACAACCGTGATTCCGGGAGTAGTGGCGAGCGAAACTGGATCAGGCCAAACCGTATGCGTGTGATACCCGGCAGGGGTTGCGCATGCGGGGTTGTGGGATCTCTCTTTCACAGTCTGCCGGCTGTGAGACAAGTCAGAAACCGTTGGTGTAGGCGAAGGACATGCGAAAGGTCCGGCGTAGAGGGTAAGACCCCCGTAGCTGAAACATCAGCGGCTTGTTTGAGAGACACCCAAGTAGCACGGGGCCCGAGAAATCCCGTGTGAATCTGGCGGGACCACCCGTTAAGCCTAAATATTCCCTGGTGACCGATAGCGGATAGTACCGTGAGGGAATGGTGAAAAGTACCGCGGGAGCGGAGTGAAATAGTACCTGAAACCGTGTGCCTACAAGCCGTGGGAGCGTCGCATGCAAGCTTGCTTGCATGTCGTGACTGCGTGCCTTTTGAAGAATGAGCCTGCGAGTTAGCGGTGTGTAGCGAGGTTAACCCGTGTGGGGAAGCCGTAGCGAAAGCGAGTCCGAACAGGGCGATTGAGTTGCACGCTCTAGACCCGAAGCGGAGTGATCTAGCCATGGGCAGGTTGAAGCGGAGGTAAGACTTCGTGGAGGACCGAACCCACCAGGGTTGAAAACCTGGGGGATGACCTGTGGTTAGGGGTGAAAGGCCAATCAAACTCCGTGATAGCTGGTTCTCCCCGAAATGCATTTAGGTGCAGCGTCGTGTGTTTCTTGCCGGAGGTAGAGCACTGGATAGGCGATGGGCCCTACCGGGTTACTGACCTTAGCCAAACTCCGAATGCCGGTAAGTGAGAGCGCGGCAGTGAGACTGTGGGGGATAAGCTCCATGGTCGAGAGGGAAACAGCCCAGAGCATCGACTAAGGCCCCTAAGCGTACGCTAAGTGGGAAAGGATGTGGAGTCGCAGAGACAACCAGGAGGTTGGCTTAGAAGCAGCCACCCTTGAAAGAGTGCGTAATAGCTCACTGGTCAAGTGATTCCGCGCCGACAATGTAGCGGGGCTCAAGCGTACCGCCGAAGTCGTGTCATTCCAGCATCAGGGCCAACGCCTGCTGGGATGGGTAGGGGAGCGTCGTGTGCCGGGTGAAGCAGCCGCGGAAGCGAGTTGTGGACGGTTCACGAGTGAGAATGCAGGCATGAGTAGCGATACACACGTGAGAAACGTGTGCGCCGATTGACTAAGGGTTCCTGGGTCAAGCTGATCTGCCCAGGGTAAGTCGGGACCTAAGGCGAGGCCGACAGGCGTAGTCGATGGACAACCGGTTGATATTCCGGTACCCGCTTTGAAACGCCCAGTACTGAATCAGGCGATGCTAAGTCCGTGAAGCCGGCCCGATCTCTTCGGAGTTGAGGGTAGTGGTGGAGCCGACGAACCAGACTTGTAGTAGGTAAGCGATGGGGTGACGCAGGAAGGTAGTCCAGCCCAGGCGGTGGTTGTCCTGGGGTAAGGGTGTAGGCCGTGTGGTAGGCAAATCCGTCACACGTTAAGGCTGAGACCTGATGCCGAGCCGATTGTGGTGAAGTGGATGATCCTATGCTGTCGAGAAAAGCCTCTAGCGAGTTTCATGGCGGCCCGTACCCTAAACCGACTCAGGTGGTCAGGTAGAGAATACCGAGGCGTTCGGGTGAACTATGGTTAAGGAACTCGGCAAAATGCCCCCGTAACTTCGGGAGAAGGGGGGCCACCTTTGGTGATAGCACTTGCTGCTTGAGCTGGGGGTGGCCGCAGAGACCAGCGAGAAGCGACTGTTTACTAAAAACACAGGTCCGTGCGAAGCCGTAAGGCGATGTATACGGACTGACGCCTGCCCGGTGCTGGAACGTTAAGGGGACCGGTTAGCTGCTCTTCGGGGTGGCGAAGCTGAGAACTTAAGCGCCAGTAAACGGCGGTGGTAACTATAACCATCCTAAGGTAGCGAAATTCCTTGTCGGGTAAGTTCCGACCTGCACGAATGGCGTAACGACTTCTCGACTGTCTCAACCATAGGCCCGGTGAAATTGCACTACGAGTAAAGATGCTCGTTTCGCGCAGCAGGACGGAAAGACCCCGGGACCTTTACTATAGTTTGATATTGGTGTTCGGTTCGGCTTGTGTAGGATAGGTGGGAGACTTTGAAGCGGCCACGCCAGTGGTTGTGGAGTCGTCGTTGAAATACCACTCTGGTCGTGCTGGATGTCTAACCTGGGTCCGTGATCCGGATCAGGGACAGTGTCTGATGGGTAGTTTAACTGGGGCGGTTGCCTCCTAAAGGGTAACGGAGGCGCCCAAAGGTTCCCTCAGCCTGGTTGGCAATCAGGTGTTGAGTGTAAGTGCACAAGGGAGCTTGACTGTGAGACCGACGGGTCGAGCAGGGACGAAAGTCGGGACTAGTGATCCGGCAGTGGCTTGTGGAAGCGCTGTCGCTCAACGGATAAAAGGTACCCCGGGGATAACAGGCTGATCTTCCCCAAGAGTCCATATCGACGGGATGGTTTGGCACCTCGATGTCGGCTCGTCGCATCCTGGGGCTGGAGTCGGTCCCAAGGGTTGGGCTGTTCGCCCATTAAAGCGGTACGCGAGCTGGGTTTAGAACGTCGTGAGACAGTTCGGTCCCTATCCGCTGTGCGCGTAGGAATATTGAGAAGGGCTGTCCCTAGTACGAGAGGACCGGGACGGACGAACCTCTGGTGTGCCAGTTGTTCTGCCAAGGGCATGGCTGGTTGGCTACGTTCGGAAAGGATAACCGCTGAAAGCATCTAAGCGGGAAGCCTGCTTCAAGATGAGTATTCCCACCAACTTGATTGGTTAAGGCTCCCAGTAGACGACTGGGTTGATAGGCCAGATGTGGAAGCCCGGTAACGGGTGGAGCTGACTGGTACTAATAGGCCGAGGGCTTGTCCTCAGTTGCTCGCGTCCACTGTGTTAGTTCTGAAATAACGAACAGCCGTGTTGTTGCCCGGTTGGTTTGTGAATTTCATAGTGTTTCGGTGGTCATTGCGTTAGGGAAACGCCCGGTTACATTCCGAACCCGGAAGCTAAGCCTTTCAGCGCCGATGGTACTGCAGGGGGGACCCTGTGGGAGAGTAGGACGCCGCCGAACAATCATTGTGGGAAAGCCCCGTGCCCTTGTGGCACGGGGCTTTTCTGCGTTTCCGGTGCCTGCATGGGCCAGGCCCCTGCTGTCCCGCCGGCCTGCCCGGCAACTGGGCGGCTCAGGCGGTTTTGCAGAACCCCTGGATCAGGGTATGCTTTAGCTCGTTGCCGCAGGGCAGCAAGGCCCCAATAGCTCAGTCGGTAGAGCGTCTCCATGGTAAGGAGAAGGTCTGCGGTTCGATTCCGCATTGGGGCTCAGGAAAAGGAAAGGCCCCGCCAGTCGGCGGGGCCTTTCTTCATGTACAGGTCTTCATGTGCGGGGTTCCGGAACGCGCATCGTCAGGATGGCCATGTCGTCCGAGGGCGGATCGGCGGCGAAGCGCTCGACCGCGCGGAGAATGCGCGCGGCCACCGCACCCGCCGTCAGCCCCGTGCAGTGCGAGAGCACCTCCGCCAGGCCGTCGTCGCCGAGCATGCGCGTGCCCTCCCGGCGCTCCGTCACACCGTCCGTCACGCACAACAGGACATCGCCGGGCTCCAGCGTGAACTGCTGCTCGTACAGCTCCAGGTCCTCCATCACGCCCAGCAGCGGCTGCGGGTCCGCCGCCGGCTCCACCGAGCCGTCCTGGCGCAACCGCAGCGGCAGCGGATGCCCCGCGCAGACCACCTTCAGCAGCGCGCTGCCGTCCTCCTGCGGCCACAGCTCGCCGTACAGCAGGGTGAGGAAGCGGCTGCGCGTCCCCTCGTCGAGGATGGCCGCGTTGAGCCGCTCCAGGACCGCGGGGCCACCGAAGCCCTCCCTGGCCAGCAGGCGCAGCGCATGGCGGGCCAGGCCCGTGACGGACGCGGCCTCGGGCCCCGTACCGCACACGTCGCCGATGGCGAACCCGTACGCGCCGTCCCGGATCGGGAACACGTCGTAGAAGTCGCCGCCGACCTCGTTGCCCTCACCGGCCGCCCGGTAGATGACATCGACCTCCACATTGGGCACGGCCGGCAGCCCCGGAGGCAGCAGGCTGCGCTGGAGGGCCTGGCTGATCGCCGTGCGCTCGGAGTAGAGGCGGGCGTTGTCCAGGGCCAGGGCGGCCCGGCGGGACAGGTCCTCGGCCAGCTCCAGGATCTCCTGGCGGAAGTGGTCGTCGGACGGCTTGCCGAGCGTCAGCATGCCGATGACCCGGTTCCGGGCGACGAGCGGCAGGACGACGGTCTCCCCGCCCACCGCGGCCGCAGTAGCCAGCGTCGTCCGGGTCGCCGAACCCAGGCCGTCCCGCTCGCCCATCGTGATACTGCGCATCGACGTCCGCAGCGCGGCCTCGTGGGCGGCCTGGGACGGCGCGGTCCAGACACGGGCGCCGGGCGTGGGCACCGGTTCGGGCGGCGAGATCCGGGTGAGCAGGGCCTTGAGCCCGTCGATGCGCTCCTCGTCCTCGTGCAGCACGTAGGAGAGCTCCGGTTCCGACGACGGGTCGGCGATCGTGTAGACCGCGCACCACGTGGCCAGCGTCGGGACCGTCATCTGGGCCATCAGCGCCAGCGTCTGATCCCGGTCCAGCGTGCCCGCCAGCAGGTCCGACGCCTCCACCAGGAAGGACAGCGAGCCGCGGCGCAGCCGTTCCAGCTCGCCCAGCCGCGCCGACTCGACCGCCAGGGCGATCCGGTCCGCCGCGAACTGCAGGCGCAGCGCCTCCTCGTTCGAGTAGCGCCCGGCCGCCTCGGCGGCGACGCCCAGGGAGCCCGTCAGCCGGCCCTCGACCTTCAGCGGGACCGTGACCACCGAACGCATGCCGGTGTTGCCGAGCAGCGGGACCGCGCCCGGAACGGCGTCCAGGTCCTCATGCACGGCGGGCATCCGCGCGGAGCCGTACCGGCCGGTGCCGGCCTCGACGGGGACGCGGGCGAAGCGCTGGCGGGCGGAGGGCAGGCCGGTCGTGGCCCGGACCTCCAGTTCGGTCTCGTCGTCCGTGGCCAGCAGCAGGAAGGCGGCGTCGGCGTCGAGCATGTCGCGGGCCCGTTCGACGGTGCGCTGGAGCAGTCCGTCCAGGTCGTCGGGGGCGGGGGAGCCGATGAACACCTCGAACGGGTCCGTCTTGCGGCTCTCGGTGGCATCGGACGCGGGGGCGCGTACCGGGGTCTGCAGGACGGCGCGCTCGTAGTCGCGCACGAGCAGGCAGACCGTCGAGGGCTCGCCCTCGGTGTCGCGCACCCGCAGGTGGGAGCCGTAGACCGGGATCGTACGCCCGTCGGCGCCACGGATTCCGTAGCTGCCCTCCCAGCGGGAGAGGCGCAGGGCGTCGTCGAAGCCGGTGCTGGTGCCGGGGGTCTGCGGCCAGGCGGTGAAGTCCGCGAGCTGCTTCCCCATGACCTGATCCGCCGTGTAGCCGAACAGATAGGCGGCGTCGTCGTTCCAGGCGGCGACGGCGCCCTCGCTGTCGATCTGCACGACGGCGACCCGCACGCGCTCGTCCGTGACCGGGAGCATGCCGACCGGCAGCAGGGGCCCGGCCGAACGGACGCCCACCGGGCGGTCCGGCAGATCGAGCTGGAACCAGACGTGTTTACGGGTGGGGGAGTACTCGACGCCCCAGCGGGAAGCGAGCGCCGCGCACAGCAGCAGGCCCCGGCCGTTCTCCCGGTCGGGGCCGCCGATGTCGAGCCCGGCCGACTGGAGCGGGATCTCCCGTTCCGGGTAGTGGTCGGAGATCTCGACGCGTACGCCGTCCTCCGTGCGCAGGCACAGGACGTCCGCCGCGGTGCCCGCGTGGACGACGGCGTTGGTGACGAGCTCGCTGGTCAGGACCACGGCGTCGTCCACGACGTCGGTGTATCCCCACCCCTGGAGCGTGTCCCGGACAAAGGCGCGGGCCGTCGCGACGGAGCGCGCCACCGGGTCGAAGGTGGCAGCCGCACGCGCCGTGATCACAGCACTCCCCATATGGTGTCTCGTCGCTTCCCCGAGTCCTCTGCCCGTTTGTCGCCGCTTCGATTCGCCTGCCAGGCTAGACGTTCCGCCGGCGCGCCGGGTAAGCGAGGGCCGACTTCGGACAGGCACGGGCGGGAACCGACGAGTGAGCGACAGGATGGGCTTCCCCTCGAAGGGATGTGGGACAACGAGGGGAGGTTCCACCCCGACCGGTTCCCGCCTGATACGTTTCAACGATTTGACGTCCGCATGGTCACCCGTCGACGGTGGTCTGTGGCGATGAGCCCCGGAAGTTCTGGGCAAGCTCTGGGACGAGGTCCTGGCTAGATGGTCGAAACCCTGCGGGAGGGACACGGTGGAGTCTGACGTGGCGGCGCGGGGTTCAGGTGCGCGCAGTAGAGGCGGTCAGTCCGTGAGGAAGCAGCGCCAGGGAACCGTCGAGGTCGACGCCGCGGCGCTCCACAGACTGCTGTCCGGTCTGGTGGCCATGCGCGACGGGAACTTCCGCAGGCGCGTCACGGTCTCCGGCGAAGGCGTCATGGCGGAGCTGGCCGCCGTGTTCAACGAGGTCGCCGACCGCAATCTGCACCTCACGGGCGAGCTGGCGCGGGTGCGCCGCGTGGTCGGCCGCGAGGGCAAGCTCACCGAACGGCTGGAGACGGGCGCCTGCGAGGGCTCCTGGGCCGCCGCCATCGACGCCTCCAACGAGCTGGTGGACGACCTGGCGCGGCCGGTCTCCGAGGTGGGCCGGGTGCTGTCGGCGGTCGCCGACGGCGACCTGGAACAGCGTATGGAGCTGCGCTCCCACACGGCCGACGGCACGGTCCGGCCGCTGCGCGGCGAGTTCCTCAAGGTCGCCCGTACCGTCAACAATCTCGTGGACCAGCTGTCGGCGTTCACCGAGCAGGTGACGCGGGTGGCGGTCGAGGTGGGCACCGAGGGCAAGCTCGGGGGCCAGGCGCAGGTGCGCGGGATGTCCGGGTCCTGGAAGGACCTCACGGACTCCGTCAACACCATGGCGTACCGGCTGACCGCGCAGGTGCGCGACATCGCGCTGGTGACGACGGCGGTCGCCAAGGGCGATCTGTCGCGGAAGGTCACCGTCCATGTCGCCGGCGAGATGCTCCAGCTGAAGAACACCGTCAACACGATGGTCGACCAGCTGTCCTCGTTCTCCTCCGAGGTGACCCGGGTCGCCCGCGAGGTGGGTACGGAGGGCGAGCTGGGCGGGCAGGCCGTGGTGCCGGGCGTGGCCGGGGTGTGGAAGGACCTCACGGACTCCGTCAACACGATGGCCGGGAACCTCACCTCCCAGGTGCGCGGCATCGCGGAGGTGACTACGGCGGTCGCCAACGGCGACCTGTCGCAGAAGGTGCAGGTGAGCGCGCGCGGCGAGGTCGCCCAGCTCGCCGAGACGATCAACCAGATGACGGAGACGCTGCGCACCTTCGCGGACGAGGTCACGCGCGTGGCCAGCGAGGTCGGCGGGCAGGGCCTGCTCGGCGGCCAGGCGCAGGTGCCCGGCGCGGCCGGGACCTGGAAGGACCTCACCGACTCGGTGAACACGGTCTTCCGGAACCTGACGATCCAGGTGCGGGACATCGCGCAGGTGACCACGGCGGTGGCCAGCGGTGACATGACGCAGAAGGTCACCGTCGATGTGGCCGGCGAGATGCTGGAGCTGAAGAACACCGTCAACACGATGGTGGACCAGCTCCAGTCCTTCGGTTCGGAAGTGACCCGGGTGGCCCGTGAGGTCGGCGTCGAGGGCCGGCTCGGCGGGCAGGCCGAGGTGCCGGGCGCGGCGGGCACGTGGAAGGACCTCACGGACTCCGTGAACACCGCGTTCCGCAACCTGACCGGTCAGGTGCGGGACATCGCGCAGGTGACGACGGCGGTCGCCAACGGCGACCTGTCGCAGAAGGTCACGGTCGACGTCGCGGGCGAGATGCTGGAGCTGAAGAACACCGTCAACACGATGGTGGCGCAGCTCTCCTCCTTCGCCGACCAGGTCACGCGCATGGCACGGGACGTGGGCACCGAGGGCCGGCTCGGCGGTCAGGCGCAGGTGGACGGCGTCTCCGGTACGTGGAAGGAACTGACCGACTCCGTCAACTTCATGGCGGGGAACCTGACCTCCCAGGTGCGCCAGATCGCCCAGGTGACGACGGCGGTGGCGCGGGGCGACCTGTCGCAGAAGATCGACGTGGACGCGCGGGGCGAGATCCTGGAGCTGAAGAACACCATCAACACGATGGTGGACCAGCTCTCCGCGTTCGCCGACCAGGTGACGCGGGTCGCCCGCGAGGTCGGCACGGACGGGCGGCTGGGCGGTCAGGCGAGGGTGCCCGGCGTGGCCGGGGTCTGGCGTGATCTGACGGACTCGGTGAACGGGATGGCGGAGAACCTGACCGCGCAGGTCCGCAACATCGCGCAGGTCGCCACGGCGGTGGCGCGCGGTGACCTGTCGCAGAAGATCGACGTGGACGCGCGGGGCGAGATCCTGGAGTTGAAGAACACCCTCAACACCATGGTCGACCAGCTCTCGAACTTCGCGGAGCAGGTGACGCGGGTGGCCCGCGAGGTCGGCACCGAGGGCATCCTCGGCGGCCAGGCCGAGGTGCAGGGCGTGTCCGGTACGTGGAAGGACCTCACGCAGTCCGTCAACGGCATGGCCAACAACCTCACCCTCCAGGTGCGCAACATCGCGGAGGTGACGACGGCGGTCGCCAACGGCGATCTCTCCAAGAAGATCACCGTCGACGCCAAGGGCGAGATCCTCGAACTGGTGACGACGGTCAACACGATGGTGGACCAGCTGTCGTCGTTCTCCTCCGAGGTGACGCGCGTCGCGCGTGAGGTGGGTACCGAGGGCATCCTGGGCGGTCAGGCGCGGGTGCGCGGGGCGACGGGCATCTGGAAGGACCTCAGCGACAACGTCAACCTGATGGCCAACAACCTGACCAGCCAGGTGCGGAACATCTCCCGCGTCTCGTCCGCCGTCGCCAACGGTGACCTGACGAAGAAGGTGACCGTCGAGGCGCGCGGCGAGGTCGCCGAGCTGGCCGACACCGTCAACACGATGGTGACGACCCTGTCGTCGTTCGCGGCCGAGGTGACCCGTGTCGCCCGCGAGGTGGGCACCGAGGGCGCGCTGGGCGGCCAGGCGCGGGTGCCGGGCGTCTCCGGTACGTGGAAGGACCTCACCGAGTCCGTGAACTCGATGGCGTCGAACCTGACGGGCCAGGTGCGCCAGATCGCCGCCGTCACGACGGCCATCGCCAAGGGCGACCTCACCAAGAAGATCGACATCGACGCGCGCGGCGAGATCCTGGAGCTGAAGAACACCATCAACACGATGGTCGACCAGCTCTCGAACTTCGGTGAGCAGGTCACCCGGGTCGCCCGCGAGGTGGGCACCGAGGGCCAGCTCGGCGGCCAGGCGCGGGTGCGCAACGTGGACGGCACCTGGCGCGACCTCACCGAGTCGGTGAACGAAATGGCCGGAAATCTCACCCGCCAGGTGCGGGCCATCGCGGCGGTCGCCACAGCGGTGACGCGCGGCGACCTCAACCTCAAGATCGATGTGGACGCGGCGGGCGAGATCCAGGCCCTCCAGGACAACATCAACACGATGATCGCCAACCTGCGCGACACCACCGCCACCAACAAGGAGCAGGACTGGCTCAAGGGCAACCTCGCCCGGATCTCCGGTCTGATGCAGGGGCGCCGCGACCTCGACGACGTCGCCTCGCTGATCATGAGCGAGCTGACGCCCGTCGTGTCGGCCCAGCACGGCGCGTTCTTCCTGGCCACCCCGGTCGGCGAGACCGACGCGCTGGCCGGTGAGGGAGAGGGGGCGTACGAGCTGCGGATGCGGGGAAGCTACGGCTACTCCGCCGGGTCGATGCCGACGTCCTTCCGGCCGGGCGAGACGCTCATCGGCACGGCCGCAGAGGAGAAGCGCACGATCCAGGTGGACAACGTGCCGCCGGGCTACCTGAAGATCTCCTCCGGGCTCGGCGAGGCGCCGCCGGCGCATGTGATCGTGCTGCCGGTGCTGTTCGAGGGCAAGGTCCTCGGCGTGATCGAACTGGCCTCGTTCCAGCCGTTCACACACATCCAGCGGGACTTCCTCAACCAGCTCGCGGAGATGATCGCCACGAGCGTCAACACCATCAGCGTCAACACGACGACGGAGAAGCTGCTCGAACAGTCGCAGGAGCTGACCGAGCAACTGCGCGACCGCTCGCAGGAGCTGGAGAACCGTCAGAAGGCCCTCCAGGCGTCCAACGCCGAACTGGAGGAGAAGGCCGAGCTGCTGGCCCGGCAGAACCGCGACATCGAGGTCAAGAACACCGAGATCGAGGAGGCGCGCCAGGTCCTGGAGGAGCGCGCCGAGCAGCTGGCCGTCTCGATGCGCTACAAGTCCGAGTTCCTGGCGAACATGTCGCACGAGCTGCGTACGCCGCTCAACTCGCTGCTCATCCTGGCCAAGTTGCTCGCGGACAACGCCGAGGGCAATCTCTCGCCGAAGCAGGTGGAGTTCGCCGAGACGATCCACGGGGCGGGTTCCGATCTGCTCCAGCTGATCAACGACATCCTCGACCTGTCGAAGGTCGAGGCGGGCAAGATGGACGTCAGCCCGACCCGGATCGCGCTGGTGCAGCTGGTCGACTACGTGGAGGCGACCTTCCGGCCGCTCACCGCGGAGAAGGGGCTCGACTTCTCCGTACGGGTCTCGCCGGAGCTGCCGGCCACCCTGCACACGGACGAGCAGCGGCTGCTCCAGGTGCTGCGCAACCTCCTGTCGAACGCGGTGAAGTTCACCGACAGTGGGGCCGTCGAGCTGGTCATCCGGCACGCGGGCCAGGAGGTGCCGTACGCGATCCGCGAACAGCTGCTGGAGGCGGGTTCGCTGCGGGACGCGGACGCCGATCTGATCGCCTTCTCGGTGACGGACACGGGCATCGGCATCGCGGCCAGCAAGATGCGGGTCATCTTCGAGGCGTTCAAGCAGGCGGACGGCACGACCAGCCGCAAGTACGGCGGCACCGGCCTGGGCCTCTCCATCAGCCGGGAGATCGCCCGGCTGCTGGGCGGCGAGATCCACGCGGCGAGCGAGCCCGGACGCGGCTCGACGTTCACGCTGTATCTGCCGCTGCACCCGAGTGAACTGCCGCCGCAGGGCTACCTGCAGATCGTTCCCGGCCCGGCCGAGGGACCCACGGGCGCGACGGAGTCCGGCCAGGTGTACGTGCCGGGCACCCCGGACATCGCGCAGGCGGCGTCGCTGCCGGGCGGCGGTCCGGAGGCCGGGGGCGCGGCGGGCCTGCTGCGGCGCCGGCGCAAGGCGCTGGACGGCGCGCGACAGCAGCCCGCGCTGCCGCCGCGCGCGGCTTCCGCTTCCGCTCCGCAGCCGGCCCCCGCTGCCGCCCCGCAGGAGCCGTGGGCGGCGAGCGGCCAGGACGAGCCGGAGCCGCGCAGGACGTTCCGGTTCAACGGCGAGAAGGTGCTGATCGTCGACGACGACGTCCGCAATGTCTTCGCGCTCACCAGCGTGCTGGAGCAGCACGGACTGGCCGTCCTCTACGCCGAGAACGGGCGCGAGGGCATCGAAGTGCTGGAGCAGCACGACGATGTGACGGTGGTGCTGATGGACATCATGATGCCGGAGATGGACGGTTACGCGACGACGTCGGCGATCCGCAGGATGCCGCAGTTCGCCGAACTGCCCATCGTGGCGCTGACGGCCAAGGCGATGAAGGGCGACCGGGAGAAGGCGCTCGACGCGGGGGCATCGGACTACGTCACCAAGCCGGTCGATCCCGATCATCTTCTTACCGTCATGGAGCAGTGGATGAGCGGAGAGTGAGCGCTCGCTGAGCGAATTCAGCAAGATTTGTTGTCCGCTGGTGTCCGAAGGAGTGTGGGAACGCGGATTACGGGGAACCTTCCAGGCTTCCGCCGCGTTTTCGGTACGTGCACAGTGACATCGCGGTGACAGGATGTGGTGACCGCCGGGGTGCGGCTACCATGACCGGCACAAGGACGGACGGCGCAAGGGAGCCGTCCCGCGGGGCGGCGCCCGGTGCGATTCCGGGGCGAGGAGGACGGGCCATGGTGCAGAAGGCCAAGATCCTCCTGGTCGATGACCGGCCGGAGAATCTGCTGGCGCTGGAGGCCATCCTCTCTGCGCTCGATCAGACCCTGGTACGGGCATCGTCAGGGGAGGAGGCGCTCAAAGCGCTGCTCACGGACGACTTCGCGGTCATCCTGCTGGACGTCCAGATGCCGGGCATGGACGGTTTCGAGACCGCCGCGCACATCAAGCGGCGGGAGCGTACCCGGGACATCCCGATCATCTTCCTCACCGCGATCAACCACGGCCCGCACCACACCTTCCGGGGTTACGCGGCGGGCGCGGTGGACTACATCTCCAAGCCGTTCGACCCGTGGGTGCTGCGCGCCAAGGTCTCGGTCTTCGTCGAGCTGTACATGAAGAACTGCAAGCTGCGCGAGCAGGCCGCGCTGCTGCGGCTCCAGCTTGAGGGCGGCGGGGAGGCCAACGCCCAGCAGGAGCGCGAGCCCGCCGGTCTGCTGGCCGAGCTGTCGGCGCGGCTCGCCGCCGTCGAGGAGCAGGCGGAGGCGCTGTCCAAGCAGCTCGACGACGAGTCCGCGGACGCCGGAGCGGTGGCGACCGCCGCCCATCTGGAGCGGAAGCTGACCGGACTGCGCCGCGCGCTGGACGCGCTGGAGCCGGGCACCGGCGGGGCGTCGGCGACCGTCCCCTCGTAACGGCGGCCGGCGCCGCGTAACGACGGCCGGTCGCGGCCGCGTTGAGGCGGCGTCAGTTCGCGGCTCCCAGCGGGCGACACGGACGGGTGAACCGGTACGCACTCGTGCCCACGGACGTGACACCGGTAACCTCGGCCCCATGGCCTCACGTACGTCCGGCAAGGGTTCCCAGGGCACCGCGGGCACCGCGAAGCGCGCCGGCGGCGGCCCGGGTGCGGCGAAGAAGGCCGCCCCCGCGAAGAAGACCGCGGCCAAGAAGACCGCGCCCGCCAAGAAGGCGCCCGCGAAGAGGGCACCGGCCAAGAAGGCCGCCCCGCCGCCGCCCGCGCCCTCGCCGACGAACGGCGTCTACCGGCTGGCGCGGGCCCTCTGGCTCGGCGCGGCCCACGCCGTGGGCGCGGTGTTCCGCGGCATAGGGCGCGGCGCCAAGGGGCTCGACCCCGCGCACCGCAAGGACGGCGTCGCGCTGCTGCTGCTCGGCCTCGCGCTGATCGTCGCCGCGGGCACCTGGTCGAACCTGCGCGGTCCCGTGGGCGACCTCGTGGAGATGCTGGTCACCGGCGCGTTCGGCCGGCTCGACCTGCTCGTGCCGATACTGCTGGGCGCCGTCGCGGTGCGGCTGATCCTCTACCCGCAGCGGCCCGAGGCCAACGGGCGCATCGTCATCGGCCTGTCCGCCCTCGTCATCGGGGTGCTCGGCCAGGTCCACATCGCCTGCGGCTCACCCGGCCGGGGCGAGGGCACCGACGCCATGCAGGACGCGGGCGGCCTCATCGGCTGGGCCGCCTCCAAGCCGCTGATCTTCGCCATGGGCGAGGTGCTGGCCGTCCCGCTGCTCCTGCTGCTCACCGTCTTCGGGCTGCTGGTCGTCACGGCCACCCCGGTGAACGCCATCCCGCAGCGGCTGCGGCTCCTCTGCGTCAAGCTGGGCATCCTCGAACCGGCGTACGACCCGGAGGACGGGGAGGCCGCCGACGACGAGCGGTACGAGGAGCAGTGGCGCGACGCGCTGCCCGCCCGCTCGCGCCGCACCAGGACCGCCGCGCCCGAGGAGTACGACCCGGACCTCGCGGAGAGCGAGGCGCTGTCCAAGCGCCGCAAGCCGCGCCGCCCCTCGGCCCAGCCCGCGATGAACCGCACGATGGACGCGGTGGACGTCGCTGCCGCCGCGGCCGCCGCCCTCGACGGAGCCGTGCTGAACGGCATGCCGCCCTCGCCGGTCGTCGCCGACCTGACCCAGGGCGTCTCGGCGGACCGCGAGCGGACGGGCGCCACCCCGGTGCCCGGCGCCAGGGAGGCGGAGGGCACCGGGAAGACCGCCGGACGCGCCGCCGGCCCCGTACCGGCCGGTGGCGTACCGGACCTGACCAAGCCGGCGCCCGAGCGCTCGGATTCGCAGCCGCTGCCCGCCCGCGCCGAGCAGCTCCAGCTCTCCGGCGACATCACGTACGCGCTGCCCTCGCTCGATCTGCTGGAGCGCGGCGGCCCCGGCAAGAGCCGCAGCGCCGCCAACGACGCGATCGTGGCCTCGCTGACCAACGTCTTCACCGAGTTCAAGGTGGACGCCGCGGTCACCGGTTTCACCCGCGGCCCGACCGTCACGCGGTACGAGGTGGAGCTCGGCCCGGCCGTGAAGGTCGAGCGGATCACGGCGCTCGCCAAGAACATCGCGTACGCCGTCGCCAGCCCCGACGTACGCATCATCTCGCCGATTCCGGGGAAGTCCGCGGTCGGTATCGAGATCCCCAACTCCGACCGGGAGATGGTCAACCTCGGCGACGTGCTGCGGCTCGCGGACGCGGCGGAGGACGACCACCCCATGCTCGTCGCGCTCGGCAAGAACGTCGAGGGCGGCTACGAGATGGCCAACCTGGCGAAGATGCCGCACGTCCTGGTGGCCGGCGCGACCGGCTCCGGCAAGTCGTCCTGCATCAACTGCCTGATCACCTCGATCATGGTGCGGGCGACGCCGGAGGACGTCCGCATGGTCCTCGTCGACCCCAAGCGGGTCGAGCTGACCGCGTACGAGGGCATCCCGCACCTGATCACGCCGATCATCACCAACCCCAAGAAGGCCGCCGAGGCCCTCCAGTGGGTGGTGCGCGAGATGGACCTGCGCTACGACGACCTCGCGGCCTTCGGCTACCGGCACATCGACGACTTCAACCACGCCGTGCGCACCGGCAAGCTCAAGACGCCCGAGGGCAGCGAACGGGAACTGACGCCCTACCCGTATCTGCTGGTCATCGTCGACGAGCTGGCCGACCTCATGATGGTGGCCCCGCGCGACGTCGAGGACTCCATCGTCCGCATCACCCAACTGGCCCGCGCCGCGGGCATCCACCTGGTGCTCGCCACACAGCGACCCTCGGTGGACGTCGTCACCGGTCTGATCAAGGCGAACGTGCCCTCCCGGCTCGCCTTCGCCACCTCCTCGCTCGCCGACAGCCGGGTCATCCTGGACCAGCCGGGAGCGGAGAAGCTCATCGGCAAGGGCGACGGCCTGTTCCTGCCGATGGGCGCGAACAAGCCGGTCCGCATGCAGGGCGCTTTCGTCACCGAGGACGAGGTCGCGGCCGTCGTCCGGCACTGCAAGGACCAGATGGCCCCCGTCTTCCGCGACGACGTGGTGGTCGGCACCAAGCAGAAGAAGGAGATCGACGAGGACATCGGCGACGATCTCGACCTGCTGTGCCAGGCCGCCGAACTGGTCGTCTCCACCCAGTTCGGCTCGACCTCCATGCTCCAGCGCAAGCTGCGGGTCGGCTTCGCCAAGGCCGGACGGCTGATGGACCTGATGGAGTCCCGCAACATCGTGGGACCCAGCGAGGGCTCCAAGGCACGCGACGTCCTGGTGAAACCGGACGAGCTGGACGGAGTGTTGGCCCTGATCCGTGGGGAAACCGGTTCGTAAGAGTTTTACGGGCAACCGTTTCGTCGGGCCGTACGTCAAGTTGAAGGGAGGGACGACACGTCCCTCCCCGGCGCGGCCCGGCGAATCCGGCTCTGTTCGAGTCTGATGGCGTACAAAGTCATACCGCCCGGTTGCCCCACCCTTTTGCAACCCCCCTAGACTGAACACCCAGCAGGTGGCTCACGTTCGAAAGGCGCCCCCGTGTCCATCGGCAACTCTCCCGAAGACGACCGGCCTTCGATCGGTCGAGTCCTCCAGCAGGCCCGTCTCGCCGCGTCCCTCACGGTCGACCAGGTCAGCACGGCCACTCGGGTGCGCATCCCCATCGTGCACGCGATCGAGCAGGACGACTTCTCGCGCTGCGGCGGCGACGTCTACGCCCGCGGCCACATCCGCACGCTCGCCCGTGCCGTAGGCACCGATCCGGAACCGCTGGTCGCGCAGTACGACGCCGAGCACGGCGGCCGTCCCGCGCCCACGCCGGCGGCGCCGCTGTTCGAGGCCGAACGCATCCGCTCCGACCCCCGCCGCCCGAACTGGACGGCGGCCATGGTCGCGGCGATCGTCGCCGTGATCGGCTTCGTCGGCTTCACCTTCTTCAAGGGCGGCGACGAACCCGCGACCGCGGGCCGTGTCGCCGAGGGGCCGACCTCCGACAAGATCGCCCCGAAGCCCTCCGCCAGCAAGCCCGCCGACCCCAAGCCGGCCCCGACCGAGAGCGCCATCGCCGCGGCGCCCCTGGACAAGGTCACGGTCAAGCTCAGCGCCACCCACGGCCGCAGCTGGATCTCCGCCAAGGACCACAACGGCCGGTCCCTCTTCGACGGCACCCTGGAACAGGGCGACTCGAAGACCTTCCAGGACAAGGAGCGCGTCGACCTCGTCCTCGGCAACGCCGGCTCGATCGAGCTGTTCGTCAACGGCAAGAAGGTCGACGATCGGTTCCAGCCCGGACAGGTCGAGCGGCTCTCGTACACCAAGGGCGACCCCGAGGTCGGCTGACCGGCCGCCCCGGAAGCACAGCGGCGCGGCGAGCGCCCGGCCACCACGCCGGGCGCTCGCCTTTTTCGTCACTCCGGGTAACGGCGCAACCCTCAGCGGCGGGGACGGTGCCGGGACAAAGTAGTCTTGAGCCCATGCCCGAACGCCGTACCGTCGCCCTTGTCACTCTTGGCTGCGCCCGTAACGAGGTGGACTCGGAGGAGCTCGCAGGCCGCCTGGCAGCGGACGGCTGGGAGCTCGTCGAGGACGCCTCCGATGCCGATGTCGCCGTCGTCAACACCTGTGGGTTCGTCGAGGCCGCCAAGAAGGACTCCGTCGATGCCCTGCTCGAAGCCAATGATCTGAAGGACCACGGCCGCACCCAGGCCGTCGTCGCCGTCGGCTGCATGGCCGAGCGCTACGGCAAGGACCTCGCCGAGGCCCTGCCGGAGGCGGACGGCGTCCTCGGCTTCGACGACTACGCGGACATCTCCGACCGCCTCCAGACCATCCTCAACGGCGGCATCCACGCCTCCCACACCCCCCGCGACCGCCGCAAGCTGCTGCCGATCAGCCCCGCCGAGCGGCAGGACGCCGCCGTGGCCCTGCCCGGCCACGCCCAGGAGGTCGCCCCCGCCCCGGCCGACCTGCCGGAGGGCGTCGCCCCCGTCTCCGGACCGCGCGCGCCGCTGCGCCGCCGGCTGGGCACCAGCCCCGTCGCCTCGGTCAAGCTGGCCTCCGGCTGCGACCGCCGCTGCTCCTTCTGCGCCATCCCCTCCTTCCGCGGCTCCTTCATCTCCCGGCGCCCCTCGGACGTGCTGGGCGAGACCCGCTGGCTGGCCGAGCAGGGCGTGAAGGAGGTCATGCTCGTCTCCGAGAACAACACCTCCTACGGCAAGGACCTCGGTGACATCCGTCTCCTGGAGACGCTGCTGCCCGAGCTGGCCGAGGTCGACGGCATCGAGCGCATCCGGGTCAGCTACCTCCAGCCCGCCGAGATGCGCCCCGGCCTGATCGACGTCCTCACCTCGACGCCGAAGGTCGCGCCCTACTTCGACCTCTCCTTCCAGCACTCCGCGCCCGGAGTGCTGCGGGCCATGCGCCGCTTCGGCGACACGGACCGCTTCCTGGAGCTGCTGGACACCATCCGGAACAAGGCACCGCAGGCCGGCGCCCGGTCCAACTTCATCGTGGGCTTCCCCGGCGAGACCGAGGACGACCTCGCGGAGCTGGAACGGTTCCTCACGGGCGCGCGCCTCGACGCCATCGGCGTCTTCGGCTACTCCGACGAGGAGGGCACCGAGGCCGTCGGTTACGAGGACAAGCTCGACGCCGACGTCATCGCGGAGCGCCTGGCGCACATCTCGCAGCTCGCCGAGGAACTGACCTCGCAGCGCGCCGAGGAGCGCATGGGCGAATCCCTCCAGGTGCTCGTCGAGTCCGTCGAGCCCACCGACGACGAACCGCGCGCCTACGGCCGCGCCGCGCACCAGGCGCCCGAAACGGACGGCCAGGTGCTCTTCACCACACGCGAAGGGCTCGTTCCGGGCCGTATGGTCGAGGCAAAGGTGGTGGGCACCGAAGGCGTGGACCTGATCGCCGAGTGCAGTGAGCTTGTGGAGGTAACCAGATGACCGGAGTCCCGGCATCCGCGACAGGCGGTTCCGGCGCGACGCCGGTCCGCGGCGGAAAGCTGGGCGCCGCCGCGGTCAATCAGGCCAGTCTCTGGAACATCGCCAATCTGCTGACGATGGCCCGGCTCGTGCTCGTTCCCGGCTTCGTGGTGCTGATGCTCCACAACGGCGGCTACGACCCGGCCTGGCGCTCCTTCGCCTGGGCCGCCTTCGCCGTCGCCATGATCACCGACCTGTTCGACGGGCACCTGGCCCGCACGTACAACCTGGTCACGGACTTCGGGAAGATCGCCGACCCGATCGCCGACAAGGCGATCATGGGGGCGGCGCTGATCTGTCTGTCCTATCTGGGCGACCTGCCCTGGTGGGTCACGGGCGTGATCCTCTTCCGCGAGCTGGGCATCACGCTGATGCGGTTCTGGGTGATCCGGCACGGAGTCATTCCGGCCAGTCGCGGCGGCAAGATGAAGACGCTGGCGCAGGGCACGGCCGTGGGCATGTACGTTCTGGCCCTGACCGGGCCGCTGGCCACCCTGCGGTTCTGGGTGATGGCGGTGGCCGTCGTGCTGACGGTCGTCACCGCGCTCGACTACATCCGCCAGGCCGTCGTGCTGCGTCGTCAGGGACTGGCGGCGGAGGAGGCCGAGCGGTGAGAGCGGCCGGCCGGGTCCTGCGGCTGCTCGTCGAGCGGGGCCAGACCCTCGCCGTCGCGGAGTCGCTGACCGGCGGCTTGGTCGCGGCCGAAGTCACGTCCGTCCCCGGCGCCTCGCAGGCGTTCCGGGGCTCCGTCACGGCGTACGCGACCCCCCTCAAGAGTGAAGTCCTCGGGGTGGACGCGGCGCTGCTGGCGGCCCGCGGGGCGGTGGACGCCGAGGTGGCGCGTCAGATGGCGACAGGCGTACGGCGGGTTCTGGGCGCAGACTGGGGAGTGGCGACCACCGGCGTCGCCGGCCCCGAACCACAGGACGGCCAACCCGTCGGAACGGTGTTCGTCGCGGTCAGCGGCCCACGGGGCCGGGGGAAAGTGGCCGCGCTGCGGTTGAACGGCGACCGGGCGGACATCCGTAAGGAGAGCGTACGAAGCGCGCTCGACTTGCTCTCCGGCGAACTCGACGAGAATGCGAGCGCACAGGATACGGAAGAGAACGGGGGGAATTGATGTTTGCAGCCCTGAGTGAACACGACATCGCTCCCCGCACGGCCGCAGCGCTAGGCGGTACGGTGGGGCGTGAAGGATGCGGCTACGCGGTCCGAGGAGGGAGCCACCGATGATTCTGCTCCGTCGCCTGCTGGGTGACGTGCTGCGTCGGCAGCGCCAGCGCCAAGGCCGTACTCTGCGCGAAGTCTCCTCGTCCGCCCGAGTTTCGCTCGGCTATCTCTCCGAGGTGGAGCGGGGGCAGAAGGAGGCATCCTCCGAACTGCTCTCCGCCATTTGCGACGCGCTTGACGTACGGATGTCCGAGCTCATGCGTGAAGTGAGCGATGAGCTGTCCCTGGCCGAACTGGCCGAGTCGGCAGCGGCCAGCGATCCGGTACCTGTACCGGTGCGCCCCATGCTCAACTCCGTCTCCGTTACCTCGGTGGCGGGTGTACCGACGGGGCGGGTGACCATCAAGGCGCCCGCGGAAGCGGTGGACGTCGTCGCCGCCTGATCCGATCGGTTCGGTGTGAAGCCGAAGGCCCCGGCCCTGCCCCTGTGCGGCAGGACCGGGGCCTTCGTCGTGCGGTCCCGCCCGCGTGACGTGTACGGGGCCGGCCGCGTGATCGGCGAAATGCCCTGGGTGTGAGCGCGGAGATGAGGGGCAGGCGGCGGGATGAGAGATCGAGGAACGCTCGCTCCGGAAGGCTCCCGCGAGCCGCCGACGACTTCCTCGGATGACCGTTTTGCTTCGTTTGTGCCATCGTGGGTGGTGCTGAACGGAACGGATTCCAGATCGGAGACGTGCATGTCTGTCGTGAAGAGCCCCCTGTCCGAGACCGACCTCAAGACCGTCGGAGACGCGCTGCAGGGCGCCCTGGTGGATCTCCTCGACCTTTCTCTGGTGGCCAAGCAGGTCCACTGGAACGTGGTCGGGCCGCGGTTCAGGTCCGTGCACCTCCAGCTCGACGACGTGGTCGACACGGCCCGCCAGCACTCCGACACCGTCGCCGAGCGGGCCTCCGCCATCGGCGTCAACCCGGACGGCCGCGCCGCGACGATCGCCAGGAGCACGGCCATCGACTCCGTGTCCGAGGGCTGGATCAAGGACGTGGACGCGGTGAAGTCCCTGGTGGACGCCCTCAGCGTGGTGATCGGACGGATGCGGGAGCGCATCGAGGCGACCGAGACCCCCGACCCGGTCACCCAGGACATCCTGATCGCGCTGACCGCGGACCTCGAGAAGCACGCGTGGATGTTCCAGGCCGAGAGCGCCTGAGCGGACCCCGCCGACTACCCAGCCGCCCGGAAGGGCATCCACAGGTTCACTCCAATGGAGGGATGAGCATGAAGAACGAAGGCGCGAAGGACAAGGTCACCGGCAAGGCGAAGGAAGCCATGGGCAAGATGACCGGCGACCGTCGCAAGGAGACCGAGGGCAAGGCCGACCAGGCCAAGGGCAAGGCCAAGGACGCCATGGACGGCGCCCGCGACCGTGCGGACGGCCTCAAGGACTCCCTGGGCGACAAGAAGGACTGACCCCGGTCCCCACCGGCCCGTCGCGAGCCCCCACCCCGCGTGGTGGGGGCTCCGTGCTGACAGGACGCGGTGTACGGGGGGCTTCGTGGGGCGTGTGACCGCGCCCCGCGCGCGCCGGTGGTGCACCGGTGCGCTCTCGCCCCCGAAAGGCGGGCGCCACTAGGTTCGGCCGGAGGAGGCAGCCATGGTACGGCGATGGGTACCGGCGCTCGTTCTCTGCGGCGCGTGGTGGTGGGCCGTGCTGCGGCTGGTGCTCACCCCGGCGCACGCCGGGGTGGTCGAGGGAGCGGTGGTGGCGGGCGGATGGGGGCTGAGCCTCCTGCCGGTGCACGTCGCCGCGACCGCCCGGCCGATCGGCGTCTTCGACGCCGGTACGAGCCTGCTGCGGCGCGCCACGGTCCGGGTGCGACGGGCGGCGCGGTCCTGGCGTCGCCGGGCCGCCAGGTAGTACGTTCACGCCGGGGCCGGGCCGGTCTGGCAGTGGGGGCACCAGTAGGCGGGCCGGCCGTCCTGCTCGGACTCCCGGATCGGCGTGCCGCAGCGCAGACAGGGGCGCCCGGCGCGGCCGTACACCCAGAGGGTGTCGCTGGGCCTGCGCATGCGGGAGGCCGCCTGCGCGACGGTACGGGCGCGCCCGCCGGCGGTCGTGATGCGCGTCGGGCGGTCCCGGTTGGCGTCGAGAAGCTGGTGGGCGGTGGAGACCAGCAGGGTGGCCGTCGTCGCGGGCAGCTCGCCGATGGGCAGCCACGGGGTGGCGCGGGCCAGGAAGCACAGCTCCGCCTTGTAGATGTTGCCGATGCCGGCCAGGTTGCGCTGGTCGAGCAGGGCCTCGCCGAGAGGGCGGGCCGGGTCGCGGAGGAGATTGCGCAGCGCGGCCTCGGCATCCCAGTCCGGGCCGAGGAGGTCCGGGCCGAGATGGCCGACCGCCTGCTCCTCGTCCTGGGTGCGCAGCAGCTCCAGCACCGGGAGCCGGTAGCCCACCGCGGTGTGCGCGGCGTTGCCCAGGACGGCCCGGATCTGGTGGCCGGGGCCGCCGCGCCAGCGCTCACCCGGGGCGTAGATCCGCCACGCCCCGTCCATCCGCAGATGGCTGTGCAGGGTGAGGCCGCCCTCGATCCGGGTCAGCAGATGCTTGCCGCGCGCGGTGACGTCCAGGACCGTGCGGCCGGTGAGGTCGGCGGTGGCGAACCGGGGGACGCGGAGGTCGGACGAGGTGAGGACCTGACCGGCGAGCGCGCGGTGCAGCCGCCCGGCGGTCTGCAGGACGGTGTCTCCTTCGGGCATGCCTCCATGATGCGGTGGGCAGGGGGCGTCCGGGCGCCGGACGGGGATACGCGCGGGATGCCCCGCCGTCCGATACCCGACCGCCGCCTGATGCCCGACCGGGGCCCGATGCCCGCGGGCTACGCGCGCAGGCGCAGGCCCTTCGGGGTGGCGAGGAAGCCGACCGCCTCCAGGGTGCGGCCCAGGGGCGAGGTCAGGGCGGAGACGCCGTTCACGCGCTCCACGGTCACCGTGCCCAGGGAACCGGCTCGGGCGGCGGCGGCCAGCGCCCCGGCCGCCGCCCGGAGCGCGGGCTCGTCCGGATCGGCCGCCCAGGCGAGCAGCGTCTTGCCGCCCCGCTCCATGTACAGCGTCAGCTCGCCGTCGACCAGGACGACGAGCGAGCCCGCCTTGCGGCCCGGTTTGTGCCCGGCCCCGTCCGGCGGCTCCGGCCACGAGAGGGCGGCGCCGTACGCGTTGGCCGGGTCGGCGGCGGCCAGCACCAGGGCGCGGGGGTCCGCGCCGGGCTCCGTGCGGTCGCGGGCGGTGGAGACCGCGCGGAGGCGGTCCACCGCGCCGTCCATCGCGAACTGCGCCGCCCCCAGCCCCTCCACGACGTAGCCCCGGCGCGCCTGTCCGTTGTCCTCGAAGGCGGACAGCACCCGGTAGGCGGCGGAGAAGCCGCCCTCGACGCCCTCCGCCTGGACCGCGCCCCGGGTCACCACGCCGTGCCGGTCGAGCAGGGTGCGGGCCAGGGCGTGGGCGCGGTGCGTGGGCTCCGGCTCGACGGGTGGCAGCAGGGACCAGCGGCCCGAGACCGTGGGCGGCCCGGTGCGGGACGCGGGGCGGGCGGCGGCGCTGAGGGTGCCGTACCGGCCGCGCGGGACGTTCCGCCGGGCGCGGTGCGCGGTCGATCCCGCCGTCCGGCCGGAGCCCAGCAGGGAGCGCAGCGGCGCCAGCGTGTCGTTGGTCAGCCGGCCCGACCAGGCCAGGTCCCACAGGGCGTCGGCGAGCTGCGGATCGGTGCAGTCGGGGTGGGTGGTGGCCCGGACCTGGTCGGCGATCTGACGGAAGAAGAGGCCGTAGCCGCCGCCGAGCGCGGTCAGCACGGACTCGTGCAGGGCGCTGAGCTCCAGCGGACGGGGCGGGGGGAGGAGCAGGGGGGCGCTGTCGGCGAGGTAGAGGGAGAGCCAGCCGTCCTTGCCGGGCAGCGCCCCGGCCCCGGCCCAGACGACTTCCCCGGTGGTCGTCAGCTCGTCCAGCAGCGCGGGGGTGTAGCCGGTGACGCGGCCGGGAAGGACGAGCCGTTCCAGCGCGGATGCGGGGACGGGGGCGCCCTGCAGCTGCTCGACGGCGCGGGCCAGCCCGTCGATGCCGCGCAGGCTGCTGCCGCCCAGGTGCTGCCACTGCGGCAGGAATCCGGCCAGGGCGGCGGGCGGGACCGGCTCCAGCTCATGGCGGAGGGCGGCCAGCGAACGGCGTCGCAGCCGCCGCAGCACCGTGGCGTCGCACCACTCCTGGCCGATGCCCGCCGGGTGGAACTCGCCCTGGACGATCCGGCCCGAGGCCGCGAGCCGCTGGAGGGCCCCGTCGGTGACCGCCGTGCCGAGGCCGAAGCGCGCGGCGGCCGCGGTCGAGGTGAACGGGCCGTGCGTACGGGCGTAGCGGGCGAGGAGGTCCCCGAGGGGGTCCTTGACCGGTTCGGTGAACGCTTCGGGGACGCCGACCGGGAGGGCCGTGCCCAGGGCGTCGCGCAGCCGGCCGGCGTCCTCGATCGCCGCCCAGTGGGCCTCGCCGGCGATCCGGACCCGGATGGCGCGGCGGGCGGACTCCAGCTCCCGCGCCCAGTCGGTCCGGCCGCCGCGCGCGGTCAGCTCCGCGTCCGTGAGCGGGCCCAGGACGCGCAGCAGGTCCGCGACGCCCTCGGCGTCCTTGACGCGGCGGTCGTCCGCCAGCCACTGCAGCTCCCGCTCCAGCTCGGTCAGGACGTCGGCGTCCAGCAGTTCCCTCAGCTCGGCCCTGCCCAGCAGCTCGGCCAGCAGCCGGGAGTCCAGGGAGAGCGCGGCGGCGCGCCGTTCGGCGAGGGGCGAGTCGCCCTCGTACAGGAACTGGGCGACGTAGCCGAACAGGAGCGAGCGGGCGAACGGGGAGGGCTCCGGGGTGGTCACCTCGACGAGGCGGATGCGCCGGGCCTCCAGGTCGCCCATCACCTCCGTGAGCCCCGGCACGTCGAACACGTCCTGGAGGCACTCGCGGACCGCTTCGAGAACGATGGGGAAGGAACCGAACTCGGAGGCGACCTGGAGGAGCTGCGCGGCCCGCTGCCGCTGCTGCCAGAGCGGGGTGCGTTTGCCGGGGCTGCGGCGGGGAAGCAGCAGCGCCCTGGCCGCGCACTCGCGGAACCGGGAGGCGAACAGGGCGGAGCCGCCGACCTGGTCGGTGACGATCTGCGCGATCTCGCCCTGGTCGAAGGCCACGTCCGCGGCGCCGACCGGGGGCTGGTCGCTGTCGAAGGCGGTGTTGGCCGGGGCGAGCGGGGCCGCACCCGCCGCGTCCGGGGAAGGGTCCCGCGCCGGGTCGAAGTCGAGGAGGTCCAGGCCCATCATGTCGGCGTCCGGCAGCCGCAGCACGATGCCGTCGTCGGCGTGCATGACCTGCGCGTCCATGCCGTAGCGCTCGGCGAGACGGGCGCCGAGGGCCAGCGCCCACGGGGCGTGCACCTGGGCGCCGAACGGGGAGTGCACCACGACGCGCCAGTCGCCCAGCTCGTCCCGGAAACGCTCGACGAGAATCGTCCGGTCGTCCGGGACATGGCCGCAGGCCCGGCGCTGCTCGTCGAGATAGGCCAGCACGTTGTCCACGGCCCAGGTGTCGAGACCGGCCGACAGCAGACGGCTCCGGGCGTCCTGCGCGGACAGGCCGCCCAGCTCGCGGAGGAAGGCGCCCAGGGCGCGGCCCAGCTCCAGCGGCCGTCCGAGCTGGTCGCCCTTCCAGAAGGGCAGCCGTCCGGGCACGCCGGGCGCGGGGGAGACGAGGACCCGGTCGCGGGTGATGTCCTCGATCCGCCAGGAGGTCGTGCCCAGCGTGAAGACGTCGCCGACGCGGGACTCGTAGACCATCTCCTCGTCCAGCTCACCGACCCGGCCGCCGCCCTTCTTCGGGTCCGCGCCGGCGAGGAAGACCCCGAAGAGGCCGCGGTCGGGGATCGTGCCGCCCGAGGTGACGGCGAGGCGCTGGGCGCCGGGCCGGCCCGTGACCGTACCGGCGACGCGGTCCCACACGACGCGGGGCCGCAGCTCCGCGAAGGCGTCGGACGGATAGCGGCCCGCCAGCATGTCGAGGACCGCCGTGAACGCGGACTCGGGGAGCGAGGCGAAGGGGGCGGCCCGGCGGACCACCGCCAGCAGGTCGTCCGCCTGCCAGCTGTCCAGGGCGACCATCGCGACCAGTTGCTGGGCCAGCACGTCCAGCGGATTGGACGGGACGCGCAGCGCCTCGATGGAGCCCGACCGCATCCGCTCGGTGACCACGGCCGCCTGCACCAGATCGCCGCGGTACTTCGGGAAGACGACACCGGTGGAGACCGCGCCCACCTGATGGCCGGCCCGGCCGACCCGCTGCAGCCCGGAGGCGACCGAGGGCGGCGACTCGACCTGGATCACCAGATCGACCGCGCCCATGTCGATGCCCAGCTCCAGACTGGAGGTGGCGACCACGGCGGGCAGCCGGCCCGCCTTGAGGTCCTCCTCCACCTGGGCGCGCTGCTCCTTGGAGACCGATCCGTGGTGGGCGCGGGCGAGCAGGGCGGGAGCGCCCTTGGCCGCGCCGGACTCCGCCATGACCTCGGCGGGGGAGTGGGCCTCCGGCATGGTTTCGCCGGTGGCCCTCTCGTACGCGATCTCGTTGAGCCGGTTGCACAGCCGCTCCGCGAGGCGCCGGGAATTGGCGAAGACGATGGTGGAGCGGTGGGCCTGGACCAGATCGGCGATCCGCTCCTCCACATGCGGCCAGATGGACGGCTTCTCGGCCTGTGCCCCGGACTCCGTGTCGGTGGCCGGGGAACCGCCCAGCTCGCCCAGATCCTCCACGGGGACGACCACCGACAGGTCGAACCGCTTGGTGGACGGCGGCTGGACGATCTCCACCTTGCGCCGGGGCGAGAGGAAACGCGCCACTTCGTCCACCGGGCGGACCGTGGCCGACAGGCCGATGCGCCGGGCGGGCCGGGGCAGCAGCTCGTCCAGGCGCTCCAGCGACACGGCGAGATGGGCGCCGCGCTTGGTGCCCGCCACCGCGTGCACCTCGTCCAGGATGATCGTCTCGATGCCGGAGAGGGCCTCGCGCGCCGAGGACGTCAGCATCAGGAACAGCGACTCGGGCGTCGTGATCAGGATGTCCGGCGGACGCGTCGCCATGGAGCGGCGCTCCGCTGCCGGGGTGTCCCCGGACCGGATGCCCACCCGCACCTCGGGCTCGGGCAGCCCCTGGCGCACGGACTCCTGCCGGATGCCGGTCAGCGGCGAGCGGAGGTTGCGCTCGACGTCCACCGCGAGGGCCTTGAGCGGCGACACGTACAGCACACGGCAGCGCTTCTTCGCCTCGGCCGGCGGCGGGACGGCCGCCAGCCGGTCCAGCGCGGCCAGGAACGCGGCCAGCGTCTTGCCCGAACCGGTCGGCGCGACGACCAGCACGTCCGATCCCTCACCGATCGCCCGCCAGGCACCCTCCTGCGCGGCGGTCGGCGCGCTGAAAGCCCCCGTGAACCAACTGCGGGTCGCGGGGGAGAAGGAATCGAGAGCAGAGCCGGTCATGCCCCCATCGTGCACCCCGCCACTGACAACGGCCGTGACCACCGCCGGCGGCTCGCGACGGCCGCCCCGTCAGGCCGCGGCCAGCGTCGGACGCAGCGCGTCGGCGAGGCGCTGGGCCCGCTCCCCGTACCCGGGCCCCCAGGCGACGAATCCGCCCTGGCGATCGGTGCGCAGCCGCTCGTCCGGCAGGCCGGTGTATCCGCCGCCGGCCGCGGTCACCAACGCCTGGCCACCGGCCACGTCCCAGGCGTACACATTGGCGTTGGCGGCCAGGTCCGCGCGGCCGGCCGCCACCCATGCCAGGGCCAGGGCCGACGACCCGATGCGGCGGATGTCGCAGCCGTCCAGCGCGGCGGTGACCGCGTCGGTCGGCCCCGCGGTCCACGACCGGCACGGCGCCAGGTCGGTCAGCAGCATCGGCGGCCCCTGCCCGCGGCGCGTGGCGGTCGCCCCGTTGACGCGCAGTACGCCCTCGCTCGCGGTGAACATCTCGTCCCGGATCGGGTCGTACACGCAGCCGCCGAGCACGGTTCCGTCCAGAACCACGCCCAGGGAGAGGCAGAACAACGGGATACCGCGGGCGAAGTTGTAGGTCCCGTCGATCGGGTCCACGTACCACCGCACGCGGCCGGTGCCGTGTTCGCCGCGCTCCTCGCCGATGACGACGGACGCCGGATGGGCGGTGAGGAGCTCCCGTCTGATCATGTCCTCGGCCAGGCCGTCCGCCTCGGTCACCCGGTCGTGCTCGGAGGACTTGGGCCGCGACACCGGCGAGGCGTGGAACCGCTCGCGTACGAAGGCCCCCACGCGCAGCAGGGCACGCTCTCCGGTTGCCACGTAACTTCCGGCGTGCACGCGATGCCTCCTGTGGTCGGGCCCGCCGGCCGGGCGGGCGGGGCGACGCTCATCCTGCCCCGCGTCCCCGGTTCCCGGCTGTAGCCGTTGGGGCGCCCACCCGCGCGCCCGAAACGTCCTTGCCGCACCGGTGGCCGCGCGGGGAGCCTGATGGCCGTTCACCGAGCGCACAAGGGGACCGAGGATGCTCATCGAAGACAACCGGCCGCCTGACAGGCGGTGGTGGGCGGGCCTGGTGTGGGACAGCGAGGGATACGGGACCGCGCTGCTGGACGAGTCGGGGACCGTCGTCGCGCGGGAGCGGTTCGACCGGTGCGGCCCCGAGGCGCCGGCCGCGTGGCTGGCCCGGTGGGCCGCGCGCGTGCATGGCGGCCTGGTGACCGTCTTCGAGAGTTCCAACGGGGTGATGGACGGTCTTCTGCTGGTCGGAGGGCTGCATGTCCTCCGGGTGGACCTGCGTCATCTGCCGCGTACCGACGCGGATGCCGCGGTCCTGGCCGATGCGGCACGGCGGGGACTCGTTCCGACGGTGCCGGTGGGTCTGGCCGGCGGGACCCTGGGGGACCGGTCGGACGAGATGCGCCGGGCGAACGCGTCGGTGGCCACTCTTCAGGACGAGCTGAACCGGTCCGGGCGTCTGGTGACCACCTGCCCGGGGGCCCCGGCCGGCCCTCCGCGGGTCGCCCTGACGTTCGACGACGGCCCTTCTCCCCTGCACACCGACCGGGTGCTGCGCATCCTGAAGTCCTTCGGGGTCCCGGCCGCCTTCTTCTGCGTCGGGCTGCAGGTACGCGCCCGGCCGGACCTCGTACGGCGCATGGTCGACGAGGGGCACGAGGTCGGCAACCACACGTGGTCGCACGCGTACCTGCCCGAACTGGGAGAGGACGAGACGGTGCGGCAGCTGCGGACGACCAGCCGCGTCATCGCCGAAGCCACCGGTGTCCCGCCCGTCCTCGCCCGGCCGCCCTACGGCGGGCGGGGTGGGACTGTGCTCCGCGCGACGGCCGACGAAGGTCTGACCACGGTCCTGTGGGACGTGGAGGCCTCCGACTGGACGCTGCCGGGAGCGGACGCCATCGCGGACTCCGTGCTGCGGCAGGCGCGTGACGGCTCGGTCGTGCTGCTGCACGACGGCGGGGGCGAACGTGACCAGACGGTGGCGGCGCTGCCGAGGATCATCGGCGGACTGCTCGACCGGGGATTCCAGTTCTCCGGTATCGCCGGCCCGGCCGGCCTCCTTCCCCCGGCTGCGGCCCAGCCGGCGGCCGGGGCACCCCATTCCGTGACGAGGGAACGAGACCATGCGCCCTTGCGGCACCGCTGATACTGCCGATACGGCGGTCGCTCACGAAGACGTCGTGCTCAGTGTCGTGATCATGACCCATCCGAACCGTGCCGAGCACCTGGCGGAACTCGTCGCGGCCTGCGCGCCGTTGACGCCCCGTACAGTGGTCGATCCCGATCCCGGCTCGTTCCGCAGCGCGCTGCGCACGGCCAAGGCGGCGTGGGCGGCCGTGTCCACCGGGGCCACGCACCATCTGGTGCTCCAGGACGACGTGGTGCCGGTGCCGGACTTCGCGCGGCAGGTGCGGGACGCGATCGAGGCCCGTCCGCGTGACGCGATCGCGCTCTACTCGAACTGGAACAGTCCGCAGAACTCGTACCTCGTGCGTCGCGCAGCCGCCTGCGGCTCGGCCTGGGCCCCGCTGTCTCCGGTGGAGTGGACGCCGACGCTGGGGCTGGCGCTGCCCGCCGACGAGGCGCGGAAACTCGCGGCCTACCTGGCGCCCATCCCCGACGAGGTCGCCGACGACGACCAGATGGTGGTGCTGTACTGCCAGGAAGCCGGGCTGCCGGTGTTCGCGACGGTGCCGCATCTCGTCGATCACCGCGGCGCGCCGTCGCTCTCGGAACATCCCGGTTCCTTCCACGCGACCGTCGTCGACCGACGACCGGTTCCCGCCGAACACTGGCGGAGCACGCCGGAAGCGCTGGTCGAGGCGTTACGGGGACGGGCCGCACTGGACCGCCCGGACGAGTTCGGGGTGGAGCTGCGGCACTCCCGCTGCTCACTCCGGTTCATCCGGCCCGGCACGCCGGAACCGATCGGGCACGTGTTCGGCTGGTACTGGCGCGACTGGTGCGCGGCCGCCGGGGTGGACGCGGCACGCGTCGAAGCGGCGCTGAATGCCCATCTCCATGACACGGCACCCACCGCGGTGGCGGTCGAGGTCTGGGCCGCGTGCTACCTCTTGGGCCGGGACAGCGGGGGAATCACGGCCGCGGCCGGAGTCGTACCCGGTGACGACGGCGTGCGCCGGGTCCGCGCGGCGGTGCGCTCGTGGCTGGCGTCCGGCATCGCCGAGGCGGACCGCCCGGTGGACGGGCTGGACGGCCTCACAGAACTGGGCGTGGCGGCGGTGCGTCAGGGCATGGCGGACGCGCCGTCCCCCAGCGACGTCGCATCGCGGACCGGAGGACAATGCGCGGGGAGCGACCGATGACCACGACCATGCGGTACCAGCCCGACGGCCACACGGCGGCCGCGTACGCCGGTGACACGGACGCGGTCCCGCCGGCCGCGATCGGGGAACCGTGGCGGCGGGTTCTGGAGGAACTCGTGGAGCGGGAGGCCGTCGGGCACCTGCTTCACCCGTCGCTGCTGCCGGACACGCCCGGCCTCATCGTGCCCCACGTGCCGCGCACGGTGGTTGTCGTGGTCACCTGCCCGGTGTGCGGTGCGGGGGAGCGGGAGTTCACCGGTGCGAGCACGCCGCTGCCCTTTCCGGAGTGGGAGTTCGGCAGGGAGCCGGACGGGGAGGCCACGCTGCACGTACTGGGATGTGAACGGATCGCGCCGCGCGAGATGCTGGCCCTGACCACCTCCGTGGACCGATTCGGCCCGGAGGACGCCACCGGGTTCGTCACCCGAGCCGTTCACTGGGCACGGGCCGGCTCTCCGGGCCCCGGCTCCCCGGGCCTCCTCGCGGTGGCGCGCGACGCCGTCGTCGCCGAGCAGTGGGTCGAGGCGTTGCCCGAGGCGGAACGGCGTCCTGGTCAGGCCATGGTCCGATTCCGGGCGGCGATGTACCGTATCGCCGCCGCCGGGCTCAGTCCCGTGATCCCTGCTTCGGGGCGCTGTCACTCGGGGCCAGCGGCCGTGCCGGACGGCGCACGCTGGCTCGCAGCACACGGGGATGATGCCCTGGACGGGGTCTATCGGCGCTTGTTGTTGACGCGGGTGATACCAGAGCTGACAGGCCGTCCTTTTCCGGCGGCTTTGCGGGAGCGTACCCGAGAACCAGTCCTTCCTGGGCCGCGATGACCCCTGCCTGGAACCGGCTGCGTGCGCCCAGACGCTCCATGAGCGTGGCGGCCAGCCTGCGGGCGGTACGGGGAGAGACACCGAGCTTCTGCGCGACCGTGTCGTCCGTGCCGCCGTCGGCGAGGATCGTGAGCACGGCCGCTTCGCGGGGCGTGCAGCCGGTACGCCCCGGAACCGGCTGTTCACCCCAGGGCCGCGACTGGCTCCAGATCGTGTCGACCAGTTCGCACAGGGCAGTGAGCGGACCGCGGCCGGTCAGGAGTACGGCGCCGTCCGCGTCCGCGTCGGCGTGCAGGGGTAACAGCGCGGTCGAGCGGTCGACGACGAGCATCCGCGTGGCGAAGGCGGGTGCCGTGCGGACCTCCACCCCGAGGTCGATCAGGCCCTCGACATGGCGGGACTTCGGGTCGTGGTGCCGCGCGCTGTCCAGGTAGACGGCGCGCACCCGTACACCGCGTCGCAGGACGTCCTCGTTGAACGTCAGAGACGTGGTGAGCGGTGCCCCGGCTCCCGCTCCGCCCGGTGCGAGCGCCGTCACCTCGTTCCGGGCACCGGAGAACAGTTCGCGGAGCCGATCGCAGACCTCGTCGGTTCCGGTGAGAATCTCCGTGCCGACGGCGGCCGCGGACGAGGCGGTGTACTCCGCGATCATTCGCGCGGCGGCCTCCTGCGAGGCCCTCACCCGGCATTCCATCTCGGCGAGTTCACGCTGCCGGCGGGCAGTGAGGACCCGTAGACCCACTCCCGGTGCGACCGCGCGCATCCTGCCGGGGCGGTCGGCCGACGGTTGCAGCATGGCCAGCCGGCTGAGTTCGTCGAGGGCGTCCCGCACGCTGCGCTCCTCCAGGCGCAGTCGAGTGGCGAGGGCCGCGACCCCGTCCTCGTGATGCGTCAACATGGCGCGGTAGACCGCTTCGGCCTCGCTGCTCAACCCCAGTTCACCTGACACCGTGGCCCCCCTCGGCAACACTGAATCCACCGCGATCATTGCATTGGTGCAGACCAATAGCCATGCGTCTGAGCGACTAACTGATTCCCGATGGGAGCCCTCGCGGCCCGGCGGATGACGCACTACGGACTGTTCAGGCCGTGGCCAGAACAGTCCATCGGAAGGTTCTTGCGAGCCCCAGTGGGCATGAATGACGATTCAGATCGTCGGCGAGAGGCCCCGCCGTCCGGCAGAACGACTGTCCCCCACGCTCTCTCCTGGACGAAGACGCCCGCCGGCCCACTCGGACCCATCGTCCTTCAGGCAAGGGAGCACAGCTGTGCCGTCCGTATCCTCTCCGCCGCCGGCCCACCGGTCGTTCCGGTCGGCCTCCTCGCCCTATGCCGACACGCCGGCGGAACGCGACGCCACGCAGGCAGCCGGTACCGCTCTCGCCACCACCGGTCGGCTCAGGATCGAGTTACGGCTGCGCAGTGAGGTGCTGGCCCACGGCCTGAGCGCCGTACTGAACGATCTGCCCGGCGTGGCCGATTGCACCGTCGTCCTCCTGCCGCAGTCGGCGGACCAGCCGCCGAGCGGTGACTGCGATGTGGTGGTCCTGCTGGCCGGAGACCCCCCGCCCGGCCCGTTGTCCTCGGAGAGCGGGCACCGGCCGCGCGTCCTTGCCATCATCGACGGCGCGAGCCCCGAGGCCCTCGGCTCCTTCAAGGCCGACGGCTACCTGCTGCAACAGGACCTGTCGCGCCAGACGCTGAGCCGCACGCTCGAACAGCTCGCCGTCGGAGAGGTGCCGCTGCCGGCGTCTCTCGCCCGGCAACTGGCCAGGGACATGGTCACCGTTCCCAGGCCGCGAGCGCAGACCCTCTCGGTACGGCTCACCTCGCGCGAGCGGGAGACCCTTGTCCTGCTGAGCGAGGGTTGCAGCAACAAACAGATCGCCACGCGACTGGGCATCTCCGTGCACGGGGCCAAACGCCTGGTCGGCAACGTACTGCTGAAGTGCGCGGCGGAGAACCGTACGACGGCGGTGATGAACGCCATCCGCGGCGGCGTGCTCGAACCGTACCCGGACGACCCGTCCTGACCCGCCGGACGGAGTGGGCCGGCCGCTTCAGGGCCCCTCGGGCCAGAGCCGCGGGGCGACGTCGAAATCGGCGCTCCCCATGACGGCCACGGACACGGCCCAGCCGTCGTCGAACGGTACGTCGCGCAGGCGGCGTACGGCACCGGTATCCGTACCGTCGCCGCGCCCCGGCCGCCGACCGGGGCGCGGGGCGAGAACAGGCATGTGCAGGACGTCCAGCAGCCGGTGTCCGGAAGCCTTGGCGTACGCCTCCTTGCGCGTCCAGAGCCGGGTCGCCTCGGCCTCGCGCCCGGCCGGGGCGAACCCGCGTACGTACCGCGCCTCGTCCGGGTGGAAGAAGCGTTCCACCAGCCGCTCGGCACGTCCGCCCACCACCCGTTCGATGTCCGCCCCCACCTCCCGGCGACCGTTCCGCAGCACGGCGAGCACGGCGACGGCACCGCAGTGGCTCAGATTGAACGCCGGTACCGGCGCGGTGTCCTGGCGGAGCTCCACGTACGGTTTGCCCCACTGCCCCACACGCCAGACCAGGCCCTTCGGCTCCACACCGGTGTAGCCGGACAGAATCTCCCGAGTGGCTCCGCGCGCGACGACGAACCGGCCGCGCCGCGGGGGCGCGAGGCCGTCCGCCCGCGCCGATTCACGGCAGTCCAGGTGCGGCGCCGTGCGCGTCTCGTCTCCCGGCCGGTCCAGCGGGATGACCCACAGGTCGACCGTGTCCACGGGGGTCACGTCACCCCGATTCCGCCGGACGCAGAGCGATCCGCCAGGAGGAGGCGGTCTCCGGCCCGGACGCGGCGGGTTCGCCCTCCGCCGGGTCGTCGCACAGCGCGGCGACGTCCGTCGTGCGGATGTCGCCGTCCACAGCGGCGGTGACCAGCAGGCGCTCGACGGCTCGCAGGACGACCGGTATCCGGTGGGCCGGGAGTTGCAGGGTGTCCGCGTAGAGCGAGAGCCGCAGCGCGTCGGGACGTTCGCGGACGTCGAACACCTCGAAGAAGACCGTGACCGCGTCCCAGTCGACCTTCTCCTCCCAGCGGAAGGAGCTCTCCTCCAGGGCCCGGCGCAGCCGGCCGGGAGCGGCCACGGCCACCGCGGGGCCGGCCGCGAGGTCTCGGGTGTCGTTGAAGTAGCAAGCCAGGTCGCGTCCTTCGCCGACACCACCCTCGCCCCGGATCGCCTCGTCCACCACGCGCGGGTCGAACCGGCCGTGCCGGTAGGCCCTCAGCGCCTCCATGCCGGCCTGCCGGGCGATGGCGGAGAAGGTCTCCCCTCCGAGGTCCACGGCCAGCGGCAGGTCCTGGGTCGCCGTCACAGCCGTGTGCCGCAGGGTCTCCCCGATGCGGTTGCCGACGATGAGGTGCCAGCCGAACCGGGGCAGCCGCGCCCCGCCGGAGGTGGCCGCCTCGGTGGCGAGTACGGTCGCCGCCGCGGTCATGAAGAGGGTCGTGCCCGATACCTTCCACCGTTCCGAGAGCACGGCGACGGCCCGGGGCACCGCCGTGGACACCAGCCCTCCACGCCAGAAACGCGGCCGGTCCGCCGTCCGGTCCGCCGGTACGGGGAAGACCCGTGCCGGGAAGCGGCTCACCTGCGTCACCGCGTGCCGGACCGCTCGACGGGTCGTCGCCCGGCCCCGCTCGGAGCCCTCGTCGCGGGCGATGTCGACGGGCTGCGCGGGCGACAGGGGCGGCGGCCATGGCCGCCCCTCCGTACGCGCGTCCAGCAAGGCCCGCAGGTCGCGCACCACGAGCCGGCTGCCCTGGAGGTCCACGGCCAGCTTGGCCACACCGATGAGGACCGCGACCACGCCGTCGCCGCCGACCGCCACCGCCGCGCGGAACGCGGGCTCGCCGGACGTGTCGAAGACGGTGCCCCGCAGGCGCGGCTCGGCCGAGGCCACGAACCGGGCGACGGCCTCCGGGCCCCCGTCCGGCAGCCGGTGTACTTCGACCGTCACCTCGCCGCGGGCCAGCACCCGTTGCCGCAGACCGCCGCTCGCGTCCTCGGCCCAGACGGTACGCAGCGCCTCGTGCCGGGAGAGCAGGGCGCCCAGCGCGTCCACAACGTCCTCGGTCCCCAGACCAGGCGGCACCAGAGTGCCGTTGGTCTCGTTGTAGGGGGTGCCCGGCGCCATGCCGCTCATGTCCCGCCACACCAGCGACTGTCCCCAGGTGGCCCGTTCGTCGGCCTCGCGCGCACCGATGAAGGGAATCCGCCGGATCTCATTCCGATTCACTCATGGCCTCCCGTTGTGCGAACGACGAAGATGTGGGCACGTGGAGTGATCTGGCCGCCCGCACCACGAAGAGCACGGCCGCCGCACCACCCACGTTGCCCGCGGACACCACCCAGTAGAGTCCCGAAGGGGTGTCGAAATGGCGGGCGGCGTACAGTCCCGACACCGCCAGGACGGTGAAGAAACCGGCGTTCAGCAGCAGCGCGGTCCGGCCTCTGCCGATCTGCTCCAGCACGGTGAAGGCAGCCAGGGTGACGCCCATCATCAGATAGCTGGGGCCGACCACCCGCAGGTAGTGCGCGGCCTCGCGGGCGGCGGTCTCGTCGCCGGTCGCCAGGGCCGCGACCGGACCCGCGAGGGCCCAGACCGCCAGCGCCAGCGGCAGGTACGCCAGAGCGGTCAGCTCCAGCCCGGAGCGCAGGATGCGGTGCAGACGCTCGGTCCGGCCCGCTCCGCGCCGTTGGTTCATGAGGATGGCGGTGGCCGTGCCGAGGGCCAGTGCGGGCTGGATGACCACGCCCTGCAGGGTCACGGCCAGCGAGAAGCCGGAGACCACCCCCTCGCCGAACGGCCCCACGATCCACAGCTGCGCCAGGCTGAAACAGAACAGCACGAGGAACGTCCCGGCGACCGGCAGACCGACACTCCGCAGGTGGCCGGTCACCTCGCGGACGGCGTGGCCGCCCCGCCCCGGCGGCAGCGGCCCGCCCCCTCTCAGCGCGTGCCACGCGAGTCCGGCGCCGGCCACGCACCCCACCGTGATGCCGAGCGGGACCGACCACAGGCCCAGGTCCGCGCCGAAACCGAACACGGCGACGCACGCCACCTCCAGCACGGCCGTCGTGAGGACGATGGCGGCGGCCCGTGAAGGCCGGCCGGCACCGCGCAGACACGCGGCGCACACCACCGGTACGACGTGCAGCACCGATGCCGCCGCCGTCCAGCGGAGGAACGACATGAACGTCCCACGCGCGTCGGCGGGCACGCTGAGCAGTTCGGCCAGCAGCGGCGCCGTCGTGAAGAGCACCAGGAACAGGCCGATCCCGCCGGCGAGCCCGAGGACGAGCGCGCTCCGCAGCAGCGCAGGTACGTCCTTGAGCCGCTGCCGGCCGGCGGCCAGGGCGACCGCGGTCTGGGCACTGGTCTCGAAAGCGAGGAGCAGTGCTACGAAGAGCTGCGACAACGGGATGTAGAGGGACCGGACGTACAGGGCGTCCGAACTCATCCAGCCGAGCATGGCGAAGGACAGAAACGGCAGGGTGACATTGCCCGTCATCGACAGCGTGATGGGCAGGCCCAACCGCAGGATTTCCCGGCGTTCGCACGCCGTTTCAGCCACGTCCGACCTCGCCCCGTATGAGCCCCTGGAACAGGTTCAGCCGGTGGATGTTGCTGGTGCCCTCCATGAACTCCACCCCGCGCGCGTCGCGGTCGAGCTTGTCGAGCAGCGGATGCTCGTACCGCGCCCCCGGACCGAACAGACCGAGCGCCTGTTGCGTCGCGTCCTCGGCGAGGTGCGTGGCACGGGCCTTGGCCGCCGAGGCGAGGTAGCCGCCCTCCCGCGCATGGTCGACGGCGACCGCGGCCCGGTGCAGCAGGGCGCGGGTGGCGTCGATGCGCTGGGCCGTGCGGTCCAGGTCGTGCCGCTGCCAGGCGGTCGGGGCGGAGCGGTGGCGGAGCGCGTAGGCGTGAGCGGCCCGTGCGATGCCGAGGGCGAGGGCGCCGACACCGGGACGGAACGTGTTGAGCGCCCGCAGGGCGCCCCACATGCCCCGCTGGGTCCCGGTGAGCCCCTGTCCGAGTACGTTCTCCTCCCGTACCTCGACGTTCGTGAGCCGGATGTCGCATATCTGGTTGGCCCGCAGCCCCAGGGTGGGGATCGGCTCCGCGACGAAGCCCGGTTGGTCGGTTTCCACCAGAACCGATGTCACACCGAGCGGTCCGGGTGCCGTCCGGGCGAACACCACGCCCAGACGCGCGCGGGCGGCGTTGCCGCAGTACCGTTTCGCCCCGTTGAGCAGGAGTTTCCCGTCCCGCCGGGTCAGGGTGGTGGTCATCGCGCCGACGTCCGAGCCGCGATCGGGTTCGGTGAGACCGAAGAAGGTCCAGGTGGGGCGGGAGAACAACGCGTCGTAGAAGCGTTTTTTCTGGTCGTCGTTGCCGAGCGCCAGCAGCAGGCCGCCGGAGAGGGAAGGGCCGGGGGCGCCCAGCAGGAGGCCCGGATCGCCCACCGCCAGCTCCTCGATGAAGACCACACGTTCCAGGGTGCTCATGCCGGAGAAGCGGTGGCCGTCGACGGTGATCGGAGTGGGTACGTACTCCTCCGGCACCGGGCTGGTCGCCAGGTACGCCATGCAGCTCAGATGCAGCAGTTCGCGCACCGCGTCGGGATCGCGGTCGGCGGCCAGAGCGTGCTCGGCCATCTCGGCGGCCCAGTCCGCCGCGATTCCCCGTGCCGTGAGCAGTCGGTCGTCGAGCAGTGTCATGCGGCCACCTCTTCGGGGTCGGGCCGGCGCACATAGGCATCGGCGACGAGGGCGGAAGCGTGTGCGCAGGCGCCGGGCCCGTCGGCGCGATAGCCGAAGGCGCCCAGCAGCCGCAGCAGCGCACGATCGCATCCGGTGAGGGTGTCATGGGCGTACGCGAGAGTGGCCTCGGAGAGTTCACCGGGCTCCGCGCCACTGATCAGGGTCTCCACGGTGAGCTGGTCGGCCTTCGCATCGGCGAGCCCGCCCTTCACCATCTGCTGCATCAGCAACGCCGCCCCGCCGACCGTGCGGCCTCGCAGGTACTCCAGGCAGGCGTCGAGCAGTCGGCAGGACTGGCCCAGGCGCACCCAGACGAGGCCGAGGTCCCAGGCCCCGCCGGTGGCTTCGGCGGCGCCGGATGTGGCGGAGGCGAGGCGACCGAACCTGATCGCTCCGTCCGGGGTCGAGAGGACCGTCGTGCTCCTCGCGGCGCCTTCCTCGCTCTCCAGCATCCGGGTCGGCAGGGCGACATGCCCCGCCGGGCCGTGGGGGACACGGTCGGGGCAGACCTCTGCCCGCAGGTCCTCCAGGGCGGTCGGCAACCCGTGGTTCCGAGCCGCGGCCGCGGCCCGGCACCACGGTGGGAGGCCGCCCGGTTCGGCGGTGTCGGTCATGAGACGCACTCCTCGTGTTCTGTGGGAACGGCGACGTGGCTGCCGGAGGAGGTTTCCGCGACCACTCCGGACAGATCGAGCAGAGCCAGGGACAGCACACCCTGCCCGGGGGCGAGATCGAGCAGGGCGGCATAGGGCGGCAGCCCGCCCCGTGCCAGGCGGTCCAGCAGCGCGACCCAGCCGCCCGTGCAGGGCATGCCGGGCTCGACGAGGACCGCTCCGCCCGCGGCGTCCGGCACCGCCCCCGGGTCGATGCCGGGCCCGAGGACGACGAAGGTGGAACGCAGCGGAACGGCAAGCCGCTCCAGCAGGGCCGGAACGGCGCGGGCCACGGACCCGGCGGACACGAGCGAGGTGGCCACCGGCCCTCCGCCGTTCCGGGGCCCCGCCTCGACCAGCAGTGCCGCCATGGCGTCGCCCGCGATCCGGTGCTCGGGACGCAGCGGGACATCGTAGGGCAGGTCCGCCTGGTCCGCTGCCAGCACCAGCGCCCGCCGGGGCCCGGCGGCCGCCGACAGGTACGCCGCCGCCAGTCGCAACGCCGTGAACGGAGCTGCCGACCCCTGGTCCGAAACGGCGAACGGCATGGGGGAACCGGGCAGCAGGTCGTTCAGACGGCATGTCGCGGACCTGCGGAAGTCGGCGTCAGGGGCCTGGTGCGCGAGCGCCACCACGTCCATCGGCCGATCCGCGCCGCCGAGCAGCGGCACCAGCGCCTCGGCCATTTCGACGAAGGTGGTGCGCCGCGCGGTCGACAGGTCGAAGCCGGCACGCAGACCCACACCGTGGAGATCCGCGAGGTCCCGCAGATACTCCCGCAGCGGTGGGTGCAGCGGATCGGGCTCGTACGGCAGCCCCCGGCCGAACTCCCGGTACGCGCCTCGGAGCACGCGCAGCGGCGTGATCCGAGGCGGGGTGTCCGTCGCGGTCGCGACGACCGGTGGTTGAGCGGTGTACACCGGTCAGCTCCCGGCCGACTGTTCGACGACATACCCGGCGAGGGAGCCGACCGACTCGAAGTGGTGCTGTTCGAGCGTGTCGGTGTCGAACTCCAGGGACAGCTCGTCCTCGATGGCCATCAGCAACTCCAGCACACTCGTGGAGTCCAGACCGAGGTCGTCGAACAGACGGGTGTCCCCGTTCGCTTCGGGCAGGTCCCGCTTCAGCACTTGGGTGAGCGCGGCGATGATGTGGGCGGTGATCCGGTCCGGTTCGGCGCCGGAGGACGCGGCGGCGGTGGCGGGCGGCTCGATCGTTTCGTGGGTCATGGTTCTTCTCCAGCTGGTAGGGGCGGATACGGACGGGTGGGGGTTCAGGGAGCGGCGGTCTCGGCCGTTTCCGGCCGGGCGAAGTCGGGAAGGCGCTGCTTGCGCATGAGGTCCTCCGGCAGGTCGCGCTCGCGCACGAGATGGGAGCGGCCCTCGTGCACGACGATCTCCGCGGGATGACCGTGGCTGAGGAAGAGGACCGGTGACGCGCTGGGGCCGTAGGCGCCGGAGCGCCGCACACCCAGCAGATCGCCCGGACGCAACGGCGGGAGCTCGGCCTTCTTGGCCAGGACGTCGTTGGGGGTGCACAGCGGGCCGGTCACGTTCCAGGCCGCCGCGGCGTCGTCGGAGACCCGGCTCAACAGCTCGACCGGGAAGTTGCGCTTGACGAACGAGCCGATACCCACTGCCGCCATGTGGTGGTGGGTGCCTCCGTCGGTCACCGCGAAGTTCTCGTCCATGGAGGTCTTCACGTCCCGGACGCGCACGACGTAGGTGCCGCACCGGCCGGTGAGGTAGCGGCCCAGCTCCATGATCATGCGGGTTCCGGGGTGTCGTCGGGCGAATGCCTCGACGACCGGATTCGTCAGCTCGGCCAGCCGCCTCGGGTCCAGATCGCGCTCGCCCGCGAAGTACGCGACGCCCAGACCCCCTCCGACGTCCACCAGATCCAGCGGGAACCCCAGCCGGTCGGCCAGGCGTTCGGCCATGTCGAGAATGTAGGCCGTGTTCCGGGCCACGACCTCCTCGTCCAGGATGCGGGTCCCCATGTAGGCGTGGATGCCCATCAGCCGGACGGAGGGGTACTGCTTGGCGAGGTCTTCCCGGCCGAGGAGCTGAGCCTCGTCGATGCCGAACTGCCGGGGCTTGCCGCCCATGGTCAGGCCGGAGCCCTTGACGGAGAACTCGGGATTCACCCGCAGGGACACCGGGGCGGTGACGCCGAGGCCGTGCGCCAGCCGGTCCAGCGTGGCGATCTCCCCGAACGACTCGCACACGACGCTGTGCACGCCGGCTTCCAGGCAGGCGGCGAGCTCCTCGGGAGACTTGCCCGGACCGAGGAAGATGATGTCGTTGGGCGACACCCCGGCCCGCAGCGCGGTGCGCAGTTCCACCAGGGAGGAGACCTCCGCGCGAGCGCCGCGCCGGGCGAGCAGCGCGCACACCGCGACGTTCGGGTTGGACTTCAGGGAGTAGAAGATCTCCAGCCGCCGGGGGAGCAGTTCGCGCAACGTGTCGAACGTTTCCGCCAGGACGCCGGCGTCGTAGGCGTAGAACGGGGTGCCGTACTGTCCGGCGAGTTCGGTGACGGGTATGCCCTGGATCAGCTCCACGCCGTCGGGGTTGCGCTCTGGTCCTGTCATGACTGTGTCTCCCGGGCGATCATGTCGAGGCGGTGGGCGATGCGTTCGTCGAGCTGGTGCAGCGTGCGGTCGTCGGGGGCCACCACGACGCCGTACAGACGGCCGTCGAAGGAGGCGCGGGAGGCGTCGCGCGCCGCGTTGACGGTGGCGAAGGCGTTGACGAGCAGACCGCTGCCGTTCTCCGGTGTCCAGGCGAGGTCGCCGATGGCGTCGCGCAGATTCTTGTAGGCGAGCGGCCGGCCCAGGGTGAGCGGGTACTCGCGGACCAGGCCGACACTTCCCGCGGGAAGTATCCGGTCCTGCACGGAGGACAGATAGGTCGCCATGTTGTTGCGGGCGTTGATCTCCACCACCGGGTACAGGGTGTCGTCCTGGCCGGTCATCGCATCGACGCCCACGACGCCGAACCAGCCGTCGGCGGCCAGCTCCCGCCCGATCGTCCGGGCCGCGGCCCGGATCTCGTCCAACTGCCCGGCGTCCAGACCGGACGGAATGAGGTGGCCCTTGTGCACGCCGTCACGGGTCAGGGCGCGCTTGACGCCGTCGAAGTGCGCCGACCCGTCGCGCCGTACGGTCAGCTGGTAGTTGTAGTCCGCCTTCTTGGCCACCCACTCCTCGATGACCAGGCCCAGGCGGGCGTCGGGCCGCTTGCGCGCCAGGGCCGTGACCTTGCGGTGCAGCTTTTCCAGGCGTGCCGGGTCCGTGACGACGGCGATGCCCTTCCCGGAGACGCCGTAGGCGTCCTTGAGTACGACCGTGCGTCCCTCGCGCAGCAGGGCGGATGCCCGGTCGACCGCGTCGTCCAGCTCCGCCAGGTCCGAGCAGGCCCATCCGAGGGGCTGCCGCAGCCCCGTACGTTCCGCCAGCCGTCGGCTGTAGACCTTGCTGTTGACCTCCTTGCACACGGCCGCGGGCGGGGTCGCGAGCGGGATGCCGCCGGTCGTCGCCAGCCGCTCCTCGCCCTCGGAGGTGCCGTGGGGGAGCAGGTGGAATCCCCGGTCGCCCAGCCGGGCGAGTTCGGCGAGCAGCGCCGGGTCGCGCAGCGCGTCGTCCGTCACCGTGGCGGCGGGATTCTGCCGGTCGGGTGTCACGACACGCGGCAGGGCGAAACCGAGTTCCGTCAGGTGCTGGAGGTGATCCGGGTCCGGAGCCTCCTTCATCAGTACGCAGTCACCGGGTCCGGCGAGCAGCAGAGCGAGCTCGTCCATCCGGTTGACGACGGGCGAGGCGGAGCCGAAGGCCAGCCGGGGCAGGCCGATCTCGTTCCGCGCCCATCTGTCCTCGACCTCGAAGTTGCCCATGAGCACCAGGGCGTGACCGTCCGCGACCCCATTGCGCAGTCGGGCCATGAAGGGCGGGTCGGGTGGAGCGAGCATGGTGAATGCCTCTCGGTTCTTCGGACGCGGGCAGAGGGCGTCGCGGGGGCCGGGAACGGGCTCGGGTCAGTGGCGGAAGGCCATGGCGGAGAAGGTGGCGCCCAGGCCGACCGTGGCCATGAGGTACAGGTCCCCCGGCCGCAGCCGCCCCGCCCTGCGGGCGGCGACGAGGTTGACGAACGGGTCGGCGCAGAAGGAGTGGCCGGTCAGGGCCATGTTGTCGAGGAACAGCCGGTCGAGCGGTATGCCGAGGTGCTTGGCGATACGCGTCCAGGAGATGCGGTTCACGTTGTGCGGCAGCACCAGCGCGATCCCCGACAGGTCGGTGCCGGCCTGCTCGGCGGCGCTGTGCAGCACCTCGCCGAGCGCCTCGGCGTAGATCCGCTGGAACTCCAGCACGGACTCCTTGTCCCGCGACTGGAACTCGTAGAACCTGCCGTAGGTGCGCGTGGCGTACCCGAGGAGGACGTCCCGGTCGCCGTCGGCCCCCACCAGCACGGCGGCGGCCGCCTCGCCGTTGACGCTGGCGCCGGGCACCTGAAGAGCCGCTTGGGTGAAGGCCTTCTCACCCACCAGGACGAGCGCGAGGCCGTCCGGGTCACCGTCCTCGGCCAGCAGCCTGCCGCACACGTCGACCGCGAACAGACCCGACGCGCAGGCCTGTTCGGTGAGCGCGAAGGGAACGGCGTTCGGGAACTCGCCCTTCGCCAGGATGCCGTCCAGCGGGCTGTGCGGATAGGGGGAGACCTCCGGCATGGTCCTGGCCTGCACGATGTACCTGACGCGCTCGCGCACACCGGCCGGCGAGGTCAGCCCGCCGATCGCGGACAGCAGCAGGTCACCGGGCAGTGCGTCGAGCCCGTGACGTACCTCCCGCAGCCCGAACACCCTGCGGTACACCTTGATTTCCGCGTCGGTGAGACCGAGCCTGCTCTGGAGGCTGCCGATGTCGATGCGATCCGGCGGCAGGTAGGCGGAGACTTCACGCAGCGCGGTCACGAACCGGCTCCGCTGTGATCCTTCGCGGAGCCGAGGCCGCTCCGCTCCGGCCCGTCGCGCAGGTCCAGTTGGCCTCGCAGGTACTGTGCGAGGGCCCGCACCGTCGGATGGTCCCACGCCGCGGTCGGCTCTATGGCCAGGTCCAGATACGTCTCTATGTCCCCGCACAGCACGAAGGCGGACACCGATTCCAGTCCGTGGTCGGCGAAGTCGACATCGGGCAGGATCTGACCGGACGGGACACCGACATGCGTGGCGATCTGTTCGGCGAGCCACGCCTCCAGCCCTTCCTGGCTGTGCGGATGGATGTTGCTCGACAACGTCGCAGCCTCCTTGGTCGTTGGTTCGGGGGTCGGGTCGGTGATTCACATGCCGAGCGGGCGGGGGCTGAGCTCCAGTGACAGTCCCGCCTCCCACCGGTTCGTCAGCTCTTCGAAGAACCGGTCGGCGACAGCGGGGTCGAGCGGCGGCGCGGCTGCCCCGAACGCGCGGGTCAGGACACCGGTCAGCCAGGCCGGGTCCGACAGGAACGGGTCGGCGGTGCCCTGCCGGGCGTGCCGCGCCACCCCCGCGCACGCTCCGGCGGCCAGGCAGACGCTGTACGCCTCGGCGAGGTCCGCCGGTCCGGCACCGCCGCCCGGCCCGACGTCCCGAGCGCCCAGGTGTGCGAGCCCTTCGTGGGCCCGGTCGAGGAGGGCGACCGCCGCTCGGTGCGCACGGCCCGGCGCGCCGGTGCCGTCCGGGCCGGCGCGCAGCGCGTCGGCCAGGGATTCGTTCTGGCCGACGCGCAGAGTCAGGCGGCCGAAGTCGAGCGGCGGGAGCGGCGCATGAAGGTCGAACAGGTCGGCGTCGCCGTCCCCGGCCACCCGGTGCCGCGTACCGGACCGCCGGATGTTGCGGGACAGCACCGTGAGCAGCGGTAGTGCGGCGGCGAGGCAGGCGGCCCGTCCGGTGTGGCCGAATCCGACCGGTGCGAGGTCCCGCAGGTGTTTCTGGAACAGCGCGTGCTCGCCGTCGCGTACGTAGAAGTGCGCGCCGAGGACACGGGACAGACGGTCCATGACGTTCAGCAGCCGCCCGGAGACGTACTGCTTGGTGAGCGGGGCGAGGATGGCAGTCTGGTCCGGACGCACGTGCAGTGCTCTCGCCGCCACCGACACCAGAGCCTCGCAGAGCATCAGGTCCGCGAAGCACTCGGCCAGCTCCCGCCGCACGAGCGGGATGTCGACCGCTCGGCGGCCGTAGAGCCGCCGGTCGGACACGAAGCGCAGAACGGTGACGAGCCCTGCCTCCACGCCGCCCGCCCACATGCCCGGCAACGCCGTCCTGCTCACTTGGAACGAGCGCATCGCCGTCTCGATGCCCATGCCCACGTCCCCGAGCACGCTCTCCGCGGGCACGGGGCACTCGGCGAACTCCACACCGCCGAGCTGCACGCCGCGCAGACCCGATGTGCGGAACCTCGGCACGTCCTTCAGGCGCCCGCCGTCCAGTGCCGTGCGGGACACGAGGAACTGGCTGTGGCCGCGGGCGCCCGGAGCGTCGCCGGTACGCGCGAAGAGGACGAAGGCGTCGGCCCTGCGGGCGTTGGCTATGACCTCCTTCCTGCCCGTCAGCCGCCAGTCCCCGCCGGGAAGGCGGACCGCGCGGAAGGAGGCGCGTGAGAAGTCGTTGCCGTGCGGCAGCTCGTGGTAGGCGGTCGCCACCTTTCCTCCGGCCAGCAGCAGGTCGGCCAGGCTCCGGCGCTGCCGCTCGTCACCGGCCGTCCATACGTTCACGGACGCCATGAGCGCGCTCGCGCCGTAGCCGAGCCCGAGGCAGGCGTCCCGCCCGTAGACCACGCGCATGACGCGGACGAGCTCGGGTACATCGTTCAGCCTGCCGCCGAGGGCGGTGGGCACGAACTCCGCGTTCAACCCGAAGGAGTCGAGCAGGCGTTCTCCCTCCGCGTGCATGGCCCCGGCCTCGTCCGCGTCCAGCAGCGCACGGGCCCCCGTGGCGCCGGTGGTGTCCTGGAGCGGCCCGAAGAGGCGGGCCAGGGCCGTACCTCTGTCCTCGGCCGTTCTCGGAGTGTCGGGGTGTCTCATGTCGTTCTCTCCGGGGTGAGTTCCGGTTGGGCCGTACCGTCGCGGGGTACCGAGCCGGGCACACCGGCCTCCCGCGTCCCGGCGCGGACCCGTCGCACCGACGTGAGCAGCCGCTCGAAGACGTCACCGGCACCGCCGGGCACCGGGTCCGACGCCTCGCCCGGCAGTACGGGGCGGTGGACCCGAGGCAGCGCCAGGGTCAGGACCGCCTCCAGCCGCAGGTCCTCGTCGCCGTACGGGGCCGGCCGCGGCCCCGCCTCGCCGGGGCTGTCGTCCCGGCCGGCCGACCACAGGTGGACGGCTGCCGCGGCGGTGAAACACCACTCGTATCGCCGGGCCAGGTCGAAGGCGTGCGGCGGCACGTCCTTGCCCGCGAGACCGCCGAGCGCGGCCATCTCCTCGTGCAGCGCGTCACGGGCGCTCAGGAGGGACCGGGCCAGTTCCGTCAGCCGGAGTCCGGCCGGCCGGTCGGCGGCCCGTTCGCGCAGCCGGGCCACGGCCGCACCGAGTCCCTGCACGATGCCGCACCCGCCGGAGGAGACGAGGCCGAGCCGGGTGAGGTCAAGGTCCGGCATCGGGGCGGAGGGGTCGGTGATTGCCGCGAGGGCCGGGGCGTCGACGGTCCCGTTCCCGTGCGCACGGACCAGGGTCGGGAACTGCCGGATGAGGGCGTGCCGGTTGACGACCGTGCTGCCGTCGAAGATGCCGACGATGCGGTGGTCACGTTCCAGCTTCTGGAACCGCCCGTCCGCGTAGGCGCCGTCCAGGAAGCTCCGGGCGCCGAGGACCTCGGCGCAGTGGCCGATGAGCTCGTCCACCGCGGACGGCACCACGGCCTTCGCGACGGCCGACATCACCGGGAGCTCTCGGGGAAGGCACTGCGCCGCCCGTCCCAGGACACGGCTGACCGCCTCACCGGCGTACGCCAGGGCATACGCCTGCCCGAGCAGCCGGGCGGGTCGGCCGAGTTCGACCACACGGCGGCCGTAGAGCTCTCGTTCCTCGGCGAACTCCGTCGCCAGATCGAGGGCGTGGTCGGCCGCGCCCAGGGAGAGGGCCGTGCACACCGCGCGGGTGACCGGCAGGACCCTCAGCACGGTCTCCAGGCCCGTGCCCTCGGCGCCGACGAGCGCGCCGGGCAGAGCGCGTGCCCGGCGGCAGGTGAAGCCGCTGATGTCGGCGCCGCGAATCCCGTGGGTGGGGATCTTCGGCGTGCTCCGGACGGCGCCGGGCTCGTTGCGGCGCTTGTCGAGCAGGAGCAGGCTCAGGTCGCGGGGGCCCCTCCCCTCACCGGTGCGTGCCAGCAGACAGACCAGATCCGACCGGGTGCCGTTGTTGATCAGCCACTTCTCCCCGTCCAGGGTGTAGCCGCCGTCCCCGGTGCGCACCGCGGAGAACTCGTCCGCCGTCAGGTCGCTCCCGTGCGGCCGTTCCGTGAGCCCCCAGGCGACGGGAGCGCCCGCCAGCACGTGCCCGGCGAGGGCGCGGGTCTGCTCAGGGGTGCCCGCCGCCCAGACGCACACGCTTCCCAGGAACGTCTTCGTGTGTGCGACGGCCACGGTCAGGTCCCTGCGGGCCACCACCCGTACGAGGTCCAGCAGCACGTCGAGCCGGCTGAGCGATCCGCCGTGCGCGGCGGGTACGTAGTGACGGCCGAGTCCCCACTCGTCCAGGGTCCGGACGGCGGCGGCGGGGAACTCCTCCGCCCGGTCCCAGCGGGCACTGGCCGCGTACGAGAAGGGCCGGGACGGATCGCGGGGGTCGCCGAGCCATTCGCCGAGAGACGCGGCCGGGCCGTCCGCAGGCGCCGGGGGCAGGGGCGTGGCGGGGGCGTTCACGCGGTCGTTCCGGCGGCCGGCGCCGCGTCCAGGGCGGGCCCGGAGGCCGCGGACGGCATGCCGGAGGCGGTGCCCGTACGGCTGTCGAGCACCACGCCGCGCAGTGTTCCGTCCCGCAGCGCCCGTGCCATGGCGCCGCGCTGGATCTTGCCGCTCGTGGTGCGCTCCACCGTGCCGGGCCGTACGAGGACGACGGCGGCCAGCGCCACGGCGAACTCCTCCCGGACACGTCGGCGGACCGCGCCGGCCACCGCCTCCGCCCCCTCGGAACCGATGAGGCCGCCGCGGCACTCCTGCACGACGGCGATCTCGTCGGGCGTTTCGGGCCCGCTTTCCTCAAGCCGGAAGGCCGCGCCCACGCCCGCCGCGAGCGACGGGTGCGCCGTACGCACCACGTCCTCGATGTCCTGCGGATACAGCTTGCGGCCATGGGCGATCAGCATTTCCTTGATCCGCCCGGTGACGTACAACTGCCCGTCCCACACGCTGCCGAGGTCCCCGGTGCGCAAGAAGCCTCCGGTGCCGTCGGCGGTCACGGCGTCGAAGACGCCTGCGGTGGCCTCGGGGTCGTTCCAGTAGCCCGGTGACACGCTCGCGCCCCGCACCCAGATCTCGCCGACGTGGCCGTCCGGGACCACGGCCGCGGTGTGCGGATCGACGACGACGCCCCTCTCGGACGACCAGAATCCGCTCGCCACGACCCGGCGAACCGCCCCGGCGTCGCCGGCCGCGGTGCCGGTCAGTGGCACGAAGCGGTGCCGGGCGAGCGCGCCGGCGTCGACCTGTGTGACGACCGGTCGTTCACCTCTGGGGGAGAGCGTGGCCGCCAAGGTGGTCTCGGCGAGCCCGTAGCCGGGAGACATGGCCTCCGGACGGAAACCCGCCGCCGCGAACCGGTCGGTGAACGCGGCGAGGACGGACGCGCGTATCGGCTCCGAGCCGTTCACCGCGTGCCGCCAGCGCGAGAGATCCAGGGCCGCGATCTGCTCGTCCGTGATCTTGCGCAGGCAGAGGTCGTAGGCGAAGTCGGGGCCACCGGACAGATGGAGGTCGTACCGGTCGACCGCCGTCAGCCACCGCACGGGGTGGCGAAGGAAGACGGACGGTGCCATCAGCACGGACGTGCCGCCGAGGAACAGGGGGACGGCGAGGTGCGCGATGAGCCCGAAGTCGTGGTACATGGGCAGCCACCCACCGCAGCGCGTTCCCTCCCCGGCGTCGACGCATGCGGCGAAGTGGGCCACATTGCTCATCAGGTTCCGGTGGGTGATGATCACCCCCTTCGGCCTGCCCGTACTGCCCGAGGTGTACTGGAGGTACGCGGGGTCCTCGGCCCTCGCAGCGGACACGGATGCGGGCACCCGGTCCCCGGAGGCCGGGAACGACTCCGGCACCAGCAGGTCCGTACCGGCCAGTCCGTTGTCTGCGAGCCAGTCGGCGACGTCCGGCCGGTGCGAGGCGTCGCACAGCACCGCGTGCGCGCCGCTGTGCCGTACGATCCCGGCGAGTCGGCTCTGCTGGCGCCGGTAGCCGGCCGGCGAGGGCGCCGGAACCGCGACCAGCCCGGCCAGCAGGCACCCGAGGAAAGCGGTGGCGAAGGACACCCCGGACTCGTGGACGATCAGGATTCGGGAGCCGGCCGGGTACCGGGCCGACAGGGCCGCCGCGACGCCCTGCGCGTCCTGCAGCAACCCCGCGTACGTCGACTCCGCCCGGACGGCGCGGTCCTCACCGGGCGAGATCTCCAGAACCGCCTGACGCCCGGGGTGCCGCTCAGCCCGGTCGGCCAGCAGCTCGGGGAATCCTCTAAAGCCCTGCGCCACACGCATATGCGTTCCTCAGCGGTCGGAGTACCTGTCCCCGGAATCCTGCCGAGGCAGTCCGCTCGCGGCCACGAGCACACGGGCGCACGTCTGGCTGACTGATTGGGTAGGGTCCGGCGCCGGTCCGGAGCGGTCCCGGTAGCGTGCGGAGCGTGGCAGAACAGACAGCACCCCTTCGCACCACCGGCGAACCGGCCGACGGCAGCACCCTCGCGGCCGGAACCAAACCGGACGCGGCCGTCGTACGCGACGCGCTCGGCGTCGGCATAGCCGTCGGCCTCTCCGGCTTCGCCTTCGGCGTCACCTCGGCCGGCTCGGGCCTGAGCCTGCTCCAGACCTGCGCGCTCAGCCTGCTCGTCTTCACCGGAGCCTCCCAGTTCGCCCTGGTCGGCGCGCTCTCCGCCGGGGGCAACCCGTACACCGCGGCCGCCGGTGCCTTCTTCCTCGGCGTACGCAACGCCTTCTACGGGCTGCGCCTCTCCCAGCTGCTCGCCCTGCCGCGCCCCCTGCGCCCGCTCGCCGCCCAGTGGGTCATCGACGAGACGACCGCTGTGACGCTGCCGCAGCCCACCCGGCGGGCCGCGCGGATCGGCTTCACCGTCACCGGGCTCACCCTCTACGTGCTGTGGAACCTGACCACCCTGGTGGGCGCCCTGGGGGCCGAGGCGCTCGGCGACACCGACGCCTGGGGGCTCGACGCGGCGAGCCCGGCCGTCTTCCTGGCCCTGCTCGCCCCGATGCTGAAGTCCACGACGGAGCGTGTGACCGCCGCGCTCGCCGTCCTGCTCGCCCTGGGCCTGCTGCCGGTGCTGCCGGCCGGGGTGCCCGTACTGCTGTCGGCGCTCGCCGCGCCCGTCGTCCTGTTCCTGATGGGACGCGTGAAGGGCGGCGGAACGGGGAAGAGCGATGCGTCGGACGCCGCCCCGGCACGGACGGAGGACGGCCGGTGAACGTCTGGATCGCCATCGCCCTGACCTTCGTCGGCTGCTACCTCGCCAAGCTCCTCGGACTCCTGGTCCCGGCCGGAGCCCTGGAACGCCCGCTCGTACAGCGCCTCGCCGCCCTGCTGCCCGTGGCCCTGCTGGCGGCCCTCACCGCCCAGCAGACCTTCGGCGACGGACAGCAGCTGACCCTGGACGCCAGGGGCGCGGGGCTGGCCGCGGCGGCGCTCGCCCTCGTCCTGCGCGCCCCCTTCCTGGTGGTCGTGGGCGCGGCCGTGGCCGTCACCGCCGGGGTGCGCGCGCTGGGATGATCCCGCGGTTCAGTCCAGCGCGCGGCCGTGGGCCCGCAGCGTCTCCAGCGCCCGCAGGGTCACCAGGGGCCGCCCCTCCAGCGCCGTACCGGGGGCCCACTGCCGCCAGGTGACGGGCCAGCCGCCGTCCGCCTCCTGCGCGGCGGCGAGATGGTCGAGCGCGCGCTCCATCTCGGCATCGGAGAACCACCGCCGGGCGAGTGATTCGGGTGTACGGGCGTAGTCGTACGGGAAGTGCTGCTCGCCCGGCGCGTACCCGGCGGCCACCGGATACTCCGCACGCCGTTCCGGATCGAGCACGGCCAGGCGCTGGTCGCGCACCAGCCGCCCCAGCCGTTCGGCGGCGGCTTCGGCCCGCGGCCGGTCCGGCACCCCGTCCAGGAAGGCGACCGCCGCCTCGATCTCGTACGGGTGCGAGACCTCCAGGGCGTCCACGGCCGACCAGCAGAAGTCGGTCGCCCGGAAGAGCCAGGCATGCCACACGGCGTTGCGGTGCAGCAGTCCGACGACGGGGCCGGTGGCCAGCAGTTCGGGCGGCGGCTCGTCGATGATCGGGATGAAGGGCGCCGCCGGGTAGCCGCGCTGCGAGGTGAGCAGTGCGGGCAGGGCGCCCTCCTTGGTCGACACGTCGGTCAGATAGCGGCAGATCCGCTCCACCCGCAGACCGCCGCAGCGGCCGATGGAGTCGAGGACGCTGAGCGCGTGGGCGGTGTGCAGCGGCTGACTGACCGGGCCGCGCAGATCGGGTTCGAGCGCGTGGCCGTATCCGCCGTCCTCGTTGGCGTACGCGGACAGGGCCGTCTCCACGGGGTCCGCGCCTCCCGCCAGGTATTGATGGGCGAACCGTCGCTGTTCGAGGACTCGGGCCGTGAGCCAGATGAACTGCTCGGCACGGTCGAGGGGACTTGTTCCAGTTGCAGCCATGGGACCGACCGTAGGGCTCGGGCGTCCCGAGCAGGGCCGGGGCGGCCCGGCTGCACTCTCAGGAGCGGGATACTGAGGGCATGCGGTTGACGATTTTCTGGGAACGGATGGCGGACCACTTCGGCGCGGCCTATGCGGACTCCTTCGCCCGCGACCACGTGATGGCCGAACTGGGCGGACGCACGGTCCACCAGGCGCTGGCCGCAGGCTGGGAGGCGAAGGACGTGTGGCGCGGGGTCTGCACCGCGATGGACGTTCCCGCCGACAAGCGCTGACGCCCCCTGGGGCGGGGGACGGTTTGTCACCCACATAGGCGAGACTTGCCCCGTGGCCCCCACAGACGAGACCGATCAGATCCAGCCGCCCCGTACCCCGCCGGCACCGCCCGCCCCGCCGTCCGGCGCCGGGCCCGCCCGGATGCCCTCGTGGCTGCCGCGCGCCATGGTCCTCGCCCTCGCGCTCTACGCCTGTTTCCGGCTCGGCAGCTGGGCCTTCGATCAGCTCATCGGCCTGCTGATCAACGTACTGATCGCCTTCTTCCTGGCGCTCGCCATCGAGCCCGCCGTGAGCCGGATGTCGGCTCGGGGCATGCGCCGGGGGCTCGCCACCTTCCTGGTCTTCCTCGTGGTGATGATCGCGGGGGCCGGTTTCGTCGTCCTGCTCGGCTCGATGCTCGCCGGCCAGATCGTGGACATGGTCGAGGACTTCCCGAAGTACCTCGACTCGGTGATCAACTGGGTCAACCAGACCTTCCACACGGAACTCTCCCGCGTCGAGGTCCAGGACAGCCTGCTGCACTCCGACTGGCTGCAGAAGTACGTCCAGAACAGCGCGACCGGTGTCCTCGACGTGTCGGCGACGGTCCTCGGCGGCCTGTTCCGGCTGCTGACGATCTTCCTGTTCTCGTTCTACTTCGCGGCGGACGGGCCCAGGCTGCGCCGGGGGCTGTGCTCGGTGCTGCCGCCGGCCCGCCAGGCCGAGGTGCTGCGGGCCTGGGAGATCGCGGTCGACAAGACGGGCGGCTACCTCTACTCGCGCGGCCTGATGGCGCTCATCTCCGGCATCGCGCACTACATCCTGCTGGCCGCGCTCGGCGTGCCCTACGCACCGGCGCTCGCGGTCTGGGTCGGCCTCGTCTCCCAGTTCATCCCCACGATCGGCACCTACCTCGCCGGTGCCCTGCCGATGCTGATCGCCTTCACCGTCGACCCCTGGTACGCGCTCTGGGTGCTGGGCTTCGTCGTGGTGTATCAGCAGTTCGAGAACTACATGCTCCAGCCGAAGCTGACCGCGAGGACGGTGGACATCCACCCCGCCGTGGCGTTCGGCTCGGTCATCGCGGGCACGGCGCTGATGGGCGCCGTGGGCGCGCTGATCGCGATCCCGGCCGTGGCCACGCTCCAGGCGTTCCTCGGCGCGTACGTGAAGCGGTACGACGTGACGGACGACCCGCGCGTCCACGGCAGCCGCCCCGGAGTACGCGGAGAACCGCTCTGGTCGCGGCTGCGGCGGATGCGGGCCGCCCTCGCGGGCGAGAACGGCACGGAGCCCGGCACGGGGCCCGGCACGGGGCCGGGCGGGGCACCGGACGAACCCACGGAGCCGCGCGACTGAGCGGTCCTTCCCGAGCCACGGCGGGGCGGCGTGGTGCGCTTGACACTAAAATCGAACATCCATTCTCATGGGATTCCGGCCGGGTTTTCCCGGACCCCGGCCGTGGAGTTGTCCACAGGCCGGGAGGACGTCGAGGCCCATTGTCAGTGGCAGGGGTTAGCGTCTTTGACGTGAAGCGATCGACACAAGCAAATCGGGTGGAACCCATGGCAGGAACCGACCGCGAGAAGGCGCTGGACGCCGCACTCGCACAGATTGAACGGCAATTCGGCAAGGGCGCGGTGATGCGCCTGGGCGAGCGGCCGAACGAGCCCATCGAGGTGATTCCCACCGGGTCCACCGCGCTCGACGTCGCGCTCGGCGTCGGCGGCCTGCCGCGCGGCCGCGTGGTGGAGGTGTATGGACCGGAGTCCTCCGGCAAGACGACGCTGACGCTGCACGCCGTGGCGAACGCCCAGCGGCTCGGTGGCTCGGTGGCCTTCATCGACGCGGAGCACGCGCTCGACCCCGAGTACGCGAAGAAGCTCGGCGTCGACATCGACAGCCTCATCCTGTCCCAGCCGGACAACGGTGAGCAGGCCCTCGAGATCGTGGACATGCTGGTCCGCTCGGGCGCCCTCGACCTGATCGTCATCGACTCCGTCGCGGCCCTGGTGCCGCGCGCCGAGATCGAGGGCGAGATGGGCGACTCGCACGTGGGTCTCCAGGCCCGTCTGATGAGCCAGGCGCTCCGGAAGATCACCAGCGCGCTCAACCAGTCCAAGACCACCGCGATCTTCATCAACCAGCTCCGCGAGAAGATCGGTGTGATGTTCGGCTCGCCGGAGACCACCACCGGTGGCCGCGCGCTCAAGTTCTACGCCTCGGTGCGCCTCGACATCCGCCGCATCGAGACACTCAAGGACGGCACCGACGCGGTCGGCAACCGCACCCGCGTCAAGATCGTCAAGAACAAGGTCGCGCCGCCCTTCAAGCAGGCCGAGTTCGACATTCTCTACGGCCAAGGCATCAGCCGTGAGGGCGGCCTCATCGACATGGGCGTGGAGCACGGCTTCGTCCGCAAGGCCGGCGCCTGGTACACGTACGAGGGCGACCAGCTCGGCCAGGGCAAGGAGAACGCGCGCAACTTCCTCAAGGACAACCCCGACCTCGCCAACGAGATCGAGAAGAAGATCCTGGTGAAGCTGGGCGTCGGGGTCCGGCCCGAGGACGCGGCCGAGGCCGCTGCTGCGGAGACGGCGGCTCCGGCCGAGAGCGCGGCGAAGCCTGCGACGGCGGCGAGCAAGACGAAGCCGGCCAAGGCGGCCGCCGCCAAGAGCTGACCCCGTGACGCGTCGTACGGAGTGGCCGGAGGACACCGCCGGTCCCGGCCCGGCCCCCACCTCCGGTGCCGGAGCGGGACGCCGTTCCCGCTCGCGGTCCAGTGACAGCGGTTCCCCCTCCTCGTCGAGGGCCGAGAAGGGGGAGCCGCGCGACCCGGTCGAGCAGGCGCGCAACATCTGCCTGCGCCTGCTCACCGGCACGCCGCGCACCCGCAAGCAGCTCGCGGACGCCCTGCGCAAGCGGGAGATCCCGGACGAGGCGGCCGAGGAAGTGCTGTCCCGGTTCGAGGATGTCGGGCTGATCGACGACGCCGCCTTCGCCGACGCCTGGGTGGAGTCCCGTCACCACGGCCGCGGGCTCGCCCGGCGCGCGCTGGTCCGTGAGCTGCGGACCAAGGGGGTGGCCCCCTCGGTGATCGACGAAGCGGTGGGGCAGCTCGATTCGGAGCAGGAGGAGCAGACCGCGCGGGAGCTCGTCGCCCGCAAGCTCCGGTCCACGCGGGGGTTGGACCGGGACAAGCGGCTGCGCCGCCTCGCGGGCATGCTCGCCCGCAAGGGGTACGGCGAGGGCATGGCCCTGCGCGTGGTGCGCCGGGCGCTGGAGGAGGAAGGGGAGGACACGGAGGGGCTGGACGAGCCGTTCTGACCACCGGGGTCGGCAGGGGTCGGCGGGGGCCGGTGGGCGATCGAGGCCGGCCGCGGACCTGGGCGGCCAGGGCGTCAGGGGCGCGGCCTGCGCCTACTGACCGGCTCGGGCCGCGCGGCCGATGGTGGCGTCGATCAGCGCGAAGGCGTCCGCCGCGGTGCGTCCGGGGTAGCGGTTCCAGGGGCCGATAAGACCGGTCCAGCCCTGCGAGCGAAGCTCGGCGATCAGCCAGGCCCCGGCCCGGTCGACCGTCTCCGCCGAGCCGTAACCCAGCCGGTGCGCGGTGAGCATGGCACCACAGATGCAGCGTGCGCCCCGGATGTTGCGCAGCCGGTACGGGGTGTTCTGCCAGCCCCACGCGGTCAGGATCTGACGGGCATGGGCGAGATGGACGGACGGCGGCACGTCGGACCGCCCGATGCGGCGCCACACGTGGAGCCGGTCGGGCAGCATCGCCCCGATCCGGCCGGGCAGCGGGCGCTCGCGCGGCGCGGCGGGCGGCAGCGAGCCGACCGTGTCGGCGATGAGCCGGTCCACCGGTACGGAGAGCAGGGCGCGCCAGTCGGCGACGGGGGCGGGTGCGCCCGATGTGCCGCCGGCGGCGGCGGGCCGGGGGGCTTCGGCGGGCTCGGGGGCGGTCCGGTCCCAGCCGGTGATGATCTGCTGCCAGGCGTCCGTGTCGTGGAGGCGCGCGGCCTGGGCGTCGAGTTCGTCGGGGGTGAGGGCGGTGGTCGGCATCGGTGCGTGCTCCCCGTCGTAGCGGCGGTCCGGCGCCCTGACGGCGCTTCGGCGTTGCGGCGGCCGGTTCCGTGGGGCCGTGCGAGAGGCCCGCGCCCGCCGTGAGCCGAATGTCCGTCGGGCGGCCGGATCGCGCCGCCGGAGCGATGCCATACGGGTGTGTCGCGGCGCATTCCGGTAGAGGCGAAGCCCCTCTACGACCGGGGGCCGGTGAGGGGCCGCCCTCACGAGCAGCCCCTTGCCGGCCTCCTCACGAGCAGGCCCAAGCCGGTCCTTTCACCGGGCCCTCACGAACTGCCCCTCACTGGGCCACCGGGTCCCAGGGCCTCCGGGCCCCACTGGCCCCTCGGCTCAGCCCCGGACCGGCAGGCCCGCCGCGCGCCATGCCTGGAAGCCGCCCGCCAGATCCGTCGCCCGGTGCAGACCGAGCCGGTGCAGGGAGTCGGCTGCCAGGCTCGACGCGTAGCCCTCGTCGCAGATCACCACCACCCGCAGATCATGGTCCACCGCCTCCGGGACACGGTGGCTTCCCCGTGGGTCCAGCCGCCATTCCAGCTCATTGCGCTCGATGACCAGCGCGCCCGGAATCAGCCCGTCCCGCGCCCGCAGTTCCGCGTACCGGATGTCCACCAGCAGGGCGCCCGCTCGGAACGCCGCCCATGCCTCCTGCGGGTCGAGCCGTACATAACCGGATCTGATCCGCTCCAGCAACTCGTCGATCCCGGGCCGGTCGCCGCTCACTGCCAGTCCTCCGGCCCCTCGGTCTGCTCCAGGCGGAGCAGCGCGCCGCTGCGGCTGTAGCGCCGGATGCGCGGCAGCGGCGGGTAGTAGGCGTGGACGGAGACGGCGTGCTCCGTGGCGGACTCGTTCAGCACCTCGTGGACGTGGTGACGGCCGAAGGCCCGGCCCTGACCGGTGGTCAGCTCCCGGGTGCGGTCGAGGTCGGCGGCCAGCTCCAGGGTCTTCCAGCCCTCGGTGGGCAGCCGGGCCGCGAGGGAGTGCTCCCGCAGCGTGCCGGCGGCGGTGAGGAAGGCGCCGACCGAGTCGGCGTGGTCGTGCCAGCCGGTGCCGGTGCCCGGCGGCCAGCCGATCAGCCACGCCTCGCTGCCGCCCGGACCGTCGAGCCGGAGCCAGGTCCGGCCCTCGGGATCGAGGGGAAGGGAAGCGACGAGTGCGGTGTCCGCGGCGACGCGGCGGACGAAGTCGAGCAGATGCGCCGCGGTCGGGGCCGGGGCGGACGTGCGCATGGGCACGGGAACGACGGGGAACGAAGAGGCAGACACGGAGACCGTCCTGAGAGTACGCGCGGACGCCCCGCCGCACGGCACAGCGCACGGCGGGAGCAGGTGAAGGCGATTCAGCAGGACGGACGACACACGCAGCCCGCATAGCGGAGCAGGTCCATATGGACCCTCCGCCACAGGCGCACATCGGTGCCGGTCATGATCGGGAGTAGACCACGCGCACCGACTCCGGTCAATTGACGTCAGCGGTCCGGTCGTCGCGCACCGAGGTGCCGGCCGTGCCGCCGCGCACCGCGTCCGCCGCCGCGAACAGCTCGGCCGGCCGCACCCCGCCGAACGCCTCGACGAGATGGCCGTCCGGCCTGACCAGCAGCACCGTGTGCGCGGAGGCCCCCGGATAGCTCTCGGCCACCAGCAGCTCGGCCGGTGCGGGCAGCGCCTCGACGGCCTCCGCCAGCCGGGGCATCACCCCGGCGCGCATCCAGTGCCGCCGGTCCCACACCCCGGTCCCCGGCGCCACGAGCACCACCAGCAACTGCCCGCGCCCCAGCCGTTCGCGCAGCCGCACAGCGGTGCCGTCGGGCGCCATCACCCGTACATCGGCCACCGGCGCACCGGGGGGCGTACCGACCGCGGTGTGCGCCTCGGCGCGCGGGGGCGCAAGGGGGGACAGGGCGTAGGAAGGGGGCGCACCGAGGGGGCCGCAGCCCAGATGCCCGTCCGTGAGCAGTGAGTCGTGCCCCCGTGCGCTCCCCGGTACGAGGGTCCGCAGGCCCCCGCCGCCGCGCAGTATCGGCAGCGACTGGTCGGCGGCGCGCAGCCGGGCGGCCACGGCGGCCCGGCGTTCGGCCTGGTAGCTGTCGAGGAGCGCGTCGGACGCGTCGTCGTGCCAGGCCAGGGCCAGCTTCCAGGCCAGGTTCTCCGCGTCGCGCAGCCCCTCGTCCAGGCCCTGGGTGCCCAGCGCGCCGAGGAGATGGGCGGCATCCCCGGCGAGGAAGGCCCGCTTCACACGCCAGCGGCGGGCGAGCCGGTGGTGGAGCGTGTAGACGCCGGTGTCCAGCAACTCGTACGGGGGCGTCTCGCCGCACCAGCCGGCCAGGGTGTCCCGGACCCTGGTGACCAGGGCGTCCGGCGTGACCAGCTCGCCGCGCGCGGGCAGCAGCCAGTCCAGCCGCCACACGTCGTCCGGCAGCGGCCTGGCGGTCACCTCGGCGCCGCCCGTCCGCCACGGCGGCGACCGGTGCAGGACGGCCTCGCCGGGCCGGGGCAGCTCGGCGCGCAGCGCGGCCACGGCGTGCCGTTCCACCGCGGTGCGGCCGGGAAACCTGATGTCGAGGAGTTTGCGCACGGTGGACCGGGCGCCGTCGCAGCCGACCAGGTAGCTCCCCCGCCACCAGGTCGAACCGGGTTCCCTGGTGTGCACGGTGACCCCGGCCGGGTCCTGCTCCAGCGTGTCGATGCGGCTCGGCCCCGCCGTGCGTACCAGCTCCTGCGCGGCCACCGCGTCCCGCAGGCCGCGTACCAGCGCGTGCTGCGGGACGTGGACGGGGGCGGCCGGTGCGCCGCTGCCGGGGTCCGGGTCCTCGCCGAGCGGCAGCTCGCGCACCAGCTGCTTGCGCCGCACGGACCGCCAGCCGGTCCAGCGCAGCCCCTCGTCGGCCAGCGTCTTGCAGCCGAGGCGTTCCAGGAAGGCGGCGGTGTCCTCGCGCAGGACGACCGTGCGGGCGGGGCGGGTCTCGTTCCTGGCCGGGTCCTCGTCGAGCAGGATGGACGGCACGCCCTGTGCGGCGAGGGCGAGCGAGAGGGCCAGGCCGACGGGCCCGGCGCCGACGACGATCACCGGGTCCACGGCGCGTCCCCCGTCGGGAGTCCGGTGAAACGGAGCGGAGGGTGCGCGGGGGGCGAAGGGGGTGCGGCGGCGTAGGGGACTCGGTGCGCGATCACAGAACGTATGCAACCTACTGCCGGTGCCCGCGTCAAGCGACGCCGGAACGCGGCGAGGGGCGGTGGCAGCTGCGCCACCGCCCCTCGCGGACGTGTTTCGACGGCTCGTCAGGCGGCGCTTCCGTCGTCCGTCTTGAGCGCCGGCGCACCGACTGCCTCCGGACCGCCCCCCGGCCCGTTGGTCACGACCGCGCCCGTGCTCTTCTTCCCGCGCCGCAGCCACCGCTCCAGCCAGCTCGCGAAGGACGTCAGGGCGAAGTTCAGCGCGAGGTAGATCAGCGCGATGATCGTGAAGCACGCGATGGTGTTCGAACCGTAGTTCGCGGACATCGGCCGGACGGAGGCCAGCAGTTCCGGGTAGCTGAGGACGGCACCGCCCAGGGCGGTGTCCTTCACGATCACCACGAGTTGGCTGACGATGGCCGGCAGCATGGCGGTGACCGCCTGCGGCAGCAGTACGAAGACCATCGTCTGGCCCTTGCGCATCCCGATCGCCTTGGCGGCGTCCGTCTGCCCGCGGGGGAGCGTCAGGATGCCGGCCCGCACGATCTCGGCGAGCACCGAGGCGTTGTAGAGCACCAGACCCGTCACCACGGCGTACAGCAGACGGGTGTCGGGGTCGAAGTCGGCGTACTCGGAGTACGCGGCGTTGGCGATGATCATCAGGAGCAGTACGGGGATGGCGCGGAAGAACTCCACGACCACACCGCTCGGCACGCGTACCCAGCGGTGGTCCGAGAGCCGCCCGATCCCGAAGAGCGCGCCCAGCGGCAGCGCGATGAGCAGCGAGTAGAACGCCGCCTTGATGGTGTTCTGGAAGCCCGGCCAGATATACGTCTCCCACGCCTGGGTTCCGACGAAGAATGGCTTCCACTTGACCCAGTCGAGCTGATGCTTCTCGGCGAGACCGTCGTACACCCACCACACCGCCGCCGCGGCGGCCAGCACGAACAGCACGGTGTACAGGACGTTGCGCCGCTTGGCGCGGGGCCCCTGCGCGTCGTAGAGAACGGAACTCATCGCTTCACCGCCACCTTCTTGGCCACCCAGCCGAGGATCAGACCGGTCGGGAGGGTCAGGACGACGAAGCCGAGGACGAAGACACCCGAGATCAGCAGCAGCTGGGCCTCGTTCTCGACCATTTCCTTCATCAGGTACGAGGCTTCGGCGACCCCGATCGCTGCTGCGACGGTGGTGTTCTTCGTCAGCGCGATGAGCACGTTGGACAGCGGGTTGACCACCGACCGGAACGCCTGCGGGAGCACGATCAGCCGCAGCACCTGGGTGAAGCTGAGCCCGAGCGCCCGCGCCGCCTCCGCCTGGCCCACCGGGACCGTGTTGATGCCCGAACGCAGGGCCTCGCACACGAACGAGGCGGTGTAGACGATGAAGGCGAGCACCGCGAGCCGGAAGTTGATGACCTTGAAGTCACCATCGCCACCGAGCGTGATCTGCAGGGTCTGGAAGAGGCCCAGCGAGGCGAAGACGATGATCACGGTCAGCGGAATGTTCCGGATCACGTTCACGTAGGCGGTCGCGAAACCGCGCATCAGGGGGACCGGGCTGACCCTCATGCCGGCCAGCAGCGTTCCCCATATGAGGGAGCCGAGGGCGGAGAAGACGGTGAGTTTCACCGTGACCCAGAAGGCCCCCAGCAGGTCATAACCATCAAGAAAGTCGAACACGATCTCCCGCGCTTCCGCGTGTAGAGGGCGCGGCGCGCCGCCGGTCAGCGGCGGCGCGCCCGGTCAGCCCTGCTTCACTTGACGACGTTGCCGATCTTCGGGGCGGGCTCGTTCTTGTAGCCGGCCGGACCGAAGTTGGCCTCGACCGCCTTGTCCCAGGAGCCGTCCTCGACCATCTTGGTCAGCGCGTCGTTGACCTTCTTCTTGAGGTCGGCGTCGCCCTTCTTCAGGCCGATGCCGTAGTTCTCGTTGGTCATCTTGAAGCCGGCCAGCTTGAACTTGCCCTTGTTGGCGTCCTGCGAGGCGTAGCCGGCCAGGATGCTGTCGTCCGTGGTCAGCGCGTCGACGGCCTTGTTCTCGAGGCCGGTCAGGCACTCGGAGTAGCCGCCGTACTCCAGCAGCTGCGCCTTCGGGGCCAGCTTGTCATGGACGTTCTGCGCGGAGGTCGAACCGGCGACCGAGCAGAGCTTCTTGTTGTTCAGGTCCTCGGGCTTCTTGAACGAGTCGTCGTCCGCGCGGACCAGGATGTCCTGGTGGGCCAGCAGGTACGGACCGGCGAAGTCGACCTTCTGCAGGCGCTCGTCGGTGATCGAGTAGGAGGCGACGATGAACTTGACGTCACCGCGCGAGATCGCCGTCTCGCGGTCGGCGCTCTTCGTCTCCTTGAACTCGATGTTCTTGGCGTCGTAGCCGAGCTCCTTGGCGACGTACGTGGCGACGTCGACGTCGAAGCCGGTGAACTTGCCGTCCGGGGTCTTCAGGCCGATACCCGGCTGGTCGATCTTGATGCCGATGGTGATCTTCTTGCCGTCGCCGGAGCCGGCCGCGTCGTCCTTGTCGTCGGAGCCGCAGGCGGTGGCGGTGAGGGCGAGAGCGAGCACGGCGGCCGAGGCGGCGGTGACCTTACGAAGCTGCATGGTGAGATTCCCCTGGGGTTGACGCGATGTGAGTGATCAGCAGATACGGAAGCCCGGTGCTGAAGGCTCCATCAGTGGTGAAGGATCTTCGAAAGGAAGTCCTTGGCCCGGTCGCTGCGCGGGTTGCTGAAGAACTGGTCGGGCGTGGCCTCTTCGACGATCTTCCCGTCCGCCATGAAGACGACCCGGTTGGCCGCGGAGCGGGCGAAGCCCATCTCGTGGGTGACGACGACCATCGTCATGCCCTCGCGGGCGAGCTGCTGCATGACCTCCAGCACCTCGTTGATCATCTCCGGGTCGAGCGCCGAGGTCGGCTCGTCGAAGAGCATGACCTTCGGGTCCATCGCCAGGGCCCGCGCGATCGCCACGCGCTGCTGCTGGCCGCCGGACAGCTGGGAGGGGTACTTGTCGGCCTGGGTGCCGACGCCCACCCGGTCGAGCAGCGCACGCGCCTTGTCCTCGGCCGCCTTCTTGTCCGCCTTGCGGACCTTCAGCTGGCCGAGCGTCACGTTCTCCAGGACCGTCTTGTGGGCGAAGAGGTTGAACGACTGGAAGACCATGCCGACATCGGCCCGCAGCCGCGCCAGCTCCCGGCCCTCGTCGGGCAGCGGCTTCCCGTCGATCGAGATCGAGCCCGAGTCGATCGTCTCCAGCCGGTTGATCGTGCGGCACAGCGTGGACTTCCCGGACCCGGACGGCCCGATGACGACCACGACCTCGCCGCGGGCGATCGTCAGGTCGATGTCCTGGAGCACATGCAGTGCGCCGAAGTGCTTGTTGACGTTGCTCAGCACGACCAGATCGCCGGCGGGCGCGGGTGCAGCGTCCTCGGCGCCCTTGGTCACTGAAACTCCGCTCATCGGCTTCTAGCTCCGTCCTCCTCGATTGGGAAGGACCCTAGTGACGCAGTGCTACCAGCGTCATTACATCTGAGCGGAAATTGAGCATAACGATCCGGCGGCAACCGGACACTCCGTGTGAAGGGGACGTCACGCCAGTCGTACCGGGCGTACCGGGTGCATAACAGAAACCCGGATGTATCGGGCAGGCCCTTGACTGTCCACCCCTCATCGGCGTGGATTCCCTGGTACACCCCTATGGGGAACACCCCGGAACGGGGAAGTGACCAGGGGCGTACACGACCGTACGCACACACCGACACACACCCGGCACACGCCACCGTCGGAGAGGGGGTTCCATGAGACTGCTGCTCGTCGAGGACGACAACCATGTCGCCGCCGCCCTGTCCGCGATCCTCGCCCGGCATGGCTTCCAGGTGGTCCACGCACGCAGCGGCGACGAGGCCCTCCAGGCCCTCCTGCCCACCGACACCGAGCCGTTCGGCGTCGTGCTCCTCGACCTCGGGCTGCCCGACCAGGACGGCTACGAGGTGTGCGGCAAGATCCGCAAGCGCAGCTCGGTGCCCGTGATCATGGTGACCGCCCGCGCCGACGTACGCTCCCGCATCCACGGGCTCAACCTCGGCGCCGACGACTACGTGACCAAGCCGTACGACACCGGCGAACTGCTCGCCCGCATCCACGCGGTCAGCCGCCGCAAGACGAGCAACGAGGACACCGTGTCCACCCCCGCCGCCGCACTGCGCCTCGGCCACGTCAGCATCGAGCTGCCGACCCGCCGGGTCAGCGTCGACGGCGCCGAGGTCCAGCTCACCCGCAAGGAGTTCGACCTGCTCGCCCTGCTCGCACAGCGGCCCGGCGTGGTCTTCCGCCGCGAACAGATCATCAGCGAGGTGTGGCGCACCAGCTGGGAGGGAACAGGGCGCACGCTGGAGGTGCACGTCGCCTCGCTGCGCTCCAAACTCCGGCTGCCCGCACTCATCGAGACGGTGCGCGGGGTCGGCTACCGCCTCGTCTCCCCGCACGCGTAAAGGCGTTCGTCCCCGGTGCGTACCCGGCTGCTTCCGCTGCTCATCGTCCTGATGGCGAGCGTGCTGCTCGCGCTCGGCTTCCCGCTCGCCGTCAGCGTGGCGGCCGCCGAGCAGCAACGCGTCGTGATCGACCGGATCGACGACACGGCCCGCTTCGCCGCACTCGCCCAGTTCATCACCGAGCGCACCAACGGCTACGACGAGCGGCGCCGTACCCTCCAGACCGAACTGGAAACGTACGACTCCGTGTACGGCATCCGGGCCGGCGTCTTCTACCGCGACGACTCCGCCATGGCCAAGGCCCCGGCCTCCTGGCGGCTGCCCGTCGAGGGCGAGGGCCGCGCCGCGTTCAACGAGGCACTGCTCGGCCGCCGCAGCCACGACCCGCCGCAGGTCTGGCCCTGGCAGGACGGCCGCGTGGTCGTAGCCTCGCCCGTCGTACGCGACGGAGACGTCATCGCCGTCGTCGTCATCGACTCGCCGACCGGCCAGATGCGCGCCGACACCCTGCGCGGCTGGCTCCTCGTCGCGGCCGGCGAGGCCATCGCGATGCTGGTCGCCGTAGGCGCCGCCATCCGCCTCACCGGCTGGGTGCTGCTCCCCGTCAAGACCCTGGACGCCGCCGCCCACGACATCGCCAGCGGCCGGATGCGCTCCCGCGTCGTGGCCTCCGGCGGCCCCCCGGAACTCCGGCGGCTGGCCCGCTCGTTCAACGAGATGGCCGACAACGTCGAGGACGTGCTGGAGCAGCAGCGCGCCTTCGTCGCCGACGCCTCCCACCAGCTGCGCAACCCGCTGGCCGCGCTGCTCCTGCGCATCGAACTGCTCGCCCTCGAACTCCCCGAGGGCAACGAGGAGATCGCCTCCGTACGCACCGAGGGCCGCCGCCTCGGACAGGTCCTCGACGACCTGCTCGACCTGGCACTCGCCGAGCACGCCGAGAGCGACCTCCAGCTCACCGACATCGGCGCGCTCACCGCCGAACGGGTCGCGTCCTGGCGCCCGGTCGCCGAGGAGAAGGGCGTCCGGCTGCGCGCCGGAGGGCCGCCCGCCGTCACCGCATGGGCCGACCCCATCGCCCTGTCCAGCGCCCTCGACGCCATCATCGACAACGCCCTCAAGTTCACCCCGGCCGGCGAGGAGGTCGACGTCACTGTCGCCTCCGGCAGCCGGCACGTCACCGTCGTCGTCGCGGACGGCGGTCCCGGCCTCACCGACCAGGAACTCGAACGGGTCGGCGACCGCTTCTGGCGCAGCTCCCAGCACCAGAACATCCAGGGCTCGGGCCTCGGCCTCTCCATCTCCCGGACGCTCCTGGCGGCCGGCGGCGGCTCGCTGTCGTACGCGCGCAAGGAGCCGTACGGACTGAGCGTGACGGTCTCCGTGCCGCGCCACGACCCGAAGGGCTGAGGCGCGGAGCCGTTACGGCTTGACCGAGCGGTAGTAGCGCTTGGCGCCCTCGTGCAGCGGAAGCGGATCGGTGTAGATCGCCGTCCGCAGGTCCACCAGCTGGGCCGCGTGCACCTCGCGCCCGATGCGGTCCCGGCTGTCGATGACGGTACGGGTGAACGCCTCCGTCATCGCCGCGTCCGTGCGGTCCGTGGTGACCAGCACATTGGCGACCGCCACCGTGGGAACGGCCTGACCCTGCTGCGCCTTGCGGTACGCGTCGGCCGGCATCACGGCCGAACGGTAGTAGCGCGTCGGGCCGCCCGCCGCCTGGAGCCGCTTGATCAGGGCGTCCTCCAGCGGTACGAGCCGCACCGGGAACCGGTCCGACAGATCGGCCACCGCCGTCGTCGGCAGCCCGCCGGACCAGAAGAACGCGTCGAGCTCGCCCTCCTCCAGCAGCTTCGGCATGGTGTCGATGCCCACCGACAGCGGCGTCACATCCTCGACGGGGTCGAGCCCCGCCGCCGTCATCAGCCGGTCCGCGACCAGCTTCACCCCGGACCCCGGCTGCCCCACCGCGACCCTGCGGCCCCGCAGATCCGCCACGCTCCCGATGTCCGAATCCCGCTTCACGACCAGCTGTATGTAGTCGTCGTACAGCCGCACACAGCCGCGCAGCCGCTCGTAGCCGGGCTTGCGGGCACGCAGATAGGTGGCGACGGCGTCGGTGGTGGCGATGGTGAAGTCCGCCTCGCCGGCCGCGACCCTGGCGAGGTTCTGTTGCGAACCCTCGCTGGTCTGGAGCTTTATCGACACGCGGGGAAGATCCTTGGCCAGGGCACCCTTCAGCCGCTCCCCGTACCGCTGGTAGACGCCGCTGCGCACCCCCGTACTGAACGACAGGCTGCCCTTGGGCTCCGGATCGCCGAGCGGGAACAGCCACCAGAGCAGCGTGCCGAGCACGACGGCGAGAGCGGCGCCCGCCCGGACGGAGCGGCGCCGGCCGATTCGGGACAGGGCCGGGAGCATGGCGGCGATCCTGCCAGGTGGCCACCGGCCCTGGCCAGGGCCGTCCGCCGGATCACCCCCGGATCACCCCCGGCTCGCCCACCGGACCGCCTGCCGGATCGCCCGCCCGAGGCGGACGGGTGCCGGGCAGCGCCTACCCTTGTCGCATGAGCAGCGGCAACCGGAGCGAAGCAGTGGACGTCAGAAGAAGCTATGAGGTGCGCACCTACGGGTGCCAGATGAACGTCCACGACTCCGAGCGCTTGTCGGGGCTCCTGGAGGACGCCGGATACGTCCGGGCGCCCGAGGGCTCCGACGGCGACGCCGACGTCGTCGTCTTCAACACCTGCGCCGTCCGCGAGAACGCCGACAACAAGCTGTACGGCAACCTCGGCCGGCTCGCCCCGATGAAGACCAAGCGCCCCGGCATGCAGATCGCCGTCGGCGGCTGCCTCGCCCAGAAGGACCGCGACACCATCGTCCGGCGCGCCCCCTGGGTCGACGTCGTCTTCGGCACGCACAACATCGGCAAGCTGCCCGTGCTGCTGGAGCGCGCCCGCGTCCAGGAGGAGGCGCAGGTCGAGATCGCCGAGTCCCTGGAGGCCTTCCCCTCCACGCTGCCCACCCGCCGCGAGTCCGCGTACGCCGCGTGGGTCTCCATCTCCGTGGGCTGCAACAACACCTGCACCTTCTGCATCGTCCCGGCCCTGCGCGGGAAGGAGAAGGACCGCCGCACCGGCGACATCCTCGCCGAGATCGAGGCCCTGGTCGCCGAAGGCGTCTCCGAGATCACCCTCCTCGGACAGAACGTCAACGCGTACGGCTCCGACATCGGCGACCGGGAGGCGTTCTCCAAGCTGCTGCGCGCCTGCGGGAAGATCGAGGGCCTGGAGCGCGTCCGCTTCACCTCGCCGCACCCCCGCGACTTCACCGACGACGTCATCGCCGCCATGGCCGAGACGCCCAACGTGATGCCGCAGCTGCACATGCCGATGCAGTCCGGATCGGACAAGGTCCTCAAGGCGATGCGCCGCTCGTACCGGCAGGAACGCTTCCTCGGCATCATCGAGAAGGTCCGCGCCGCGATGCCCGACGCCGCCATCTCCACCGACATCATCGTCGGCTTCCCCGGCGAGACCGAGGAGGACTTCGGGCAGACCATGCACGCGGTCCGCGAGGCCCGCTTCGCGAACGCCTTCACCTTCCAGTACTCCAAGCGGCCCGGCACCCCCGCCGCCGACATGGAGGGGCAGATCCCCAAGGAGGTCGTCCAGGAACGCTACATGCGCCTGTCCGCCCTCCAGGAGTCGATCTCCTGGGACGAGAACAAGAAGCAGATCGGCCGCACCCTGGAGGTCATGGTCGCCGAGGGCGAGGGCCGCAAGGACGGCGCCACCCACCGGCTGTCCGGCCGCGCCCCCGACAACCGCCTGGTCCACTTCACCAAGCCGGACCAGGACGTGCGCCCCGGCGACGTGGTGACCGTCGAGATCACCTACGCCGCCCCGCACCACCTGCTCGCCGAGGGCGCCCCGGTCGCGGTGCGCAGGACCCGCTCGGGCGACGCCTGGGAGAAGCGCAACGCGGCCGAGGCCGCCAAGCCGGCCGGCGTCATGCTCGGCCTGCCCGGCATCGGCGCCCCGGCGCCCCTGCCCGCGACGGCCGCGCCGGGCTGCGGCTGCGACTGAGCCCTCGGTACGGGGACGGGCGCGCGGCCCGGTACGCGACCGGGGCGGGCAGGGGCGCCGGGCAGTACGCTGCCGACCATGCTTGTCGCCGCCGCAGTCTGCCCCTGTCCGCCGCTGCTCGTCCCCGATGTGGCCGCCGGTGCCGCGCCCGAACTGGACGCCGCCCGCACGGCGTGCACCGACGCCCTGGGCGTCCTCGCGGCCTCCCGGCCCGACCTGCTCGTGGTGATCGGCCCGGCCGCGCAGGCCGGGCGCGGCCCCCACCCGGAAGGGGCCGCCGGCGACTTCCGGGAATTCGGCGTCGACGTGGAGGTTCGGCTCGGCCGGGACCGGGGAACACCGCCGGACCGCCCGCTGCCGCCGTCGCTCGCCGTGGGCGCCTGGCTCCTCGCCCGCACCGGCTGGGCGGACGCGCCCGTCGAGGGCCTCGGCGTGGGCGAACCGCTGGAGACCGCCCGCTGCGTGGAGACCGGGCGGGAGCTGGCCCGTCGCGCGGACCGGGTCGCCCTGCTGGTGATGGGCGACGGCAGCGCCTGCCGCACCGTGAAGGCTCCGGGCTACCTGGACGAGCGCGCCGCCGACTTCGACGCGGCCGCCGCACGGGCCCTCGGCGCCGCCGACCCGGAGGCGCTGACCGCGCTGGACGAGGCCCTGGCGTACGAACTCAAGGCCGCCGGGCGCGCGCCCTGGCAGGTGCTCGCCGGGGCGGCCGAGGGCGCCGGCCTCGACGGGCGGCTGCTGTACGAGGACGCGCCGTACGGGGTGGGCTACCTGGTCGCCGCCTGGTCCTGAACGGACCGCCCCACGGCGAAGGGCCCCGGAGCGGTCGCGCTCCGGGGCCCTTCCGCGTCTACGCCGCAGCGCGTCAGGCGGCCGGCGGCGGCGTCGTGCCGTCGTTCTTGTTCGCCAGCTTGTCCACCGCGTCCTTGGCCTTCTGCCGGCCGGTCACGATCTTGTCGCTGTACTTGCCCTTGGTCTTCTGGTCCACCGTACGGGCGGCCTTCTCCAGGCCCTGGTCGATCTTGTCCCCGTGCTGCTGCGCGAGGTCGCTGACCTTCTCCTTCGCCGGGGCCAGCTTCGCCTTCACACTGTCCATGAAGCCCATCGGGCACCTTCTCCGCTCGGAAATTGTGAGAAATAACCCATATGTACATCCAGTGTACGGGTATGCCCGCACTGTTGCGTCACCTTCCCCGTCCGAGCTTCGCTCATTCGGGATGCGAGCCGGAGGTTTGGGGGAGACTGGGCCGGTGACAAGCTCAGCTCCCGCACCCCGGGTCATCACCGTCGTCGGTCCCACCGCAGCAGGAAAGTCCGACCTGGGCGTGTACCTCGCCCAGCAGCTCGACGGCGAGGTGGTCAACGCCGACTCCATGCAGCTCTACCGGGGGATGGACATCGGCACCGCCAAGCTGACGCTCGCCGAGCGCGCGGCCGTCCCGCACCGGCTGCTGGACATCTGGGACGTCACCGAGACCGCAAGCGTCGCCGAGTACCAGCGCCTCGCCCGCGCCGAGATCGACCGGCTGCTCGCCGAGGGCCGCACCCCCATCCTGGTCGGCGGCTCCGGCCTGTACGTGAAGGGCGCCATCGACGCCCTGGAGTTCCCCGGCACCGACCCCGGCATCCGGGCCGCGCTGGAGGAGGAACTGGCCGAACACGGCTCCGGGGTCCTGCACGCACGCCTCGCCGCCGCCGACCCCGAGGCCGCCCGCGCGATCCTCCCGAGCAACGGCCGGCGCATCGTCCGGGCCCTGGAGGTCATCGAGATCACCGGCAAGCCGTTCACCGCCAACCTCCCCGGCGACGACGCGGTCTACGACGCCGTCCAGATCGGCGTCGACGTGGAGCGCCCCGAACTCGACGAGCGCATCGCCCGCCGTGTCGACCGCATGTGGGACGACGGACTCGTGGACGAGGTGCGCGACCTGGAGACACGGGGGCTGCGCGAGGGGCGCACCGCCTCCCGCGCCCTCGGCTACCAGCAGGTGCTTTCCGCACTCGCCGGTGAGTGCAGCGAGGACCAGGCGCGCACCGAGACGGTGCGCGCCACCAAACGCTTCGCGCGCCGTCAGGACTCCTGGTTCCGCCGCGACCCGCGTGTCCAATGGCTCAGCGGTGCGGCGGAGCACCGGGGGGAACTCCCGCACCTGGCCCTGGCGTTGGTCGAACGAGCGGTTACAGCCTGATCACGTGATGGCATCGGGACGCTCCGCCCGTCATTTCGGCGACGCCGGGCGTGCCATCATCGAGCATCGATCGACTGGAGTCCGAGTTGGGAGGGCGCGTGGCGATGGAGGCCGGCCCTCGCGACACGGAACAAGACACACCGGAACAAGGCGTACCGGGACAAGGCCTGCCGGAACGCGGCACGTCGGACAGCGGCCGCGAGGCCGCGGGCCTCAGCCCGGACGGGCCCGACGAGCTGGACGTGGCCCCCGAGGTCGAGGTGGAGCTGCGCCCCGCCCGTCGGCTGCGCATCTGGCAGCTCGCGCCCATCGTCACGCTCGCCGCGGTCGGCTCGCTGATGTTCGCCTTCCCGCTCGCCTTCGAGTTCGGCGACGGCGGCGCGGTCGTCGCCATGCTCGGCCTGCTCATCAGCTGCTGCGCCGCCGGCTGGTCCATGATGGCCGCCCGCCGCGTCGGCCACACCTGGCCGGGACTGCCGCCCAGGGGCGCGCCCCAGCGCCCCGACTGGCGGGTGGTCGCGCTCTACGCCGGCATCTGCGCCGTGCTCGTCGCACTCGCCGTCTGGCGCGTGGCCCGGCTGCGCTGACCGGCTCCCCGGACCCCCTTCCGTACGCAGTCCCGTACGCCGTCCGCGTGCCGGGACGGTTTGCCGTGCCACCGGTGGCGCCTCGTACAGTTGTCCCGTGACCACCTCGCAGATCGCCTTCCTCAAGGGCCACGGCACCGAGAACGACTTCGTGATCGTTCCCGACCCGGACAACGCCGTCGCCCTGCCCGCCCCCGTCGTCGCCCGGCTCTGCGACCGCCGCGCCGGCATCGGCGGCGACGGCCTGCTGCACGTCGTACGCTCCGCCGCGCACCCCGAGGCGCGGGACATGGCGTCGGACGCCGAGTGGTTCATGGACTACCGCAACGCGGACGGCTCCGTCGCCGAGATGTGCGGCAACGGCGTACGGGTCTTCGCCCGCTACCTCCAGCGCGCCGGACTCGTCGAAGCGGGCGACCTCGCCGTCGCCACACGCGGCGGCGTGAAGCAGGTCCACCTCGCCAAGAACGGCGACGTCACCGTCTCCATGGGCCGCGCCCTGCTGCCCGCCGACGGGGTCACCGTCAGCGTCGGCGGCCGCGACTGGACCGCCCGCAACGTCAACATGGGCAACCCGCACGCCGTCGCCTTCGTGGCGGACCTGGCCCACGCCGGCGACCTGCTCGCCGAGCCCGCCTTCGCCCCCGCCGCCGTCTACCCGGACGGCGTCAACATCGAGTTCGTCGTGGACCGGGGCCCCCGCCACGTCGCCATGCGGGTCCACGAGCGCGGCTCCGGCGAGACCCGCTCCTGCGGCACCGGAGCCTGCGCGGTCGCGGTCGCGGCGGCCCGCCGGGACGGCGCCGACCCCGCGGAGACCGGCGAGCCGGTCACGTACACCGTCGATCTGCCGGGCGGCAGCCTCGTCATCACCGAGCACCCGGACGGCGGGATCGAGATGACCGGACCGGCCGTCATCGTCGCCGAGGGCACGATCGACCCCGCCTGGCTCGAAACGCCGAACGGCTAACCCTTCGCTCGAATGGGTGATCCGTTTCACGCTCGGCGAGAGCGGGACTCCGCCACGTGGTGGGCTCGGTAGCATCAAGCACCGGCCCGGAGGCGCGCCGCACCTCCCCACCGCCGGTCGACGTCGCCGGAGGTGCCCCCATGAGTGCAGAGGCCACGAGCCCAGGTACTCCCATCCGCAGGCGGGGCCGCCCCCGGATCGACCTCCGCAGGATCGGCAGGGCCGCCCTGTTCGGGCCGGTCTCCCGGGACGGCCTCCCCGACGCCATCGCGCACGTCGCCGAGGCGCACCGGGCCCACCACCCCGACGCCGACCTCACCGTCCTGCACCGCGCCTACCTCCTCGCCGAGACCTCGCACCGGGGCCAGATGCGCAAGAGCGGCGAGCCCTACATCACCCACCCCCTCGCCGTCACCCTGATCCTCGCCGAGCTGGGCGCGGAGACCACGACGCTCACCGCCTCCCTGCTGCACGACACGGTCGAGGACACCGAGGTCACCCTCGACCAGGTACGGGAACAGTTCGGCGAAGAGGTCTGCTACCTCGTCGACGGCGTCACCAAACTCGAAAAGGTGGACTACGGGGCCGCCGCCGAACCCGAGACCTTCCGCAAGATGCTGGTCGCCACCGGGGACGACGTACGCGTCATGTCCATCAAGCTCGCCGACCGGCTGCACAACATGCGCACCCTCGGCGTGATGCGCCCCGAGAAACAGGCCAGAATCGCCAAGGTCACCCGCGACGTACTCATCCCCCTCGCGGAACGGCTCGGCGTCCAGGCCCTCAAGACCGAGCTGGAGGACCTGGTCTTCGCCATCCTCCACCCCGAGGAGTACGCCCGCACCAGCGAGCTGATCACCGGCGCGGCCCAAGGGCCCGACCCCCTCGGCACCATGGCGGGCCAGATCGCCTCGGTGCTGCGCGAGGCGGGCATCTCCGCCGAGGTCCAGGTCAGACCCCGCCACTTCGTCTCCGTCCACCGCGCCCGCATCAAGCGCGGCGAACTGCGCGGCAGCGACTTCGGACGCGTCCTGGTGCTCGTCGGGGAGGACGCCGACTGCTACGCCGTCCTCGGCGAGCTGCACACCTGCTTCACGCCGGTGATCTCCGAGTTCAAGGACTTCATCGCCGCCCCCAAGTTCAACCTGTACCAGTCGCTGCACACCGCGGTCGTCGGCCCGGACGGCGAGGTCGCCGAGATCCTCATCCGCACCCACCGCATGCACAAGGTCGCCGAGGCCGGCGTCGTCGCGCTCGGCAATCCGTACGCCCCCGACCCCGCCCCCCGGAGCGCCGAGGGCCCCCGGAGCGCCGAAACCCCCCAGCCCGCCGAACCGGCCGACGGGGAGCGCGCCGACCCCACCCGCCCCGGCTGGCTCTCCCGGCTCCTGCAGTGGCAGCGGTCCGCGCCCGACCCCGACACCTTCTGGACCACCCTGCGCGCCGACCTCGCCCAGGACCGCGAGATCACCGTCTTCCGCACGGACGGCGGCACGCTCGGCCTGCCCGCCGGGGCCAGCTGCGTAGACGCCGCCTACGCCCAGCACGGAAACGCCGCCCACGCCTGCATCGGCGCACGCGTGAACGGCCGGCTGGCCACCCTCAGCACCGTCCTCAAGGACGGTGACACCGTGCAGCCGCTGATCGCCGAGGACGCCGCGTCCGGCCCCTCGCCCCGCTGGCTCGACCACGCGCGCACGCCCGCCGCCCGCATCGCCATCACCGGCTGGCTCGAAGCCCATCCCCAGGCGGCCGAGGCCCACCCCCCGGCCGCCGAAGTCCACCCCCGCGCCGCCGACAGCCGTCCCCGGACCGGCGCGGGACAGCAGGCCGCGCCCGCGGACCGCGACCCGCGACCGGCCCCGCCCGCCGCGCCCAGGACCGCCAGGGCCCACACCGCGACCGCCGTCGCCGGCCGGCCGGACGCCTTCGTACGGCTCGCCGGCTGCTGCACCCCCGTACCCCCCGACGAGGTCACCGGCTTCCCCGTACGCGGCGGCGCCGCCGTCACCGTGCACCGCCTGGAGTGTCCGGCGGTCGCCCGTATGAACGCGGCGGGGCGGACCCCCGTCGCGGTGAGCTGGGGCGACGAGCAGGCGTGCCGGGTGACCCTGGTCGCCGAATCGTTCGGCCGCCCCCGGCTCCTCGCCGACCTCACCGAGGCCATCGCGGGCGCCGACGCGGCGGTCATCTCCGCCACCGTGGAGCCCCCGAGCGAACAGCGCGTACGGCACACCTACACGCTGCGGCTCCCGGACGCGGCCGGACTGCCCGCGCTGATGCGGGCCATGCGCGAGGTGCCCGGCGTGTACGACGTGAGCCGCGCCAAGGGCCTGTCCGGCACGCACTGACCGGGCGCGGCACCCGGCGGCGCGTTCTCATTCGGGTGGCACGGCGCGCGCCGCCCCCTGCGGGCAGGGCGGCGCTGATAGCCGTAGTCCATGCCGTTCCTCACCCGCCGCTCGCGGGCCGTCACGCTGGCCGCCGCCTCGGCCGCGCTCGTCGCCGCCACCCTGCCCTCCGCCTCGGTGCCCCTCGGCATCGGCGACCCGCTCTTCCCGCATCTCGGCAACCCCGGATACGACGTCCTCGCGTACGACATCGGCCTCACCTACGAGGGCCGCAACGACGAGCCGCTGGAGGCCGTCACCACCATCGACGCGCGGACCACCGAGCCGCTGGAGCGGATCAACCTCGACTTCACGCGCGGCACCGTCCGCTCCGTCACCGTCAACGGACTGCGGGCCGGCTTCGAGAGCAGGGGCGAGGACCTCGTCGTCAGCCCGGCGGCCCGCATCCCGGCCGGCATCCCCCTGCGCATCACCGTCCGCCACACCAGCGACCCCACCGGCGAACGCGACAGCGGGGGCTGGGTACGGACGGCGGACGGGCTCGCCATGGCCAACCAGGCGGACGCCGGACACCGCGTCTTCCCCGGCAACGACCACCCCGCCGACAAGGCGTACTTCACCTTCCGCGTCACCGCGCCCGACGACCTGACCGTCGTGGCCAACGGCTTCCCCACCGGCCGCAGCCGCCACGGCGCCACGACCACCTGGACCTATCGCACCACGCACCCCATGGCCACCGAACTCGCCCAGGTCAGCATCGGCACCTCCGCCGTGGTGCACCGCACCGGACCGCACGGCCTGCCCGTACGCGACGTCGTCCCGGCGGCCGACCGGGAGCGCCTGGAGCCATGGCTGCGCAAGACCCCCGGCCAGCTGGAGTGGATGGAGCGACAGGTCGGCCGCTACCCCTTCGAGACGTACGGCGTTCTCGTCGCCGACACGGAGACCGGGTTCGAGCTGGAGACCCAGACCCTGTCCCTCTTCGAGAAGCGCCTCTTCACCGACCCCCGCTACCCCGAGTGGTACGTCGACTCGGTCATGGTCCACGAACTGGCCCACCAGTGGTTCGGCGACAGCGTCTCGCCGCGCACCTGGTCCGACCTCTGGCTGAACGAGGGCCACGCCAGCTGGTACGAGGCGCGGTACGCCGAGGACCACGCCGACAAGCCGCTGGAGGCGCGCATGCGCAGCGCCTACACCTGGTCGGACACCTGGCGCGCCGCCGGCGGCCCGCCCGCCGGGCCCGACGCACCCGCGCCCGGCGAGAAGATCAGCCTGTTCCGGCCGGTCGTGTACGACGGCAGCGCCCTCGTCCTGTACGCGCTGCGCCAGGAGATCGGCCACGACGCCTTCGACCGGCTGGAACGCCTCTGGGTCCGCGAGCACCGCGACTCCAACGCCGCCACGGCCGACTTCGTGCGGCTCGCCTCACAGGTCGCCGGACGCGACCTGACCGCGTTCTTCGACGGCTGGCTGTACGCGGAGAAGACCCCGCCCATGCCGGGACACCCCGACTGGCACAGCAACGCGCCGGCCGGTGCGTAAACCCGCGTGACGCCCCGCGCGGACCGTGCCACTATCGACGAGTCGCCGCGACGCCCGCAGCGGAGGATTTCCCCGGATTTCGCCGGTGGGAATCTTCCGGACAGGTCACGCGTTGTGACTGATACACCCACTCCTTTCGACGTAAGGATCAAATGACCTCCTCTTCTTCCCTTCCCCAGGACGCGTACAACGCGCAGAGCGCCACGGAGAACACGACCGGGAGCCTCACCGAGGGCCTTCGGGCCGACGCCCTGATGGAAGAGGACGTCGCCTGGAGCCACGAGATCGACGGGGAGCGCGACGGCGACCAGCTCGACCGCTCGGAACGTGCCGCGCTGCGGCGCGTGGCCGGACTCTCCACCGAGCTGGAGGACGTCACCGAGGTCGAGTACCGACAGCTCCGCCTGGAGCGTGTGGTGCTCGTCGGTGTCTGGACCTCGGGGACCGTGCAGGACGCCGAGAACTCGCTCGCCGAGCTGGCGGCGCTCGCCGAGACAGCCGGTGCCGAGGTGCTCGAAGCGGTCTTCCAGCGCCGTGACAAGCCCGACCCGGCCACCTACATCGGTTCCGGCAAGGCGCTCGAACTGCGCGACCTCGTCATCGAAACCGGTGCCGACACCGTCGTCTGCGACGGTGAGCTGAGCCCCGGCCAGCTGATCCACCTGGAAGACGTCGTCAAGGTCAAGGTCGTCGACCGCACCGCCCTGATCCTCGACATCTTCGCCCAGCACGCCAAGTCCCGTGAGGGCAAGGCGCAGGTCTCCCTCGCGCAGATGCAGTACATGCTGCCCAGGCTGCGCGGCTGGGGTCAGTCGCTGTCCCGCCAGATGGGCGGTGGCGGCACGAGCGGTGGCGGCGGTATGGCCACCCGAGGCCCCGGTGAGACCAAGATCGAGACCGACCGGCGCCGCATCCGCGAGAAGATGGCGAAGATGCGCCGGGAGATCGCGGAGATGAAGACCGGCCGGGAACTCAAGCGCCAGGAACGCCGACGCAACAAGGTCCCCTCGGTCGCCATCGCCGGCTACACCAACGCGGGCAAGTCCTCGCTGCTCAACCGCCTCACCGGGGCGGGCGTGCTCGTGGAGAACGCCCTGTTCGCCACCCTCGACCCGACCGTGCGCCGGGCCGAGACGCCGAGCGGCCGGGTCTACACCCTCGCCGACACCGTCGGGTTCGTACGGCATCTGCCGCACCACCTGGTCGAGGCGTTCCGCTCCACCATGGAGGAGGTCGGCGAGTCCGATCTCATCCTGCACGTGGTGGACGGCGCGCACCCGGTGCCGGAGGAGCAGCTCGCGGCCGTGCGCGAGGTGATCCGCGAGGTCGGCGCGACGGACGTGCCCGAGATCGTCGTGATCAACAAGGCGGACGCCGCGGACCCGCTGGTCCTCCAGCGCCTGCTGCGCAACGAGAAGCACGCGATCGCGGTGTCGGCGCGCACCGGCGCCGGGATCGACGAGCTGCTCGCCCTGATCGACAGCGAGCTGCCCCGGCCGTCCGTGTCGATCGAGGCGCTCGTGCCGTACACCCAGGGGGCTCTCGTCTCCCGGGTGCACGCCGAGGGCGAGGTCCTCTCCGAGGAGCACACCTCGGAAGGCACGCTGATCAAGGCACGGGTGAACGAGGAGCTGGCCTCCGAGCTCTCCTCGTTCGTCCCCGCGGTGCACTGAGCGCCACCGCACCGGAACAACCGAAGGCCCGTCCCCCTCGGGGGACGGGCCTTCGGCCGTCGTGGGCTCGGCGCCCCCGGCCCCTACTTGTCCGCGTACTTGTCGCTGACCGCGTCGTAGACGCCCTTGGCCTCCTTGCCGAGGCGCGGTCCGGCCAGCCAGCCGGCCGTCACCGGACCGATGGAGGTGTTGGAGACCAGCGCGGGCTTGCCGTCCTGGCCGGTGGCGATCCATCCGCCGCCGGAGGAACCGCCGGTCATCGTGCAGCCGATGCGGTACATCGTCGGGTCGCCCTGGGCCAGCGAGAGCCGGCCCGGCTTGTCCTTGCACTGGAACATCTTCTGGCCGTCGTACGGGGCCGCCGCCGGGAAGCCGGTCGCCGTCATGGCCGTGATCTTGGGCACCGCTGGGGCGTTGAACTCGACCGGCAGGGCCGAACCGACCGTCTCCTCCAGGGACTTGCCGCCGGCGCCCTCCTCGGGCGTGACGTGCAGCACGGCGAAGTCGTACGGGGCGCCCAGGCCGCCGACCGACGCGCCCTGGTCGATCCACTGCTGCGAGGTCTGCGCCCAGGTGCCCCACCAGATGCCGTAGGGGGCGACCTTCTCCTTCGGCGGCTTGTTGCGCAGGTCGGCCGTCGACATCCCGCTGTTGTTGTACGAGGGGACGAAGGCGATGTTGCGGTACCAGCCGCCCTTCTTGCCCGCGTGCACGCAGTGGCCGGCGGTCCACACCATGTTGGACTTGCCGGGGTGCGCCGGGTCCTTCACCACGGTCGCCGAGCAGACCATCGAGCCCTCGGGGCCGTCGAAGAAGAGCTTGCCCGCCTCGGGCGCGTTCTCGTGGTACTCCGTCTGCACGCCCACGGCCCGGACCGGCGCGGGAGTCGGGTCCGTCACACCCTCGTCGCCCGAGATGTCGTTGTCGACCGGCTGCTCGGGCGCCTTGTCGGCGTCCCGCATGCGGTCGGGGTCCCAGAGGCCCTCGATGATCGGGTTGATGTAGTCCTTGGCCTCACGCAGCCACTTGTCCTTGTCCCAGTTCTTCCAGTCGCCGTTCCTCCACTTGTCGATGTCTATCCCGTGTTCCTTGAGACGGTCCTTGAGGTCGTCCGGGATGGAGATCTTGCCGTCCGACGTCGCGCCGGCGGAGGTGCTGCTGCTCGGCTCGGCGCTCGCGTCGTCCTCGGTGGGCCCGCAGGCGGTGGCCGTCAGGGCAAGGACCGCGACGGCGGCGGCGGTGGCGAACGCGGGGGAGGAGGCGCGGCGCCCGCTTCCCCCGCGGCGTGCGGTGATTCCTGGTCGAACGAGACGCATGTGCTGATCCCCCTGGGACGTTCGTAACTCAAAGCTTCTGTACTGCCGTTGTGCGCGGCGCGCCGCGCGGTGTTCCGAACGGGCCGGTGACACCGAGGCATTCGGGGCGTGTCCGTGCCGGACGCGGCCCCCACTATGCCTGTGCCGCTGCCGGTGGTGTCCGGCAGGGTTGCGCTCCGCAAGGATCTTCGGATTTACCCGTGATCCTTCGGCCCCTCGGTCGTTGGTACGTCCGGGGGCACGGAGACAGCGTTCACCCTCGCAGGCCGTCCTTGCGAAATCGTACTGACGTGCAACGCAACTGTTACAGCGGGAGGATCAAGAGCCGTGGCCGTGACCGAACCAGCTCCGGCACCACCCCTCGCCGCCCACGAAGGCATCCTCCGGCGCCAGTCACTGCGTGAATCGGCGGCCCGCACCTATGCCAGGTCGCTGCCGATCGTGCCGGTGCGGGCGCGCGGGCTGACCATCGAGGGCGCGGACGGGCGGCGCTATCTCGACTGCCTCTCCGGGGCGGGGACACTGGCGCTCGGCCACAACCACCCGGTCGTCCTGGAGGCGATCAAGAAGGTCATCGACTCGGGCGCCCCGCTGCACATCCTGGACCTGGCCACGCCGGTCAAGGACGCCTTCGTCACCGAGCTGTTCGCCACGCTGCCCCGGCGGCTGGCCGAGGACGCCCGCGTCCAGTTCTGCGGCCCGGCCGGCACGGACGCCGTCGAGGCGGCGCTCAAGCTCGTCCGCAACGCGACCGGCCGCAGCGGCCTGCTCGCGTTCACCGGCGCGTACCACGGCATGACGGCGGGCGCGCTGGCCGCTTCGGGCGGCGCCCAGGACGTACGGGTGACCCGGCTGCCCTTCCCGCAGGACTACCGCTGCCCCTTCGGCATCGGCGGCGAGGCCGGGGCCAGGACCGCCGCCCGCTGGACCGAGACCCTGCTGGACGATCCCAAGAGCGGCACCCCCGCACCCGCCGGCATGATCCTCGAACCGGTCCAGGGCGAGGGCGGCGTCAACCCCGCGCCGGACGGCTGGATGCGCCGGATGCGGGAGATCACCGAGGACCGGTCCATCCCCCTGATCGCCGACGAGGTCCAGACCGGCGTCGGCCGGACCGGCGCCTTCTGGGCCGTCGAGCACAGCGGGATCGTGCCCGATGTGATGGTGCTGTCCAAGGCCATCGGCGGCTCCCTCCCGCTCGCCGTGATCGTCTACCGCTCGGAACTCGACACCTGGCGGCCCGGCGCCCACGCCGGCACCTTCCGGGGCAACCAGCTCGCCATGGCCGCCGGTACCGCCACCCTCGCGTACGTCAGGGCCAACGGACTCGCCGAGCGCGCCGGAGACCTCGGCGCCCGCATGCTGGCGAGCCTGCGTTCGCTCGCCGCCGACCACCCGTGCGTCGGCGACGTCCGGGGGAGGGGCCTGATGATCGGCGTGGAGATCGTGGACCCCGAGGCCCGCCCCGCGGGCACCGGCACCGAGGCGCCGCCCGACCCGCTGCTCGCCGCGGCCGTCCAGCAGGAGTGCCTGCGCCGCGGGCTCATCGTCGAACTCGGCGGACGCCACTCCTGCGTCGTCCGCCTCCTCCCGCCCCTCACGCTCACCGACGAACAGGCGACCGCGGTCATCGACCGCCTCGCCGACGCCCTGGCAGCCGCCGAGCGCTCACCGCGCCGCCGCCTGCCGACCGGATCGATCCGCTGACCCCGGACACCAGTACAGGAAGACCGCCGTGAACCCCACCCCCGCGCCCGAGGCCGACGGCCCTCCCTCCAGCCACCTCCCGGAGCCCGCGGCCACCGGCTGCGTCGCCGTCGAGACGACGACCGTGCCGCGCCAGAAGGAGACGCCGGACGGACTGTGGCACGCGTCGAGGCCCACCGCCCCGGCCGCCCAGGTCCTCGCACCCCCGGCGCCCCCCGCCGAGGCCGCCCACGCCGCACCCTTGTCCGGCGCCTCCAGGGCTGCCGCGCTCCCGTCCGGCGCGTCCCCGGCCGCCGACGCCCCGGTCCGTCCCGACCCGCTCGACCACCCCGATCCGCTCCGGGCGGCCGACGCGGCGGGCACCGAGAACCTGCTGCGCTGCTGGGTCCGCGAAGGCGACCTCCCCCGTCCGGCGGGCGCCACCCTGCGCATCCCGCTCCCCGCCAGCGGCACCGCCCTCCTCGTCCCCGTGCTCCACTGGTCCGCCACCGGCTGGCACCGCTTCGGACCGCCCGCCCTGGAGCAGGCCCCCGCCACCGCGCCCCCCGCCGACGCCGTCACCGTCGCAGCGCTGCTCGGCCGGGAGGCCGACCACAACGACGGGGCGGACATGGCCGGCCGGGTCGCCGACTCCGTACGGCGCACCGCCGCGTTCATCGAGGAGCGCCGACGCCGACCCGGCGCCCCCGCAGACGCCGACCCCTTCCTCACCGCCGAACAGTCGCTCCTGCTCGGCCACCCCCTGCACCCCTCGCCCAAGAGCAGGGAAGGGCTCACCGACGCCGAGTCCCGCCGCTACTCACCCGAGCTGCACGGCTCCTTCCCGCTCCACTGGATGGCCGCCGACCGCTCCGTGCTCGCCCACGACTCCGCCTGGACGGACCAGGGCCGCCCCGTGCCCGCCGCCGAACTCGTCGCCCGGCACACCGAGGGCCTGTCCTTCCCCGAGCACACCTCGCTCATTCCGCTCCACCCCTGGCAGGCCCGTGAGCTGCGGAGCCGGCCCGAGGTCGCCGCCCTGCTCGACGCCGGCCTCCTGCACGACCTCGGACCGTACGGCGCCCCCTGGCACCCCACCTCCTCCGTACGCACCGTGCACCGGCCGGGCGCCGACCTGATGCTCAAGCTCTCCCTCGGCGTCCGCATCACCAACTCCCGCCGGGAGAACCTCCGCAAGGAACTCCACCGGGGCGTCGAGGTCCACCGGCTGCTCCGCACCGGCCTCGCCCGCGAGTGGCACGCCGCGCACCCCGGCTTCGACATCGTCCGCGACCCCGCCTGGCTCGCCGTCGACACCCCGGACGGCGCGCCCGTGCACGGCCTCGACGTCATGCTCCGGCACAACCCCTTCGACCGGCACGACGACGCCGTATGCATCGCCGGACTCACCGCCCCGCGCCCCTGGCCGGGCCGGTCCGGACTGCACTCCCGGCTCTCCGACATCGTCCACCGCCTCGCCGGAACCACCGGACGCACCACGACCGCCGTCGCCGCCGAGTGGTTCCTGCGCTACCTCGAACGCGTCGTGCACCCGGTCCTCTGGCTCGACGCCCACGCCGGGGTCGCGCTCGAAGCCCACCAGCAGAACACCCTCGTACTGCTCGACGCCGACGGCTGGCCCGCAGGCGGCCGTTACCGTGACAATCAGGGCTACTACTTCCGCTCCTCGCACCGCGCCGCACTCGAACACAGGCTCCCCGGCATCGGATCGGTCAGCGACACCTTCGTCTCCGACGCCGTCACCGACGAACGCTTCGCCTACTACCTGGGGATCAACAACGTATTCGGACTGATCGGGGCATTCGGCGCCCAGCGACTCGCCGACGAGCAACTGCTCCTCGACGCCTTCCGGCGCTTCCTGAAATCCGCGAGCGAACTGGGCTCGCCCTTCCCGGCCCATCTGCTGTCGACACCGCGTCTGCGCTGCAAGGCCAACATGCTGACCCGGCTGCACGGACTCGACGAGCTGGTCGGCCCCGTGGACACCCAGTCCGTCTACGTCACCATCACCAACCCGCTGCACGGCTGAGAGCCGGGGGCGGGGGACCGGTCACCGCGCACCCGTGGCGGGACGCCGCTCCGCCGACAGCCGAGAGAGGAGCACCACCACCCGTGTCTCCCGCCGACGCGCGCACCCGCCCCTGGGCCCCCGTGGACACACCGGCCGGGACGTTCCAGCTCGTCCCGGCCGACCCGCAGCGCGACCTCGCGACACTCACCCGCTGGATGAACGACCCCGCCGTCGCCGCCTTCTGGGAGCTCGCCGGCGACGAGGGCGTCACGGCCGGACACCTCGCCCCCCAGCTCGCCGACGACAGCCACAGCACCCCCTGGATCGGGGTGCTTTCGGGCACCCCGATCAGCTACTGGGAGCTCTACCGCGCCGACCTCGACCGGCTCGCCCGGTACTACCCGGCCCGGCCCCACGACATGGGCGTCCACCTCCTCATCGGGGAAGCGGGCCACCGGGGTCGCGGCACGGGTACGGCGCTGCTGCGCGCCGTGACCGGCCTTGTGCTCGACCACATCCCCCGCTGCACCCGAGTGGTGGCCGAGCCCGACCTCCGCAACACCCCGTCCGTCCTCGCGTTCCTGCGCGCCGGCTTCCGCCTCTCCGCCGAGATCGACCTCCCGGAGAAGCGGGCCGCGCTGATGGTCCGCGACCGAACCCCCCGCACCCGCCCATGAACACATCGCCCATCCGTCCGCACCGCTCGAACCCCATCGGTTCCCTCCCGAGGAGTCCCCGTGCCCACATACCCAGCGCACCCCGACGCAATGGAGCCGCCCGCACCGCTGAGCACGCCCCCACTGAACCGGGCGGGCTGGGAACGGGCCGCCTCCCGGATGCTCGCGAAGATGCTCGGTGAATTCGCCTACGAGGAAATCATCGAGCCGGCTCCGCGAACCGCCGGCGGCAGCACGTACACCCTCCCCCTGGACGACGACAGCCATCTGACCTTCACCGCCCGGCGCGGCGTGTACGGCGGCTGGCGCGTGGACCCCGCGTCGATCCGGGTCCAGGGCCCCGACCCCGCCGGGGACAGCGCCCCCTTCCACGACCCGCTGGCCTTCCTCACCCGCGCCCGCCGCCTCCTCGACCTGGACGGCACCACGCTCGGCCACCTCATCCGCGAGCTGACCGCGACCCTCGCCGCCGACGCCCGCCTCGACCACACCGCCCTCACCGCCGGCGAACTGGCCGCCCTCGACTACGCCGAACTGGAGGGCCACCAGACCGGCCACCCCTGGATCGTCGCCAACAAGGGCCGCCTCGGCTTCTCCGCCACCGACGCCGCCCGCTACGCCCCCGAAGCCCGCGAACCGGTCCGGCTGCCCTGGCTCGCCGTCTCCCACCGGATCGCCGACTACCGCGGCGTACCCTCGCTGGCCGACCCGGAGCGGCTCTACGCGCAGGAGCTGGACCCCGCGGTGCGCGCGGCCTTCGCCGGCGTCCTGCGCGACCGCGGGCTCGACCCGGCCGGCTACCACTACCTGCCCGTCCACCCCTGGCAGTGGGACGAGTGGATCGTGCCGCTGTTCGCGCCGGCCATCGCCGCCGGCGACATCGTGCCGCTGCCGGCCGACCCGGACGTACGGCTGCCGCAGCAGTCCATCCGCACCTTCGCCAACCTCGCCCGCCCCGACCGGCACATGGTCAAGCTGCCGCTGTCGATCCTCAACACCCTGGTCTGGCGCGGCCTGCCCACCGAGCGCACCGTCGCCGCGCCCGCCGTCACCGGCTGGGTCCAGGGCCTCCGCGACAACGACCCCTTCCTGCGCGACACCTGCGGCGTGATCCTGCTCGGCGAGGTCGCCTCGGTCACCGTCGAACACCCGCTGTACGACCACCTCCCCGAAGCGCCGTACCAGTTCAAGGAGATCCTGGGGGCGATCTGGCGCGAGCCCCTGACACCGCGCCTGGCACCGGGGGAGCGGGCCCGAACCCTCGCCTCCCTCCTCCACACCGACCCGCGCGGACGCGCCTTCACCGCCGAACTCATCGCCCGCTCCGGACTGACCCCGACCGTCTGGCTGTCCCGCCTGTTCGCGGCCCTGCTGCCGCCGCTGCTGCACTTCCTCTACCGCTACGGCACCGTGTTCTCGCCGCACGGCGAGAACGCCATCGTGGTCTTCGACGAGAACGATGTGCCGGTGCGCCTCGCCATCAAGGACTTCGTGGACGACGTCAACGTCAGCGCGCAGCCGCTCCCCGAGCACGACACCATGCCGGCGGACGTGCGCCGCGTCCTGCTGACCGAGGAGCCCGCCTTCCTCACCCAGTTCATCCACTCCGGGCTGTTCACCGGCGTCTTCCGCTTCCTCTCCCCGCTCTGCGAGGAGCAGCTGGGCGTCCCCGAGAGCGAATTCTGGTCACTCGTCCGGGCGGAGATCCTGCGCCACCAGGCCCGGTTCCCCGAGCTGAAGGAGCGGTTCGAGATGTTCGACATGCTGACCCCGCGCATCGAGCGCCTCTGTCTGAACCGCAACCGGCTGCATCTGGACGGCTATCGCGACCGGCCCGTGCGCCCGCACGCGGCGGTCCACGGCAGCGTGGCCAATCCCCTCCACCTGTCGGCGTGGGGCCGGGAGTGACCGCCGATGTCAGTGGCGCCCCGTAGGCTGGCCGGGCTATGACGAAGCCATCCCTCCCTGAACTCCTGCACGCCGCCGTGACCGCCGTCGGCGGCATGGAGCGGCCCGGCCAGGCCGCGATGGCGGCAGCCGTCGCCGACGCCGTGGACGACCAATCGCACCTGCTGGTCCAGGCCGGCACGGGAACGGGCAAGTCGCTCGGCTACCTGGTGCCGGCCCTGGCCCACGGCGAGCGGGTGGTCGTCGCCACGGCGACCCTGGCCCTCCAGCGCCAGCTCGTCGAGCGCGACCTGCCGCGCACGGTGGACGCGCTGCATCCGCTGCTGCGCCGCCGGCCCCAGTTCGCCATGCTCAAGGGCCGGTCGAACTACCTCTGTCTGCACCGGCTCCACGAGGGCGTCCCGCAGGACGAGGAGGAGGGGCTGTTCGACCAGTTCGAGGCGGCGGCCCCGTCCAGCAAGCTGGGACAGGACCTGCTGCGCATGCGCGACTGGGCCGACGAGACCGAGACGGGCGACCGGGACGACCTGACGCCCGGCGTCTCGGACCGGGCCTGGGCGCAGATCTCCGTCTCCTCGCGGGAGTGCCTGGGCGCGAGCAAGTGCGCGTACGGGGCGGAGTGCTTCGCCGAGCAGGCGCGGGAGCGGGCGAAGCTCGCCGATGTGGTGGTCACCAACCACGCCCTCCTGGCGATCGACGCCATCGAGGGCGCCCCGGTCCTCCCGCAGCACGAGGTGCTGATCGTGGACGAGGCGCACGAACTGGTCTCGCGGGTCACCGGTGTGGCCACCGGCGAGCTCACCCCGGGCCAGGTCAACCGCGCCGTGCGCCGCGCCGCGAAGTTGGTCAACGAGAAGGCGGCCGACGCGCTCCAGACCGCGTCCGAGGGCTTCGAGCGGGTGATGGAGCTGGCGCTGCCCGGCCGCCTGGAGGAGGTCCCGGAGGACCTGGGATACGCGCTGACGGCCCTGCGGGACGCCGCGCGTACGGTGATCTCCGCCATCGGCGCCACGCGCGACAAGTCCGTCCAGGACGAGGACGCGGTCCGCAAGCAGGCGCTGGCCGCCGTCGAGTCGGTCCACGCCGTGGCGGAGCGCATCACCCAGGGGTCCGAGTACGACGTCGTCTGGTACGAGCGCCACGACCGGTTCGGCGCCTCGCTCCGCGTCGCCCCGCTCTCCGTCTCCGGGCTGCTGCGCGAGAAGCTGTTCACGGAGCGTTCCGTCGTCCTCACCTCGGCCACGCTCAAGCTCGGCGGTGACTTCAACGGTGTGGGCGCCTCGCTGGGCCTCGCCCCGGAGGGCACGGCCGGCGAGGACGTACCGCAGTGGAAGGGCCTGGACGTCGGCTCGCCGTTCGACTACCCGAAGCAGGGCATCCTGTACGTCGCCCGGCATCTGGCGACCCCCGGCCGGGAGGGCTCGCGCACGGACATGCTGGACGAGCTGTCCGAGCTGGTGGAGGCGGCCGGCGGGCGCACTCTGGGGCTGTTCTCCTCGATGAGGGCGGCGAAGGCGGCGGCCGAGGAGCTGCGCGGCCGGCTGGAGAAGCCGATCCTGCTCCAGGGCGAGGAAACCCTGGGCGAGCTGATCAAGAACTTCGCCGCCGACCCGGAGACCTGCCTCTTCGGCACGCTGTCGCTCTGGCAGGGCGTCGATGTGCCGGGGCCCAGCTGCCAGCTGGTGATCATGGACCGCATCCCCTTCCCGCGCCCCGACGATCCGCTGATGAGCGCGCGCCAGAAGGCGGTCGAGGAGGGGGGCGGCAATGGCTTCATGGCGGTGGCGGCCACGCATGCCGCGCTGCTGATGGCCCAGGGAGCCGGCCGTCTCGTACGGGCCACGGGGGACAAGGGCGTCGTCGCGGTGCTCGACCCGCGGCTGGCCAACGCGCGGTACGGCAGCTATCTGCGCGCCTCGCTCCCCGACTTCTGGTACACCACCGACCGCAACCAGGTCCGCCGCTCGCTCGCCGCGATCGACGCGGCCGCCAAGGCGGACGGACGCTGACCGCTCGGGGCCGTACACCGGACTCGGGGACACACAGCAGAAAGGGCCCCGGTCCCGGCACGAACCGGGATCGGGGCCCTTTCTGCTTGTCCAGAGAGCGGAGGGTGGGTCTCAGACCCGGCGCAGCACCGCGACGACCTTGCCGAGGATGGTCGCCTCGTCGCCGGGGATCGGCTGGTAGGCGGCGTTGTGGGGGAGCAGCCAGACATGGCCGTCCTCGCGCTTGAAGCGCTTCACCGTGGCCTCGCCGTCCAGCATGGCGGCCACGATGTCGCCGTTCTCCGCGACGGGCTGGCGCCGGACGGTGACCCAGTCGCCGTCACAGATGGCCGCCTCGATCATCGAGTCGCCGACGACCTTGAGCACGAACAGCTCGCCGTCGCCGACCAGCTGGCGGGGGAGCGGGAAGACGTCCTCGACGGACTCCTCGGCGAGGATCGGGCCACCGGCGGCGATCCGGCCCACCAGCGGCACGTACGAGGCGGCGGGCTTGCCCGTGGTGTCGGCGGGCTGGGTGCTCGGCTGGTCGGAGCCGCGGACCTCGTACGCGCGGGGGCGGTGCGGGTCGCGGCGCAGGAAGCCCTTGCGCTCCAGGGCCATCAGCTGGTGGGCGACGGACGAGGTGCTGGAGAGGCCCACCGCCTGTCCGATCTCCCGCATCGACGGCGGGTAGCCGCGCCGCTGGACGGAATCCCGGATGACCTCGATCACCCGCCGCTGCCGGTCCGTGAGCCCCGAGCTGTCCGCCCGGATTCCGGGAGGGCGTCCGGGGAGCGAGCGCGCTGGGCGGCCGGGCTCCGGGCCCTCCGTGTTCGTGACTGAGTCATTCATGGCATGCACCGGCTCGAGTCGGCTCTGGGAGCGGTCCTGGGCAGTGATGATGGCACTGTCTGCGGTGGTGGTCACGTCGGCGGCCCCTCTCGAATGGTCTCCCTGGCTGGACAACGGTAGTAGCTTTCGAAAGGTTGCGCCAAACACACGTTCGAGTGAAAAACGAATAAAAGACTTCCGGGGCTTCGGCGCGAGGTGTATGAGCCTGCCTACGGAGTGCGACGACACGTGCCCGGCACTCGCCGTGCGAGGGGTGCCGGCGGCCTCCCCGACCGTAACGCGGCGTGTTCCGCCGACCGCGCGCGGGGTGCCCGCCCGGTCGTCCGTCGTCCGGGTGCTTCCCGTACCCTCTTGCTCGGCCTTACGCTGCCTTCCGGCCGCCCTCCGGTGCGACACGCGCCCAGGGCTGAATGCGCGGCCGAACCCAAGATCTAGTGGTTGGATTGCTCCGGCCGCCCAGAGGTAGTGGTCCCCGTGAATCGGGGGTGCGGTCATCGCCTATGCTTGAGACCGCTTCGAGGGCCCCGGAACGGGCCTGAAGAGGCTATTCAGTCGTGCTGTGAAGGAGGGTTGGGAGCCATGCACTGCCCCTTCTGCAGGCACCCCGACAGCCGGGTCGTCGACAGTCGCACCACCGACGACGGGACCTCGATCCGACGGCGCCGCCAGTGCCCCGACTGCTCCCGCCGCTTCACCACGGTGGAGACCTGTTCACTCATGGTGGTCAAGCGGAGCGGCGTGACCGAACCCTTCAGCCGCACGAAGGTCATCTCCGGAGTGCGCAAGGCGTGCCAGGGGCGGCCCGTCACCGAGGACGCCCTCGCCAAGCTCGGCCAGCGGGTCGAGGAGGCGGTGCGGGCGACCGGCAGCGCGGAGCTCACCACACACGATGTGGGCCTGGCCATCCTCGGCCCCCTGCGGGAACTCGACCTCGTCGCCTACCTGCGGTTCGCGTCCGTCTACCGGGCGTTCGACAGCCTCGAAGACTTCGAGGCCGCCATCGCGGAACTCCGTGAGCGGCGGCCCCTCGCGGAAGCAAGCGGGGGCGGCGAGACCCTTGAGGTCCCCGCGCCCGCCGTCGCCGCCGACTAGCGGCAGCCGGCCGCGCCGATCCGGGGATCGGGCGCGGGGCCGGCACCTGGACCTTGCTCCGGGCGACGTATGACGAATGCGGCGCCCGAAGCATCAGACACACACTGTGCTGGGGAAGTTCTCGGCACTTCAGGGCGTTTTTGCCCACATATGGGAGGCGGCATGACAGAGACGGCGAGCGGCCCGGCACGAGGTTCCCGCAGCAACAAGGGGACCAAGTCGACTGCGTCCAAGCAGGGCCTGCGCATCGAGCGCATCCACACCACCCCCGGCGTGCATCCGTACGACGAGGTTGTCTGGGAGCGCCGTGACGTCGTCATGACCAACTGGCGCGACGGCTCGATCAACTTCGAGCAGCGTGGCGTCGAGTTCCCCGACTTCTGGTCGGTGAACGCGGTCAACATCGTCACCAGCAAGTACTTCCGGGGCGCTGTCGGCACCCCGCAGCGCGAGACCGGTCTGCGGCAGCTGATCGACCGGATCGTCAAGACGTACCGGAAGGCCGGCGAGGACCACCAGTACTTCGCCTCCCCCGCCGACGCGGAGATCTTCGAGCACGAGCTGGCGTACGCCCTCCTGCACCAGATCTTCAGCTTCAACTCGCCGGTGTGGTTCAACGTCGGCACGCCCCAGCCGCAGCAGGTCTCCGCCTGCTTCATCCTGTCCGTCGACGACTCCATGGAGTCGATCCTCGACTGGTACAAGGAAGAGGGCATGATCTTCAAGGGCGGCTCCGGCGCCGGCCTGAACCTCTCCCGCATCCGTTCCTCCAAGGAACTCCTCTCCTCCGGCGGCAACGCCTCCGGTCCCGTCTCCTTCATGCGGGGCGCCGACGCCTCCGCCGGAACGATCAAGTCCGGTGGCGCCACCCGCCGTGCGGCCAAGATGGTCATTCTCGACGTCGACCACCCCGACATCGAGAACTTCATCGAGACCAAGGTGAAGGAGGAGGAGAAGATCCGCGCCCTGCGCGACGCAGGTTTCGACATGGACCTGGGCGGGGACGACATCACCTCCGTCCAGTACCAGAACGCCAACAACTCGGTCCGTGTGAACGACGAGTTCATGAAGGCCGTGGAGTCCGGCGGCAAGTTCGGGCTGCGCGCCCGCATGACCGGCGACGTCATCGAAGAGGTCGAGGCCAAGTCCCTCTTCCGCAAGATGGCCGAGGCCGCCTGGGCCTGCGCCGATCCGGGCATCCAGTACGACGACACGATCAACCACTGGCACACCTGCCCCGAGTCCGGCCGGATCAACGGCTCGAACCCGTGCAGCGAGTACATGCACCTGGACAACACCTCGTGCAACCTCGCCTCGCTGAACCTGATGAAGTTCCTCAAGGACGACGGCAAGGGCAACCAGTCCTTCGAGTCCGAGCGCTTCGCCAAGGTCGTCGAGCTGGTCATCACCGCGATGGACATCTCCATCTGCTTCGCCGACTTCCCCACCGAGAAGATCGGCGAGAACACCCGCGCCTTCCGCCAGCTCGGCATCGGCTACGCCAACCTGGGCGCCCTGCTGATGGCGACCGGCCACGCCTACGACAGCGACGGCGGCCGCGCGCTCGCCGGCGCCATCACCTCGCTGATGACCGGCACCTCGTACAAGCGCTCCGCCGAGCTGGCCGCGGTCGTCGGCCCGTACGACGGCTACGCCCGCAACGCCGAGCCGCACCAGCGCGTCATGAAGCAGCACGCCGACGCCAACGCCGCGGCCGTCCACGGGGACGACCTGGACAACCCGATCTGGGCCGCCGCCACCGAGGCGTGGCAGGACGTGCTCCGGCTCGGCGCGAAGAACGGTTTCCGTAACGCGCAGGCGTCGGTCATCGCGCCCACCGGCACCATCGGTCTCGCGATGTCCTGCGACACCACCGGCCTGGAGCCCGACCTCGCCCTGGTCAAGTTCAAGAAGCTGGTCGGCGGCGGCTCGATGCAGATCGTCAACGGCACCGTTCCGCAGGCCCTGCGCCGCCTGGGCTACCAGGAGGAGCAGATCGAGGCGATCGTCGCCCACATCGCCGAGCACGGCAATGTGATCGACGCCCCCGGCCTCAAGACCGAGCACTACGAGGTCTTCGACTGCGCGATGGGCGAGCGGTCCATCTCCGCCATGGGCCACGTCCGCATGATGGCGGCCATCCAGCCGTGGATCTCCGGCGCGCTCTCCAAGACGGTCAACCTGCCGGAGTCGGCCACCGTCGAGGACGTCGAGGAGGTCTACTTCGAGGCGTGGAAGATGGGCGTCAAGGCGCTCGCGATCTACCGCGACAACTGCAAGGTCGGCCAGCCCCTCTCCGCCAAGACCAAGGAGAAGGAGAAGGAGGCCGTCGCGGCCAAGGCCGAGGACACCATCCGTACCGCGGTCGAGAAGGTCGTCGAGTACCGCCCGGTCCGCAAGCGCCTGCCCAAGGGCCGGCCCGGCATCACCACCTCGTTCACGGTGGGCGGCGCCGAGGGCTACATGACCGCCAATTCCTACCCGGACGACGGCCTGGGCGAGGTCTTCCTCAAGATGTCCAAGCAGGGCTCGACCCTCGCGGGCATGATGGACGCCTTCTCCATCGCGGTCTCGGTCGGCCTGCAGTACGGCGTCCCGCTGGAGACGTACGTCTCGAAGTTCACCAACATGCGCTTCGAGCCGGCCGGCATGACCGACGACCCGGACGTGCGGATGGCGCAGTCGATCGTCGACTACATCTTCCGCCGCCTGGCGCTGGACTTCCTGCCCTTCGAGACCCGCTCCGCCCTCGGCATCCACTCCGCCGAGGAGCGCCAGCGCCACCTCGACACCGGCTCCTACGAGCCGACGTTCGAGGAGGAGCAGCTGGAGGCCGAGACGCTGGCCCAGACGGCCCCGGTGCGCACCGAACCGCTGAAGGCGGTCGCCCCGGTCCAGGAGACCGCGAAGGCCGAGCCGAGGACGGCGCACACGTCGGCGGAGCTCGTCGAGATGCAGCTCGGCATCAGCGCGGACGCGCCGCTCTGCTTCTCCTGCGGCACGAAGATGCAGCGCGCCGGCTCCTGCTACATCTGCGAGGGCTGCGGCTCGACCAGCGGCTGCAGCTGAAACTGGGCGGAATTGCGTCGGATGCAACATACGACGTAGCTGAACCCGAAGCGTGATCTCTGTGAGGGAGGGGCGTCGGCCCTGGGCTGGCGCCCCTCCCTTCTGCGGTCGGTACACCACGACTGCGTTCCGGGAACGCGCGTCGCGCCAAAGGCGCGAGAAGATCGTTCCGGGGGTGCAAGCTCCCTGGAATGACGAACGCCCAGCCTTGTGGGAGGCCGGGCGATCGTTGCAGTCAGGAACGTTGTGTCCTGCGCGGTGTAGGAGCCTGCATGACATCACGTCCTGGTCTGCGATGCAAAAGCAACCAGGAAGGGAGTGATGAACATGGCGAACAAGCGTCAGACCAGCAAGAAGGTCGCCTCGAAGGCCAGCAAGCTGCTGAACAGCCCGAAGGCAACCCCGGCGCAGAAGTCCGTGGCGGCCAGCGCGCTGTCGCAGACGAAGACCGGCAAGACCAAGAAGAAGTGATACCTGGCCGCCCCGGGCCTACACCCGGGGCGGCCAGCCCTGTTTCTGCTGGTCAGGCGTGTCGCCGTAACCGATTCAACGATGTTGCGTTGAATGCAACGTGACTAAAGCGGCTGAATTGGCTGGATCGGCACGTCTGCTACTCGTCGACGGTGTGGTGCACCTTGACCCCGCCCCAGCGATGTTCGCGGCGATGCTGGATGGGTGGGCGACGCAGCAGAGGGCCCGCTTCCTGAAGGCGGACACGATCAAGGCGAGGATCGATCTCGTACGACGATTCGCACATTTCACCGGGCAGTACCCCTGGCAGTGGCAGGCCCAGGAGGCGGAGGAGTTCATCAGTCATCTCCGGTCTGGTCCGCGGCCGGTGATGGTGTCGACGGCCCGGGGATACCAGAACGGACTCCGGCTGTTCATGTAGTACGTCACGGATGCGCGGTACTCCTGGCCAGCGGTATGCCAAGAGCGGTTCGACGCAGCCCCCACCCAAATCCTGCACGAATGGAACACGGTTGCGTACGCTTCAGAATACGAGGGGAACCCAGGCCGGCGGCCGTTGACGTACGACGAAGTGCAATCGCTGCTGGACGCTGCGGACGCAAGAGTCGAGGAGATCCGAGCTCGCCGCCGGAAGGGGGCGGCAGCTGCCATGCGGGACGCCACACTGCTCAAGACCGTATACGCCTTCGGTCTCCGTCGAAGGGAAGCCTGGGGGCTGGACGTTGTTGACCTGCGGAGAAATCCGAGAGCCGCTGACTACGGCGCCTACGGGGCGTTGTTCGTCTGCTTCGGCAAGTCATCACGCGGCGGACAGCCCAAGCGCCGGACTGTACTCACCGTCCCCGAAATAGACTGGATTGTTCCCGTGCTTCAGCAGTGGGTGTCGGAGGCGCGTCCACTCCTTTCGCCGGGAAGTCACCCTGCGCTTTGGGTGACTGAACGCCGGGGCCGACTTTCCTGGCGAGGTATCAACGAAGCCTTCGAACAGGCTCGGAATGATGCTGGACTTCCCGAAGCGCTCGACCTGCACTCCCTCCGGCACTCGTATGTAACGCACTTGGTCGAGTTCGGCTACCCCGAGAAATTTGTGCAAGACCAGGTTGGGCATTCCCATGCTTCCACCACCGCGATTTACACAGGAGTCTCCGACGAGTTCCGCAATCGCTTAGTGCAGCAATCCTTGCAGCGGCGGCACGCATCACTCTGGGAGTCGCAGCAATGATCAAAAAGATGGGTTATCGCTGGCACCTACGTCAGATCATAGCAAAGCAAGGAATGTTCCAGACCAGCGACCTGGTGCCGTTGCTCGCGGAGCGCGGTGTGCATCTGTCTCGCGAGCAGGTGTACCGCCTGGTCACTCAGCCGCCGCAACGCTTGTCCATGGACACGCTCGCAGCCTTGTGCGACATTCTTGGCTGCGGTGTTCAGGAGCTGATCGAAGTGACCACCGTTGAGCAATTGGTACGCAAGACCGGCACCGGGCCGTCGAGCGGCACCAGCGCACCTCCTCAACCACGACGGGCCTCGATTCGGCGCCCGGACTTCTCGTGAAACGCCATGAGCGCGTGGGCGAGGTTGTTGCCCTCCTTGCCCCGCAATTACCTTCACTGTCATTGTCTGAGCTGCGTGCAGTCGTAGACCGAGTCGCGCCAGAAAAGGCTCTGTACTGGCTACAGGAACACGTTGTCGAGCACTCTGACGCCTTGACCAGTGGCAGCGCGAAGCTACCTATGGCCATGTTCCGGTTGCTAACGGAACTGGAGTCCGAAGGGTGCACAGAAGTGGTCGTCCCGCCATGCGCCAGCTGCGAAAAGCGCCGAGTGCTTCGCTTCACCAACGGCGAAGGAGCACGCATCTGTCAGATGTGCAAAGCCCGCAGCGACCGCACTTCCGTGCAGTCGCTGCGGGAAGACCGCACCAGTCAACGCCCGAGACGCCGGCGGCGCCATCTGCCGGAACTGCTACGGCAGCGACCCCGCACGGCATGAGGCGTGCACGGTCTGTGGGCGCGCGCCGAGTGGTGAACCGCGGCCCGGATGGGAAGCCCTTTTGTGAGGGCTGCTATTCCCGGCCTAAAAGGAAATGCGTCCGGTGTGGTGACACGCGGCCCGTTAAAGCAAACACTACGTCTGGCCCTGTGTGCTCCAGTTGCTACGTTCATCCTCAGCGCTTGTGTGGTTCCTGCGGCCGCATACGTCGCATCAAGACCCGTGCGCGAGATGGACATCCGGACCTTTGTGGCAACTGCGATCCAGGCCCGACCATGACGTGCTCTTCCTGCGGGCGCGAACGTCCTTGCCTCCGTGTCACGACTGATACCCCGGTCTGTCGGAGCTGTCGAGACCGGCCGCAGCGGACGTGCGCACGGTGCGCTCGCCAGAGGCCGACAACAGCATGGTGGCCCATGGGTCCTGTCTGTGACGGTTGCTACCGCTACATCTGCGTGAACCCAGCTGAGTGTGTCATGTGCGGCGAACGACGTCCGCTGATCGGCATCGACGAACAGCAGCGCCAAGTCTGTGGCCCCTGTGTAGGCGTTGATCTGACCTATCCCTGTTCCACATGCGGCAACGCAGGCGATATTTATAGGAATGGAGAGTGTGCGCGATGTGTTCTCCGGGATCAGCTGAATGAGCAATTTGGGCCCACTGAAGGTACGCCGCTCCAGCCTCTCACCAGTGCTCTCGGCGCAGTAGAAAAACCGCGCCCGGTCTTGCTCTGGATGCCGGAGGGGGAATAGCGGAGCAGCCATGCTGCGGGACCTTCTCATCTCGGGATACTCGGTAACACACGAACTGCTCGACACGTTCCCGGGCCGTCAGGCGGCAGTTCACTTAAGGCAGTTGCTCGTCCATGTCGCTGTTCTCCCGGAGCGGGACGAACACGTGGCAGGAATGGAACGCTGGCTGCAGAGCTACTTGACCACCGTCGCAACCCAGCGCCGGAGTATCCTTCAGCCCTATGCGCAATGGGTTGTACTACGGCGAGTTCGACACCAGGCTAGCGCCAGAGGTAACACGACTTCCACCATCAAGTACGCCCGCACGCAAGTCTCCGTGGCTCACGCATTTCTGGAGTGGATCGAAGGGCAGGGGCTCTCCTTGGCGGATGTTCGGCAGCCGCATTTGGACCAGCGGCTTGCTGCCGGCGCGAGCACACAGTGCAACCTGCGTGACTTCCTGCGATGGGCTCGGCGGTGCCGTCTCATCTCCGACCTTCACGTCCCCTGGCGGCCCGATGGGGAGCCCTCCAATTTCCTGGACGAGGACGAGCATCTGGCCTTGCTCCACCGATGCGTTCATGACTCTGGCCTGCCACTGGACGTTCGGTCAGCGGGGGTCCTGACGCTGCTCTACGGCATGCCCATAACTCGCATCGCTCAACTGGTGCATCAGGACATCCAAGTCCGCGAGGGCAACGCCCATATTCAGATGGGCAGCCACCCGCTGCTGCTGCCGCCCGCATTGGCCAGACTGCTCAACGAGCAGATGGAAAAGGCGACATCGCGGTCCCTCGTGGGGCGCGTAACTCCCAGATCCGTTAGCTGGATCTTCCCAGGAGCTCTCGCTGGCCGTCCCATTGAGGGCCCCAAGCTCTCAGGGCGACTGCTGCGACACGGGATCGACGTCCGCGCCTCTCGCAACACTGCGCTGATGGCATTGGCCTCAGACCTGCCTGCACCGATCCTGAACGAGATGTTAGGCATCCACATCGACACAGCCGTCGAGTGGGTTGGTCATGTGAAACGGGACTGGGCCGTCTACCTGGCTGCGCGGGGAGGGGGATGACGACCTCGACATCCTCAGCCAGGGGAATAGTGGACGTCGAGAATAGGTGCCCCGCCGCCAGGATTCTGGGCACCGCTGAGGCATAGGTTGCCTGGTCAGGGCGTGGAGTCGGTCTTGAGGCTCCACCGCCTTCGGCGCATGTGACGCCTGGCTGTTGTGTTTGACGCAGCGTGCCGCCGCGTCGAGGGCTTGTCGCTGCGATCGCTGTCATGGCATTCTTCGGGGCATGATCAAGAGAATCGAGTCCCCCGTCCGCCGATGAGCGGGACGACCGGGGTAGGACTGCCCGGATCACCGACAACACTGTTCGACCATGCCCTCCGGCTGCATCAGCTGGCTCCGGGGGAGCCGCTTCATCGCGACGGGGAGCCGTACCCCGACAACGGGGCGCACCGTCACCGGAAAGGCCCGCGAACACCTGAGGACCGGCACTCGGTCGGCAAGGACGCGGCGTTCATCCTCGATGCACATTTCGCGCGGGCCTCTGCCCTTCCGGATGCGTTGGCCGATGCCTTCCACGACGTCTACATCCCAATCCACCCCAACGAGCACATCGCCGCTGCAGCCGAGAAGGCGGACAGAGAGCGCGTTCGCCAAACGGGCCGCTGGCTGGTGCGACAAGGCACCGACCGATGCTCGGTCACCGTGGGACTGGCCCTGCTCGCTGCCGTGGGAACAGCCGATGACATCCCGTTGATTCAAACGATCGGACTGCTCTCCAACCGCTTCGGGCCACTGGCGGCGCATGCTTTCGAGAGTCGGCCAGGAGGAGTGGAGGCCCTGCTCTGGCTTGCCGAGCGAGTCACCGGCTGGGGACGCGTCTATGTCGTCGAAGCTCTTTGCAGACTCGACGACCCGGCTGCCCGGCCATGGCTGCTTCGCAGGGCCTGCGACGGCGACTTCCTCAACGGATACTTCGCCGGCAAGGTCGCCACAGTCGCCAGACTCCATGAGGCGCTTGCAGACCTTGGTACCGACAGCGAGATGGTCGACCACATCGGTCGACTGCTCCATCTGATGAGCGACTGCGGGGGAATGGGGCTTACCCTCGCTCACTACCCCCATTCGAGAGCGGTTCTAGAAGCTTATGCTCGCCATGTGGGTTCGCTCAGCCCGACGAACGAGCGCTACTTCACGATCGCGGTGCTCGCTCAACACCTGACCACGGAGCCTCCCGAGGCTGCGGGGTGCACTGCGACTCAGCAGGAAGCGCTCCGAGACACGTACCTCGAAGTCCTCGACCGAGAAGAGTGGACCGAGACGGCACGCGCCGGGTTCACTGCGGATGACAACCGGATGCGGTGGCTCGCCGACCACCGGGCGCCACAGCTGAGGCTGCGTGCGTTCCCCGATCGAGAGTCGGATACCGAGGAATAGCGCACGTCAGGAATAAGTGCTCTCCGCCAGTAGTGGTGAGCCCGGTGCGCTGAGGCGCCGGGGCTGACAGTGAGTGCGGGCAGGTCTTCCCCGGAAGACCTGCCCGCACTCCTTTACGCGACTCAGTTGTTACGCGTACCCGGCCTGGGCTCTACGCGGCTCAGGCGCCGAACTCGCGGCCGCCCATCGCGGCGGCGAACGCGTCCGGGTCGCCGTCGAAGCCCCGGACGACGTCGTGGAAGCGCCAGACGCCGGAGGCATCGCGTACGAATTCGGCCACGACGGCCGCGGTCGCGTCGCCCACCGAGGAGAAGTCGTCCTCGGACAGCGTGGTGTAGCCCTCGCGGACCTGCATCCCGGTGTTCTGTATGGCGCCGAACGTCTTGCGGCCGTCGCGCTGCTGGATGGCGACGCCGACGACGACCCGCGCGTAGGACTCGGAGATCCGGTTCAGCTCCAGCGTCATCACCTCGTCGTAGCCGAAGCCCTGACCGGTCCTGCTGTCGCGTTCGAGCATGATCGTGCCGTCGGGCGCCCGGCTGTCGTGGTGCACCAGGTACACCGGGCTGCCGTACGGTTCGTCCGCCGAATAGGTCGCCGCGATGATGTCCAGGTCGTTGGGCGCCTCACCGCGGTCGCTGGGGTCCCATTTGACCCGCACCTCGACCTTCTCGAAATCCTTGTTGGGCGTGCTCATCGGACTTCCCTCCTGCGCGCGGGACCGGCGCTCCTGGTTCCTCCTCCGATCATCTCGGCAACTCGGGCCGGAACCAACCGGCTTGGGAACCAGCGGCTGAAACGGGCCAGGATCGGGCGCGAGACGGCTGGTTCCGGCGCACTCCGTGGGAGCGTGACCCACGCCACGTCCGGCCGCCGTACCATGGCGCCGTGCTGGTCAAGTGGATTCGCTGCAGTGTGTCGGACCGTCGGGGTTTCGAACGGGGGCAGCGGAAGTGGGCGGGGCTGCTGGGTGAGCCGGGCTTCAGGGGGCAGGGCGGCGGCTGGAGCCGCGGCCGGCCCGAGGTGGCGCACGTCTTCGCCTTCTGGGAGAACCGGGTCTTCTACGACTCCTTCATGGCGCGCGGCCACGACACCCTGGCCGCGGCGCAGGCCGGCACGTACCAGGACCTCCAGGTCAAGCTCTTCGAGTACCGCTTCGACGTGAAGACCGGCTTCGAACCCCGATTCACGGACGCCGACGTGCTCAGGGTGGCCCACAGCCGGGTCCACGAGGACCGGGTCGAACACTTCGCGCTCATGCAGCAGCGGGTGTGGAACCCGGCGATGGCCGGATCGCCCGGCATGCTGCGCGGGATCTTCGGCGAGGCGCCGGGGCACGAGTTCCTGGTCCTGTCGATGTGGCAGTCCAGCGCCGAACGCGGAAAGTACCGGCCGGGCAGCGTCGACCGGCTCTCGGCGCGCGCGGGTACGGAGGAGGACGTGGCGGCGCTCGCCGGCGACGTGGTGCAACTCGAACCGTCCTGGACGGTGTGATCGCCCTGCACGGCGTGATCCCCCGCGGCACCGCTGCACCGACGATTTTCGGACAGGTACTCGAACGGCGGCGACTCGTTCTAGGGTCGATGTATGGCACGACCGAAACGCATCGTCCTCGTCCGCCACGGTGAGTCCGAGGGCAACGCCGACGACACCGTCTACGAGCGCGAGCCCGACCACGCGCTGAGGCTCACCGCCGTGGGCCGGCGGCAGGCCTTCGAGACCGGGGCACGGCTGCGTGAACAGTTCGGCGACGAGCGGGTCAGTGTGTACGTCTCTCCGTACCGGCGCACCCACGAGACCTTCGCCGCCTTCGGCCTGGAGCCCGACCGGGTACGGGTGCGCGAGGAGCCGAGGCTGCGCGAGCAGGACTGGGGGAACTGGCAGGACCACGACGACGTCAGGCTGCAGAAGGCGTACCGGGACGCCTACGGGCACTTCTTCTATCGCTTCGCGCAGGGCGAGTCCGGGGCGGACGTCTACGACCGGGTCGGCGCCTTCCTGGAGAGCCTCCACCGCAGCTTCCTGGCGCCCGACCACCCGCCGAACGTCCTGCTGGTCACCCACGGCCTCACCATGCGCCTCTTCTGTATGCGCTGGTTCCACTGGTCCGTGGCCGAATTCGAATCGCTTTCCAATCCGGGGAACGGGGAATCGCGGACGCTGCTCCTCGGTGAGAACGGGCGCTACACGCTCGACCGGCCCTTCGAACGATGGCGAACCCCTGAGCCCTACGGCATCACCGGATAGAGTGGAAACGATGACCGAATCCGCTTCCGACCAGCGCCTCGAACGCGCCCTCGCCAGCCTGCGCGGCCTGTCCGTGGGAGATGCCCTGGGCTCCCAGTTCTTCGTGCCCGCCAATTACCCGCTCCTGAAGGACCGTGCCCTGCCCGCCGGGCCGTGGCAGTGGACCGACGACACAGAGATGGCCTGTTCCGTCGTGGCCGTCCTGTGCGCACAGGGCCGCATCGATCAGGACGCCCTCGCCCACTCGTTCGCCGACCACCACGACTTCGACCGCGGCTACGGCCCCGCCGTGAACCGCATGCTCCGCCTGGTTCGCGAGGGCGGCGACTGGCGCGAACTCGCCTCCTCCCTGTTCAACGGCCAGGGCAGCTGGGGCAACGGCTCGTCGATGCGCATCGCCCCGCTCGGCGCCTGGTACGCGGACGACCCCGAGCAGGCCACGCACCAGGCCGAGATCTCCTCGTACACCACCCACCAGCACCGCGAGGCCGTCGTGGGCGCGATGGCCGTCGCCGCGGCCGCCGCGCTCGTCGCCTCACCGGACGGGCCGCCCACGCCGGAGGCCCTGCTGGACGGCGTGGTCGCGCTCGTGCCGCGCAGCGCCGTCGGTGCCGGGCTGCGCCGGGCGCGCGACATGCTGGACTACCAGGACGCGGGCACCGTCGCGGCGGTCCTCGGCAACGGCCGGCGCACCAGCGCCCACGACACCGTCCCGTTCGCCCTGTGGTCCGCGGCGCGGAGCCTCGGCGACTTCGAGCGGGCCTTCTGGGTGACCGCCCAGGCCGGCGGCGACGTGGACACGACGTGCGCGATCGTCGGCGGCGTGATCGCGTCGGGCACCGCCGGCGCCCCTCCGGCGCACTGGGCGGCCCGCACGGAAGCGCTGCCCGACTGGACGACCCCGTAGCCGGACCTGCCGCTGCCGACTGTCACGGTCCTGCCACAGCACCGCCGCCCCCGGCTGACGGCCGCGACACGGGGATACCCTGTCGGCCATGCCGCCCTCGGTGATCATGACCCGAGGCGTGCACCAATGGAGATGCCGGGGTACCACGCGCTGGCCCGAGCACGCGTGAGCGGGCCCCGGTGGGGAGGGGTCCCGTGTCAGAAGCACCGTCGGATATACCCCGGCCGAAGCCCGAGCCGGAACAACCCGCACAGCCCGAGCCGGAACGACCCGCGCCGGAACGCCTCGCACCGCCTGAGCCGACGCCTCCGAAGCCGACGACCGCGTCCGGCCAGTTGTCCGCAGCCCCCGGTGCGGGCGGCGGCACCGTTCCCGAGCCGCCGAAGATCCCGGCCTACGCGACGCAGCGGCAGGCCGGACCGCAGCCGCCATCCCCCTGGGGCAAGCCGCCGCCCTCGGTGGTGACACGGCTCCGGGCCGGAAAGCCGGGCCCCGTTCACACCGGCACCCTCTGGGCCGTCCTCGCGACGACCCTGCTCAGCATGACGCTGCTGGGCGACGGCATCGGGCTGAACATGCTGCTCGTGGCCCTGCCCGCGTCGGCCGGCGCGTACCTGGCCGCGCGGGCGGCCGGCCGCAGGCTTCGCCCCTGGGCCGCGGTGTGGGGGATCGGTGGGCTGGGGCTGCTGGTCGTCCCGGCGCTCCGTGACGCGGGCTGGCCCACGTTCCTCGCGCTGGTATCCGCTCTGGCACTGGGCTCGCTGGCGCTGCACGGCAGCAGAAGCTGGCTCGGCGTGTTCCTGGGGTCCCTGGGCCTGTTCACCTCCGTGTTCGCATCGCTGGGCTGGGGTGCGCGGGGGCTGCGCGACCGCATGTCGGGGTCCAAGGGCCGGGCCGGTGTCGTCGTCCGGTCCGCGGCGGTGGCCGTCGTCCTGCTCATCGTGTTCGGTGCGCTCTTCGCGAGCGCCGACGCCGCCTTCGCGGATCTGCTGAGCAGCCTGACGCCCGATGTGTCGGTGGGCGACAGCCCGTGGCGGACCTTCCTCGGCCTCCTCGGTCTCGTCGGCGCCCTGGCCGCCGCCTACACCGCCGCTGCCCCGGTCCGCTGGGACGGAGTGAAGGTGCGGCCGGGCAAGGCGCGCGGACGGCTGGAATGGGCGCTCCCGCTGATCGTTCTGAACCTCCTCTTCGCGGTCTTCCTCGCCATTCAGCTCACGGTGCTGCTCGGCGGCTACGACAAGGTGATGGCCGAGACGGATCTCAGCTACGCCGAGTACGCCCGCCAGGGCTTCTGGCAGCTGCTGTGGGCCACGGTCCTCACGCTCGGCGTCATCGCGCTCGCCCTGCGCTGGGCCCCGCGCGGCGGGGCTCGCGACCGCACCCTGGTCCGTGGCGTTCTCGGCACCCTGTGTCTGCTGACGCTCGTCGTGGTCGCCTCGGCCCTGCGGCGCATGGACCTCTATGTCGACGCATACGGTCTGACCAGGCTCAGGATCTCCGTGGCCGCCGTGGAACTCTGGCTCGGCGTGGTCCTCGTACTGATCATGGCGGCCGGCGTCTTCGGCCCCCGGCTGCTGCCCCGCGCCGTCGCGGCGAGCGCGGCCGTCGGCGTACTGGCCTTCGGCCTGATCTCGCCCGATGGTGTGATCGCCGAGCAGAACGTGCAGCGCTACCGCAACGACCACTCGATCGATATCGAGTACCTCAAGGGCCTGTCGGCCGACGCCGTGCCCGCTCTCGACAGCCTGCCGGAACCCCTGCGCTCCTGCGCGTTGCGGGACATCCAGCAAGCGCTTCTGAACTCGGACGAGCCCTGGTACTCCACGAGTTGGGGCGAGAAGCGAGCCCGAGACATCCTCGGCGACTGGGACCCCGGTGTCCGCGCCCTCGACTGCCGGGGGCTGAGCTCGGGCGACAACGGCGACGAGCGCGGTACGGGCGATGCCTACGACCCGTACGACCCGTACTGACCGGTCCGGCGTACGGCCCGCGCGCGAGCCGCGCGGGCCGTCCCTTCGTCGGGGCGGCCCGCAGTCGGCTTCACGCCCGCGCACCTGCCTCACGGCTATGCCGCAGGTCCTCCAGCGGCCGCCTTGCCGCTCAGCGCGTCCAGGTCGCTCTTGCGGACGCGGATGATCACGACGGCGGTCAGCAGCGCGAGAGCGGCCATGGCCACCGCCGCGAGGAACGCGGTGGATATCCCCTGGGTGAGCACCGCATGGCCCCACTGGCCGGGCAGTTCGTGGGTCTTGGCGAACTGGGCCTGCTGCTCCGGTGTCGCATGCGCCAGGAACTGCGGCACCTGCTTCTCGGCTTCATTGCGGCTGGCGGTACCGAACACCGTGACCAGGATCGACAGCCCCAGTGAACCGCCCACTTGCTGACTCGCGTTGAGCAGACTGGAGGCCGCACCCGCTTCGTGCTGCGCGACTCCGGAGACCGCGGTCAGCGTGAGCGTCACGAAGTTCAGCCCCATGCCGAAGCTGAACACCAGTATCGGGCCCAGCACCCCGGCTACGTAGGAACTGCCGGGGGTGATGAACGTCAGCCAGAACAGACCCGCTCCGGCGAGCGCCGAACCGGTGATCATGAACGGCTTCGGCCCCAGGACCGGCAGGAACCGCTGGGAGAGCCCCGCTCCGATGATGATCGCGACAGTTACCGGCAGGAAGGCCAGGCCGGATTCGATGGGGCTGTAGCCCAGGACGTTCTGTACGAACAGCACGATGAAGAAGAACATGCCGAACATGGCGGCGGCCAGGCTGAGCATGATCACGTACGTGCCCGAGCGGTTCCGGTCGGCGAACATCCGCAGCGGTGTGATCGGCTCCTTGGCCCTCATCTCGACGAGCACGAAAGCGGCGAGCAGAAGAACAGCGGCACCGAACGAGGCGAGCGTCAGCGAATCGCGCCACCCTTCCTCGGAGGCCCGGATGAACCCGTACACCAGCGACGCCATACCGAGGGTCGAGGTCAGGGCCCCCGATATGTCGAAACGCCCGGAGTGCCGGTCGGACTCGTTGATGTACATCGGGGTCAGCACCGCGATCAGCACGCCGATCGGCACGTTGACGAAGAAGACCCAACGCCAGTCCAGCCACTCCGTGAGCATTCCGCCCGCCAGCAGCCCGATGGCGCCGCCACCTGCGGAGACCGCGGCGAAGACACCGAACGCACGGTTGCGCTCGGGACCTTCCGGGAATGTCGTGGTGATCAGTGCGAGCGCGGTGGGCGAGGCGATGGCGCCGCCTATGCCCTGGAGCGCGCGCGCCGCCAGCAACTGCCAGGGCTCCTGGGCGAATCCACCCAGAAGCGAGGCGAGCGTGAAGACGATGATGCCGGCCATGAAGACCCGGCGGCGGCCCAGGATGTCACCGGCCCGGCCGCCGAGCAGCAGCAGGCCGCCGAAGGTCAGAGTGTAGGCGCTGAGGACCCACGACAGATCCGTGGTCGAGAAGCGCAGGGCTTCCTGGATGTGCGGGAGGGCGATGTTGACGATTGTGGAGTCCAGCACAACCATCAACTGACAGGCGGCGATGACGGCCAGGGCGATCCCTGGGCGGCCCTGCCGGCGTGCCGCACCCGGCGCGCTTCGTGCGGCTAACTGAGAGGTTGTCACTGGAGGTCCCCCGCAAGAGAATTAGTGAACGGCTTCGTTCACTGTCACGTCAACGTTACTGAGTCCCCTCCAGTGAACGCAAGCGTTCACTGGATCTTCGTTGCCGCGAGATTCGGAGCCGTCGACTCCGGTCGGGAGCTGCTCGGTCCCGCACCGGTTTTCCCCGGCCTTCGTGCCTTCCGGTCCCCACTCGGAAGGTTCGCGGAGGCGAACCACACCTGTTCGATGGAGAGAAGCTCATGGTCACTTCGCGATCGGCCGCCACCGCTCGGCAGCCGGTGGCGTCCCTGCGCCGACGGGGGTCCGTGCTGGAAAGCGCGATCCTCGAAGCGACGCTGGAAGCGCTGAGTACGGTCGGCTGGAACGGCCTGACCATGGAAGGTGTCGCGGCCGGTGCCCAGACGGGCAAGGCCGCGATCTACCGGCGGTGGTCCTCCAAGGAGGAACTGGTCGCCGAGGCGCTGCGCAGCGCCATGCCGGCGCCCGGCCGGGCCCCGGACTCGGGCAACATCCGTGACGATCTCCAGCAGCTGTGCCGGGGCATGCGCGACGCGATGTGGTCCACCTCCGGCTCGGCCCTGCGCTCGGTGCTTCACGAGTGCGACGCGAGGACGGCGGAACGCTTTCACTCGGTGATCCTCGACGGTGTGATCCGGCCGTCGACCGCGCTCATCAGAGAAGTGGTGAGCCGGGGCGTCGATCGCGGCGAGGTCCGCCCCGACGCCCTGCGGGAACTCGCCTTCGACGTCATCCCCGCGATGATGATGTATCGCACCAAGGTGTGCGGCAGCGAGTGGGAGGACGCGGAGATCGAGGCGCTGATCGATCAGGTCGCGGTGCCGTTCTTCCGGTCCGCCTCCCGCTGACAGCCCGCCGGACTCCGTCCCACGAGCGGTAGGGCCGCCCGCCCGGCGGGCTGCCGCCGATCCGTGCGTCCCGGGAACACCCCCTGGGGTGTTCCCGGCGCCCCCTTCGGCGTACGCTGGCAGACGCCATGCCGTACGAACCACCCACGCACACCGTCGAGCGCTCGATGCGCGCCACTACCGGTGCCAAGATCATCGCCGGTGTGGACGAGGTCGGACGCGGAGCGTGGGCGGGACCGGTCACCGTGTGCGCCGCGATCACCGGTCTTCGCAAGCCGCCTGCCGGACTCACCGACTCCAAGCTCATCAGCCCCAAGCGCCGGGCGGAACTCGCTCCGGTGCTGGAGCGCTGGGTCACCGCATACGGCCTCGGCGACGCCTCCCCCCAGGAGATCGACGCACTGGGCATGACCGCGGCACTCCGGCTCGCCGCCGTGCGCGCTCTGGAAGCGCTCCCGGTCCGTCCGGACGCGGTGATCCTTGACGGCAAGCACGACTACCTCGGCAGTCCTTGGCAGGTCCGCACCGTCATCAAGGGCGACCAGTCATGCATCGCCGTGGCCGCGGCATCGGTGATCGCGAAGGTGCGCAGGGACGCCCTGATGGCCGAACTGGGCTCGCAGAACAGCGAGTACACGCACTTCGCGTTCGATGCCAACGCCGGCTATCCGTCCCCCGTGCACAGGGCAGCCCTGGAAGAGCGCGGACCCACGGCTCACCACCGTCTGTCGTGGTCCTACCTCGACGCGTTGCCCCGGTGGCAGCACCTGAAGAAGGTCCGTTTCTCCGCAGAGGCGGCCGCACTGGAAAGCGGGGGCCAGCTCGGCTTCGATTTCTGATCGCGCAGATGTGCCCACCCGCCGACGCCGGAGGCGTCGGCGTTTGATAGACAACCACCCATGCCTCTCATCCCCGAGGAGCCTCAGATTCACGAGAGCGCCCAGGGTCCCCGCGCTACCCCGGCCACCGGCCGCGCCGCGTCGACCCCTCGTCCCGTACCCGGTCCGCGTTCAGCGGCCACGCCGCGCCCCGGTCGTCCGGTGCCCGGCCCGCGGCCTGCGCCCCCGGCGCAGCGCCGGCATTCCACTTCCGGCCAACCCCAGGCGGCGCAGCCGGAGAATCGTTCCGCGCCGCAGCTCCAGGTCATCCCCGCATCCGCGGACGGCGCGCTCGACGCCGCCGACGAAGCGGTGGACCTGCTGCTCGACTCGGGCCGTGCCCCCGGCGACATCCTGGTCCTGACCACGGAAGGCCAGCACCCGTGGGCGACCCACGAGCTGTCCTTCGGCGAGGCCGCCTACTGGGCCCACCACGAGGCGGGCGACGACGTCTTCTTCGCCGCGGTCGCGGCCGCGGACCGGGTCAAGCCCCGTCCCGTGGTGATCGTCGCGGTCAACGGCCCGGCCGACGACGTGGCTGCGCGGGCACTGGCCAAGGCCCGCGAGTCCGCCGGTGCGCTGCTGATCGTCTGCGGCGACCCGCAGACGATCAACGCTGCGATCGGCGCGGGCGTCTGAGCCGAAGCGCACGCCGCCTCCGGGCGACCGCGCCCTTCGGCTCATGAAGGCCCGGCGTCTTCGATGACCCGGCTGCCCCACAAGGGCGGCCGGGTCCGAAGCGTGTTCAGCGAGCGGCGGAACGGTGCAGTGCCTGGGCAGCCCCGCCGCCGGTGCGCGACGGCAGCTGGTCCAGGTCCAGCGCGGCGTCGGCGAGGGCTGAGGGCCGTGACGCGGAGTTCGGGCGGCGACCGCCCCGGCCTTCGCCCAGCACCTGCCACCCGCCGCGGGTCAGCGTGATGTACGCGCCGCAGCGCAGGCCGTGCAGGGTGCAGGCGTCGCGCAGACCCCACATCCAGGCACCGTCCTCCTCCGTCCAGCGCTCGTCCCCCTCGCGGCAGTAGAGCAGGACCGCGGTGCGGACAGGGGTACGGCGGCGCAGATCGTGCGGGATGACCCGGCGTAGGTGCGCCAGCAGCGAGTTTCGGAACTCCCAGCCGTCCGCCGTCACCGACCGGCGGGCGAACGAAGCACTCGCCGTCAGGCGTTCCTCGTGATCGAGGACGGCGACCACAGCGGTGGCCGGGGTCGGCCGGTGTCTGGCGTGCAGTCCGCTGACCACCTCACGCGGGCTGCGCAGCAGGGGTATGCCGGCCGCTGCCCACTCGGCCGGTTCGAGCATCCGGGCAAGTCGGTTGGCGGAGTCGGCGGTTGCTGACATCGAAGTGGCTGCGGACGAAGCGAATCCGAAGGTCACGGTCCTCCCTTCGCATACGCGCCCACGATGCGGGCAGGGTCGGGTGAGGGCGCGCCGCGGCACAGCCCTTTCGGGCCCGCGAAAGGACCGTGCGGGGAGCGAGTCCAATTCTTCCTGGCGTATCGGCAGGCGGCAACGAGCAATTGACGAGGCTGACGGTAATCAACCGGTATGACAGGGATATCCCTGCCCAATCGGGCCCCGGCCGACGCCCCGCGTCACGCCTGAACGGCGAGGACCAGCGGAAACACCGCCTCCGCTCCTGCCCGCCGCAGCAACCGCGCCGCCACGGCGAGTGTCCATCCGGTGTCGGAGAGATCGTCCACGAGCAGGACGGGCCCTCCGGCGGCGGTCAGGGCCTCCGCCAACTCGGACCCTACGACCAGCCGCTCGTGCAGGGCCCGGACCCGCTGGGCGCTGTTGGTCTGCGACATCGGGACCTCATCGGCGCCCAGCGCCAGCTCCACCCGTCCGAGCAAGGGCATGCGCCCCACCTCGGCGATGCGCCCGCCGAGGGATTCGACCAGCTGAGGCCTACGGCCCGAGGCGACGGTGACGACCCCGACCGGCCGGGGCACCGCATCGGCGACCCCCGCCGCCCAGCCGCCCGGGCCCCTGGCCCAGTCGGCCAGTACGGTCACCACCGCTTTGGCCACGTCGTCCGGCACGGGCCCGTCGGGAGCCTGGGCCCCGAGTATCGGACGCAGTCTGTTGCCCCACCCTATGTCCGAGAGCCGACCGAGCGCCCGGCCCGGCCCGCAGAGCTCGGTCGCCGGGATCTTTCCCTTGAGGTTCACACCGACCGAAGCCAGACCGGTCGGCCACATTCTGCGCGGCTCGACCTCCACGCCGGGCCTCCCGAGTTCCCCCTTGGCAGCGTCCAGAGCGGCCGCGGACACACCCTCGTCGAACCGTGCGCCGGCACAGTTGTCGCAGCGCCCGCAGGCGGTCGCCTCCTCGTCGTCCAACTGACGGCGCAAAAACTCCATCCGGCAGCCGTCCGTCGTGGCGTAGTCGCGCATCGCCTGCTGTTCGGCCGCCCGCTGGCGGGCCACCCGGGCATAGCGCTCGGCGTCGTAGAACCAGGGCGCCCCCGTCGCCGTCCAGCCGCCCTTCACCCGCCGCACGGCCCCGTCGACGTCGAGCACCTTGAGCATCGTCTCCAGCCGGGCGCGCCGCAGGTCGACCAGGGGCTCCAGCGCCGGGAGCGAGAGCGGGCGTTCGGCCCGTGCCAGGGCGTCGATGGTGCGCCGCACCTGCTCCTCCGGCGGGAAGGCGACCGAAGCGAAGTACTGCCAGATGGCCTCGTCCTCCCTGCCCGGCAGGAGCAGCACCTCGGCATGCTCCACCCCGCGTCCGGCACGGCCCACCTGCTGGTAGTACGCGATGGGGGAGGAGGGCGATCCGAAGTGCACCACGAAGCCGAGGTCCGGCTTGTCGAATCCCATACCCAGCGCGGAGGTCGCCACCAGCGCCTTGACCCGGTTGGCCAGCAGATCTTCCTCGGCCTGCTGCCGTTCCGCGTTCTCCGTGCGGCCCGTGTAGGAAGCGACGGTGTGTCCGCACTGACGGAGGTAGGTGGTGACCTCCTCCGCCGCCGCGACCGTCAGCGTGTAGACGATTCCGGAGCCGGGCAGCTCCTTGAGGTGGTCCCCGAGCCACGCCAGCCGGTGCGCCGCGTTGGGCAGCCGCAGCACGCCCAGACTCAGGCTCTCGCGGTCCAGCGGGCCCCGCAGCACGAGCGCGTCCGTGCCGTCACCGGTGCCCAGCTGCTCCGCCACATCGGCGGTGACCCGCGCGTTCGCCGTCGCGGTGGTCGCGAGCACCGGGACCCCGGCGGGTAGTTCGGCCAGCATCGTCCGCAGCCGCCGGTAGTCGGGCCGGAAGTCGTGGCCCCAGTCGGAGATGCAGTGGGCCTCGTCGACGACGAGCAACCCGGTGGCGGCGCAGAGCCGCGGCAGCACCTGGTCACGGAAGTCGGGATGGTTCAGCCGCTCGGGGCTGACCAGCAGCACATCGACCTCGCCCGCGGCCACCTCGGCCTGGATGGTCTCCCACTCCTCGGTGTTCGACGAGTTGATCGTGCGCGCGCTGATCCCCGCCCGCGCCGCCGCCGCGACCTGGTTGCGCATCAGCGCCAGCAACGGCGAGACGATGACGGTCGGGCCACCGCCCCGGGCCCGCAGCAGGGCCGTCGCGACGAAGTACACCGCTGATTTTCCCCAGCCGGTGCGCTGGACGACCAGGGCTCGACGCCCGTCCGCGACGAGCGCCTCGATGGCCCGCCACTGGTCCTCACGCAGCCGGGCGCTGCCGGAGGCGTCCCCGACGAGTCGGGCCAGTACGGAGTCGGCCGAAGCACTGAGCGCTGCGCGGTCTGCGTGGGTCATGCCCCCATGCAACCCGATGGTTCGGACAACCGCGAACAGTCGATTACCCCCTGTGGATAAGTTATCCACAGGGGGTGGCGGAAGTGTGCGGCCTGCGAGACGGTCGTGCCATGAACAAGCAGCCCGAACCCACTGGTCCTTCCGAAGAACAGCAGATCACCCTGCGAGGCCCTGCCGATCTGGCCGACGCTCTTCCGTACCTCATGGGCTTCCACCCGAACGACAGCGTGGTCATGGTCGCCCTGCACGGCGGTCGTGGCCGGTTCGGAGGGCGGCTCAGGCTCGGGATTCCGCGGTCCGAGAGCGAGTGGCCGGCAGTGGCGGAGCAACTCGCCGAATGCCTGATCAAGGGCAGCGAGCGGCGTGGCCCGCGGCCCGACGCCGTGGTCGTCTACCTCTGCCAGGACCCGGCGGACGGTGAGACGGGAAACCAGGCGATGGAACGCCTGCGCCCGTTCGCCCAGCGACTGCGCACCGCATGCGGTGCGCTCGACGTGCCCGTCCTCGAAGCGCTCTGCATCTCGGACAACCGCTACTGGTCCTATGTGTGCCCGGACTCCCGCTGCTGCCCGGCCGAGGGCAATCCCCTGGCGATGCCCGGCACATCCGTCATGGCGGCGGCAGCCACGTACGCGGGCATCCAGGTGCGCGGCTCGCTGCGTGAGATGGAGGCGAGGCTCACACCGGCCGCGCGCAAATCGAACGACGCCCAGCTGAGCGCACTCGACTCGGCGGGCAGTGCGATGGTGCCGCTGCTCTTCGACCAGGAGCGCCGCAAGGAAGTCGGCGACGCCACCCTCGAGCTCGCCGGCCGGCTCGTGGACCGCCTGGGGCGCGCGCCCGTAGCGGGGCCCTCGCTGGCGGACATCAACGACGACCGGCTGATCAGTGACGAGGAAGCCGCCTCGGTCATTCTGGGCCTCCAGGACAGGGAGACCCGCGACCGGGCAGCCGAGTGGATGGAAGGGCCGAAGGCACATGCGGCCCTGCGGCTCTGGCGCGCGCTCGCCCGCCGCTGCGTCGGCCCGTACGAGGAACATGCCGCGGCCCCCCTCACCCTGGCCGGATGGGTCGCGTGGTCGACCGGCGACGAACCGGCCGCACGCGTCGCGCTGGCGCTCGCCCTGCGCATCGATCCGCATTACACCTTCGCCCAACTGCTGCACGAGGCGTGCAACCAGGGCCTCGACCCGGAAACGCTGAGGCGCTGCCTGCGCGGTGAACGCAGCACACGGACTGCCAGGCACGGCCGGAGTGCGGAACGGGTCGCGGGGGCCCGTTCCGCACGTGTACGGCCCGCCGGGCGGGGCCGGACGCGCCCCTGCTCGACCAGGCCCGGCCACGGTGCTGCGGGGAAGCGCCGGACCACCCGCCCCGGAGTGCAGGGACGTCGAGGGACCAGGACCGGTCGCTGAGTCGTGTGCGGCGCCGGCTACGGGGGGTCGGCTGTCGGCGCCGCACACACGGGATTGCCCTGGGGGCGACGCCGGGCGCTAGGGCGGCGGAGTCGGGCACGGAGCCTCGCGAAGAGTCACCGGGAAGGGAGTGTTTATCGTCAGGCAGACGACTATGATCACGGCATGCCGCCCTACGACCCGTCGACCTTTCCACCGTTCGCCGTCACCGTCGACCTGGTCGTGCTCACGGTACGACGGCACGCCCTGTGCGCCCTGGTGGTCCGCCGGGGTGAAACCCCCTTCCAGGGCAGGTGGGCACTACCCGGCGGCTTCGTCAAAGCCGATGAGGACCTCGGGGCCGCAGCGGCGAGGGAGCTCGTCGAGGAGACCGGCCTGTGCGCACAGGACGCGGCCGCCCCGGCCGTCGGCAACGGTGCGCATCTGGAGCAGCTCGCCACGTACGGGGACCCGGCGCGCGATCCGAGAATGCGGGTCGTCAGCGTCGCCCATCTCGCGCTGGCCCCCGATCTGCCGGCCCCTCGGGCCGGTGGCGACGCGAACAGCGCGCGATGGGCGCCCGTCGAGGACCTGCTGGGCCCGGAGGGCGGCTACGCCCCGGACGGTGAGCACCAGGCGCCGCTGGCCTTCGATCACGCCAGAATCCTCGCCGACGGAGTGGAACGGGCACGATCCAAGATCGAGTACTCCTCGCTGGCCACGGCCTTCTGCCCGCCCGCCTTCACGGTCGGCGAGCTGCGCCGGGTGTACGAGGCGGTGTGGGGTGTGGTGCTCGACCCGAGGAACTTCCACCGCAAGGTGACGGGCACTCCGGGCTTCCTGGTGCCCACCGGCGGGACGACGACACGGCAGGGGGGACGCCCCGCGCAACTGTTCCGGTCAGGGACGGCGACGGTACTCAACCCGCCGATGCTGAGGCCCGAGGTCTAGCGCCTGCTCAGGTCCGAGGCGTCGCGAACACGGCGTGTCCCGCCTTGCGCAAAAAGTCCTATATGTCGGGTTATCGTGCTGCGGTACTCACTCGCCGCCGGGCGGCTCCGTCCTCGCCGTCCCCATTCCTGCGAGAGAAGCGATGCTCCAGGCCATCGGACTCACCAGCAACCGCTCCCGCGCGAAAGCCCCTGCCGTCCACGACCTCACCTTCGACGCGGAGCCGGGCTGCGTCACCGCTCTGCTGGGCGCGCCGGGCTCGGGCAAGACCACGGCCCTGCGGTTGATGCTCGAACTGGAGCCGGGCCGGGGCATCACCTACTTCCGGGGGAGGCCGCTGCACCGGGTGCCGCGCCCGGCCGGCGAGGTGGGGGCGGTGCTCGGCGACGTTCCGGGACATCCGGCGCGCACTGTTCGAGGCCAGCTGCGCATGCTCAGTGCCGTGGCGGACGTGCCCGCGTCGAGGGCGGACGAGCTCCTCGACGCGGTGGGACTGGCCGGCCTGGCGGACCATCGCATCGGCGCGCTCTCCCTCGGCATGGACCGCCGCCTGGCGCTTGCCTGCGCCCTTCTCGGTGACCCCCACACACTGCTCCTGGACGACCCGGCACAGGGGCTGGCACCGGGGGACGCCAACTGGCTGCACCGGCTGCTCCGTTCCCACGCCGACCGGGGCGGAACCGTCCTGTTCAGCACCAGCGATCCGCGGGAGGCCGCACGCACGGCCGGACATGTGATCACCATCGGCGAAGGACGCCTGATCGCCGATCAGGACGGCGCGACCTTTTCCCGTACCCGCCTGCGACCCCGCGTAGCGGTTCGCTCCCCGCATGCCACCCGCCTCGCCGCCCTCGTCGGCAGGGAAGCGCGAGCTGCCAGGCGGGGCGTCGAAGTCGTCGTCGAAGGTGCCGGGCACCGGCTGTCCGTGTACGGCAGCAGTTGCGCGGAGATCGGCGACGTGGCGTTCAGGTACGGGCTTCCCGTTCACCAGCTCGCCGATGAGGTGGCCGACACGGGCCCTACGGCCGCGGCCGAGACCCCGGGCACCTCGGGGTGCCCCACCGGCGCTGCCGAGCGGTCGCCCCGGCCCGTCGTGCGCGACGAGCCGGCGCCGCCCATCAGACGGCGGCCGGCACGAGGCCCGCTGCGTCCGGTGCGCTACGAACTGCGCCGCCTGTTCGGCGTGCGGACCGCGACCGTGATCATGGCCGTCACCCTGGTCGCGTCCGTTGGCCTGTCCGTACTGCTGGCCCGTGACGGCAGTACCCCGGCGGCACGTGTGATCGCGGCCTGGCCCTCACTGCTGCCACTGCCACCCGCCGCCCTCGGGGCCGGGCTGCTGGGGGCACTCTCCTTCGGCGACGAGTTCCGCTACCCGGCACTCGCCGCCGGCCGCGGAACAGTGCCCCGCAGACTCGGCCTGCTCACCGCCAAGCTGGCGGTGACCGGAGGCGTCGCCCTTCTGCTGGGGCTGCTCGTCGTACTGACCTCCGCGGAAACCCTGCGCCTTGTGTACGGGGGAGACGTACTCCACGCCCCCGCGAACCTGGCGTCCCTTGCGGCGAGTTGGGTCGGGCTGACCGTCGGCTGCGCCTGGGCCGGACTGCTGGGCGCGGGCGTTTTCAGGGTGACGGCCGCGGGCATCGCCGCCGTGCTTGCCGTACCAGTAGTACTGGTGCCGATCATCGAGCACCTTCCGAAGGTGTCGACCGCTCGTTCGATCACCGGGTTTCCGGGACGACTGCGGGAGCTTGCCTGGCCGCAGTGGCCCGGCGAGGTGGACAGATGGCTGCTGGCCGCGGTCCGGATCGTGACGCAACCCGTCGGCGCCGCGCTGGCCCTGTCGCTGGCCGGTCTCATCTGCGCGTTTCTCTTCACCAGCCTGCGGGGAAGGGTGCGTTGGTGACTTCGGGGCGCAGCCGAGGACTGGGACGATCCCAGCATCATCGGGGCGTCCGGTTTATACCAGTAAGGCGTCAATTGAGGGGGTGATGGCGATCACCCTTTCGTGTGCTTTTCAGCAAAGACCTCAAGGGGCGGCTGGGACCCGCCGACAAAGGATGCGTGAGTACCCTTGCGCACACCATGATGACCACCGCCCGCTCCGCCGATTCCGGCCTCGCCGGTCCGGGCGAACTCGACCGATACCCCTACCCCGAGGCGCCGGCCGGTGAACGTGCCGCCGCGCGCTCCTGGGACGGTTCCGACGCCGAACTCGGCCGGGTGGGCCGCCGGGGATCGGCCAGCCGCGGCCGTGGACTCCACGGCCAGCTCGTTCAGCAGCTGGGACAGATGATCGTCTCCGGCGACCTCGGTGCGGACCGCCCCCTGGTGCCGGAGGAGATCGGCCAGCGTTTCGAGGTTTCCAGGACCGTCGTGCGGGAATCGCTGCGCGTGCTGGAGGCGAAGGGGCTGGTCAGCGCCCGCCCCAATGTCGGTACGCGCGTGCGGCCCGTCAGTGACTGGAACCTGCTCGATCCCGACATCATCGAATGGCGTGCGTTCGGTCCGCAGCGCGATGACCAGCGCCGTGAGCTGGGCGACCTGCGGTGGACGATCGAGCCGCTCGCCGCCCGTCTTGCCGCAGGACATGGGCGCGAGGACCTTCAGCAGCGCCTCGGTGACATGGTCGAGATCATGGGGCACGCCCTGGGACAGGGGGACATGATCACGTGTGCCCGCGCGGACGCGGAGTTCCACTCCCTGCTCATCCAGGCCGCCGGCAACCGGATGCTGGAGCACCTTTCCGGGATCGTCTCCGCCGCACTGCAGGTCTCCGGTGGCCCGGCCACCGCGTGCGACCGTCCCAGCGAGACGTCGCTCGCCCTGCACGCACGCATCGTGGAGGCGCTCGCCTCCGGCGACTCGGCGGGTTCCGAGGCCGCCATGCGTCAACTGCTCGTGGGTCACCACGAGCCGGAACGAGTGGTGCCGGCGCCCCGCGAGCACTGACCTCGGCACGGGCAGGGTGCACGCGCCACGGGCCGCCGGGTCCGCGCGATCCGGCGGCGCCGGGGCGGAGAGATGTCGCCTTGGTCGCGTTCATCGCAAATGGGGTGTGACTCGGGCCACGCGGATCGGACGTAACACTCCTCGAAACAGCGCGATGACTTAAGAGGTGACCGCCGCAGAAGGAATACAGCAGTCGTTCAGGGCGCTGTGCAGTTCTGAGGCATAGCCCGCGCCGTCGTGCATTCCCCGCCCGGCGGTCGTCGGTTCCAGCCCTCACCGGGCCGGGCCGGAAGCCGTTTCCATCGTTCCGAGAGGTTGTTCGTGTCGGCCAGCACATCCCGTACGCTCCCGCCGGAGATCGCCGAGTCCGAATCTGTGATGGCGCTCATTGAGCGGGGAAAGGCTGATGGGCAGATCGCCGGCGACGACGTGCGTCGGGCCTTCGAGGCTGACCAGATTCCGCCAACCCAGTGGAAGAACGTTCTGCGCAGCCTCAACCAGATCCTCGAGGAAGAGGGTGTGACGCTGATGGTCAGTGCCGCGGAGCCGTCGAAGCGCGCCCGCAAGAGCAGCGTCGCAGCGAAGAGCCCGGCCAAGCGCACCGCCACCAAGTCCGTCGCGGCCAAGACGACGGTGACGCGGACTGTCGCGGCGCCCGCGGCCCCGTCCGCCGAGTCGGCGGGCCAGGCGGCCGAGGAAGCCCCTGCGGCCGCGCCCGCGAAGAAGGCCGCAGCCAAGAAGACGGCCGCCAAGAAGACCGCCGTGAAGAAGACGGCTGCCAAGAAGACGGCCGCCAAGAAGGCCGGCAAGCAGGACGACGAGATTCTCGACGGCGACGACGTCGTCGAGGAGGTCAAGGCCGGCAAGGGCGAGGAAGAGGAGAGCGAGGGCGAGAACAAGGGCTTCGTCCTCTCCGACGACGACGAGGACGACGCGCCCGCGCAGCAGGTCGCCGTCGCCGGCGCCACCGCCGACCCCGTCAAGGACTACCTGAAGCAGATCGGCAAGGTCCCGCTCCTCAACGCGGAGCAGGAGGTCGAGCTCGCCAAGCGCATCGAGGCGGGCCTGTTCGCCGAGGACAAGCTGGCGAACGCCGACAAGCTCGCCCCCAAGCTCAAGCGCGAGCTGGAGATCATCGCCGAGGACGGCCGCCGGGCCAAGAACCACCTGCTGGAGGCCAACCTCCGCCTCGTGGTCTCGTTGGCCAAGCGTTACACCGGCCGCGGCATGCTCTTCCTGGACCTGATCCAGGAGGGCAACCTCGGTCTGATCCGTGCGGTGGAGAAGTTCGACTACACCAAGGGCTACAAGTTCTCCACGTACGCCACCTGGTGGATTCGCCAGGCGATCACCCGCGCCATGGCCGACCAGGCCCGCACCATCCGTATCCCGGTGCACATGGTCGAGGTCATCAACAAGCTCGCGCGCGTCCAGCGCCAGATGCTCCAGGACCTGGGCCGCGAGCCCACCCCGGAGGAGCTGGCCAAGGAACTCGACATGACCCCCGAGAAGGTCATCGAGGTCCAGAAGTACGGTCGCGAGCCGATCTCCCTCCACACCCCGCTGGGCGAGGACGGGGACAGCGAGTTCGGTGACCTGATCGAGGACTCCGAAGCCGTTGTCCCGGCCGACGCCGTGAGCTTCACGCTCCTCCAGGAGCAGCTCCACTCGGTTCTGGACACGCTGTCCGAGCGCGAGGCCGGTGTGGTCTCGATGCGCTTCGGCCTCACCGACGGCCAGCCGAAGACGCTGGACGAGATCGGCAAGGTCTACGGAGTGACGCGTGAGCGCATCCGTCAGATCGAGTCCAAGACCATGTCGAAGCTGCGCCACCCGTCGCGTTCGCAGGTCCTTCGGGACTACCTCGACTAGATCGCGGACAGCCGGACACAGGGCGAGGGCCCGGCCCCCACGGGGGAGCCGGGCCCTCGCCCTGTTCGCGTCGAACCCGCGAAGGTGCGCATCGGCGTCGGCGGAATGACTCTGGGTAGGCATGGTCCATCAGAGAGTCAGGAGTACGCATGTCCCGCACCGTCGTCCGTGTCATGACCGGGGCGCTCGCCCTCGCCGCCGCTTCGGCCGTGATACCGCTCGCCTCCGCCGCCCCGGCCGCCGCCGACAGCATCATCATCGGGGGCCAGCCGGCTCATGTCGCGGACAGCCCGTGGGTGGTCGCGCTGTCCAGCCGTGACCGGTTCGGGGGTACCAGAGCCGGACAGTTCTGCGGCGGCGTCGTGGTGGAGCCCAAAAAGGTGCTCACGGCGGCGCACTGCCTCAGCCGGGAGGCGCTGGGCACCGACGCCGACCAGGTGAGCGATCTGCGGGTCATCTCCGGGCGGGACGAGCTGAACGGTACAGGCGGCCAGGAGATCCCGGTGAGCGGGACCTGGGTCAACCCCGAGTTCGACGCGACCACCAACAGCGGGGACTTCGCCGTGCTCACCCTGTCCCAGGCGCTGCCCGAAGGGGACACGATCCCCATGGCCGCGGCCGGCGACCCGGCGTACCGTGCGGGCACCTCCGCGACCGTCTACGGCTGGGGCGACACCACCGGCTACGGCGACTACGCGTCGTCACTCAGGTCCGCAGAGGTGGACATCCTGCCGGACAGTTCGTGCGAGCAGGCCTACCCCGGGGGCAGGACCGGTACGTACGACGCGTCGTCGATGCTCTGCGCGGGCGAACCCCAGGGCGGCTACGACGCGTGCCAGGGCGACAGCGGAGGGCCGCTGGTGGCCCAGGGGAAGCTCGTGGGGCTGGTGTCCTGGGGGAACGGCTGTGGGCTCGCAGGAAGCCCCGGCGTCTACACGCGGGTCTCCGCGGTCATCGGCCGGCTGCCGGGCACGGACTGACCCGCACAGCGCCCCACAGGTACGAGAACGGGCGGCATCCCTCCGCAGGGAAGCCGCCCGTCGGCCGGTCCGGGACCGACCCCTGGCTCGTCGTGCGTGCGAGGTGTCAGTGTTCCTCTTCGGCGGCTTGGGCCTGTACGGCCGTCAGCCGGTCCGTCTCATCCTGTATTTCCGCGGCGATCTTCTTGAGTTCCGGCTCGAACTTGCGACCGTGGTGGGCGCAGAAGAGCAGTTCACCGCCACTGATCAGGACGACGCGCAGGTAGGCCTGGGCGCCGCAACGGTCACAGCGGTCTGCTGCGGTCAGCGGGCTCGCGGGGGTCAGAACAGTAGTCACGTCGCCTCTTCTCTAGCTCGACGAGCTGTCGTACCAGGGTCAACATCCAACCAGGCCGAAAACGTTCCCGCTCGTGGCTTTTCTTTGAAACTTCTTCTCGGTATGGCTGTCTGTTGCCGGTTCGCGGCGAATGTGCCGTATTGCGTGGCGCTACGGTTTCGCGTTGCTTGCTTGGCTTGGTCTGTCCGGGCCGGCTGGCTTGCCGGTTGTTCATGAGGACGTGCCCGGAGCCTAAATGGTTCATGCCTGGAAGGGAACGTGATGTGCACGTCACCTCGCGAAATGATCGAACAGGCTTGCGAGTCTGGTTTAGTCTGAGGGTTCTTCGAGGGTGGCGTTTCACCCGCTCTACCAGGCATCGGTACCCTCACAGCGGCAACCGAAGCCGAGCCAGTGACCCACTGGGCCCCAAAAGAAATTCAGCGAGGAGCGAACCGCGTGACCGCCGATACGTCCGTGCCGTCCACTGCGCTGCTGACCGGAGCAGACCGAGACGGTTCCAACTACACCGCGCGGCACCTGCTCGTACTCGAGGGGCTCGAAGCGGTCCGCAAACGCCCTGGCATGTACATCGGGTCCACCGACAGCCGCGGCCTGATGCACTGCCTCTGGGAGATCATCGACAACTCCGTCGACGAGGCCCTCGGTGGCTACTGCGACCACATCGAGGTCGTCCTCCACGACGACAACTCCGTAGAGGTCCGGGACAACGGCCGCGGCATCCCGATCGACGTCGAACCCAAGACGGGCCTCTCCGGTGTCGAGGTCGTGATGACCAAGCTGCACGCCGGCGGCAAGTTCGGCGGTGGCTCCTACGCCGCCTCCGGCGGCCTGCACGGCGTGGGCGCCTCCGTGGTCAACGCCCTCTCCGCCCGGCTCGACGTCGAGGTCGACCGCAACAGCGCGACCCACTCGATCAGCTTCCGCCGCGGCGTTCCGGGAATCTTCACCGAGCAGGGCCCGGACAGCCCGTTCGACCCGGCCAACGGCCTCCGCAAGGGCAAGCGCGTACCGAAGGCACGCACCGGTACCAGGGTGCGCTACTGGGCCGACCGGCAGATCTTCCTCAAGGACGCCAAGCTCAGCCTGGAAACGCTGCACCAGCGCGCTCGCCAGACCGCCTTCCTCGTGCCGGGTCTGACCATCGTCGTGCGCGACGAGCGGGGGCTGGACGGTGCGGGCAAGACCGAGGAGACGTTCCGCTTCGACGGGGGCATCAGCGAGTTCTGCGAGTACCTCGCGCAGGACAAGGCCGTCTGCGACGTGCTGCGCCTGTCCGGGCAGGGCACGTTCAAGGAGACCGTGCCGGTCCTGGACGAGCGTGGCCACATGACACCCACCGAGGTCACGCGCGAACTCGGCGTGGACATCGCGCTGCGCTGGGGCACCGGCTACGAGACGAACCTCAAGTCCTTCGTCAACATCATCGCCACGCCCAAGGGCGGCACCCACGTGAGCGGTTTCGAACGCTCCGTGACCAAGACCGTCAACGAGGTACTGCGTTCCGCGAAGCTGCTGCGGGTGGCCGAGGACGACATCGTCAAGGACGACGCCCTGGAGGGCCTCACCGCGGTCGTGACCGTACGCCTGGCGGAGCCGCAGTTCGAGGGCCAGACGAAGGAGGTGCTCGGCACCTCGGCGGCCAACCGGATCGTCGCCAACGTCGTGGCCAAGGAACTGAAGGCGTTCCTGACCTCCACCAAGCGGGACGCGAAAGCCCAGGCCAGGGCCGTTCTCGACAAGGCGGTGGCAGCCGCCCGCACCCGGATCGCGGCCCGTCAGCACAAGGACGCCCAGCGTCGCAAGACGGCGCTGGAGTCGTCCTCGCTGCCGGCGAAGCTCGCCGACTGCCGCAGCGACGACGTGGAACGCAGCGAGCTGTTCATCGTCGAGGGCGACTCCGCGCTCGGAACGGCGAAGCTCGCCCGCAACAGCGAGTTCCAGGCCCTGCTGCCGATCCGCGGCAAGATCCTCAACGTTCAGAAGGCGTCGGTTTCCGACATGCTGAAGAACGCCGAGTGCGGTGCGATCATCCAGGTCATAGGAGCGGGTTCCGGACGGACCTTCGACATCGACGCGGCCCGCTACGGAAAGATCGTTCTGCTGGTCGACGCCGACGTCGACGGCGCCCACATCCGCATCCTGCTGCTGACGCTCTTCCAGCGGTACATGCGGCCGATGGTCGAAGCGGGCCGGGTGTTCGCCGCCGTGCCCCCGCTGCACCGCATCGAGCTGGTCCAGCCCAAGAAGGGCCAGGACAAGTACATCTACACCTACTCGGACAACGAACTGCGCCAGCGCCTGCTGGAGCTCCAGCGCAAGAACATCCGCTACAAGGACTCGATCCAGCGCTACAAGGGTCTGGGCGAGATGGACGCCGACCAGCTCGCGGAGACCACGATGGACCCGCGGCACCGCACGCTGAGGCGGATCAACATCGGCGACCTCGAGTCGTCCGAGAAGGTCTTCGACCTGCTGATGGGCAACGAGGTGGCGCCTCGCAAGGAGTTCATCACCAGTTCGGCGGCCACGCTGGACCGCTCGCGCATCGACGTCTGAGCACCGGCCCCGGAGGTCGTCTCCACCCGTGGGTGGAGACGACAACTCCACCCATGATCAACCCTGGAGCCGATCTGCCGGGCCGGGCCCTTCCGTAGCTTCGGAGATGCAGCACTTCTCGCATCTCGGAGGCATCCATGTCCGGGCTCGGCAACGCCCTGGTGATCATCGCGGTCATCGCCCTCGTCGTGGTCCGCCAGTTCTCGGCGGAGCGCGTCTCCGGCGACCACCGCTGGTGGGCTCCGCCCGCCGTCCTGCTCTTCCTCGCGCTGCGGAAGCCCGAACTCGTCGATCCGGACCACCGGACAGCCTCGGCCGTCATCCTGGGGGCCGAGCTGCTGGTCGGGCTGGCCACGGGGGCGGGATGGGCCCGGACGACGCGCGTCTGGCGCGCCGAGGACGGCTCCGTGTGGAGCAAGGGCACCAAGGCCACCGTCCTGGTCTGGATCGCCGGCCTCGGTCTGCGAGCGGCCCTGTACGGGATCGCGGTCGCGCTGGACGTGCACCAGGGCAGCCCCGCCCCGATGGCGGCTCTCGCGGTGACCCTGCTGGTACGGACGGGCCTGCTGGCGCGCCGGGCCGCGGCGATACCCGCGCCCTCTCGTGGACCCGCCGCCGGCGTTGCGCTCCGGCCGGAGTGGAAGGACCCCGTGTGACAGCCGCGACCTGGACGAGCTGGCCCCTGCGCGAGGCGCTCGCTCGGGACACCCGCAGCCGGGCGCGCAGCGTGATCGCCTGGAGTGTGCGGGCCGGGTTGCTGACGCTGATGCTGTGGGGGACCTTCACCGGTGGGCTGTTCGGGCCCTGGGAGATCGTCGTCGGTCTGGTCGGGGTGCTCGTCTGCGCCCTGCTCGCGGTCGCCGTGTTCAGGACCACGCTCGACAACCGGCTGTGGCCTTCGCTGGGCCTGCTCGGGATGCTGATGCTGGCCGCGCTCGGGGCGGACGTGGCGGGGGCGATCGTGCCCGCCGCGGTGCTGTGGTGCGGCTGCGCGGTCACTGCCCTGGAGCGGTTGCCCCTCGCGGCGGGAGTCCCGGTGACGGCGGTGGCCCTCGGCGGTTACGCGCTGGCCGACAGCGACGACTGGGCGACCACGGCGGTGACCGCGGCAGGGCTCTGCCTCGCCGGGTACGTGCTCCGCCTGGACGCCGAGGCCCGCGGCAGCACACAGCGGCTGCTCGCCCAAGAACGGGCGGCCCGAGCGGCGGAGGCGGAGCGGGCCGCGCTGGACGAGCGCTCCCGCATCGCGCGGGAGATCCACGACGTGCTGGCGCACAGCCTCTCCGCGCAACTGGTCCACCTGGAGGCGGCGCGGCTGCTGATCGAGAGGGAGCCGGAGGGGGAGTTCCGGGACCAGGTTTTGCAACGGGTGGTCGCGGCCCGCTCCATGGCCCGCGAAGGGCTCTCCGAGACCCGTCAGGCGCTCTCGGCGCTGCGGGGCGAGGTGTCACCCGTGGAGGACTTCCTGAGACAGCTGGTGACGGCGGAGCCGGCCGAGGTCCGGGTCGAGGGGGAGCGGCGCCCGCTGACCGCGCACGCGTCGCAGGCGGTCCGGCGGGTCGCGCAGGAGGCGCTCACCAACGCCCGTAAGCACGCGCCCGGTGCCAGGGTGCTGATACGGCTGGAGTACCGGCCCGACGAGGTCGTGCTGGAGGTCAAGGACTCGGGCGGGCGGGGTCCGGGAGGGGAATTGGCGGCCAGCGGTTCCGGATACGGTCTGCTCGGGATGCGGGAGCGCGCCGAGTTGCTGGGCGGCACGCTGGACGCCGGTGCGGACGAGGAGGGGTTCGTGGTGAGTCTGCGGGTGCCCGCGTGACGGCGCGGGTGGTGGTGGCCGACGATCAGGCGGTGGTGCGGGAGGGCATCGTGATGCTGCTCGGACTGCTGCCCGGCATCGAGGTGGTCGGATCGGCGAAGGACGGGGAGGAGGCGGTCGCCCAGGTGGCCGAGCACGCGCCGGACGTGGTGCTGATGGATCTGCGGATGCCCCGCTGCGACGGGGTGGAGGCGACCCGGCGCATCCGTGAGCAGTTCCCCGGCACCCAGGTCGTGGTGCTGACGACGTTCGAGGACGACGACTCCCTGTTTCCCGCGCTCAGGGCGGGGGCGCGGGGGTATCTCACCAAGGACGCCGGGGGAGAGGAGATCGTGCGGGCCGTGGAGGCCGTGCTCTCGGGGGAGGCCGGGCTCTCGCCGACGGTGCAGCGCCGGCTGCTGGAGCAGGTGACCGCGGGAACCGTGGGGCCCTTCCAGCCCGTCGGCGGCGACCCGGAGCCGCCGGACGGGATGACTCCCCGTGAGGCCGAGGTACTGGTCCTGATCGCCGAGGGCCTGTCCAACGCGGACATCGCCCGCGCCCTGCACATCTCGCAGGCCACGGTGAAGAGCCACATCAACAACCTCTTCGCCAAGGCCGGGCTTCGCGACCGGGCCCAGGCGGTGCGTTATGCCTACATGCGCGGGCTGGCACGTCCGCCCGGGAGGACGTTCACCTGAAGAGGTGAAGTCCGGCGGATGACGCGCCTGGCATCTTCCCGTTCTGCCCATTCTTGGATATGCGGCCGAAGTGGTCCGTGGACAAGGGGAGTTGTGCGGTGGAGAAGGAAACAGGGCCAGGGGTCGCAGCGGTGCGGCTCGACGGTCCTCGGGACGACGCGCCGGTCCCCCGACAGGAGGAGCCGGACAGCGCGGACGGTTCCACGACCGCCACGGTGTCCGGGTGGAGCGCCCCACGCGGGGGCGGTCCCAGCAGCGCGGACATCTACCTGGAGGTGCAGCGCAGCGAGGCGTTCCAGGAGGTGCGCCGTCGCTACCGGCGCTTCGTCGGCCCCGCCACCGCGGCCTTCCTCGTCTGGTACCTCGCCTATGTCGTCACGGCGGTGACCGCGCCCGGACTGATGGCGCGGCCGGTGGCCGGGGCGGTCAATGTGGCCATGGTCGTGGGCCTCGGGCAGTTCCTGACGACGTTCCTGCTCACCGGGGCGTACGCGCGGCACGCGCGGCTGCGCCGGGACCGGGCCGCGCTCGATCTGCGCTGGGAGACCCAGGAGATGACACGGGGGGCCGGGCGTTGAGCGGCGACCATCAGACCCTGGCGCTGCTGCTGTTCAGCGCCTTCATCGCGGTCACCCTGGGCATCACCACCTGGGTGAGCCGCAACCGGCACGGCTCGGCGGAGGAGTTCTACGCCGGCGGCCGGCTGTTCTCCCCGATGGAGAACGGGTTCGCCATCGCCGGGGACTACATGTCCGCCGCGTCGTTCCTGGGCATCTCCGGCCTGATCGCCCTCTTCGGCTACGACGGCATGCTCTACTCGGTCGGCTTCCTGGTGGCGTGGCTCGTCGTGCTGCTGCTCGTCGCGGAACTCGTGCGCAACTGCGGCAGGTTCACCCTGGCCGATGTGGTGGCGGCGCGGATGGCGGAGCGCCCGGTCCGCATCGCGGCGGGCACCTCCTCGGTCACCGTGTCCGTGCTGTACCTGGTGGCGCAGATGGTCGGTGCGGGCAGTCTCGTCGCGCTGCTCCTCGGCGGGACCAGCGGCGCGGCCCGCTCATGGACCGTCATCGGTGTCGGCGCGCTCATGGTGGTGTACGTCTCGCTCGGCGGGATGCGGGCCACCACCTGGATCCAGATCGTCAAGGCCGTGCTGCTGATGGCCGGCACCGTGGTGCTCACCGTGCTCGTGCTGATCCGTTTCCACGGCGACTTCAACGAGTTGCTCACCTCCGCCGCCCACCGCAGCGGGTACGGCAAGGACTTCCTCTCGCCCGGTCTCCGGTACGGCGGGAGCTGGACGGCGCGCGTCGACTTCATCAGCCTCGGCCTCGCCCTGGTGCTGGGCACGGCCGGGCTGCCGCACATCCTGTCCCGCTTCTACACCGTGCCCACGGCCCGCGCGGCGCGCCGGTCCGTCGTCTGGTCCATCGGCCTGATCGGCAGCTTCTACCTGATGACGATCGTGCTGGGATTCGGGGCCGCCGCGCTGGTCGGCTCGTCCGCCGTACGGGAGTCCAATCCCGCCGGGAACACGGCTGTTCCGCTGCTGGCCATGGTGTTGGGCGGTGGCGAGGGTTCGACCGGCGGAACGATCCTCTTCGCCGTGGTCGCCGCTGTCGCCTTCGCGACCATCCTGGCCGTCGTCGCGGGGATCACCCTCGCTTCGTCCGCCTCCGTGGCCCACGACCTCTACGCCTCGTTCAAGCGGCCCGGCACCAAGCAGCGCAGCGAGGTGGCCGTGGCCCGTGTGGCGGCGGCCGGTATCGGTGTCGCGGCCATCGGGCTGGGGCTGCTCGCCCAGGACCTCAATGTGGCGTTCCTGGTGGGCCTCGCCTTCGCCGTCGCGGCCTCGGCGAACCTCCCGGTCCTGCTCTATTCGCTGTTCTGGCGCGACTTCACCACACGCGGAGCGGTGTGGTCGGTCTACGGCGGGCTGATCCCGGCCGTGCTGCTCGTCGTGCTCTCACCGGTCGTTTCCGGCAGCCCCCACGCGCTCTTCCCCGGTGTCGACTTCCAGATCTTCCCGCTGGAGAACCCCGGCCTGGTCTCCATCCCCCTGGGTTTCCTGACCGGCTGGATCGGGACCGTGACCGCCGACGAACCGCCGGACGCGGCCAAGCATGCGGAGATCGAGGTGCGCGCGATGACCGGGGCCGGTGCCGTCTGAGCCTCATGGAGTGCGGGCGTGACTCGTGCCCGGAGCGGAGCGGAGTGGTGCGGAGTGGTGCGGAGTGGTGCGGGGCTACGGGGTCGGCAGCGGCTGGGGCGGCCGGGGGCCGGTGTAGTGGCCGCTGGGACGCATGCGCAGTGGGCTCTCCCCGTACTCCTCCAGGGCGTGCGCGATCCAGCCCGCCGTCCGGGCGAGGGCGAAGACGGTCTCGCCCGCCTCCGTCGGCATGCCGGCGGAGACCGAGAGCACGGCGAGCGCCAGGTCCACGTTGGCGTGCGGAGTGGCGTCGCGCGCCGCAGTGGCGACCACGTCCCGTGCGGCGGCCAGAGCCGGTCCGGCCTGCGGCACGCGTGCGAGCAGGTCGAAAAGGGCGCGGGCGCGCGGGTCCTCACCGGTGTAGAGCCGGTGCCCGAGCCCCGGAACCCGGCGACCGGCGCGCAGATGGTCGGCCACCACGGGTGCGGCGCCGCCGCGTTCCAGGACCTCGGCCAGCATGCGGTGGGCAAGCCCGCTCGCCGCGCCGTGCAGGGGGCCCTCCAGCACGCCGAGCCCCGCCGACACCACGGCGTACGGGTGGGCACGGGCCGAGGCGGCGACCCTCGCGGCCAGCGTGGAAGCGGCGAGATCGTGGTCGATCAACAGCGCGAGCGCGGCGTCCAGCACGGCGAGTGAGGGCCCGTCAGGTTGGCGAGCGGTGAGTTTCGGCCACAGTTGACCAGCGATACCGCCGGGCGTGCCGGCCCCACCGATGGTTCCACCGGAGGCCCCGCCGCCCCCGCCCACCCCCGGCAGCGCCCCGACCAGCGTCGGGATCAGGCTCCGCGCGCCCGCCAGCACCGCCTCGCGGGACAGGTCGAAGCGCAGCGGGTCCGTCGCCGCGGCGGCCACCACCGCCACCCGCAGCCGGTCCGTGGAACCGCAGTGCGCGGGCAGCGCGCCGACCGCTCGCCGGGCTGCCGCCACCGCCTGCGCGGGAGCGGCGAACCGGATGCCCGGCACCAGCGCGCCCGTCCACAGCCACTCCGCGACCTCCTCGTACGTGTGACGCGCCGCCAGCTCCGTCGCGTCCACGCCCCGGAAGTAGTAGCGGTCGCCGTCGATGAGGGTGATGCCGGTACGGACGGCCGGATCGCCCGTGGCCGGGGATGCCGCCTCCCTGCGCACCGTGCGCCGGGCCAGGGCCTCGACCTCCGCCGCGTCGAACGTGCTGCCACGCCCGCCCGGCACGCGGGAGCTGCTCAGCTGGCCCCGGCTGACGTAGGCGTACACCGTTTCGGGCTTCACGCCCAGGCGCTCGGCCGTCTCGCGCGTGGTGAGCCGCTGCCCGGCCCCGGCCTGTCCGTCCGTCTCTGATCGCTCCCTCATGCCGCCACCGTATCCATCCGCCATCGCGCTATCGACACGTTCACATTGATTCAATCAATATTGACAGCAATGAGTCATGCATGGACAGTCGAATCAATATCAAGTGGTCATCGACCTGTCCACGGAGGAAGCAATGACGACCATGACCGGCGACACACCGCTCGACGTCCCCCGAGGTCTCGCGGGCGTCGTCGTGACCGATACGGCCCTCGGAGACGTCCGGGGACGTGAGGGCTTCTACCACTACCGCCAGTACTCGGCGGTCGAACTGGCGCGGAGCCGCAGCTTCGAGGACGTCTGGTACCTGATGACCGAGGGCGAACTGCCCGGCCCGGCGGCCCGAGCGGACTTCGCCGACCGCACGGCCGCGCTGCGCGTACTGCCCGACGCGGTGCGCGAGGCCCTGCCCGCCATCGCGCGGGCGAGCGCGGTGTCGGGCCCGCTGGCCGGGCTGCGCACCGCGCTCTCCCTGCTCGGCGCGTCGGCCGGTTTCCGGCCGGTGTACGACATCGGCGCGGAGCGGCGCCGGGCCGACGCGCTGGCCGTCTGCGCGGCCGTACCCACGGTGCTGACCGCGCTGTACCGCCTCGGCCGGGGGCTCGAACCCGTCGAGCCGCGCGCCGACCTGCCGCACGCGGCGAACTACCTGTACATGCTCACCGGCACCGTGCCGGACGAGGCACGGGCCAGGGCCGTCGAGCGGTATCTGATCTCGACCGTGGACCACGGCTTCAACGCCTCGACGTTCACCGGACGGGTCGTCGCCTCGACCGGTGCGGACGTCGCCGCCTGCCTCGTCGCGGCCGTCGGAGCGCTTTCCGGCCCGCTGCACGGCGGCGCCCCCAGCCGCGCCCTCGACACGCTCGACGCGATCGGAACCCCGGACCGGATCGACGGATGGATTCGCGAACGGGTCCTCGCCGGCGACCGGATCATGGGCTTCGGGCACCCCGTGTACCGCACCGAGGACCCCCGCTCGCGCATGCTGCGGTCCATCGCCCAGGACTTCGGCGGCCCGCTCGTGGACTTCGCCGTCGAGGTGGAACGCCAGGTGGAGGCGATCCTCGCCGAGCTGAAGCCGGGGCGCGAACTGCACACCAACGTGGAGTTCTACGCCGGAGTGGTCATGGAGCTGTGCGGGCTGCCGCGTGAGATGTTCACGCCGACCTTCTGCGCGGCGCGAGTCGTGGGCTGGAGCGCCAATATCCTGGAGCAGGCGGAGGACTCGAAGATCATCCGCCCGGCGGCACGCTACGTCGGCCCGCCTCCGCCGCAGCCCGTCCCGGCAGTCTGACCCCGCAGAAAGGTCCCCGTTGAGCACGTCGCCCCGCAGCCCCCAGATCCCGGTCGTCGTCCTCGCGGGCTTCCTCGGGTCCGGCAAGACGACCCTGCTCAACCACCTCCTGCGGCACCGCGCGGGCAACCGGATCGGCGTGATCGTCAACGATTTCGGGGCCATCGAGATCGACGCCATGACCGTCTCCGGGCAGGTCGGGTCCACCGTCTCCCTGGGCGGCGGCTGTCTGTGCTGCGCGGTCGACGTCAGCGAACTCGACACCTATCTGGAGACCCTCACCCGGCCCTCCGCCCGGCTCGACGTGATCGTCATCGAGGCGAGCGGGCTCGCGGAGCCGCAGGAACTGGTCCGGATGATCCTCGCCAGCGACAACCCGCACATCGTGTACGGGGGACTGGTCGAGGTGGTCGACGCCGCCGAGTTCGAGGCGACCCGCGCCCGCCATCCGGAGATCGGCCGCCATCTCGCGGTGGCCGATCTCGTCGTGCTCAACAAGACCGACCGGGCCGGCGACGAGGAGTGCGCCCGCGTCCGGCAGGCCGTCGCCGAGTCCGGCAGCAGGGCGGCGATCGTCCCCGCCACATACGGACGTATCGACCCGGAGCTGCTGTTCGACCCGGCGCTGCGGCCCGACCACGAGGAGAAGGAGCGCCAGCTCAGCTTCGAGGACCTGTACCTGGAGCAGCGCGCGCAGGAGGACGGCGACGGGCACGGGGGCCATCTGCACACCGCGTACGAGAGCCTCGACTTCGACTCCGACCTCCCGATGGAGCCCGGCCGGCTGATGCGGTTCCTGGACTCGCGGCCCGAGGGGCTGTATCGCATCAAGGGGTACGTCGACTTCGGCGCGGGCGATCCGGACCACGCCTACGGGGTACACGCGGTGGGCAGGTTCCTGCGGTTCACCCCCAGGCCGTGGACGCGTGGCGAGGCCAGGAGGACCCAGCTCGTTCTGATCGGCTCCGGCATCGACGTACCGGCCCTGCGCAAGGAGCTGGAGACCTGCCGTACCCCGGCCGGCACCGGCGCAACGGCCGACACCGGCGCAACGGCCGACGCTGCCGCAACGGAGCAGGATGCCGCACGCGAGCGGGCCATGTGGGGCGTCCTGCGGTACGTGCGCCAGCCCGGCGACGACGACGCGTAGCGCGTCACCGCCGCCGGGCCACCGGGCTCTACGCCGGGCCGGCGATCACCGCGACCGGGTTCGCCAGCGGCGTCCCCGAACCGTCGCGCCGCGGGTCGGGCTCGGGCAGCGACGACGGGGTGCCGTTCTTCTGCGCAGCCCTGGCCGGCATCGCACCCGCCCAGGCGAACACCAGCACGTCCTCGCCCTTCAGGAACCGCTGGCAGCGCACCCCGCCGGTCGCCCGGCCCTTGCGCGGATACTGGTCGAACGGCGTGAGCTTGCAGGTCAGCACCGAATCGTCCAGCGTGCCGTGCGAACCGGCGATCGTGAACACCGCGGCGTCCGCCGCCGGGTCCACCGCCGAGAACGCCAGCACCAGCGCCCCCGAGCCGAGCTTCACACCCGCCATGCCGCCGGCCGGCCGGCCCTGCGGGCGCACCTGAGCCGCCGGGTAGCGCAGCAGCTGCGCGTCCGAGGTGATGAAGACGAGGTCCTCCTCGCCCGTCCGCAGCTCCACCGCGCCGACGATCCGGTCACCGTCCTTGAGGGTGATGACCTCCAGCTCGTCCTTGTTGGCCGGATAGTCGGGCACCACACGCTTGACGACGCCGTGGAGCGTACCGATGGCGAGGCCCGGTGACGCCTCGTCGAGCGTGGTGAGGCAGATGACGTCCTCGTCCGCCTCCAGCGTCAGGAACTCGCCGACCGTCGCCCCGCCCGACAGGTTGGGCGCCGCGTGGGTGTCCGGGAGCTGGGGGAGGTCGATCACCGACAGCCGCAGCAGCCGCCCGCTCGACGTCACCACGCCGACGTCGCCGCGCGCCGTCGCCGGCACCGCCGAGACGATCACATCGTGCTTGGACCGCTTGGCACCTTCGGCGGCGACGATCGGCTCGCCGTTGGCCGTACGCGCCAGCAGGCCGGTCGAGGACAGCAGCACCCGGCACGGGTCGTCCGCGACCTCCAGCGGGACCGAGGCGACCTGCGAACCGGCCGACTCCAGCAGCACCGTGCGCCGGGCGGTGCCGAACTTCTTCGCGACCGCGGCCAGTTCCGAGGAGACCAGCTTGCGCAGCTCGGTGTCCGACTCCAGGATCGATGTCAGCTCCGCGATCTCGGCGTTCAGCCGGTCCCGCTCGCTCTCCAGCTCGATCCGGTCGAACCGGGTCAGCCGCCGTAGCGGCGTGTCGAGGATGTACTGCGTCTGGATCTCGCTCAGCGAGAAGCGCTCGATGAGCCGCTCCTTGGCCTGCGCCGAGTTGTCGCTGGAGCGGATCAGCCGGATGACCTCGTCGATGTCGACCAGGGCGACGAGCAGGCCCTCGACCAGATGCAGCCGGTTGCGGCGCTTGGTCCGGCGGAACTCGCTGCGCCGGCGCACCACGTCGAAGCGGTGGTCGAGATAGACCTCGAGGAGCTCCTTGAGGCCCAGGGTGAGCGGCTGCCCGTCGACCAGCGCCACGTTGTTGATGCCGAAGGACTCCTCCATCGGCGTCAGCTTGTAGAGCTGCTCCAGCACCGCCTCCGGCACGAAGCCGTTCTTGATCTCGATGACCAGGCGCAGGCCGTGCGCGCGGTCGGTGAGGTCCTTGACGTCGGCGATGCCCTGGAGCTTCTTCGCCGAGACCAGGTCCTTGATCTTGGAGATGACCTTCTCGGGGCCCACGGTGAACGGCAGTTCGGTGACGACGAGGCCCTTGCGGCGCGGCGTGACGTTCTCCACCGTGGCCGTGGCGCGGATCTTGAACGTGCCGCGGCCCTTGGCGTACGCGTCCTTGATGCCGCCGAGGCCCACGATCCGCCCGCCGGTCGGCAGGTCGGGGCCGGGGACGTACCGCATCAGGGTCTCCAGGTCGGCGCCCGGATGCTTGATGAGGTGCCGGGCCGCCGCGATGACCTCGCCCAGGTTGTGCGGCGGCATGTTGGTGGCCATGCCGACCGCGATCCCGGTCGTGCCGTTGACCAGGAGGTTGGGGTAGGCGGCCGGGAGGACGACCGGCTCCTGCTCCTGGCCGTCGTAGTTCGCCTGGAAGGCGACCGTCTCCTCGTCGATGGACTCCGTCATCAGCGAGGTCGCGTCGGCCATCCGGCACTCGGTGTACCGCATGGCGGCCGGCGGGTCGTCGTTGCCCAGGGAGCCGAAGTTGCCGTGCCCGTCGACGAGGGGCAGGCGCATCGAGAACGGCTGGGCCATGCGCACCAGCGCGTCGTAGATCGACGCGTCGCCGTGGGGGTGCAGCTTGCCCATGACCTCGCCGACGACGCGGGCGCACTTCACGAAGCCGCGGTCCGGGCGCAGGCCCATCTCGTTCATCTGGTAAACGATGCGGCGGTGCACCGGCTTCATGCCGTCGCGGGCGTCCGGCAGGGCACGGGAATAGATCACCGAGTACGCGTACTCGAGGAAGGAGCCCTGCATTTCGTCGACGACGTCGATGTCGAGGATCTTCTCCTCGAAGTCGACCGGCGGCGGGGTCTTCGTGCTGCGGCGGGCCATCGCTGCTGCGACTCCTTCACGGCTGTCGTGCGGGCAACCTCTCAGGTCCCCTGAAGGTTCTGACGCGCACCATTGTGGACCGCCGCACTGACAACCCCGACCTCGACCCGTCCCAAACGCCCCTCGGCATCCGTCCCGAGGCGGTGGAGGACCCCCTTCCGGGGAATTTCGTGCGAACCTCCGCCGTACGGGAACTTCGGCAGGTGCCGGTTCGCTTGCATACAGTGGCTGTGTCTCGAAGCAACCTTGTCTCGGCAACCTTGTCTCGAAGCAACTTTTCGAAGCAGCCTCCCGCAGCGGCTTCTTCATATGGACATTCAGTAGCGCGATCGAAGGGACGTACATGCCCATGGGTCACACGGCCACAGCCCAGGCCGGCTCCGGCGGCTTGACAGCGACCGAGCACCGTCTGGCCAACGGCCTGCGCGTGGTGCTCTCCGAGGACCATCTGACCCCGGTCGCGGCGGTGTGCCTCTGGTACGACGTCGGCTCGCGCCACGAGGTCAAGGGCCGTACGGGCCTGGCCCACCTCTTCGAGCACCTGATGTTCCAGGGCTCCGGCCAGGTCAAGGGGAACGGACACTTCGAGCTGGTGCAGGGCGCCGGCGGTTCGCTCAACGGCACCACCAGCTTCGAGCGCACCAACTACTTCGAGACCATGCCCACGCACCAGCTGGAGCTGGCCCTGTGGCTCGAGGCCGACCGGATGGGCTCGCTGCTCGCCGCGCTCGACGAGGAGTCCATGGAGAACCAGCGCGACGTCGTCAAGAACGAGCGCCGCCAGCGCTACGACAACGTCCCGTACGGCACCGCGTTCGAGCGGCTGACCGCCCTGGCCTACCCCGAGCCCCACCCGTACCACCACACCCCGATCGGCTCGATGGCCGACCTGGACGCGGCGACCCTGGAGGACGCCCGCGCCTTCTTCCGTACGTACTACGCGCCGAACAACGCGGTGCTGTCGGTCGTCGGGGACATCGACCCCGAGCAGACCCTCGCCTGGATCGAGAAGTACTTCGGCTCCATCCCCTCCCACGACGGCAAGCAGCCGCCGCGCGACGGCTCGCTGCCCCCGATCATGGGCGGCCAGCTGCGCGAGGAGGTCCGCGAGGAGGTGCCTTCCCGCGCCCTGATGGCCGCCTACCGGCTGCCCCACGACGGCACCCGCGAGTGCGACGCCGCGGACCTCGCCCTGACCGTGCTGGGCGGCGGCGAGTCGTCCCGGCTGCACAACCGCCTGGTCCGCCGCGACCGTACGGCGGTGGCCGCCGGATTCGGACTGCTCCGGCTCGCCGGCGCGCCCTCCCTGGGCTGGCTGGACGTCAAGACGTCCGGCGGCGTGGAGATCGCCCGGATCGAGGCCGCGGTCGACGAGGAACTGGCCCGGTTCGCCGAGGAGGGCCCCACGCCCGAGGAGATGGAGCGCGCCCAGGCCCAGTTGGAGCGCGAGTGGCTGGACCGGCTCGGTACGGTCGCGGGCCGCGCCGACGAACTCTGCCGGTACGCCGTGCTGTTCGGTGACCCGCAGCTCGCCCTGACCGCCGTCGACCGGGTCCTCGACGTCACGGCCGAGGAGGTCAAGGCGGCCGCGCAGGCCCAGCTGCGGCCGGACAACAGGGCCGTCCTGGTCTACGAACCGGTCGAGCCCGCCGAAGAGGCCGAGGCCGCCACCGACACCGACGCGCACGAAGGGGCGGACCAGTGACCGACGCTGCCGCGACTGAAGTTTCGATGCAGTACCACCCGCAGCCGACCCCGGGCACGGCCCGCCCCTGGGCCTTCCCCGCGCCCGAGCGCGGCTCCCTGCCCAACGGCATCACGGTGCTGCGCTGCCACCGCCCCGGCCAGCAGGTCGTCGCCGTCGAGATCTCCATCGACGCCCCGCTGGAAGCCGAGCCCGAGGGCCTGGACGGCGTGGCGACGATCATGTCCCGCGCCCTGTCCGAGGGCACCGACAAGCACAGCGCCGAGGAGTTCGCCGCCGAGCTGGAGCGCTGCGGGGCCACCCTCGACGCCCACGCCGACCACCCCGGCATCCGGGTCTCCCTGGAGGTCCCGGTCTCCCGGCTGGCCAAGGCCCTGGGCCTGACCGCCGAGGCGCTGCGGGCCCCGGCCTTCGCCGACAGCGAGATCGAGCGGCTGGTACGCAACCGGCTGGACGAGATCCCGCACGAGCAGGCCAACCCGGCCCGCCGCGCGGCCAAGCAGCTCTCCAAGGAGCTGTTCCCGGCCACGGCCCGCATCTCGCGCCCGCGGCTGGGCACCCAGGAGACCCTGGAACGGATCGACGCCGCGGCCGTACGCGCCTTCTACGAGGCGCACATCCGCCCGTCCGCCGCGACCGCCGTCGTCGTCGGCGACCTGACCGGCATCGACCTGGACGCGCTGCTCGCCGAGACCATCGGCGACTGGACCGGGAACACCGCCGAACCCCGCCCCGTCCCGCCGATCACGGCTGACGACACGGGCCGGGTCGTCATCGTGGACCGTCCTGGCGCGGTGCAGACGCAGCTGCTGATCGGCCGTATCGGCGCCGACCGCCACGAGAGCGTCTGGCCGGCCCAGGTCCTCGGCACGTACTGCCTCGGCGGCACGCTCACCTCCCGGCTCGACCGGGTGCTGCGCGAGGAGAAGGGCTACACCTACGGCGTACGGGCCTTCGCCCAGGTGCTCCGCTCCGGCGCCCCCGACGCAGTCACGGGTTCGACGGGCGCCGCGATGCTCGCGATCAGCGGCTCCGTGGACACCGAGTCCACCGGCCCGGCGCTGGAGGACCTGTGGAAGGTCCTGCGGACGCTGGCCGCCGAGGGCCTGACGGACGCCGAGCGCGAGACGGCCGTGCAGAACCTCGTGGGGGTCGCCCCGCTGAAGTTCGAGACGGCGGCCTCCGTCGCGAGCACCCTCGCCGACCAGGTGGAACAGCACCTCCCGGACGACTACCAGGCGACGCTGTACGCCCGCCTCGCCGAGACCGGCACGGTGGAGGCGACCGCGGCGGCGGTCAACGCCTTCCCGGTGGACCGGCTGGTCACGATTCTCGTCGGTGACGCCTCGCGCATCGAGGAGCCGGTCAGGGCCCTGGGCATCGGAGAGGTGTCGGTCGTCACCGGCTGACCGCTTGCCGCGCCCGGCCGAACGGGCGGGGAACGGAGAGGCTCCGGCGCGCTGTCGCGGCCGGAGCCTCTCCGCGTACGTACGGCCTCCGGACCCGGTGGTGCACCTTTTGTCCCTTTCATCACTCAATCATGGTGATTGCCCCTGTGGGATGCGCTACAAATCCCTCTGCCCGTTTGGTGGCGTGAAGTCCGGCCGCTTAGCTTCGGTTGCGCTGTCCGCCACTCGTGCACCGCATCCGCGACGCACCGGGCAGCCATCGCCGAGTCCCCGTCGGGCGTGAGCCCAGGGGAGCCGGGGACCCACGCAGTCCCTGGGGTGAATCGGACGCCCGCGCCCCCGTCCGGGGCGAGCCGTCCGTAGGAGACCTTCCTGCTCCGAACCCGTCAGCTAACCCGGTAGGCGAGAAGGAAGGAAAGGACCAGCCACCCCATGGCCTTCACCCGCGCCACCGGGAAGCACCGTGCCCCGAAGCGTCTGACCCGTACCGGCGCCAAGGCGCTCGGCGTCGCGACCCTCGCCACCACCGGCGTCATCGGCTCCCTGGCCTCCCCGGCCCTCGCCGCCGACGCCGCGACGGCCCCCGCGGCCACCGAGACCGGCCTCTCCCAGATCCTTACCATCGAAAACACCCTCGCCGACCGGATCGACGCCCAGGCCGACGCGCAGCAGCACCAGGCCGACGTCACCGAGAAGAAGGCGGCCGCCGAGGCGAAGGCCAAGAAGAAGGCCGCGGCCAAGAAGAAGGCGGCAGCCGAGAAGGCCGCGGCGAAGGCGGCCAAGGCCAAGGCCGCGAAGGTTGCGAAGGCCGCCGAGGCCGCGAGGACCGCGAAGGAGGCGGCCGGGAAGAAGGCCGACGCCACCCGCGAGGACTCCGCGCGCGCCACCCGCTCCAGCGCCCGCACCTCCCTCGGCGCGTCGTACCAGCTGCCCGTCGCCGGGTCGTACGTGACCACCGGCTACAAGTCCAGCGGCTCGCTGTGGTCCTCCGGCAGCCACTCCGGCATCGACTTCCACGCCGCGTCCGGCAGCTCCGTCGTCGCCGTGGGCGCCGGCACGGTCGTCGAGGCCGGCTGGGGCGGGGCGTACGGCAACAACATCGTGCTCCGGATGACGGACGGCACGTACACCCAGTACGGCCACCTCTCCTCCATCGGCGTCTCCGTCGGCCAGAGCGTCGGCGCCGGACAGCGGATCGGGCTCTCCGGCTCCACCGGGAACTCCACCGGCCCGCACCTCCACTTCGAGGCCCGCACCACGCCGTCCTACGGCTCCGACCTCGACCCGATCTCCTACCTCCGCGCCCACGGCGTCCGCGTCTGAGCGGGCGGCTCGCGGATTCCCGGCGAAGGCCCCGGCACCACCCTGCCGGGGCCTTCGCCGTATCCGCCGTATCCGATCCCGGCCCTGTCCAAAACCTCTTCATGAATTCCGGCCCGGCGTCGGAAATGCGAGCGCATTGCCATAGAGTCGCGCCAGAGACGTCGATCGACCGCTGTTCGCGGGAATTGAGGCGGAGGTTCGGACATGCGTGTTCCGGCGCAATCGGTATGCACGGCAATCCGTGACGACATCGTCTCCGGTGTCTTCGCCCGCGGCAGCCGGCTCACCGAGGAGGCGCTCGCACGGCGTTACGGGGTTTCCCGCGTCCCCGTACGGGAAGCGCTGCGCACCCTGGAGTCCGAGGGGTTCGTCGTCACCCGCAGACACGCCGGAGCCTGCGTCGCCGAGCCCTCGGAGCAGGAGGCCGCCGATCTGCTGGAAGTACGCATGCTCCTCGAACCCCTGAGCGCGGCCCGCGCGGCCCACCGCCGCACGGAGGCCCACCTCAAGGTGCTGCGCGGCCTGGTGAGACTCGGTCAGGAGCGGGTCCGCCGGGACGAGGGCGATGACCTGCGCTCCCTGGCCGACTGGTTCCACGAGACGCTCGCGCAGGCATCCGGCAGCCCCGGACTCATCGCCCTGCTCGCCCAGCTCCGCCACAAGATCGACTGGATGTACGCGGTGGAGCCGCCGGTCCGCCCCGCCGACGCCTGGGCCGAACACGGCGCCCTCGTGGACGCCGTGGCGCGCCGGGACGCCGAGCGTGCTCGCTCCCTGGCCGCGCGGCTCGCCGAACGGCAGAGCGCCGCGGCCCGGCCGCGCCGCACCGCCCGCCCCGGCGGCGTACCCCGGCCCGGTCGCGTGAGCAATGCGCAACGTGCCGTAAACACCGCGAGCGGCGGGAATTAACAAAGGGCGCGTACAAAGGGAATGGGTGTCCGCGCGAATAAAAGAGTCTGTGCGTACAAAGGTGTCCGTGCACGCAAAAGCCGCGGCGTCCATTTCAGGGAGCCGCGGCTTTCGCGTCAAGAATTCCGGCGGTCGTGACCGCTGTGGTTCAGACGGTCTCCGGGAGCTCTTCGAGGCCCTCGGCGACCAGCTTGGCCAGCCGGTCCAGCGCGGCCTCGGCGTTGTCCGCGTCGGACGCGAGCACGATCTCCTCGCCGCCCTGGGCGCCGAGACCGAGCACCGCGAGCATGGAGGCCGCGTTCACCGGGGCGCCGTCCGCCTTGGCGATGGTGACGGGAACGCCGGAAGCCGTGGCGGCACGGACGAAGATGGAAGCGGGGCGGGCGTGCAGGCCCTCGGCCCAACCGACGTTTACGCGGCGCTCAGCCATGGTTCTGCCCTTCACGAATCAACGGTTGTCTAGACCAGTGTCTCATGTGGTGCGCGGTGCTCCGGGCCGACCCGCAGGCCGCGCCGCGGGACGTCCCGGACACCCCAGCCTGCCCCGCCCCCGGCACCGCCGCGACCTGTGCCGCAGCCGTAGGCTTGGCGCATGCAGCCCTCTCCGGAGCAGAGTCCGCATTACGTCTACCCCGATCACTGGGAGGCGGACGTGGTGCTCCGCGACGGCGGCACCGCGCGGATCAGGCCGATCACCACGGACGACGCCGAGCGCCTGGTCAGCTTCTACGAGCAGGTGTCCGACGAGTCGAAGTACTACCGCTTCTTCGCGCCCTACCCCCGGCTCTCCGCCAAGGACGTGCACCGCTTCACCCATCACGACTACGTCGACAGGGTGGGGCTCGCCGTCACCGTGGGCGGCGAGTTCATCGCCACCGTCCGCTACGACCGGATCGACGCGACCGGCCGGCCCGCCTCCGCCCCCGCCGACGAGGCCGAGGTCGCCTTCCTCGTCCAGGACGCCCACCAGGGCCGGGGCGTGGCCTCGACCCTCCTCGAACACATCGCCGCGGTCGCCCGGGAACGCGGCATCCGGCGCTTCGCCGCCGAGGTGCTGCCGGCCAACACCAAGATGATCAAGGTGTTCCGGGATGCCGGCTACACCCAGCAGCGCAGCTTCGAGGACGGCTCCGTCCACCTCACCCTGGACCTCGAACCCACCGCCGAGTCGCTGGCCGTCCAGCGCGCCCGTGAACAGCGCGCCGAGGCCAAGTCCGTGCAGCGGCTGCTCGCCCCCGGCTCCGTCGCCGTCATCGGCGTCGGCCGCACCCCCGGCGGCGTCGGGCGCACCGTCCTGCGCAACCTGATCGGTGCGGGCTTCACCGGCCGCGTCCACGCCGTGAACAGCTCCTTCGACGCCGACCGGCAGACCATCGACGGGGTTCCCGCGCACCGCTCCCTGGGCGAGATCGGCGAGCCGGTCGACCTCGCGGTCGTCGCCGTGCCCGCCGACCGGGTCCCGGAGGCCGTCGCGGACTGCGGCGAGCACGGCGTCCAGGGGCTGGTCGTCCTCTCCGCCGGTTACGCCGAGTGGGGCGCCGAGGGCCGCGAGCGCCAGCGCGAACTGGTGCGCCAGGCCCGTTCGTACGGCATGCGGATCATCGGCCCCAACGCGTTCGGCGTCATCAACAACTCCGACGAGGTCCGGCTCAACGCCTCGCTCGCCCCCGAGCGGCCCGCCTCCGGGCGCATCGGCCTGTTCACCCAGTCCGGCGCCATCGGCATCGCCCTGCTCTCCGGGCTCTACCGGCGCGGCGCCGGCCTCTCCACCTTCATCTCGGCCGGCAACCGGGCCGACATCTCCGGCAACGACTTCCTCCAGTACTGGTACGAGGACCCGGACACCGACGTCGCCCTGCTCTACCTGGAGTCGCTGGGCAACCCGCGCAAGTTCACCCGCCTCGCCCGCCGCACCGCCGCCGTGAAGCCGGTCGTCGTGGTCAAGGGCGCCCGGCACAGCGGCTCCACCCCGCCCGGCCATGCCGTCCCCGTCAGCCGCATCCCCGACTCCACGGTCTCCGCGCTGATGCGGCAGGCGGGCGTCATCCGCGTCGACACGGTCACCGAGATGGTCGACGCCGGACTGCTCCTGGCCGACCAGCCGCTCCCCGCGGGCGGGCGTGTCGCGATCCTCGGCAACTCCGAGTCGCTGGGGCTGCTCACGTACGACGTCTGCCTGGCCGAGGGGCTCCGCCCGCGCCCGCCCATCGACCTCACCACCTCCGCCACCCCGCAGGACTTCCGGGACGCGCTGTCGGCGGCGCTGGCCGACGGGGCGTGCGACGCCGTGATCGTGACGGCGATCCCCTGGGTGGGCGAGGACGGCGAGGCGGAGTCGGGCGACGGCGAGGTCCTGGCCACCGCACTGCACGCGGCTGCGGCCGCCGGGCCGGCCAAGCCGGTCGCCGTGGTGCATGTGGAGATCGGTGGCCTGGCGGAGGCGCTCTCCGCCGCGACCAGCACCGTGGCCCAGCAGCGCCCGGCCACCCAGCCCTTCACGGCGGCCCAGCAGGCCCCGGCCCCGGCGCCCCGGCCCCCGTCCGCAGCCGAAAACCCCACCCCAACCGCCGACACCCCTCGCAACGCCGGCGCCCCCAACAACGCCGACGCTCCCGGAAGCACCGATACCCCCGGAAGCACCGACACCCCCCGTATCGGCCGCATCCCCGCCTACCCCGCCGCCGAGCGGGCCGTGCGGGCGCTCGCCGAGGCCGTCCGGTACGCCCAGTGGCGGCGGCAGGCCGCCGTGCCCGGCAAGGTCCCCGACTTCCTCGACGACACCATCGACGCGCCGGGCGCCGCCGCCCGCATCGACGCCCTGCTCGGCGAGGACCCCGACCCGCGCGGCCGGCCGCTCGGCCACGACGAGGCCCGCGAACTCCTCGCCTGCTACGGCATCGCCGTCCGCCCCACGCTGCCCGCACCCGGCCCGGAGGAAGCGGTGGCCGCCGCGGCCCGGCTCGGCTACCCGGTCGCGCTGAAGACCACCGCACCCCATCTGCGCCACCGCGCCGACCTCGGCGGCGTACGCCTGGACCTCGACAGCGAGGCCGCGCTGCGCCGCGCTTACGGGGACCTGACCGAACTGCTCGGCGCGCCGGCGGAGCTGCGGCCGGTCGTCCAGGCCATGGCGCCGCGCGGTGTGGACACCGTCGTCCGGGCCGCCATCGACCCGGCGGCCGGCGCCGTGCTCTCCTTCGGCCTGGCCGGGGCCCCCTCCGAGCTGCTGGGCGACATCGGACACCGGCTGGTGCCGGTCACCGACCGGGACGCCGCCGAGCTGATCCGGTCCATCCGCGCGGCCCCGGTCCTGTTCGGCTGGCGCGGTGCGGCGCCGGTGGACACCGCCGCCCTGGAGGAGCTGCTGCTCCGGGTCTCCCGGCTGGTGGACGACCACCCCGAGGTGGTCTCCATCGCGCTGGAACCCGTGGTGGTCGCCCCGCAGGGCCTCACCGTGCTCGGGGCGAGCGTCCGGCTCTCGCCGCCGCCCGCCCGGACGGACCTCGGCCCGCGCCGCCTGTCCAACTACTGACCCGGCGCCGCTCGCGCGCCCCTGGACCGGCGGGCACCGCCCGTACGAGGCGTCCCCGGCAGCCATCCGGCCCCCGTAGGATGGTTCCCATGGCTAAGACCGGTACGACGACCCAGGGGCTGCGCGCGGCGATCGAGCGCAGCGGCTACTACCCGGCCCTCGTGGCCGAGGCGGTGGAGGCCGCCGTGGGCGGTGAGCCGGTCTCTTCGTACCTGGTCCACCAGGAGACGACCTTCGACTCCAACGAGGTCCGCCGGCACGTCACGGTCCTGGTCCTCACGGACACCCGCTTCATCGTCAGCCACACCGACGAGCAGAACGCGGACACCAGCTCGCCGTCCCCGTACGCCACCACCTCCACCGAGTCGGTCAAGCTCGACCGCATCTCGTCGGTCGTGGTCAGCCGGGTCGTGGCCGATCCGGAGAAGTACGTTCCGGGCACGCTGCCCCGCGAGGTCGTCCTGACCATCGGCTGGGGCGCGGTCTCCCGGATCGACCTGGAGCCCGCCGCCTGCGGCGACCCCAACTGCGAGGCCGACCACGGCTACACGGGCAACACCACCGCCGACGACCTGAGCCTGCGGGTCAGCGAGGCCGGTGACGGCCCGGACACCGTGCGCCAGACCCTCGCCTTCGCCCAGGCCCTCTCCGAGGCCACGGCCGCGACCCCCGCGCCCCCCGCGGCCGGCCGCTGATGGCCGAGCCGGCCTGGCAGGACGACCCCGTCCCGCTGTCCGTGGACAGCGCCCCCGTCCCGGAGTACGGCAGCGGCTCGCTCGCCGATCTGCTGCCGACCCTGCTCGCGGGCCAAGGCGTGCCCGGCTTCGAGGCGGCCATCGGCGAACTCGCCCCCGCCGACCGGAACTGCGTCTTCCTGATCGACGGCCTCGGCTGGGAGCAGATCCGGGCGCATCCCGACGAGGCCCCCTTTCTGCACGGGCTGCTGCCCACCTCGCGCGGCGGCACCGGCCGCCCCATCACGGCGGGCTTCCCGGCCACCACGGCGGCCTCGCTGGCCTCCGTGGGCACCGGCCTGCCCCCCGGCGAGCACGGCCTTCCCGGCTACACGGTCCGCAATCCCGAGACCGGCGAGCTGATGAACCAGCTCCGCTGGAACCCGTGGACGCCGCCGAAGGCATGGCAGCCCCACCCGACGCTCTTCCAGCTCGCCGACGCGGCCGGGGTGCGTACGGCACAGGTCTCCGCGCCCGCCTTCGAGCAGACCCCGCTGACCAAGGTCGCGCTCAGCGGCGGCTCCTTCCTCGGCCGGCTCAGCGGCGAGGAGCGGATGGACACCGCCGCCGAACGGCTGGCCGCAGGCGACCGCTCGCTCGTCTACACGTACTACAGCGAGGTCGACGGCAAGGGCCACCGCTTCGGCATGGACTCCGACGCCTGGCGCGGCCAGCTGATGTACGTGGACGGGCTGGCCCGGCGCCTGGCCGAACAGCTTCCGCCGCGCTCGGCGCTCTACATCACCGCCGACCACGGCATGATCGACATCCCGTTCGACGAGCAGTCCCGGATCGACTTCGACGAGGACTGGGAGCTGCGCGCCGGTGTCGCGCTGCTCGGCGGCGAGGGCCGGGCCCGCCATGTGTACGCCGTTCCGGGCGCCGCGTCCGACGTGCTGGCCGTCTGGCGCGAGGTGCTGGGCGAGCAGTTCTGGGTGGCGAGCCGGGAAGAGGCCGTCGCGGCGGGCTGGTTCGGCCCCCGCATCGACGAACGGGTCCACGACAGGATCGGCGACGTGGTCGCGGCCGCCCACGACGACGTGGTGATCACCGCGTCCGTCAACGAACCGCACGAGTCGGCCATGGTCGGCATGCACGGCTCCATGACCCCCGTCGAGCAGTTCGTACCGCTCCTCGAAGTACGCTCGTAGCGCGTTCCGTCCCGCGCCGCCGCCCCCCTTCCCGTCCCGAAAGGTGCTCAACCCCTCATGTCCGAGCTTGTGTTCTTCTCCGGAACGATGGACTGCGGAAAGAGCACCCTGGCCCTCCAGATCGGCCACAACCGCTCGGCGAGGGGCCTGCAGGGCGTGATCTTCACCCGCGACGACCGGGCGGGGCAGGGCAAGCTGTCCTCCCGCCTCGGCCTGGTCACGGAGGCCGTCGAGGCGGACGAGGGCATGGACCTGTACGCGTATCTCGTCGCCCAGCTGTCCAAGGGCGGCCGGGTCGACTACGTGATCGTGGACGAGGCGCAGTTCCTGGCCCCGGCCCAGATCGACCAACTGGCCCGGGTGGTGGACGACCTGGACATGGACGTCTTCGCCTTCGGCATCACGACCGACTTCCGCACCCGGCTCTTCCCCGGCTCGCAGCGGCTGGTCGAGCTGGCCGACCGGATCGAACAGCTCCAGGTCGAGGCGCTGTGCTGGTGCGGTGCCCGCGCCACGCACAACGCCCGGACGATAGACGGCGAGATGGTCGTCGAGGGGGCGCAGGTCGTCGTCGGCGATGTGAACCGCCCGGCGGGCGAGGTCGGTTACGAGGTGCTGTGCCGCCGGCACCACCGCCGCCGCGCGACCGCGGCGTCCGCGCGGGCGGGCGCGCTCTCCCCGGACGTCCTGCCGGTCTCGTCACCCTGAGCGCGCCCGCCCGCGACGGCGAGCCCCGTCAGACCGCGGCCGACCGCTGGACGGTGAAGACCGCGCCCTCCGGGTCCGCGACCGTCGCGACCCGGCCGCTCGGGCCCTCCTTCGGCGGGCTCAGGACCTGCCCGCCCAGCTCCACCACCCGCTGCGCCGCCTCGTCCGTGTCGGCCACCTCGAAGTACGTCATCCAGTGCGGGCCCCGGTCGCGCAGCAGCGCGTGGCCGACGCCGTGCAGGGAGGCCACCGGGCGGCCCTGGAGATACAGCGTCTGGTAGTCGAAGTCCGCCGAGACGACGGCCTTGCTCTCGTAACCGAAGACCGCCTGGTAGAACTTGGCGACCGTCGACGTCTCCCGCGTCACCAGCTCGTTCCAGACCGGGGTGCCGGGCGCCCCGGACAGTGTGGTGCCGATGTGCGCGGCGGCCTGCCAGATCCCGAAGACGGCCCCGCCCGGATCGGATGCGATGGCCATCCGGCCCGCCCGGCCCGCGTCGATCGGCCCGACGCCGACCGTGCCGCCGCAGGCCCGGATCGCCTCCGCCGTCCGGTCGGCGTCATCGGTGGCCAGATAGGTCGTCCAGGCGATCGGAAGGTGCCGGTCGGGCGGCAGTTGGCCGATGCCCGCCACCTCACGCTCGCCGATCAGGGCCCGTACGTACGGGCCCAGCTGCTCCGGGCCGGGGCCGAACTCCCAGCCGAACAGCTCGGCGTAGAAGTTCTGGGTCGTGCGCAGGCCGTGCACGATCAGGCTCACCCAGCAAGGTGTTCCGGGTGTACGCCGAGCGGCAGCCTCGGTCATCGTCACTCTCCTCGGACCATCGTGGTGGCCGTACGGGAAAACGGGGCCGGGCGCGCCGTGGTGCGGCGCGAGCGGAGTAGTACGCCCCGTGCAGATGCTTGCACCACCGGGCGCGGGATGCGCTCCGGCCGCGCCGTCCATGGCGGGATCTCGCGGCAGGCGGAACGGTTCGTCAGGGTTTGACCGTTCCCCGTCGTTACGGAGGGCCGGGAGTCTGCGCGAGGATGGCACACATGAAGCCCATCATCTCGGCATCCGATTGTGTGAGCGCGCTGGCGGGGCCACGTCCGCCGGTGCTCCTGGACGTACGTTGGCAGCTGGGCGGCCCGCACGGCCTGCCCGACTACGAGGCGGGGCACATCCCGGGCGCGGTCTTCGTCGACCTCGACGCCGAACTCGCCGGTCCGGCGGGCGAGGGCGGCCGCCATCCGCTGCCCGACCCGGCCGTGTTCGGCGCCGCCATGCGCCGCGCCGGAGTGTGCGCCGGCGCGCCGGTCGTCGTCTACGACGGCGGTCAGGGCTGGGCGGCCGCGCGGGCCTGGTGGCTGCTGCGCTGGGCGGGCCACGACGACGTACGGGTCCTGGACGGCGGCCTCGCGGCCTGGCCGGGGGAGCTGTCGAAGGAGACCCCGGACCCGGTGGAGGGCGACTTCGTGCCCGCGCCCGGTGCGCTGCCGCTGCTCGACGCGGACGGCGCCGCCGCCCTGGCCCGCTCCGGCGTCCTGCTCGACGCGCGGGCGGCCGAGCGCTACCGGGGCGACGTGGAGCCCATCGACCGGGTCGGCGGCCACATCCCCGGCGCGCTCTCCGCCCCGACCGGCGAGAACGTGGCGGCGGACGGACGCTTCCTGAGCCCCGAACACCTGGCCGCCCGGTTCGCCGGGCTGGGCGTCGAGGGGGACGCGGCGGAGGTCGGCGTCTACTGCGGCTCGGGCGTCTCCGGGGCCCAGCAGGTCCTGGCGCTGGAGCTCGCCGGACACCGGGCCGCCCTCTACGCGGGCTCCTGGTCCCACTGGTCCGCCGACCCGTCGCGCCCGGTCGCCACCGGACCCGACCCGCAGTAACGGAACGCCGTCGTCCGGGCAGCGCGTGTGCTCCCGCCCGGACTGCGCACGAGGGCCCGTACGCGCTCGCGTACGGGCCCTCGTCACGCTGTCAGGCCTTCTCAGTCCTGCTTCTTGCGGCGGGTGCCGAAGACGATCTCGTCCCAGCTGGGGACCGCCGCCCGGCGTCCGGGGCGCACCCCGTCCGCCTCGGCCTGCCGGTCCGTCGTCCCGGTCAGCCGGTCGCGGTGGCCGGCGACCGCGCGCGGCATCAGCACGTCCGCGTAGGCGGAGCCGGCGCCCGCCGACGCGGCGGGAGGCTCCTCGACCTCCGGCTCCTGGGCCGGCTCGATCGCCGGGGGCTCCGGCTGGGTGGGCCGCTCCGGGACGACGAGGTCGCCGCGGAAGCTCGGGACCGCCTCCAGCAGGCTGGTGAGGGAGTCGCGCTCGCTCGCGGTCACCCCGGCGATGCGCTCCTCCGGCTCGGGCGGAGGCGGCGGGGCCGGGCGCTCGATCTGCCGGTCCAGCGCGCGGTCCAGCGGCCGGTCGCGCGGCAGCCGGGCGATCCGGGGGACGAACGGGAAGCTGGGCTCGGGGGCCGCGACCTCGTCCGTCTCGCCGATCAGCGAACGGGCCTCGTCGTCCACGGCCTGGACCAGCCGGCGCGGCGGGTCGTACGTCCAGCTCGCGGAATGCGGCTCACCGGCGACCCGGTAGACCAGGAGGACCTCCCAGGTGCCGTCGTCGCGGCGCCAGGAGTCCCACTGGACGGTCTCCCGGTCGGCGCCGCGCAGCAGCAGCCGCTCCTGCACCGCCTCGCCGAGCTGGGGGCCGGTGTTCTCGCCGGGACGGCGTACCGGAGTCTTCCTGGCCCGCTCGGCCATGAAGGCGCGTTCCGCGAGCACGGGGCCCTCGAAGCGGCGCACCCGGTCCACGGGAATCCCGGCGAACTGGGCGACCTCCTCGGCGGAGGCGCCGGCTCGTATCCGGGCCTGGATGTCACGGGGGCGGAGGTGGCTCTCCACCTCGATCTCGATCTGCCCCAGCCGGGCGCGGTCGTTGCGCACGGCGGCTCGAAGGCGCTCGTCGATCGGAAGCGTGTATTCCGTGCTGTCCGCAGCCTTGAGCACCAGTCGTGTGCCGTCGTTGGAGACGGCCACGACACGCAGTTCGGGCATGGGGACCTCCCGGGTGGTGCCTGCCGACGTCACGTGCGTCGCTGCTTCCGCTAGTCGAGTGTGGCCTGCCCGGCTGCGGCCTGCCACAACATTGCCGTGTTGCCCGGCGTGTCGGGCGTGAGCCCTTGATCGCCGATATGCCACGGTAACCCATGCGCAACGCAAAGTGACCGATGGTCACTCTGCGGAGCAGGTCGCCGTGCGATGCCGTGCGCCGCCGGATCGAGTGCCTCCTTCGGCCCCCTCCCGGAGGTTCCGGACGTCCGTGCGGGTGTCCGGCCCCAGGGCTCGCCACAGTACTCCATTCGGGCCATGTGGGTGGACCGCCGCGCCGCCGAAGTTATCGGGAGGTGTGGAAGTCGACCTACCCCGCAGAACGCCCGCCGCCCATGATCCGTGTCGTGCTTCACACAATCCTCGCAACCGGAACTTTCGACTTCGCTCACGTGTCCCTAGTTGGTGCAGGGTGGGAGAGATGTCAATCAAGGGCTGGAAATGGTGCGGAAGCCGGAAAGCGACACAGAACAGAAGGAAAGGCGGATCGATCTGAGCCTGCCCCAGGTCGCGGGCAGTGCGGTCGCGGCGGTGGCGGCGGCCGTGGCGGCCTCCCAGCTCGGCGTGTACGGGACGATCGCCGGCGCCGGCGTGATGAGCATCGTGGCCACCTGCGGCGGCTCCGTCTTCCAGCACTTCTTCCGCCGTACGGGTGAGCAGATACGTGAGGTCACCGTTCAGGTGAAGCACCCCGGACGCGAGGTGACGGTCCACACCCGCGAGACCGGCGCCCGCCGCCCGGACGACGCGGCCGACCGGGCCCCGGCCGGGATCACCGCACTGCTCGGCCCGGTCGACGACCCCACGACGGTGCTGCGCCGCACGGACGCGGAAGCGGACCTCGACGCGACGACGGTGCTGCGCCGCGCCGACACGGCGGCGGACCTCGACGCCACGACGGTGCTGCGTCACGTGGACGCGCAGGCGGACCGGACGACCGTGCTGCGCCGTCCTCCGGTGGCGCCCGGTCCGGACGAGGAGTTCTCGGCGGCCACCACGCACGGCACCCGGCTGCGGGGCTGGAAGCGGTCGGCCATCGGCGCGGCCGCCGTGTTCGTCGTCTCGATGGCCGGCATCACCACGTACGAACTGATCTCCGGCGGCGACCTCAGCGGTGGCCGCGGTACGACCGTGGGTTCCGTCGTACGCGGCGAGCGCGACGCCGGACCCTCGACGCCCGCACCCGCCGACGAGGACACGGACCCCGGCCGGGACACCACGGACCGCGCCCCGGACGACCGGGGCACGCCGGCGCCCGGCACCGGCGACCGGGACGCGGGCAGCACCGCCCCGCAGCCCGACCGCGGCGGCGCCCCCACCGACGCGGCGACGCCCACGCCCACGCCGACCCCCACCGGCCCGGCGGGCGGCGCGGTCGAACCGACGCCCACCCCCAGCCCCGGCGCCACGGACGACGGAGGCGAGAGCCCCGCGACCGACCCGGCCACCCCGGACGGCGCACCGGCTCCCGCCGGGCCGGAGACGGCGCAGTGAGCCCGGATCAGTCGCCCAGCACCCGGCGCAGATAGTCGTTGCCGAACAACCGGTCCGGGTCGAGCCGGTCGCGTACGGCGGTGAACTCGCCGAAGCGCGGGTACACCCCGGCGAGGTACGCGGCGTCCCGCGTGTTGATCTTGCCCCAGTGCGGGCGGCCCGCGTGGGCGGTCATGATCCGCTCCACGGCCGTGAAGTACGCCTGGTAGGGGGTGCCCCGGTACAGGTGGACGGCGATGTACGCGGTCTCCCGGCCCGACGCCGTGGAGAGCGCGATGTCGTCGGCGGGAGCGGTGCGCACCTCCACCGGGAAGCTGATCCGCAGCGGCGAGCGGTCCACCATGGCCCGCAGTTCGCGCAGCGCCTCCACGGCCGCCTCGCGCGGCAGCGCGTACTCCATCTCCACGAACCGCACCCGGCGCGGGCTGGTGAACACCTTGTACGGGATGTCGGTGTAGGTGCGGGCCGACAGGGCCCGGCTGGAGAGCTTCGCGATCGAGGGGATCGTGGCGGGCACGGCCCGGCCCAGCGAGCAGGCGACCTGGAAGACGCCGTTGGACAGCAGCTCGTCGTCGATCCAGCCGCTGACGCGGCCGGGCGGGGCGGCGGGACCGGCGCTGCGGTTGTTCCGCTTGGTGTTGCAGTTCCCGGTGTGCGGGAACCAGTAGAATTCGAAGTGCTCGTTCTCGGTCACGAGCCGGTCGAAGTCGGACGTCACCCGGTCGAAGCTCATCGGCTCCTCGCGGGCGGTCAGCAGGAAGACCGGCTCCACGGCGAAGGTGATGGCGGTGATGACCCCGAGGGCGCCGAGCCCGATCCGGGCCACCGCGAACACGTCCGGGTTCTCCGTCTCCGAACAGGTCAGCACCGTGCCGTCGGCGGTGACCAGCTCCAGGGCGCGTATCTGCGCCGATATGGACGCCGAGTCACGGCCGGTGCCGTGCGTGCCGGTGGAGGTGGCCCCGGCGACCGTCTGCTCCATGATGTCGCCCATGTTGGTGAGCGAGAGGCCCTCGCGGGCCAGTGCGGTGTTGAGCCGCTTCAGCGGGGTGCCCGCCTCGACGGTCACCGTCATCGCCGCGCGGTCGATCTTCCGGATGCCCGTCAGCAGATCGGGCCGGATCAGCACCCCGTCGGTGGCCGCGGTCGCGGTGAACGAGTGGCCGGTGCCGGCCGGCTTCACCCGCAGCCCGTCCTCGGACGCCCGGCGCAGCACGTCGGCCAGCTCGTCGACGGAGGCGGGGGACACGGTCCTGGCCGGCCGGGCGGTGACGTTCCCCGCCCAGTTGCGCCACGGGCCCGTCGCCGTCCGTGCGTAGGTCTCGGTCATCTTCCCCGCGCCCTTCCCTAGGAACCGGCCCACCCAGCCGGTGCTTCCCCCGGACGGAGACCACGGGGTTACCGGCCGGTTGGAGGGGGATCATACTCACGGCCCCCGCATATGCATCCACCCCTCCCGAGGCCCGTGCGGAGCCCGGCCGCGCGCCCCGGCCCGGATGTCGGTGGGAACGGTCCCCGGCGCGGGTGGCAGGATCGACGTCATGTCCGATCTGCGCGATCCCGCCCCCTACGACGCCCTGCTCCTGCTCTCCTTCGGCGGCCCCGAAGGCCCGGACGACGTGGTCCCGTTCCTCGCGAACGTGACCCGCGGCCGGGGCATCCCCGAGGAACGGCTCAAGGAGGTCGGCAAGCACTACTTCCTGTTCGGCGGCGTCAGCCCGATCAACGCCCAGAACAGGGCCCTGCTCGACGCACTGCGCGAGGACTTCTCCGCGCACGGACTCGACCTGCCGGTGTACTGGGGCAACCGCAACTGGGCCCCGTACCTCACCGACACCCTGCGCGAGATGGTCGGGGACGGCCACCGCCGCATCGCCGTCCTGGCCACCAGCGCCTACGCCTCCTACTCCGGCTGCCGGCAGTACCGCGAGAACCTCGCCGACTCACTGGCCGCCCTGGAGGCCGAGGGTCTTCCCGTCCCGCGCGTGGACAAACTCCGGCACTACTTCAACCACCCCGGCTTCGTGGAGCCCATGGTGGAGGGTGTCCTCGCCTCGCTGGCGGAGCTGCCCGAGGAGGTGCGCCCGGACGCGCACCTGGCCTTCACCACGCACTCCATCCCGCTCTCCGCCGCCGACACCTCCGGCCCGGTCGAGGCGCACGGGGACGGCGGCGCCTATGTCGCCGAGCACCTCGACGTGGCCCGGCTGATCGTGGACGCGGTGCGCGAGCGGACCGGGGTGGCCCACCCCTGGCGGCTCGTCTACCAGTCGCGCAGCGGCGCTCCGCACATCCCGTGGCTGGAGCCCGACATCTGCGACCACCTCGAAGCCCTCCACGGCGACGGGGTGCCCGCCGTCGTGATGGCACCCATCGGCTTTGTCTCGGACCACATGGAGGTCCTGTACGACCTCGACACCGAGGCCACCGCCAAGGCCGCCGAGCTGGGACTGCCGGTACGCCGCTCCGCCACCGTGGGCGCCGACCCCCGGTTCGCCGCCGCCGTGCGCGACCTCGTCCTGGAGCGGGCCGCCGCCGAGCGGGGCCTCGAACCAGGGCGGTGCGCCCTCGGGACGCTAGGCGCGAGCCACGACCTGTGCCCGGTGGGTTGCTGCCCGGCCAGGGCCCCGAAGCCCGCCGCCGCGGGCGCCGACAGCCCCTACGTGTGAGCCCTCGCCCTTCCCCGTCCGTCCCCTCTCAACCTCCCAGGGAGCGCCGTGACCAGATTTGAACACTCAGTGGACACCCTGCTCGAACTCGCCATGGAAGCCGCGGAACTCGCCGGCCGGCTGCTGCGCGACGGGCGTCCGGCGGGCCTGGGGGTGGCCGCGACCAAGTCCAGCCCGGTCGACGTCGTCACCGAGATGGACATCGCCGCCGAGAAGCTGATCACCGAGTACCTGATCGACCTCCGCCCGTACGACAGCTTCCTCGGCGAGGAGGGCGGCACGACCGCCGAGGGCCGCAGCGGTGTGCGCTGGGTCATCGACCCGCTCGACGGCACGGTGAACTACCTCTACGGACTGCCGTCCTGGTCCGTGTCCATCGGCGTCGAGATGTACGGCGAGCGGGTCGCCGGTGTGGTGGAGGTCCCGATGCGCGGCGAGACGTACTTCGCGCGCCGGGACCACGGCGCCTTCGTCACCGGCGGCCAGTACGGCGAGGAGAAGGTCCGGCTGCGATGCCGGGAGGCGGCCCCGCTCGCCGAGTCCCTGGTGTCCACCGGTTTCAACTACGTCGCGGACGTCCGGGCCCACCAGGCCGCGGTGGCCCGCGAGCTGATTCCGCAGGTCCGGGACATCCGGCGCGGCGGGTCCGCCGCGATCGACCTGTGCGACGTGGCCGCGGGTCGGCTCGACGCCTACTTCGAGCGCGGTCTGCACCCGTGGGACCTGTGCGCGGGGGAGGTCATCGCACGCGAGGCGGGCGCCCTCACCGGCGGGCGCCCCGGCCGGCCGGCGGACGGCGAGCTGACGGTGGCCGCGCCGCCCGGCGTCTTCGAACCGCTCCAGGCCCTCCTGGAGGAGCTGGGAGCCTGGCACGACTGACGGGGCACCCCAGACCCCTCCCGGCCCCTGTCCGGGCAGCACAAGGGCCCCGTAGCCGCCGTACGGCAGCTTCGGGGCCCTTGCGGAACAGCAGGCTGTTCGTCCTGAACGGTTCAGGCGTTCGTTGTCGTGCCGAGGCGCACACCGTGCTCGGCGGCGAGTCGATGAAGGTCGTCGAGTTCGCTCTGCTCGACGTCGGCGAGGAAGTGGTCGCCCGTCTCGCGGGCCCGGGTGAGGTCGTCCTCGGTGGTCTTGATGCGGTGCAGCAGACCTGCGGTGAAAGCGTCCATGAAGCGCCCCCTCATCGTGGGTGGGTGGCACGGGGGTGTGCCCAGGGTTTCCCTCCGCCGAAGCGGTAGGGCGGGTGATCACGCACTCTCCGGAAGACGGAGGGGCCTGTGACAACGCCACATGGGAAGACGTGATCGAGGGTGTGAATTCGTCCTCCCCAGCAGCGGGCCCGGAGAAACCTCAACTGGCCCGAAAAACCCGTGGCTTCCCCGAAGCCGCAGGTCGGACCGCACCGTCTTACCGCCGGTTTATGCGGGATACGGGCAGGATGGAGCCGTACGGGGTGTGCCCGGACCTGCCCGCCGCGCGGGCCGGCCGGGCCCCTTCCGGGTGCCCGGAGCCCCGGTGGAGATGGTTTGCGAAGTTCTAGGGAAGGAAGCGCCGTGCGCGTACTCGTCGTGGAGGACGAGCAGCTGCTCGCCGATGCGGTGGCCACCGGATTGCGCCGCGAGGCCATGGCCGTCGATGTCGTGTACGACGGGGCCGCTGCCGTGGAGCGCATCGAGGTCAACGACTACGACGTCGTCGTGCTCGACCGCGACCTGCCCCTGGTCCACGGCGACGACGTGTGCCGCCGGATCGTCGAGCTGGGTGTGCCCACCCGGGTGCTCATGCTCACCGCGTCCGGGGACGTCAGCGACCGCGTGGAGGGCCTGGAGCTGGGCGCCGACGACTACCTGCCCAAGCCCTTCGCGTTCAGCGAGCTGACCGCACGGGTACGGGCGCTGGGCCGGCGTACGACCGTCGCCCTGCCGCCCGTCCTGGAACGGGCCGGGATCAAGCTCGACCCCAACCGCCGCGAGGTGTTCCGGGACGGCCAGGAGATCCAGCTCGCGCCCAAGGAGTTCGCCGTCCTGGAGGTCCTGATGCGCAGCGAGGGGGCCGTCGTCTCCGCCGAGCAGCTGCTGGAGAAGGCGTGGGACGAGAACACCGACCCGTTCACCAATGTCGTCCGGGTGACCGTCATGACCCTGCGCCGCAAACTCGGCGAGCCCCCGGTGATCGTCACCGTGCCCGGCTCCGGATACCGGATCTGAGACCGGTGCCCCCCGTACCGCCGCCCGTTTCGGCGCCCCCGAAACCCACCTGGGACCCCAAGCAGCCGGAGCCCCCGTACCCCTGGCTGCGCCCGACCATCCGGATACGGCTCACCCTGCTGTACGGCGGGATGTTCCTGATCGCGGGCATCCTGCTGCTGTCGATCATCTACATGCTGGCCGCCCAGGCCATGCACGTGGGCAGTGACCTGCCGTTCAAGATCGTCAGCGGCAAGGTGACCAGCGAGGTCTGCTACCTGCCGCAGAACGCCTCCGCCGACGACTTCAACGCCGCGGTGAACACCTGTGTCAACCATCAGCGCAAGGAGGCGCTGGACACCCTGCTCAACCGGTCGCTGCTCGCCCTGGTGGGCCTGAGCGTCATCGCCTTCGCCTTCGGCTACGCCATGGCGGGCCGGGTCCTCTCGCCGCTGGGCCGGATCACCCGGATCGCCCGCCGGGTGGCCGGCACCGACCTGTCCCGGCGCATCGAGCTGGACGGGCCCGACGACGAGCTGAAGGAGCTGGCCGACACCTTCGACGACATGCTGGACCGCCTGGAGCGGGCCTTCACCGCGCAGCAGCGGTTCGTGGGCAACGCGTCGCACGAGCTGCGCACCCCGCTCGCCATCAACCGCACCCTGCTGGAGGTCCACCTCTCCGACCCCCAGGCGCCGCCCGAGCTCCAGCAGCTGGGCAAGACGCTGCTGGCCACCAACGAGCGCAGCGAGCAACTGGTGGAGGGCCTGCTGCTGCTCGCCCGCAGCGACAACCAGATCATCGAGCGCAAGCCCGTGGACCTCGCCGAGGTCGCGTCGCGGGCCATGGACCAGGCGCGCGGGGAGGCCGAGACCAAGGGCGTGGAGATGCGCGAGGAACTGGCGCCGGCGGTCGTCCAGGGCAACGGCGTCCTGCTGGAGCGCATCGCGCTGAACCTCGTGCAGAACGCCGTACGGTACAACGTGCCGGAGGACGGCTGGGTGGCCGTGAGTACGGAGCTGCTGCCCGGCCAGGCGGTGCTCGTCGTCTCGAACACGGGGCCGGTGGTGCCCGCCTACGAGATCGACAACCTCTTCGAGCCGTTCAGACGGCTGCGTACGGAGCGGACGGGCAGCGACAAGGGGGTCGGGCTCGGACTGTCGATCGCGCGGTCCGTGGCCCGCGCCCACGGCGGCCGGATCATCGCGGAACCACGTGAAGGCGGTGGACTTGTGATGCGTGTCTCACTGCCCGTCTGATCGGGCAGACGGGGCGGTTTACGCACTGATTATTTTTTGTTCGCTTTGAGCGGAATTTTCGGGACCTGCTCTCGAAGAGTTCGTGTGTGATCGATCACATGAGCGAACATGCCCTCCTCTACGCTCGGTGACCGGGGAACTCGCCGGAAACCCGGCGAAACCCCAGGTTTTCAGGGGTGGGTATTACGGGAAGTACACGGGGTGGTGCCTGTCGAAGGTGCCGCCGGGACCGTGTACGGTCCCCATCGCCACCCAAGCCGATCACTCTCGAGCGGTCCTTTTGGGTGTCGATTGAGTAACAGACCTTGATGTGAGGCAAAATCTCCGCCTCGGGTCGGGCACAAGTCCGGCCTCTCATGCGTTACGAGCGCTGAGACACCGCAGACACCCAGAGGGGGAGAGCGACATGGCAACGGATTACGACACCCCACGCAAGACCGACGACGACGTCGATCAGGACAGCCTTGAGGAACTGAAGGCGCGCCGGAGCGACAAGACGGCGTCCGCCGTCGACGTCGACGAGTTCGACGCGGCGGAGGGCCTCGAGCTCCCCGGCGCGGACCTGTCCAACGAGGAGCTGGCTGTACGGGTCCTGCCCAAGCAGGCCGATGAGTTCACCTGCATGAGCTGCTTCCTCGTGCACCACCGCAGCCAGCTGGCCCGCGAGAAGAACGGTCAGCCCATCTGCCGCGACTGCGACTGAGGTCCGGTCGGCCGTGGCAGGGGACACACCGTTCCGCAAGCGGCGCCCGGACGGACGGAGGAACGAGCGGGGCCCGTGGGCCTCGCTCGAAGCAGCCGGAGTAGCAAGGGAGGCGGCCCGCGAGGCTGCCTCGGCCGGTGGTACGGCCGACAGGGCCGGACACACCGGCAGGACGGAGCCCGTGACCGGGGCAGGCCGTCCGGATTCAGTGAAACGGGGAGTACGCCAGGGCGGGGAGAGCGCCGGTGCGGCGATCGGTCGAATCCACGACCCGGTCGTCCATGTCGCTCCCCGCGTCCCTGCGCGCGATCTCGCCTTGCAGACCTTTCAGGCCCGGACCGCCGTGTCCAGGGCCGCCACCAGCGCCTGCGGGTCACGCGTGGAGAGATAGACGTACGGGGTCGCGTCCTGCGGGTCGGTGACCTCCACCCGCACCGCCGTGGGGATGTAGCTGCGCAGCAGCATGAACGCCCTCGGGTCCGCCTTGTGCGTGCGCCAGGCGCGCGCCTCCTCGGCGTCCAGCACCGTGGCCTCCCCGAGTGCCGACACCGGAATCCGCGCGTCCCCGGCGACCAGCGCACCCGCCACCACCCGGATGCGGGCGGAGCCGTACGCGCTGACCGCCACGGCCGACAGGACCGTGCCGCCGGCGAGGCCGCCGAGCAGCGGAAGGGTGCCCAGCGGCAGCAGCATCAGCGCGCACGCGAGGCCGATCAGGACGGCGATCAGCCACCACGAACGGGGAGCGGTGAGGCGTTCGTCGAAAGGCTGGGTGGAAGGCTGCATGGCTCCAAGCTTGGCACGGCGCGACCGGCGGCTACCCGCGCGGGTAAGGTCTGCGCCTGTGAGTGGAACATCTGCGGCTCTGACGCCCCCGGCCGACGCGGTGAAACCGGTCCGGCACCCCGACGCCCCGGCCCCCGGCGAGCTTCTCGGCGCGCACTACGAGCACTGCTTCGGCTGCGGCTCCGGACAGCCCCACGGGCTGCACCTCCAGGCCCGCGCCGAGGAGGGTGTCCGGGTGACCGCCGAGTTCACCGTGCAGGAGGCCCACCAGGGCGCTCCGGGCCTCGCGCACGGCGGCGTGCTGGCGACCGCGCTGGACGAGACGCTGGGCTCGCTGAACTGGCTGCTGCGGGTGATCGCGGTGACCGGGCGGCTGGAGACCGACTTCGTGCGACCCGTCCCGGTCGGCACCGTGCTGTTCCTCGACGCCGAGATCACCGCGGTGCACGGGCGCAAGCTCTACTCACGGGCGGTCGGCCGCATCGGCGGACCGGACGGGCCGGTGGCCGTGCGCGCCGACGCCCTGTTCATCGAGGTCAAGGTGGACCACTTCATCGACAACGGCAGGCCGGCCGAGATCCGGGCCGCCATGGCCGACCCCGACCAGGTCAAGCGCGTCCGCGCCTTCGAGGTGAACCCCTGATGCGCCACCCCGTGGACGTCCTCATCCGCCGGGTCGACCCGGATGTGCCGCTGCCGTCCTACGGGCATCCCGGTGACGCCGGCGCCGATCTCGTGACCACCGAGGCCGCCGAGCTGGCGCCGGGGGAGCGGACCGTGCTGCCGACCGGGGTTTCGATCGCCCTGCCGGACGGGTACGCCGCGTTCGTGCACCCACGATCCGGTCTCGCCGCCCGCTGCGGAGTCGCCCTGGTGAATGCCCCGGGGACGGTCGATGCCGGGTACCGTGGAGAGATCAAGGTGATCGTCATCAATCTCGACCCGCGCGAGTCCGTGCGGTTCGAGCGGTTCGACCGGATTGCCCAACTGGTCGTGCAGCAGGTCGAGAAGGTGCGCTTCCACGAGGTGTCGGAGCTTCCCGGCTCGGCGCGGGCCGAGGGGGGCTTCGGGTCCACCGGCGGTCATGCCGCCGTTGATGTTGATGGCGTCCGGGGCGGGGTTCCCCAGGGCGGGGACAACTACGCTTCGGTCGAATCCGACCGGGAAGGACAGTGACGTGTTCGGACGTCGCAAGAACAGTGGTGCCGCCGATGACAAGGCGGACGAGGCGCGCGAGGCCGAGCAGGTCGTCGACGAGCAGACCGAGGGCGAGCCGCGCCGGACGAACCTTCCGCCGGCACCGCGCCCGGACGGCCCGTGGGACATCGAGGAGGTGTCCCAGCCCGGCGACGGCCGGGTGGACCTGGGCGGCATCTTCGTGCCCGGTGTCGAGGGCATGGAGCTGAGGGTCGAGGTCGCCGGTGACGCGATCGTCGCGGCCACCGTCGTGCTGCGCGACAGCGCGATCCAGCTCCAGGCGTTCGCCGCGCCCAAGAAGGAGGGCATCTGGGGCGAGGTCCGCGAGGAGATCGCCTCGGGCATCACCCAGCAGGGCGGCATCATCGACGAGGTCGAGGGCCCGCTGGGCTGGGAGCTGCGCGCGCAGGTCCCCGTACAGCTTCCCGACGGGACCAACGGCGTGCAGCTGGTGCGGTTCGTCGGTGTCGACGGCCCGCGCTGGTTCCTGCGCGGTGTGATCTCCGGCCAGGGCGCCGTGCAGCCGGAGGCCGCCGGGCTCCTGGAGACGGTCTTCCGGGACACCGTGGTCGTCCGCGGCGAGGGCCCGATGGCCCCGCGCGACCCGATCGTCCTCAAGCTCCCCAACGACGCCCAGATGGTCCCCGAGGGCGTGCAGCAGGAGGAGCAGGAGGGCTCGCGCTTCTCCGGTGGCATGGCGGGCCTCCAGCGCGGCCCCGAGATCACCGAGGTGCGCTGACCCGCACACCCGACGACGGCCGGTGGGCCGCACCCCTTCCCCCGGGGTGCGGCCCACCGGCCGTCGCGCGTACGGGACGCGTATCGGCGGCGTACAGGCGGCGTCAAGGCCGCGCCCACTCCCGTAAAGGAGGCATCAACGCAGGTCACAGCGGTGCCGGCGGGGGGTTTGCTCATGAGGTCCGATTCAACGACACCTCAATCCGGGAGCATCCGATGGCCGACACGGCCTTCGTCGTCACCACGATCGCGGTCTTCGCGCTGGTGGTACTCGTCGCCAGGGGGGTGGCGAAGCTGTGACCGCGGACAACGTGGCCGGCCTCGTCGTGGCCGCCGCCCTGCTGGGCTACCTCGTCCTCGCCCTCCTCTTCCCGGAGAGGTTCTGAGCCGATATGAGCCCCGTCCTCTCCGGTGTGCTCCAGCTCCTCGCGCTCGTGGTGGCGCTGGGGCTGGCGTACCGCCCGCTCGGCGACCACATGGCCCGCGTCTACACCTCGACCCGCCATCTGCGGGCCGAGCGGTGGATCTACCGGGCGATCGGCGCCGACCCCGGCGCGCGGATGCGCCAAGCCGCGTATCTGCGCGGCGTCCTCGCCTTCTCCGCCGTCGGCGTCCTCCTCCTGTACCTGCTGCAACGGCTCCAGGGCGTCCTGCCCGGCTCGCTCGGCTTCTCCTCGATCGACCCCGACCAGGCGTTCAACACCGCCGCCTCGTTCGTCGCGAACACCAACTGGCAGTCGTACGCCGGCGAGCAGGCCATGGGCCACCTCGTGCAGACCGGCGGTCTGGCCGTGCAGAACTTCCTCTCCGCCGCCGTCGGCATGGCCGTCGCGATCGCCCTCGTCCGCGGGTTCGCCGCCTCCCGCACCGGGGAACTCGGCAACTTCTGGTGCGATCTGGTGCGCGGCACCGTCCGCGTCCTGCTGCCGCTCGCCGCAGTCGGCGCGCTCGTCCTCGTCGCCTGCGGGGCGATACAGAACTTCGCCGGCATCCACGAGGTCGGGCAGTTCACCGGCGGCGGCCAGGAATGGAACGGCGGCGCGGTCGCCTCCCAGGAGGCCATCAAGGAGCTGGGCACCAACGGCGGCGGCTACTTCAACGCCAACGCGGCCCACCCCTTCGAGAACCCCAGCGGCCTGTCCAACCTCTTCGAGATCTTCCTGATCCTCCTCATCCCGTTCGCGCTGACCCGCACCTTCGGCCGCATGGTGGGCTCCGTCCGGCAGGGGTACGCGCTCCTGGGCACCATGCTCGTCTTCTGGCTCGGCTTCTCCGTGCTGATGATGTGGACCGAGTCGGCCCACCACGGCCCCGCGTTCGAGCTCGCGGGCGGCGCCACCGAGGGCAAGGAGACCCGGTTCGGCATCGGCGGCTCGTCGCTGTTCGCCGTCGCCACCACACTCACCTCCACCGGCGCGGTGAACTCCTTCCACTCCTCGTACACCGGCCTCGGCGGCGGCATCACGCTGCTCGGCATGCAGCTCGGCGAGATCGCCCCCGGCGGCGTCGGCTCCGGGCTGTACGGCATGCTGATCATGGCGCTCGTCGCCGTGTTCATCGCCGGTCTGATGGTCGGGCGCACACCCGAATACCTCGGCAAGAAGATCGGCGTCCGCGAGATCCGGCTCGCCGCCTGCTATCTCCTGGTCACCCCGGCCCTGGTGCTCGGCTTCACCGCGGCGGCCGTCGCCCTGCCCACCCCGCCCGACTCCACCGCCAACTCCGGGGCGCACGGCTTCTCCGAGATCCTGTACGCCTACACCTCCGGCGCCAACAACAACGGCTCGGCGTTCGCCGGGCTGAACGCGGACACACCGTGGTTCAACACCACCATCGGGCTCGCCATGCTGCTGGGCCGCTTCCTGCCCATGGTGTTCGTCCTCGCCCTGGCCGGCTCGCTGGCCGAGCAGCGGCCCGTACCGGCCGACTCCGGCACCCTCGCCACCCACACCCCGCTGTTCGGCGGACTGCTCGCCGCGGTCGTGGTGGTCGTCGCCGGCCTGACCTACTTCCCGGCCCTCGCCCTGGGCCCGCTCGCCGAAGGGCTCGCGTCATGACCACACCCACACCCCAGCCGGCCCCGATACCGGCGGCCGCGCGGCAGGTCCGCACCGGCGCCGCGCTGTCCGACCCCAGGACGCTGCTCGCCGCGCTGCCCCGGGCGGTGCGCAAGTTCCATCCCAGGGCGATGGCCGCCTCACCCGTCATGTGCGTGGTGCTCGCCGGGTCCGTCGTCACCACCGTGCTCGCCGCCCGCGACCCCGGCGACCTGTTCGGCTGGGCGATCACCGGCTGGCTGTGGCTGACCACGCTCTTCGCCAACCTCGCCGAAGCCGTCGCCGAGGGGCGCGGCAAGGCCCAGGCCGACGCGCTGCGGCGGGCGAAGACCGACACCGTCGCCCGCCGGCTGACCGGCGGACGCGAGAAGCGGATCGCCAGCACCGAGCTGCGCGTCGGCGACCTGGTCGTCTGCGAGGCGGGCGACATCGTCCCCGGCGACGGGGACGTCGTGGAGGGCGTGGCCGGCGTGGACGAGTCCGCGGTGACCGGCGAGTCCGCCCCCGTCATCCGCGAGTCCGGCGGCGACCGCAGCGCCGTCACCGGCGGTACGAAGGTGCTCTCCGACCGCATCGTCATCCGGATCACCACCCGGCCCGGCGAGACGTTCATCGACCGGATGATCGCCCTGGTGGAGGGCGCCGCCCGGCAGAAGACGCCCAACGAGATCGCCCTGAACATCCTGCTGGCGTCCCTGACGATCGCCTTCCTGCTCGCCGTGGTCACCCTCCAGCCCTTCGCCGTGTACGCGGGCGGCGAGCAGTCCGTCGCCGTGCTCACCGCGCTGCTGGTCTGTCTCATCCCGACCACCATCGGCGCGCTGCTCTCCGCGATCGGCATCGCGGGCATGGACCGGCTGGTGCGGCGCAATGTGCTCGCGATGTCCGGGCGGGCCGTCGAGGCGGCCGGGGACGTCTCGACGCTGCTGCTCGACAAGACCGGCACCATCACCCACGGCAACCGCCGGGCCACCGCCCTGCTGCCCGTCGCCGGGGTCACCGGCGAGGAACTGGCGCGGGCCGCCCGGCTCGCCTCGCTGGCCGACGAGACCCCCGAGGGCCGGTCCGTGGTCGCCCTCGCCGGGGAGCGGTACGGGCAGGGCGAACCCCGCGCGGACGAGCTGAGCGGCGCCACCCGGGTCGCCTTCACCGCACACACCCGCATGTCCGGCGTGGACATGGCCGGGCGCAGCGTCCGCAAGGGCGCCGCCGGGGCGGTCTCCGCCTGGGTGCGCGAGCGGGGCGGGACCGTCCCCGACGAGGCACGCCGGGGCGCCGACCGCATCGCGGCGCAGGGCGGCACTCCGCTCCTGGTGGCCGTCGAGGACGAGCGCGGGGCGCGGGTCCTGGGCGTCGTCCACCTCAAGGACGTCGTCAAGGAGGGCATGCCCGAGCGGTTCGCCGAGCTGCGCCGGATGGGCATCCGCACCGTCATGATCACCGGCGACAACCCGCTCACCGCGAAGGCCATCGCCGAGGAGGCCGGAGTCGACGACTTCCTGGCCGAGGCCACGCCCGAGGACAAGATGGCCCTCATCAAGCGGGAGCAGGCCGCCGGCGCGCTCGTCGCGATGACCGGCGACGGCACCAACGACGCCCCGGCCCTCGCTCAGGCCGATGTCGGCGTGGCCATGAACAGCGGGACCTCGGCCGCCAAGGAGGCCGGGAACATGGTCGACCTGGACTCCGACCCGACCAAGCTCATCGAGATCGTGGAGATCGGCAGGCAGCTGCTGATCACGCGGGGCGCGCTCACCACGTTCTCGCTGGCCAACGACATCGCGAAGTACTTCGCGATCATCCCCGCGATGTTCGCCGCCGTGTACCCGGGCCTGGACCGGCTCAACATCATGGACCTGTCCTCGCCCCGGACCGCGATCCTCTCCGCCGTGATCTTCAACGCGCTGATCATCGTCGCGCTCGTGCCGCTCGCCCTGCGGGGCGTACGCCACCGGCCCGGTGGCGCGTCCGCCCTGCTCCGGCGCAACCTCGCCGTCTACGGCATCGGCGGGCTGATCGCGCCCTTCGCCGGCATCAAGCTCATCGACCTGCTCCTCTCCCTCCTCCCCGGAATCGGCTGACCCGCCATGCACACACCCGTACGCAACCCCGCCCGCCAGGCCTGGGCCGCCCTGCGCGCCCTGCTCGTCCTCACCCTGGTCTGCGGCGTCCTCTACCCGCTCGCCGTCACCGGGGCCGCGCAGACGCTCATGCCGCACCGCGCGGACGGCTCCCGGATCACCGACGGCGGCCGGGTCGTCGGCTCCGCCCTCATCGGCCAGCGCTACGACCTGCCGGCCACGGAGGACGGGGAGAGCGCACAGCCCGACCTGCGCTGGTTCCAGCCGCGCCCCTCCGCCGGGCTCGGCACCAACACCCGCAACACCCGCTACTCGCTGCTCGTCTCCGGCGCCAGCAACCTGGCCGGCGACAGCCCGGAGCTGATCGACCGGGTCACCGCAGCCCGAGAAGCCGTCGTCCGGGACAACTCAGTCCCCGGCCACCCGGTCGATCCCGCGCAGGTGCCCGCCGACGCGGTCACCTCCTCCGGCTCCGGGCTCGACCCCCACATCTCCCCGGCGTACGCACAGCTCCAGGTCCGCCGCGTCGCCGCCCGCAACCACCTGGACGCCGATCGGGTCGCCGAACTCGTCGAGCGGCACACCGAGGGCCGCCTCCTCGGCTTCATCGGCGAACCGCGCGTCAACGTCCTCCGGCTCAACGTCGCGCTGCGCCGGCTGGCGACGGGCTGAACCGCGTCGCCTGGTGACGGGCCGAACGGCGGGGCGATGCCTCCGGAGCCGCAGCCGGGGCATTGCCCCGTCCCGTGCCACCTGCACATACTGGCGGCCGACAGCCGAGGACCCACGGGGGAGCGACATGACCGAGAACAGCGCCGACACGACCACCGGCGGGGGCGCCGGGACGGCCCTCGCCGACGGCCCGATGGTGCGCGTCGAGGACCTGCACCGCTCCTACGGCTCCGGCGCGGGCGCCGTGCACGCGCTGCGCGGCGTCTCCTTCGAGGTGCCGCGCGGCGAGCTGGTCGCCCTCAAGGGCCGCTCCGGCTCCGGCAAGACCACCCTGCTCAACCTCGTCGGCGGCCTCGACAGCCCGGACGGCGGCCGGATCACCGTGGACGGCACCGACCTCTCCACCCTCGGCGAGAACGGGCTGCTGGAACTGCGCCGGGACCGCATCGGCTTCATCTTCCAGTCCTTCGGCCTGATCCCGATCCTCACGGCGGCGGAGAACGTCGGCGTACCCCTGCGGCTGCGCAAGGCCGACCCCCGCGAGCGCGAGAAGCGGGTGTCGCTGCTGCTCTCCCTCGTCGGCCTCGCCGACCACGCGGCGCAGCGCCCCGGCGAGATGTCCGGCGGCCAGCAGCAGCGGGTGGCCATCGCCCGCGCGCTCGCCAACCGGCCCGCCCTGCTGATCGCGGACGAGCCCACCGGGCAGCTCGACCAGGAGACCGGGCTCGCGGTGATGGAGCTGCTGCGCGCCGTCGTGCACAGCGAGAACGTCACCGCGCTCGTCGCCACCCACGACGCCCAGCTGCTCGGCCTCGCCGACCGCGTGCTGGAGCTCAGCGACGGGCACATCATCGAGCACTGACCGGCGGGCCGGGCCCCGTATCAGGGTTGTGTCAATTCCCGCCGCCTTCCCACCCCCCGTCCGATATGCCGGAAATCCACCAGGTACTTTCGAACCAGGGCCGCCAGGACGGCGGCCGCCGGTTTCGGAAGACAATGGGGCCATGGGGCGCGGCAAACTTCGGATCTACCTCGGGGCGGCACCCGGCGTCGGCAAGACGTACGCGATGCTCGCCGAGGCGCACCGGCGCGTCGAGCGGGGCACCGACTGCGTCGTCGCCTTCGTCGAGCACCACGACCGGCCGCGCACCGAGACCATGCTGCACGGCCTGGAAATGGTGCCCCGCCGGGAGATGGAGCACCGCACGGCCCTGTTCACCGAGATGGACGTCGACGCCGTCCTGGAGCGCGCCCCGGCCGTCGCCCTGGTGGACGAGCTCGCCCACACCAATGTGCCCGGCTCCCGCAACGCCAAGCGCTGGCAGGACGTCGAGGAACTCCTCCAGGCCGGCATCGACGTCGTCTCCACGGTCAACATCCAGCACCTGGAATCCCTGGGCGACGTCGTCGAGTCCATAACCGGCGTACGCCAGCGCGAGACCGTGCCCGACGAGGTCGTCCGCCGCGCCGACCAGCTCGAACTGGTCGACATGTCGCCCCAGGCCCTGCGCCGCCGCATGGCCCACGGCAACATCTACAAACCGGACCGGATCGACGCCTCCCTCTCCAACTACTTCCGCCCCGGCAACCTCACCGCCCTGCGCGAACTGGCCCTCCTCTGGGTCGCCGACCGGGTCGACGAATACCTCCAGCAGTACCGGGGCGAGCACAACATCCGCACCACCTGGCAGGCCCGCGAACGCATCGTCGTCGGCCTCACCGGGGGCCCCGAGGGCCGCACCCTCATCCGCCGCGCCGCGCGCATGGCGGCCAAGGGCTCCGGCAGCGAGATCCTCGCCGTCTACATCGCCCGCAGCGACGGACTGACCGCGGCATCGCCCAAGGAGCTGACCGTCCAGCGCACCCTCGTCGAGGACCTGGGCGGCACCTTCCACCACGTCATCGGCGACGACATACCCTCCGCGCTCCTGGCATTCGCGCGCGGCGTCAACGCCACCCAGATCGTCCTCGGCTCCAGCCGCCGCAAGACCTGGCAGTACATCTACGGACCAGGCGTCGGCGCCACCGTCGCCCGCGAGTCCGGCACCGACCTCGACGTCCACATCGTCACCCACGGCGAGGTCGCCAAGGGCCGGGGCCTGCCGATGGCGCGCGGCGCCCGCCTCGGCCGCGCCCGCATCATCTGGGGCTGGGCGGTCGGCGTCGGCGGCCCCGTCCTCCTCGCCGTCCTCCTCAAGGCCCTGGAGAGCGGCCCCGGCCTCGCCAACGACGTCCTGCTCTTCCTCTTCATGACCGTCGGCGCCGCCCTCATCGGCGGACTGCTGCCCGCCCTCGCCTCGGCCGCCGCCGGCTCGCTGCTCCTCAACTACTGGTTCACCCCACCCACCCACACCCTCACCGTCCAGGACCCGGAGAACTTCGTCGCCATCGTGATCTTCTTCGCGGTGGCCGTCGCGGTGGCCTCCGTGGTGGATCTCGCGGCCCGCCGCACCCACCAGGCCGCCCGGCTGCGCGCGGAGGCCGAGATCCTGTCCTTCCTGGCCGGCAGCGTGCTGCGCGGCGAGACCACGCTGCCCGCGCTCCTGGACCGGGTCCGCGAGACCTTCGGCATGGGCTCCGTCGCCCTGCTGGAGCGGCGCAGCGACGTCGATCCCTGGACCTGCGCCGGGAGCGTCGGCCCGGCCCCGGCCGCCCGGCCCGAGGACGCCGATGTGGACATGCCGGTCGGCGACCACATGGCGCTCGCGCTGACCGGCCGGGTGCTGCCCGCCGAGGACCGCCGGGTGCTCGGCGCGTTCGCCGCCCAGGCCGCCGTCGTCCTGGAACGCGAACGCCTGGTGGACGAGGCCGAGGAGGCCCGCAGACTCGCCGAGGGCAACCGCATCAGGACCGCGCTCCTGGCCGCCGTCAGCCACGATCTGCGCACCCCGCTCGCCGCGATCAAGGCCGCCGTCTCCTCCCTGCGCTCCGACGACGTCGCCTGGTCCGAGGACGACGAGGCGGAACTCCTCGAAGGCATCGAGGACGGCGCCGACCGCCTCGACCACCTCGTCGGCAACCTCCTGGACATGTCCCGCCTCCAGACCGGCACCGTCACCCCGCTCATCCGCGAGATCGACCTGGACGAGGTGGTGCCGATGGCCCTGGGCGGCGTCCCCGAGGACAGCGTCGACCTGGACATCCCCGAGACGCTGCCCATGGTCGCCGTCGATCCCGGCCTCCTGGAACGGGCCGTCGCCAACATCGTGGAGAACGCCGTCAAGTACAGCCCCGACGGCGACCGCGTCACCGTGGCGGCCAGCGCGCACGGCGACCGCGTCGAACTCCGGGTCGCCGACCGGGGCCGGGGCGTGCCCGACGAGGGCAAGGAACGCATCTTCGAACCCTTCCAGCGCTACGGGGACGCCCCGCGCGGGGCCGGGGTCGGCCTCGGCCTCGCGGTTGCCCGCGGTTTCGCCGAATCCATGGGCGGCACGCTGGACGCCGAGGACACCCCCGGCGGCGGCCTCACCATGGTCCTCACCGTCAAGGCGGCACCGGGCCACGCCCCCGCCGCCCCCGGCCTGCCCGCGCGGGTCACCTCATGACCGCGCGTCCCACCTCATGACCGGCGGACCGCTCCGCGCAACGACGTACGCCCAGCAGAAAGGCAGGACCGCGATGACCCGCGTGCTAGTGGTCGACGACGAGCCGCAGATCGTGCGTGCCCTCGTGATCAACCTGAAGGCGCGCAAGTACGAGGTGGACGCCGCGCCCGACGGGGCCACCGCCCTCCAGCTCGCCGCCGCCCGCCACCCCGACGTCGTCGTCCTGGACCTCGGGCTGCCCGACATGGACGGCGTGGACGTGATCCGGGGCCTGCGCGGCTGGACCCGCGTCCCGATCCTGGTGCTCTCGGCCCGCCACACCTCCGACGAGAAGGTCGAGGCGCTGGACGCGGGGGCCGACGACTACGTGACCAAGCCGTTCGGCATGGACGAGCTGCTGGCCAGGCTGCGTGCCGCCGTGCGCCGGGCGGAGCCGGTCGGGCCGGACGGCGGGGACCAGGCCGTCGTCGTGGAGACCGCGGGCTTCACCGTCGACCTGGCCGCCAAGAAGGTCCACCGCGACGGCCGCGACGTACGGCTCACCCCCACCGAGTGGCATCTGCTGGAGGTCCTGGTCCGCAACGGCGGCCGGCTCGTCAGCCAGCGCCAGCTCCTCCAGGAGGTCTGGGGCCCCTCGTACGGCACCGAGACCAACTATCTGCGGGTCTACATGGCCCAGCTGCGGCGCAAGCTGGAGGCCGATCCCTCCCATCCCCGCCACTTCGTCACCGAGCCCGGCATGGGTTACCGCTTCGAGCGCGCCTGAAACCGTCGCCCGCCCCCGAGACGACCGCGCACAGTCCTTCGTTCGAGTGAGACGGCGGCCACCCGCCACGCGCCCGCGGGACCGGTACCCTTCGGGTATGAGTGCTGTTCCCCGATCCGAGAAGCCCCACAAGGGCGACCGGCCGTCCGGGCGCTTCCGCCGGATGCTGGACCGGCTTTCCAGCTCCCAGCAGGACCTGGAGTGCGAGGAGCTGGAGGAGGACACACAGGCATCGGGGTGCACCCGCATCTCCGAGTGCACCGACCGCCAGATCGTCAAGGTGACTGGTACCTTGCGGACGGTCACCCTGCGGCCGCGCGCCGGAGTGCCCGCCCTGGAGGCGGAGCTCTTCGACGGCACCGCGCCGCTCGACGTGGTCTGGCTCGGCCGCCGCTCCATCGTGGGCATAGAACCGGGCCGCAAGCTCATCGCCTCCGGCCGGATCGCCATGAGCCACGGCCGCCGGGTGCTGTTCAACCCCAAATACGAACTCCGACCGCTCGGCAAGGAGTAGCCGGTGACGTCTCTCGACAAGCCGACGTCCGACACGGACCGCACCACCGACCAGCAGGACGCCGACAGCAGGGCGGTCACCGAGGCCGCTCTCTTCGAGGCGTTCGGCGGCGTGAGGGGCATGGTGGAGACGGTCCTGCCCGGACTGCTCTTCGTCACGATCTTCACCATCGACAAGAACCTCACCAACTCGGCCATCGCGGCCGTCGCGGTGTCGCTGGTGCTGTTCGCCGTGCGGCTCATCCGCAAGGACACCGTCAAGCACGCCTTCAGCGGCGTCTTCGGCGTGGCCTTCGGTGTGGTCTTCGCCAAGATGACGGGCAACGCCAAGGACTTCTACCTGCCGGGCATGCTCTACACCCTCGGCCTCGCCGCGGCGTACCTGGTCACCGCGGCCGCCGGACTGCCGCTGATCGGCCTCATCCTGGGCCCGGTCTTCAAGGAGAACCTCTCCTGGCGCACCCGTAACCCCGGCCGCAAGAAGGCGTACGTCAAGGCCAGCTACGCCTGGGGGCTGATCCTCCTCGCCAAGTCGGCGGTCCTCTTCCCGCTGTACTGGTGGGCCGACACCACCCAGCTCGGCTGGGTCCTGGTCGCCCTCAAGATCCCGCCGTTCCTGCTCGCCGTCTACCTGACCTGGGTGTTCCTCGCCAAGGCGCCGCCGCCCATCGACGTCTTCGCCGAGATGGAGGCGGAGGAAGAAGCCGAGAAGGCCCGCAAGGCCGCCGCCGAAACCGCCCGGAGCCAGGACGCCTGACGCTCATGGAAAGGGGCCCGTCACCACCGGTGACGGGCCCCTTCCGCGTACTCGGTCCTCCGGTTCCGCGTACTCAGTCCTCCGGATCGCCCCGGCGCACCGACAGCAGATCCTCCAACTGCTCCTCGCGCGCCTGCGCGGCCACGAACAGCAGCTCGTCACCCGCCTCCAGGCTCTCCTCCGGGCTCGGCGTCAGCACCCGCTGACCCCGGATGATCGTCACCAGCGAGGTGTCCTCCGGCCAGGCGACGTCCCCGACCTGCGTACCCGCGAGCGCCGACTCCGGCGGCAGCGTCAGCTCCACCAGGTTCGCGTCGCCGTGGCTGAAGCGCAGCAGCCGGACCAGATCGCCGACACTCACCGCCTCCTCGACCAGCGCCGACATCAGACGCGGCGTGGAGACCGCCACATCGACGCCCCACGCCTCGTTGAACAGCCACTCGTTCTTCGGGTTGTTCACCCGCGCGACGACGCGCGGCACGCCGTACTCGGTCTTCGCCAGCAGCGAGACGACCAGGTTCACCTTGTCGTCACCCGTCGCCGCGATCACGACGTTGCAGCGCTGCAGCGCCGCCTCGTCCAGCGACGTGATCTCACAGGCGTCCGCCAGCAGCCACTCGGCCATCGGCACCCGCTCCACCGAGATGGCGGTCGGCGCCTTGTCCACGAGCAGCACCTCGTGCCCGTTCTCCAGCAGTTCGCCCGCGATGGAACGCCCCACCGCACCGGCCCCGGCAATCGCGACACGCATCAGTGACCGCCCTCCTCGGGGCCCTCGGCGAAGGCCGCCTCGACCTTCGCGATCTCGTCCGTACGCATCATCACGTGGACGAGGTCGCCCTCCTGGAGCACCGTCTGCGACGACGGCAGCATGGCCTCGCCCAACCGGGTGAGGAAGGCGACGCGTACGCCCGTCTCCTCCTGGAGCGTGCTGATCTTGTGGCCGATCCAGGACGGGGTCGTGTGCACCTCCGCGAGCTGCACCCCGCCGCTCGGGTCGCGCCACAGCGGCTCCGCGCCCGAGGGCAGCAGCCGGCGCAGCATCTGGTCCGCCGTCCAGCGCACGGTGGCGACCGTGGGAATGCCCAGGCGCTGGTACACCTCGGCCCGGCGCGGGTCGTAGATCCGGGCCGCCACGTTCTCGATGCCGAACATCTCGCGCGCCACGCGGGCCGCGATGATGTTGGAGTTGTCGCCGCTGCTCACCGCGGCGAACGCGCCGGCCTCCTCGATCCCCGCGTCCCGCAGGGTGTCCTGGTCGAATCCGACCCCGGTGACGCGGCGTCCGCCGAAGCCGGAGCCGAGGCGCCGGAACGCCGTGGGGTCCCGGTCGATGACGGCGACCGTGTGCCCCTGCTGCTCCAGGGTCTGCGCGAGAGCGGCTCCCACTCGCCCGCAGCCCATGATGACGATGTGCACCTTGCGCCTACCTCGCAGTCCTGGTCTTCCGGCTGACCTGCGAAAACACCCTGCTCACACTCTTTCCTCGGCTGGCCGGGCAAACAACGGGGCAACGGGGTGCCCCGTCGCCCAGCATTGAGCTTATGCCGGGCCCGTCGCGGCGCCTCATCCGAGTGGCCCCCCGCGCGGCGGCCGGGGTCGCGCCGAAGTGGCCCGGACCACTCGCGACACCTCCTGCGGCGGGCGCGGCGCAAGGATTGCGTTAAGGATTCCGCGGCGTTTCCGGCCGAGTGCAGGAGATTGGCGGGCCACGCCCGTCAGGCGGGGGCGGGCTCCATACGGAACCCTTACGATCCTCAGCGTGTCCAAACTGACCGACGTGCCCAAACGGATTCTGATCGGGCGGGCGCTGCGCAGCGACAAGCTGGGGGAGACGCTCCTCCCCAAGCGCATCGCCCTCCCCGTCTTCGCGTCCGACCCGCTGTCCTCGGTGGCGTACGCACCCGGAGAAGTCCTTCTGGTGCTGTCCATCGCGGGCGTGTCGGCGTACCACTTCAGTCCCTGGATCGCCGTCGCGGTCGTCGTCCTGATGTTCACGGTCGTCGCCTCCTACCGGCAGAACGTGCACGCCTACCCCAGCGGTGGTGGCGACTACGAGGTCGCCACCACCAACCTGGGGCCCAAGGCCGGGCTGACCGTGGCCAGCGCCCTGCTGGTCGACTACGTGCTGACCGTCGCCGTGTCGATCGCCTCCGGCGTGGAGAACCTGGGCTCCGCGATCCCCTTCGTCGTCGAGCACAAGACGGCGTGCGCGGTCGCGGCCATCGTGCTGCTGACCCTGATGAACCTGCGCGGGGTCAAGGAGTCCGGCAAGCTCTTCGCCATCCCCACGTACCTCTTCGTGGCCGGCGTCTTCATCATGCTCCTGTGGGGCGCCTTCCGCGGGCTCGTCCTCGGCGACACCATGCACGCCCCCACCTCCGGCTACACCATCAAGGCCGAGCACCAGGGGCTGGCCGGCTTCGCGCTGGTCTTCCTGCTGCTGCGCGCCTTCTCCTCCGGCTGTGCGGCGCTCACCGGCGTCGAGGCGATCAGCAACGGCGTACCCGCGTTCCGCAAGCCGAAGAGCAAGAACGCCGCGACCACGCTGGCGATGATGGGCCTGCTGGCCGTCACCATGTTCTGCGGCATCATCGCGCTGGCCATGGCCACCGACGTCAAGATGGCCGAGAACCCGGCGAAGGACCTGATCAGCGACGGCCGGCCGGTCGGCTCCGGCTTCGTCCAGGACCCGGTCATCTCCCAGGTCGCCGCCGCGGTCTTCGGCGACGGCACGTTCTTCTTCGTGATCCTCGCCGCCGCCACCGCCCTCGTCCTCTTCCTGGCCGCGAACACCGCGTACAACGGCTTCCCGCTGCTCGGCTCGATCCTCGCCCAGGACCGCTACCTGCCCCGCCAGCTGCACACCCGCGGCGACCGGCTCGCCTTCTCCAACGGCATCGTGCTGCTGGCCGGCGCGGCGATCGCGCTCGTGGTCGTCTACGGCGCCGACTCGACCCGGCTCATCCAGCTGTACATCGTCGGCGTGTTCGTCTCCTTCACGCTCAGCCAAACGGGCATGGTCCGGCACTGGAACCGCCACCTCGCCGTCGAGAAGGACCAGGCCAAGCGCCGCCGCATGATCCGCTCCCGCGCGATCAACACCTTCGGCGCCTTCTTCACCGGTCTGGTGCTCGTCGTCGTCCTCGCCACCAAGTTCACCCACGGCGCCTGGGTGGCGCTGCTCGGCATGGTGATCTTCTACGGCACGATGACTGCGATCCGTAAGCACTACGACCGGGTCGCCGAGGAGATCGCCGCCGACGAGACGTCCCCGGACGAGTCCATCCGCCCCTCGCGGGTCCACGCCATCGTGCTCGTCTCCAAGCTCCACCGCCCCACCCTGCGCGCCCTGGCCTACGCCAAGCTGATCCGTACGGACCATCTGGAGGCGCTCTCCATCAGTGTGGACGCGGCCGAGACGAAGGCCCTGCGGGAGGACTGGGAGCGGCGCGGCATCAACGTGCCGCTGAAGATCCTCGACTCGCCGTACCGCGAGGTGACCCGCCCGGTCATCGAGTACGTCAAGGGCCTGCGCCGGGAGAGCCCGCGCGACGTCGTGAGCGTGTACATCCCGGAGTACGTCGTCGGCCACTGGTACGAGCATCTGCTGCACAACCAGAGCGCCCTGCGGCTCAAGGGCCGGCTGCTCTTCACACCCGGTGTGATGGTCACCTCGGTCCCGTACCAGCTGGAGTCCTCCGAGGCGGCCAAGAAGCGCGCCCGCAAGCGCGCCAACTGGTCGGCTCCGGGCTCGGTACGCCGGGGACCGGTGGAGCGCCGCCACTCCAAGGAGCCGACACCCAAGGGCTGAGGCGCTGAGGGGGCTGAGACGGGGGAGCCGTCCGTGGTCGGCGGCCCGGCCACACCCACGTAGACTCGTAGGTTGTCGTCCGGCCGCCGGCCGTCCCCCTTCCCTCCCTGGAGCCATCCCCTCATGCAGAACGAATCCACGTCGCCGCAGACCGGGGAGACACAGCCGGAGTCGCTGGTCGGACGGGAGTACGAGGTCGAGGTCGGCCCGGTCGCGCACGGCGGCCACTGCATCGCGCGCACCGACGAGGGCCGGGTCCTGTTCGTCCGCCACACGCTCCCCGGCGAGAAGGTCGTCGCCCGGATCACCGACGGCTCCGCGGACTCGCGCTTCCTGCGCGCGGACGCGGTGGAGATCATCGAGGCGTCCAAGGACCGGGTGCCGGCCCCCTGCCCCTTCGCGGGCCCCGGCAAGTGCGGCGGCTGCGACTGGCAGCACGCCAAGCCGGGTGCCCAGCGCCGCCTCAAGGGCGAGGTCGTCGCCGAACAGCTCCAGCGCCTGGCGGGCCTCACCCCGGAGGAGGCCGGCTGGGACGGCACGGTCGTACCGGCCGAGGGCGACAAGCTCCCGGCGGGCGAGGTGCCCGCCTGGCGGACCCGCGTCCAGTACGCCATCGACGCGGACGGCCGCGTCGGCCTGCGCAAGCACCGCTCGCACGACATCGAGATCGTCGACCACTGCATGATCGCCGCGCCGGGCGTCTCCGAGCTGGGCGTCGAGCAGCAGGACTGGCCGCAGATGGCGACCGTCGAGGCGATCGTCGCCACCGGCTCCCACGACCGCCAGGTCATCCTCACCCCCCGGCCGGGCGGCCGCCTCCCCCTGGTCGAGCTGGACAAGCCGGTCTCCGTCCTGCGCGTCGACGAACGCGACGGCGGGGTGCACCGTGTCCACGGCCGCGCCTTCGTCCGCGAACGCGCCGACGACCGCACGTACCGCGTCGGCTCCGGCGGCTTCTGGCAGGTCCACCCCAAGGCCGCGGACACCCTGGTCCGCGCGGTCATGCAGGGCCTGTTGCCCCGCAAGAACGACACCGCCCTCGACCTGTACTGCGGCGTCGGCCTCTTCGCCGGCGCGATCGGCCAGCGCATCGGCGAGAAGGGCGCGGTGCTCGGCATCGAGTCCGGCAAGCGCGCGGTCGAGGACGCCCGGCACAACCTCCGCGACCTGGACCGGGTCCGCATCGAACACGGCAAGGTCGAGCAGGTCCTGCCCCGCACCGGCATCACCGAATGCGACCTCATCGTCCTGGACCCGCCCCGCGCGGGCGCCGGCAAGTCCACGGTCAAGCAGCTGACCACCCTGGGCGCCCGCCGCATCGCCTACGTCGCCTGCGACCCGGCCGCCCTGGCCCGAGACCTGGGCTACTTCCGCGACGGCGGCTACCGCGTCCGGACCCTGCGAGCGTTCGATTTGTTCCCGATGACGCACCATGTGGAGTGCGTGGCGATTCTGGAGCCGGTGAAGTAGGTCGCCTGGCCTGATGAGGCGCCAGGTGCGGGCGGTGTTGTTCACGTCATCCTTCTCTCCGTCCGTGCCTCGGCGGACGCATGTGCTGGTGCGGGCTGGTCCGCAGAGGGCTGCGCAGGGCTGCAGCTGAAGGGTGTGAACTAAGTCAACACGCGCTAGCTTGGCTCCAGGCCGGGGAAATGCGAGGGTAGTCGCTCAAGCGACCCTGCCGACCGATGCTCCGGTCCCGTGCGCCCGACGTCTCTGGAGAAGTAATGACCTCCCCTTCCGTCGTACCGGTGACCTTGGCCGAGATTGCCCGGCTCGCGGGGGTGGGACGGGCCGCAGTGAGCAACTGGCGTCGTCGGCACAGTACCTTCCCGACGCGTATCGGTGGCACCGACGTGAGTCCGTACTTCTCCCTGGCAGACGTGGAGAAATGGCTCAGGGACAATAGGAAACTGGGAAAGGTCGCGAGCCGAGAATGGCTCTGGCCCCGGTTTGACGCTCTGGGTGATCGCGACAAATCCGGACGCGCCATTGCCCTGGCGGGACGGCTGCTCGCGGGCGGGGAGGACAGCGGCATTGGGCTTGACGGCGTCGGGTCGGACGCGGTGCGAGCTGCTGTGGAGTTGGGGCGACGTGAGGACCGGTCCGGTGTCTTCACGTTTCTCCTGCAACGTTGGCTGGACAGGTATGTACGTCAGATCGCCATCACTCCCGAGCCGCTGGCCGATCTCATGGCCGATCTCGCGCTGTGGGTGTGCGAGCTTGCCGCTGATGATGCCGACAAGGGCATCGTTACGGTGCTCGACCCGGCGTGCGGCACCGGGCACCTGCTGGCCTCTGCTGCAACGGCCGTTCCCGCAGCGCTGAACAGGCCCGCCGCGCTCGTCGGTTGCGACATTGATCCAGTGCTCTTCGCTCTCTGCGAAGTGCGGCTCACACTGCTGCCACGCTCCGGGAGCATGTCGCCCAAGCCCGTGATCACGCCCGGAGACTCCCTCCGATCGGATCCGCTCATCGGTGCGCAGGCGGACCTGGTGCTCTGCAATCCACCCTCCAACGAAAGGGATTGGGGGTATGAGCATCTTGCCGCCGACATTCGATGGGTGCACGGTACGCCACCTCGTACCGAGCCCGAGCTCGCATGGGTTCAGCACTGCCTCGCCCGACTCCGCCCCGGAGGTGGGGCCGTACTGCTGCTCCCACCGGCTGTGGCCGCCCGCAAGGCCGGCCGGAGACTTCGTGGGTCGTTGCTGCGCACGGGCGCGCTGCGGGCCGTGGTGGCGCTCCCGCCCGGAACTGCCGCACCGCACAGCCTCTCGTTGCATGTGTGGGTGCTTCGGCGACCTGCTGTGGGGGAAACCCCTACTGGGCCGGGTGAACTCCTCCTGGTCGACGCAGCCGCCCGATTTCCCCGGTCCGAGGCCCGGGAAGACGGGCCGGAATGGAGTGAGCTCCGTGCCTTTGTCCGCTCCGTCGTGGGCGTGACGGATGACGGAGCGGCCGAAGGGGCAAAGAACGGCCGGGGGGGCGACGCCGACGCTGCTACCTGGGCTGCGACCGTCCCCATCATCGACCTTCTCGACGACGAGGTCGACCTCACTCCCGGTCGTCACATCACGGCGTCACCTGGAGACGCCGGAGCCCGGGTCACGGACTCGTGGAGCGAGGTCGGCGCCTTGCTTGAAGGCCTCCAGGCCGAAAAGGCCTGTTTGACGGCCCTCGACTTCACCAGTGGCACAGCGGACCAGCCGAATACCACCGTCGGCGAGCTCCTCCGGGCGGGGGCGCTCACCCTCCGTTCGGGCCGCCACCAGTCCGAAGCGGTCGTGTCGGAACCCCCTCACGACAGGATTCCGCTGCTGAGCCTTTCCGATTTGCTGCTGGACGGCTCACCCAGCGGGTGGGCCCATCCGGACGATGCCGTCGTCGTTGAAGCCGGGGATGTGGTGGTCGTCGGTATCGCCAGGGAGTTCTCGGCATGGGTGCACGAAGGTCCGCCTATAGCGGTGGGACCGCAGATCCATGCCCTCCGGGCTGATCCACACGTGCTCGACCGTTGGTTCTTGGCCGGCTCACTCAAGGCACCGGCCAACGCACGACATGCCGGAACCCATGCTTCCAGCTCTTCCCGTATCGATGTGCGTCGCCTCCAAGTGCGCCGACTCACCTTGGCGGAACAGCAGCGATACAGCGAGGCGTTTCGACATCTGGCCGCCTTCGAGCGGTTGGCCGACCGATTGGGCACCGTCGCCAGAAAGCTGGGTCAGGACCTTGGCGATGAACTCGCGGCGGGGCGCCTGGCGTACGGGGAATAGGCCAGGGTTCTGGGTGCCCGTGCGACGTCATTCCCGCCCGGGCGCCGTGCCGGGGCGCGGCGGCTCGTCGGCTCGGGCGGCCAGGAGTTCGGAGATGTGGTCGGCCGCCTCGCTGCATTCTGTTCCCACCTGCATGGCGTACGGCTCGGGCAGCATCCCTGCCATATATCCGGCTTCCATGATCACCTTGATCGCTGCCTCGGTGTCGCCGTCGAACTCCGCCCGGCACCGGGCGGCACGCAGACCGAACACGGTTCTGTCGGCTCGCTCCCTGGGGTTGCTCCCGCGGACCAGATCGTGCGCGATGTCCTCGTACAGACGTGCGGCGGCATCGAAGTCGCCCTCGAGCCAGAGCCCCCCGGCAACCCGTTCCCAGACCTTCCGGACCAGCGGGCGACGTCCCCATTCCTCGCGAACCCGCGACCTGAGCCCGGTGAGTTCGCTCACCGCGTCTCCGGGCTCACCTTCACCCAGCTCACGTTCGGCCGCCGAGCAGAGCAGCTCGACCGCGTTCGGATCAAGCCATCCGGCATCCTCGGCATTCTCGACGCACTCTGTGGCCCTCTGCAAGGGGGTTCGGGCCGTGTCGGTGAACTTCTCGGGCAAGCGGAAGGGGCGGGTGGGGTCGTAGCGGAGCCACGGCTCGGGCTCAGGGTCGCCGGGCAACGGGGTGAGCCTGTTCAGGACATCGAGGATCTGCCTCATGCTCGGACGCTCCTCCGGGGCCTTGGTGAGTCCCCACAGGACTAGATCGTCGAGCGCGCGGGGAATACCCGCCACGAGGTCACTCGGGCGCAGCGGCATCGTACGCAGATGTTGGGTCTGCACTGATCCATCCCGTCTGTTGGCGATGAACGGGGGCCTCCCGGTGAGGAGTTCGTAGAGGACGCAGGTGAACGAGTACACGTCCGTCGCCGTTGTGGCCTCTTCGCCCTGGATCTGTTCCGGTGCCTGGTAGCCCGGTGTGCCGAGGGTGGAGCCCGGTTGAGTGAGGGTGGACTCGATGCCGAGTTCCTTGCCGATCCCGAAATCGATCAGGAACGCCAGACCCGAATTGGAAATCATCAGGTTCTCCGGCTTCAGGTCCCGGTGCAACACGCTGCGCTCGTGGGCGTGGACGAACGCGGCACAGATCTGCGCCGCGACCGATACGGCGACGGCACAGGTCAAGGGCGTGTAGTCCTTCAGGAACGCGCGCAGGTTGATTCCTGCCACGTAATACATGACCAGGAAGGGGACATCACCGTGAGTGTCAAAGGCGTACTGCTCGGGGATGTTGCGGTGCTCGAGCCGGGCGAGAAGCCGGGCTTCGCGCATGAACCTGACGCACCGATGGCGAATTTCCCTATCGCGTTCCCTGCTGTCGAGCTGGCGCAGGTCCTCGGTGTCCAGGCGTAGAAATTTCACGGCCACTTGTCGATCGACCCGTAGCTCGTGGGCCCGCCAGATCTGGGCCATACCCCCCTTGCCGGTCAGCTCGACGAGTTCGTAGCGGCCGTCGATCAACTCCCCCGCCCGCACCTCCTCCCACCCCGCTGCCACTCGATGCGCCCCTCTGTAGTCCTCGCGTGCCCTGCTTGGAAGCGCACCCTATCGTGAATTGCATTGAGGGTTGGGCGTCCGACGACAGAGTTCACAGAGTGTGCCATGCTGTTTGAGTGCTTCGGTGGTCCACCCTTGTGGGCCACCGCGTCTGTGCCCGCCCTGATCAAGGGGAGTCGTGGAAAATCCACTCGGAACCACCGGCGAAGGCTGGCTGGTCAAGGTCAGTTCCACCCATGCCCGGACAGACCCCGACGCCTGCCCGTCCCACCTGCGCACCGCGGTTCGACCGCTCCTCGGTGCGCGCCCTCTGGACGCCCCTGACGCGCCGCCGGCCCCCCTCGCGGGTGAACACCCCAAGTTGCTCGAGGACTTCGGCGCCGGCCCTCTTTTCGCGGCGTTGGACCTATGGGAGCACAGGCGTTGGCACCCTGGACGTGTAGTCGAAGAATTGCGCCAGACTCGTGGCTCAATCCGTGGACGTACCGCACCTGCCCACCCCTCGCTCACGGCGTGGACCATTGAGGCGTTCGAACGGTATGTAGCCGTCCGTACCCGGGAGCGGGATGCGGCGCTGGACGCCGGATTGCCGCCCCTCACGCCCGTACCATTGGACTGGACCGTCCGCACTGCCCTACGGGATGAGCCCGACGGGCGGGGCGTACGGCAGTACGAGCACATGACCTGGGGTCGTCAGTATTCCTCGGCCGACGGCACGGTCAGGGAGCTGTGGATTCCGTCCTTCGGCCGCGCGAAGCCCGATCGCTCAGCCGCAGAGAAGGCCGCGATCGCCCATGTTGTGGCACAGGGACTGCCTGCCCGGAGACGGGCACGCCACACCCCTCCCCCTGCGCACGCCCTGGCCAACCCGACCCCGCCGGAGCGCATACGAGTCTTCGACTTCGGTTGCGCCGACGGCAGTCTCACCCAGCTGCTCGACTGGGGGCCGGACACCGTACGCGAACTGTTCCGGCGCGATGCGGCACCTGCTTTCATCGCGGCTGCCACGGGCGCCGGTGTGCGCCCCGGCGCCAGCTGCGTCGGCTGCAAGGCCATCGGACACTGTGGCCAATTGCCGCGCACTGCGGCGCTGTGGGGGCCGCTTCGCCGCCCGCTGCCGCTCCGTACCATGCGTCGCTCGCTCTCGGCCTGGGATCTGCGGCTATACGGCGATTGCCCTGCCCAATACCATCTCGTGCGCCAGTTGCGTCTCAACGACCTCACTCCGGAGAACCCCGGGGCACGGCGCGGGCGAGTGGTGGACACCGTGCTGAACGAGCGACATGCACAGTCCCCCCTGCGAAGCTGCCGAGGGCTTCCCCAGGCGGACGAAGGAATGCTCCCCCCCGGGCACTCGCTCGAGGAGCCACTGGCCCGCAGCGCCCTGCACATGCTGGACGAGCACCGAGCGCTCTGTCCGCTGGACGGGCTGACTCCGCAGGAGACTGTTCTGACTCAGCATCGGGTCACCGCATACATCCCCGAGTTGGACGTCGTCGTCCTCGCCGTGCCTGATCTGGTTCACACGCGCCGGGGACGGTGGATCTGGCGGGAGACCAAGACCTCCGCCGCGCCCCTGTGGGAAGGCCGATCGCTGCTGAGGGCCTTCCCTCAACTGGCCCTCGCGGTGCTGCTGTTCGACAGACGAGCCCTGGGGGAAGGGCCTCGCCGCGGTCGTGTCGAGCTGGAACATTTGCGGGAAGGGCCGGGGGAGAGCGGCCTCGAGGCCATCGACCCTAGCCGTCCCGCGACGGTAGCCGAAGCCCGCGAGGTGATCGCGGATCTCGCCGAACCCCTCCTTCGCGACAACTCCTACGAACCCCGTACCGGCCGGCATTGCCGGAGCTGCCAAGTGCGCACCTGGTGCGAGCAAGGCACCGCACACGTCTCCGGACTGACGGCCTCCGCGTCCAATGCTGAGCGAGGGCCGGTGAAGGCCGAGTGAGCGGCTACACCGGGACAGTCCCGGACTGGCTGGAGAACCCTGATGTGGTTCTGCTCCGCGATGTGGCCACAGCCGTCGTGCGGCTGGACGAGGTCGTCCGGCTGGACTCCTTCACACTTCCCTATCCCCCGGACGCCCAGCGCGCTCTTGACGGCCTGGTCCTTGCCTGCTTGCGTGGTGGAGCACGGCCCCCTGCGGGGATACCGGAGATGATCCACTGGTGTCGGACCCGTCCCTTGCGGAGTTGGCCCCTGGACGCTCTTCCTGCCGACCTCTTCAGCGGGGGCAACCGGCTCATCGACCCGGACTCGGGGAAACCGACGCAGCTCTGCGGTGAGCTGGAGGTCAAGGGAGTCGGGAACAGCACGGGGCGCCAGTACGTCCAGCTGGTGATCAGCGAGGCCATGAGCGCGTGCCGCGCGGCGAACTCGCCGCAGTCGTACACGGCTTTTCGGCGGCTGCTGGTCACCCGCCCCGTGCTGACCGAGGCGGAGTGGCCCGACATCAGCACCGATCTCTACCTCGATCCGGTTCAGTTCCTCATCGACGAGATCTACGCACCCGTGCCGGCGGGCGCCGGGGGAGAAGGGGGCGGCGTCACCTGCGCGCGTTGCCTCACTTTGCTCACTCCTCTGGTCGGCGGCGGTTGGTGGTGTGAACGCGACCGCTGCCGGCACGTGGGTCCTCCGCCCTTCGGCCGCAGGCTCCCTGTCGATGAGGTGGGGGAGCTGCGACAGCTCCGTCGCCCGCTTCGGCAGTTCGTCACCGGCCCCGGACACGCAGAGGTCGAGCTGGAAAGGAAACTGCGCCGCCTCGGTCTCACCGTCGAGATGTGGCCCGGATTTGACGCGTACGACCTGCGAGTCACTTTTCCCGACAGCCACGTCTGGGCGATCGACGTGAAGGACTGGACCCACCCGGGGTTCCTGGGGCGTTCCGCCGCCCTCGTACGGCCCGAGCCGCCGTACGACGAGGCGTGCTGGGCAGTACCGCACTTTCGTGTCCGCGAACGCGGAGACTACCTGGAAACCTTTGCCCGCGAACGTCCCGCGCATGCGGCAGGGCTCCGCTTGCTCAGCGACGAGCAGGTGGTCGACGCCGCACGGAGGCGCCTCGATGGCGAGCGTGGGCCGGAAGCCCGCATCGCAGCGGATTCCTCAAGGGCGAAGGAAAGCGAACATGCGTGACCGCAGTGGCTGGTATCAGCAGCTTGTGAAGGACATGAGGCCCTGGCCCGCGGAACACCGCAGCATCAAACCTGCCCTGCTCTGCCAGGTCGAACTCGGCCTGCGGCTGTTGGAGACGTTGGCGCCCGGACGCGATGCGGCCGGGATCTGGGTCCTTCTGGGTGGCTACCCGTTCGCGTCCACTGCCGGTTTGGCGACCACACCCCAGGACCAACTCACTCTGACCGCGGCCCGCCACCTTCTGTGGCCCATGCGACGTCGCCGCCTATGGCAACAGAGCCTTGAGAACTACCGCCAGCTCCCCGAGCAGTTGCGCGGCTACCGTGTCCCGGTCGATGGTGGACCGGCCCGCCGAGTCCTGCATCCGACAGCTGCTCACCGCTTCGATGTCTACGACAGAGCCCTCGGCAGGATTCCGGACTTTGCGACGAACCCACTTCCGCATGCGGGCGAGGGAGCTCACCGGTTCAAGGACCAGCGCCGGTACTCCTCTGTCACCATTCCTCCCGAGTTCGTGCTCGACCCCGCGCCGGGACACGACCTGGTCGCCCATCGTCCCCTTCGCCATGACCCGATCGAGGTTCCGCTCGCCGAACTCGACGACATCGCAGCATGGATGGACGCGAGGGAACGAGAATTCGGACGATCGCCCGGCCAGTGGCGTGAGCGACTGTCCCGCCTCGAACTCGACGTTCGTACGGCAGAGGGGACGGACTTCGCGCCGGCGAAGACCCTGTCGTTGGACGGGCTGACTCACCTGGTGGGCATGGTCGGAGCCGGTAAGTCGACCCTGATGATCCTCCTTGCGGTCTGGGCCCACCAGCGGAACCTGCGCACCACGCTGGTGGTCGGCGATGTCGCCGAGCAACTTGGTCTCACTCAGCTCTTCCAGGGACTGAAGCTGCGAGCCGCGCTGGTTCAGGGCAGTACCACCCGACCCAAGCACACCCAGCGCCTCCACCGCCGGCTTGCCTCGCGCGGTGAGCGCTCGCTGCTCGACCACACCGATCAGACCTTCGCCCACCTGAGCACCGCCTGTCCGCTGGACGCCCTGCGCGTACTGGAGGCGGTGGAACCACTCCGCTTCGCCGACGCCCCGTGCGGGGATCTGTACCCGGTGGACCGCGGGACGGTCGAGTCCGATGAGCACGGCGACGCAGAGCCGCGCGTTGCCCGCGTCACGCGGGAACTCCAGCGCGCCCGCGGTGCAAGGCCCGAGACAGGCAGGCCCGGCAGCGCCACCTCGTCAGAGGCCGCTGGCACCGAGGAGACGGACGATCCTGGAAACCGCCATGCCTGTCCGCTGTGGAGCGCGTGCCCCCGTCAGTCCTCCTCACGTGATCTCGTGGAGGCGCTCATCTGGGTCGCCAATCCCGCGAGCTTGGTGCACACGGCTGTACCGCGCCAGCTCAATGCCGAGCGGCTGCGCTACCTGGAACTCGCCTGCCTGCGCAGTGACATCGTCATCGTGGACGAAGCCGACCGTGTTCAAATGCAACTCGACCAGGTGTTTGCTCCTACGGCGACCTTGGTCACTACCGGCCCGGAATCGTGGCTCGACCGGCTTCAGACTCACGCAATCGCCGAGCTTTCCCGGCGGGGGCGACTGCAGCTTTCCGATCAGGATGTCGAACGGTGGTCATCCGCTCTCGATGTCGTGGGGTCAGCCACCGATCGGCTCTACGCCATGCTCATCAGCACCCCGACGCTGCGGAAGTGGGCGCAGATCGACTACTTCAGTCCCTGGACCCTTCAGGAACGCCTGCTCAACGCCTGGTATCCACCCGCATCCCAGACCACCGAGGGCGACGACACGACGGACGAGGCCGAGTTCTACGACGACGAGGAAGCACTGCATGTTCCGCCTGGCGTCGCCCCGGCCCCACTGAACACCCCCTGGGCCGCCGAGCGGGATCGGCTCACGAGGGCATTCGACGTCTTTCGCGATGATCCCCTTGGAGATCGCGGGCCACACGGCACCCTCGCCGACGACCTCGCGAGGACGGCTCACGACGTCCTGCACACGCTTCAGGAGAAGCGGACACGTGGCCGGGTACGCGCCCTGCTCAATGTGCTGCTCGCAGGCGCACCGAAGCCCTGTGAACGCCCTCCGCTACCTGGTGAGACGCCCTGGAAGGAAGACGCCTTCAGTGAGGAGTGGCTTGAACTCAACGCAGAGCGACTGGAGTTCACCCTCATTCTTGCGGCTCTCCACCAGCGGCTCGACCGCGTGACCTTTCTCTGGCCCCAGGTCGAGGCAGCCCTGCGACTTGACCACGGCGAACATGAGCTGACCAGACGGCCGCCCTTGGACTATGCTCCCCTGCTGCCGGCGTCCCCCATGGGGAACGTCCTGGGCTTTCAGTTTCTGCTCGACGAGCGTGACAGCCACGAAGGGCGACGCACGGGCACTCTTCGCTTCTTCCGGTGCGCAGGGGTGGGCCGTGAACTCCTTCTCGCCCTTCCTCAGCTGGGAGCCGACCCAGCCCGGGGTACGAGCGGCCCGACCGTCCTGCTCATGTCGGGGACGAGCTGGGCGGGGACATCCACACGCGCCCACGTGGTCGCGCCTGTCCGTGCCGTGCTCAAACCGCAGCCGGAAGCACTTTCCTCGATCGGCGAGACGGTGTTCCGCACCGAGTTCATGTATGACGACGCTGGTCAGCCCATCCGCATCTCGGGACAGTCCCCGGAGAACCGTGACGACGTTCTGCGGCTGCTCGTGGAGAAACTGGCGCGATCTCATCGGGACCATACCCCCAGCCCTCTGCACCGCGAGCTGGCCCAGATTCCGGACCAGCGCCGCCGACGTGCCCTCCTGCTCGTGGGGAGCTATCGGGAGGCTGCGGTGGTGGCTGCGGCGCTGTCCGAGATGTCCGCTTGGCGGGACCGTGTTCGGGTGCTTGCCGCAGACGACGCGCTGCTTGAGGCGTCCCTTGCGGCGGAGGCGGAGCTGGAGGGCTCCGCCACGGTGTCCGCAGTGCGCCGCGGCGATCTGGCGGCCTTCGCGGAGGATACTCGTGCGCAGATCCTGGTAGCGCCCCTGCTGGCCGTGGAGCGCGGACACAACATCCTCACTGTTCCCCGGAAGCCTGGAGAAGGGCGGGTGGCCGCGTTCGGCACCGTGCTCTTCCTCGTCCGTCCTCATCCTCGCCCGGACGATCTGTTCCTCTCGGTCTTCGCCGTCAACGACTGGGTCACGCGGTTCATCCGCAACCACCCCGGACTGTCCGAGGGAACCTTCGCTGAACTGGTGGGTGAGATGGCAGACCTGGACGGAGCGGGCAGCGCGTTCCGCACGGCCGCACGCGGTGTATGGCGTCGGCTGCTGTCCCGCTCCTACGTGTACTCCAGGCTCTCCGACGCCGAGCAGGAATCGTTCGCGTGGGATCAGCTGGTCACCCTCTGGCAGGTGATCGGTCGCCTGGTCCGTGGCGGAGTACCAGCGAGGGTCGTCTTCGTCGATGCCGCGTTCGCACCCCGTCTCGCTGCGGGCGGTCGTGCGGAGGAGGACCGCCCTCCGCGCTGGCTCCGAGATCCCGGCCTGCTGGTACGCCTGCGTGACGTACTGGCTCCGTACTTCGCCCCCGGCCCCGTTGCCTGCGCCGATCCCGCCGACGCATCGCTGGTCAGGTTGCTCTACCGACCGCTGTACGACGCTCTGTGCGGGATCGAGAACTTGCCGTCCGGAGGCCGACGGTCCGCGCGATAGCCCGCGCGCATGATCACGCCCTCGTCCACAGTCCCACGATGGAGCCCCTACGTGTACCGAGAGATCCGGCGTTCCGCCTACCACCTCGCAGACCCGACTGCCCCGTGGACCGAGGACTACCGAGTCCTGCGGTTCCCGGAACACTGGCAGAGCACGCTCCTGGCACTCCACAACCACGGCCGCCCCGAGGGCGAGCGGCACCGCAGTCTGCCGACGAGAAACCTGGACACGGCACTGCAGACACTCGCTCCGGAGGTGATCGTGCGACCGCGAGCCCGGCTTCCCGTCGACGGGGGAACCGTACCGTCCGAGGACTTCTGGCTGTACGTGCCAGCGGACGCACCCGATCCCCTCCCCGGCCGGGCCGGTGGTCAGGTATTCAATGCCTGGCTCCGCACGCTCGTTCCCCGGAGGGGCGAGCAGGACCCGGAGCTGCGTGCCCTTGTCCTGCGGTGCAGCGACGAGCTGACGGGTACCCCGTTGGGCTGGGAGAGCGCGCCGAAAGTGGACCTCCTCGGCGCCCCTCCGTCCGACGGAGGGGCGGCCGCGCCGGAGCCCCGGCAGTTCCAACTCGCCACCGACGCACTCGCCCGACGTATCCGGGCCCTGGGCCCCTACCCCTTCGAGGGAGGTGAACTGCGCTTCCAGGCATTGCCCCGCGGGTCCCGGGACCAAGGGGCGGAGCTGATGTCACAACCCTTGTGCCGTACCATCAAGCGCAAGGAGTGGTGGTTCTCCATTACCCTCAACATCTCGCTGCACACCGTTCCTTTCGAACCGCGGCCGAGGCTGCACCTGCACTGGGGTGTACGCCGCTGGGCCACCCACCCCCGGTCCGCCTCCGGACGGTTGCCGCTACCGTACGGCCGGTCGACCACGGTCCATCTGCGGCCGAAGATCCCCTGGCTGCCCGGAGTGCCGGCGACCGAACGAGGCGCTCTGGCCCGGCTGCGGCGTGACCGTGCGTCCGACGGCTTCACGTGGGCCGAAAACGATCCGGCCGGCATTCTGCACCAGCTCAGCGTCGTCGGGCGGTTCCCGGTTCCGGACCGGCTGCTGGCCGACCCTGCTGACTGGATCGGTGACGGCCCCGGAGTGCGGGCCGCCGTCGTCCACAGCAACCACATGGGCGTGCACGAAGTCGGTCCAGGCCTTATGCCCCACCAGAGGTCTCAGCTCACCGCTTGGGCGGAAGCAGCGCTGCCTCCGGGCGTGGTCCGTCTGCCCGACCTGGTGCGCGGCCGGGGAAGGGGCATCGGTGCGCCTGCCAACCGACGTCCCAAGCCGGTCGGCGAGCCGGCAAAGAAGGCCGAGGAAGTGCGCGTCGCACTGGCCCGGCGTCGCGCGCTCGCGGTTCTCGCGGAGCGTACTGAGCTCACCACCGAACCGGATGTCGAACGGGCGTACGTAACGGCTCGGCTGCTGTGGCGGACCTCGGAATTGCGCCGCCACGCGATCCGGGAATTTGCTAAGACGCTGGGCCTCGACGGCGACGGCGGAGCAGACGCCCTGTCGGATCAGGACTTCGACGATGCCCGGCCGGGGCGGCCGGCAGTGCTCGAGTGGCGAAGTCCTGAACTCGTGGTGCGATTGCGGTGCCTGCCGCTCATCCGCGGCTTGGGAGACCGGCTTGTGCTCGACCCGTCCATCACCCGCAAGGGAGAGAGAACGGCTCGTGCCCTGGCCGTTCGCCGCCGGGAACTGGACACATGGCTGCGCGCGGATGGCGCCGACCGGAGTCGCCCCAGCCTCGCCCTGGTCGAGATCGCTCACCGTACGACATTCCGTGAGGCAGGCACGGACCCCAAGTTCGCCAGTCGCCTGGGATGTGCCGACGCGGGCGTGCTGACGCAGTTCGTCGTCACGCCGTCCGGCGAACGCCGGATCGCGAACGCCGACACCGTCGAACACCGGGCCCGCCAAGCCTGGCTGGATGGCTTTCGGCAGCTCGGCGTTCGGGTCCTGCCTGAGCACACGCTGGGTGATTCTCTGCCGGCGGGCCTGCAATACGCAGCTCTCTGGATGGTCAAACGGCGCAAGGACGGTCCTACCCGGCTGCCGAGACACCTGCCGGTCGCCGTGCTCGTCACCCCGCTCCTCGAAGGCGAAGGGCTCTGCGTCGTCCGCGGGTGGGACGACGACACCCGCACTTGGATTCCCTACCCTCATTTTCTGCTCGGACTGGTGAAGAAGGCCGAGGTCAATTCCTCCGCCCTCGACGATCCCGGTTCCGGTGGCACGGCGCAGAACGCCCCGCGCATCACGGCGAAGATGCGGCGAAGCAACCTGTCCGAACAGCGCAAGGAGACCGCACGCTTCCTTCAGCGAATGTTGCACTCGCTGCGCAGCCAACCGACCGTGCTCCTCACCCATGCGCAGAACAGCAGGTCGCATTGGCCCTGGCTGCAGGACAGGCAGGTCGAACCCGACACGGTCAAGATCGGTCATGCGCCGCGGGGAGGAATCGACGATGAACTGCGCCTAGTCCGGATTCGGGGACGTGCCGGTCGGGAAACGGCCCAGTGGTGGGGCCTGGCCGAGCCGGGCAAGGCCCACGGCCAGCCGGCGGGGTTCTGGTCGACACCTTCTGGTGGGGGTGAAGACCGTCCCGTCGGGGAGCGGGTATTCTACAGCAGTACGGAGCGTCCCGGAACCTTTGCGGTCTCACCGGCGCTCGACAGGCTTGCCGCCAGGGTCAACGCCGCCGGCAACCTCACCTCCCAGGCCGGTACGGGCGCTTGGAACCCCACGTTGACCGAGATTGCCGTGCTCGGATGTCATGCGGATCCGGACGCCGGGCCACTGCCGCTTCGTACGCCTGACGAACCTAACGCCATTGCCCTTGCGATGCATCAGCTGCGCATGGCTCCCGACTATCCGGTAGCGCTGTCGCTGCCGCTTCCCCTGCACCTTGCCGGACTTGCCCAGGCATACGTCCTTCCCACTGTCGCGGCAGAGGACGAGGAGGCGGAAACAGTGGACGGGGAAGGCGCGTCGACACGTTCCGACCAGGGCAATGAGAGTTCTCCCGATGAACCGGAGCCGGATGAACTCGGCGCACCGGTCCTGGAGGCCGAGGCCGAAACACCGGGGTGGTCGGCTTCCCGCTGAACCAGGGAGTACAGATCGCCGGTCTGAGCGTCGTTCTGCTTCCGTGTGCCGCCCGGAGGCGGGCCGGGAACTTCTCCCGGCCCGCCTCTCTCCAATAGGTCTGGGCCTACTCGAGTTCGGAGAACAGTGCCGCTTCGCGGGCGATCTCTGCCGCCGGGCGAACGGGCTTCCAGACCCGGCCGTGCCATGTGGTCGAGGTCTTCCTGCGCATCGGACGGGCACCGCGGCGTCGGGGGGAAACCGTTCCCCTGGCACAGCGCTTCGGCACGGGCCGGCCGACATGGCATTCGATGTGATTTCGATTCATTATCTTTCCCTTCTGAGTTTTGCCTGTTCAGTCACCGAGCTGATCTCTCGTGCATCGAGCATCGTTCAACGCATTCGAACGGGTGACCCGCTGGGTCTTCGTTCCACCGGGATGGCGGAGTGGCGTGGTGAAAGACTGGCAGATCGCTCTGCCCAGGCCAAGTGCTTGGCGTTAGCCGAGCGTTAATGCGTCGACCGGGGGGTGTGACATGCTTTTGTTGCAGGTGTTCACAGAAGCCGCGCGAAGGGAGGGAGACACCCCATGGAGTTCCGGTTACTGGGTCCTCTGGCTGTCCTCAGAGAGGACAGGGAAGTTCGCATGAGATCACGAAAGGCGACCGAACTATTGGCTGTCCTGCTCGTCTCGGCCGATCGCCGGGCATCCCATGTCGAGATCATGCGGTACCTGTGGCCGGGGGAGTCTTTGAATCAAAATCGAATTCGTCAGGTCTTTCACCAGCTTCGACTTTCCCTCCCGGAGATTTGCTCCGAGAGCAACGAAAGAGGATTCTGTCGGATCTGTGTCGAATCTCAGGAGATCGACCACCTGCGCTTCCGAAAACTGCTGGTTTCAGCAGATTCTGCGCGAGACTCCTCGTTGCGACTCAAGATGCTCCGCGATGCGCTGGGTGAATGGCGTGGGGAACCTTTCGAAACACTGGAAGGTGCCGCTTTCGATCGGAAACGCGAAGAACTGGTGGCGGAGCTGCGGGAGGCTACGGCTTCCTGTGTCCAGGCGGAGCTTGAGTGCTCTCATCCAAGTGCCGCACTCGACCGGGTCGACTCTGCATTGGCCAGATGGCCGACCAGCGAGGCGTTGCTCGAACTCAAAGTACGTGCCTTGCGCACGCTTGGCAGACAGGACGAGATCCCTCAGATCCTGGAGGAGTGGGAACAGGGAGTCGGCCGCTCCACGGTTCATCTGCTGCTTGCGGACACCTCGGGAGAGCCCGGTCGGGAGGGCGCCACCTCACTTCGGCCGATGGTCGTTCCGAGACCCCGCCAGATTCCCCTTGGCCCGGCGCAACTGGTAGGGCGTCGAGGAGAACGCGAGCTGCTGACGAAAGTGCTGCTGGGGCGGGTTCCGGGGCGGTCCCGACTGGCCGCCCTCTCGGGAATGCCCGGAGTCGGAAAATCCGCTCTCGCGGGCGAGGTGGCGGTGGCGCTCGATCAGTACTTCGCGGACGGAATCCTTCGCGTTGATCTCGCAGGGGTCGCCCCCGATGGGCTGCTCCGGCACGAGCACGTCATCGCCCGGCTTCTGAACGACCTCGGAGTGCGTCCCGCGACGCCGACGCTCGACGGCATGGTCTCCGCGTACCGCACCGCCCTCGCGGACCGCGCGGTCCTGCTGATCCTGGATAATGCGCGGAACGACAAACAGGTTCGTCAGCTGCTCCCTCCGCCGGGGCCCAGTGCGGCGATCGTCGTCGGCCGCTGCTACCTGGACGGGCTCGGGATCAGGGAGCAAGCCGAACTCATCGCTCTCGAACCGCTCGGGCGGGAGGACGCTACCGAACTTATTCGAGTGCGACTGGGCGACCAGCACATGCGCACGGCCGATCCCTTCGTGGCCGACATCGTCGAGCACTGTTCCGGCCTCCCGCTGGCACTCGGGATCATGGCCGCGAGAATTGCCCGGCGTCCTGCACAAGCGCTTCCGGATGTGGTGCGTGAGCTGCGAGAGGAGAGCACCCGGTTGCGCTCGCTCGATCTGGGTTCCGCCGACTCGAGCGTGCGCCTGTCGCTCGACGCCTCCCACCGGCAGCTTTCTGCATCGGCGTCGAGATTGCTTCGACGGCTGGCGATCCATCCCGGGCCGACGATCAGCTGGCCTGCGCTGCGAGCGATCGCTCCCGAGGACGCGGCCCACATCGGTGGAGCGACGGACGAGCTCGTGCGGATGAGCCTGGTCACCGAGCCCTCCTTCGAGCGATACGCGATGCACGATCTGATCCGGGTCTATGCCGAGTCGCTATCCCGCGAGTGGACCGAAGGTGAGCGGCTGCGTGTCGTGAAGCGAGTGCTGCATTTCCTGCTGCACCAAGCCTGGGCCTGCGATCGCCGGTTGGAGCCTGGCCGCCGGTTGCCGATTGATCGGCCCGGCGCCCTGAGCTTGATGACGCCGGCTGGTACCACGGAGGCGATGGAGTGGTTCGAAGCGGAGTACTCGACCCTGACCAACGCCGTCGCACTGGCTCAGCGATACGAACTCAACTACTACACTTGGTTGTTGCCGATGACATTGGTGACCTTCCAATGGCGGTCCGATCGGCATTTGGATGCGCTTTGCGGCCTCACCCGCGCCCTCCCCGCCGCAATACGTGAGTCGGGCCCGGCCGATGTGGCCATGGTGCACCGTATGCTCGCGGGCACCCATCGGGCGGTGGGAAATGCCGAGGCCGCCGTGCGAGAGCTGAACCGAGCGGTTCGGATCAGTGACGACGACGGAGACGTACTGGGCGCAGCCCTGGGGCGTCACACCCTCGGGGTCCTCCTGCAAGAGAGTGGCGTACCCGGAGAGGCGCTGGAACACTTCGGCGCTGCCCTGGCGGCCTTCGAGGAACTCGACGACATCCTTGGCCGAGGAGCCGTGCTGAACGGCATTGGCAGTGCGCATTACGACTTGGGGAACTATGAAGAAGCACGGGGACACTTCCTGCATGCCCTTTCCGTGCTGGCGGGCACGGCGGACATCAATGCCCAGGCGCATGCGCACTTCAGCCTGGGCCGCATCGACATGGCACGGGCGAATCCCGAGTCCGCTGTCGTAGAGTTGGTGCGCGCCCGCGTTCTGTACCGTTCACTGGCCTACGGGAGCAGGGAAGCCCGGACACTGGTCTGGCTTGCGAAGGCGCTCCGCGCCGCTGGACGGAACTCCGAGTCGGCCGAGGCGATGGGGCAGGCCGGAGCAGTTATGCGAAGGCTGGGCGAGATGGATGTCGACACGGCTCTTGGCCGACTTGCTCACCTTCCATAACCGGTTCGGTGGTGGCTGAGGACAGCGCCCCTCGGCGCGAGTTACGAGCATTGGTCCAGGCGGGATCGCCCGACGGAGCCCATGGCGGAAGTGCTGACTGCCCCTGCGAGGGGAGGCCGGAACGAAGGAGCGCTGCCCCCGGTCGGTTGTCGGGGGCAGCGCTCCTTCGGCGGGTGTGGGTCAGGTGGTCGGGGTGGGGGTCTTCTCTGCGGCGGCCGGGGCGGGGACCGACCGGAGGCGGGTGCCCCTGGGGGAGAGGTGCACGGCGGCGATGGCCAGTATCCCCAACACCACGGCCGTCCACAGGGCCGGGTTCATGCCCTCAGTGAACGCGTCGGGCGAGCCGTAGCCCCCGTTCCGCGAGAACACCGCGGAGAGCAGGGCGACGCCGAGGATGCCGCCGACCTCGCGGAGCGCGTTGTTGGCGCCGGATGCGGCACCCTGGTCGTCCTGCGAGACCGAGCCCATGGCCATCGCCGCGATCGGGGCGAAGAACATCGCCATGCCGATGCCGCTGACCACGAACGAGGGCGCCTGGCGCGCGTAGCTGACGTCCGGCTCCGCGATCAGCGTCAGCCGGCACAGTCGAGAGGCCGGCCTCTTCGGCGAGCCCATCCAGCTCCTTCCTGTCCCGCAGCCGTCCTCCGGTGAGGACGAGTTCGTACAGGTTGACGTGCGTGCAGGCGTAGGGCGGGCCCTCGCCGCCCGCGAGCCATTCCACGCAGACCACCCAGGTGTGTCCGGTGTGCCCGCGGACGCGCGGTTGCGCAGGACCCGCAGGGCGTCCTCGCTCTCCAGGTCCAGCAGATGCTGGAGAGTATGTACACGTCACCCGGCGGCAGCGGGTCGAAATAGCTGCCGCCCACGGCCGTGCCGCGGCCGCCGAGACCGGCCTCGGCCGGCCGCCCGCGGGCCACGTCTGCGGTGCCGGGCAGGTCGAGGACCGTGCTTTTGAGGCCTGTGGGGCGGGACAGCAGCGTACGCAGGAGGGTGCCGTTGCCGCCGCCACGTCCACCACCGTGGCGAACGCGCCGAAGTCGTACGCCTCGGCGAGGGCGGCCGCGGTGCTGGCGGTCTGGCGGCGCCATCGCCTCCGCGAAGGCGGCGGCCCGCTCCGAGTCCCCATCGACATCGGCGTAGAAGTCCGGCGCGTCGCCGCCGGTGCCTCGGTAAACGGGGGAGCCGCTGCGCACGGCCTCGATCAGGTGCGGGTACGCCCGCTCCATGCGCCCCGAGGTTCCCGTGGCGTCCAGGTGCTCGTGCAGGCCCCAGGGGTTGTCGCTGCGCAGCAGCTCGGCGGGGGGCGAAGTGCCCTGGGGGTGCGCTCCCGGAACACGCCCCGGGCGGCCAGGTAGCGCAGCAGCCGTGCGGTCGCCCCCGGGGCCGTGCCCGCCTCGCGCGCCAGGTCGTCGGCGGACGTGTGGCCGGCGGCGATGAGGTCGGCCAGCCCCACGGAGGTGGCGACGCGTACCGCGTAGGGGCCGAGGAGATCGAGCGTGGAAGCCCGCCAGCGGGTGGCCTTGTCGGGCTGTTGGGGTTGCTCGGCGGTCGCGTCCGCCGAGGGCTGATCGGTAGACACGTTCCTCCTGTTTATGCGGGTTTAAGTCGATTTATTCCGTGACCCCGGCTCTGGATCGCCAATAGGTCTGCAGTTCAGATCTGTTTGTCTCACAGACTTGTTGGGTAGCCTTGGCATCAAGGATCACGACGAGGACTCCGACGAGAGGAGTGGGGCATGGCCGGGAACAGCGGCACACGGGGAGCGGCGGGTCTGGACCGCGTTCGCTTCATCAGCGCCCATTACGAGGTACTGCAGGGCACGGTGGTCGTGCCGGCTCTGCTGCTGTTCGCCTTCGTGCTGTTCGCGGGCACCCCGGCCGCGCCGGGGCTCGACACGCCCGTCTGGTACGGAGGCATGGTGGCCGCCGGACTGATCGCCACCCTGCTGGCGGTACAGGCCAACCGCAGGTTCACCGACGCCTACGGCGAGGTGCGCCCCAAGCGCCGCGTGGGGCAGCGGATGATCCTCCTCACCGTGCTGGGCACCGTGCTCGTGGGCGGGCTCCACGCGCTGGACCTCGACACCCCGGTCAGCCCCGAGGGGCTGGCGGTTTCCGTGGTGCTGCTGGGCTGCGCGGTCCGGCTGGGCCCCCTCGCGCTGCCCGTCGGACTGGTCGGCGGCCTCGGCCTGGTGGCCGGACTGCTTCCGCTGGGCTCGATGCTCGACTCCGGCCGGCATCCCCTGTCGGTGCTCGAATACCTGCTGGCACTGATCTGCCTGGCGGGCGCGGCGGTGGCGCTGTGGGGCAGGCTGATCGTCCGGCGCAGCCTCGCCACGGAGGAGTGAGCGGCGGTGGGTACGCCCTTCGAGGAGCTCGCCGGCCTGGACCGGCTCATTCACGAACCCGGCCGGCTCGCCATCGTCTCGGCGCTGGCGGCCTGTGACAGCGCCGACTTCCTCTTCCTGCACCGGATCACCGGACTGTCGCGGGGCAACCTCAGCGCGCATCTGACCGTGCTGGAGAAGGCGGAGATCGTACGCGTCACCAAGGGGTTCTCCGGCAAGCGCCCGCGCACCTGGGTCGAACTGACGCCGCACGGGCGGCAGGCCGTCGCGGGGTACTGGGAGGGCATGGGCCGGCTGCGGGGCATGGTCGCCGAATGGCGACGGGAGGGCGGGGCCGAATGAGCCCGCGGCCGTGAGGTCGCGGATCGCGGCGGCCGAATGCCGGAGCCCGGCCGGCTTCCCTGGGGGAGGCCGGCCGGGCTCGTCGTTACTCAGTGGCGGTTACAGGCGCTGCCACAGGGCCGGGACGTTCGGCGGGTCCCAGCCGGGGTAGGCGGTGTGCCCCTGGAGGCAGCGGTAGCGGACGCCGTTGTAGGAGACGATGTCCCCCGCGGCGTAGGTCGCTCCGAGCTGCCAGGTGGTCTCGCCGGTGTCACCGGGCACCGTCAGGGTGTACGTGGTGGTGTGGGTGACTTCACCGGTGCCGGTCAGGGTCAGCGTGTAGCGGCCGCCGGCCGTGCCGTCCGCCACGTTGACGGTCGCGGTCGACGTCTGGCCGGAGGTGACCGACGACGGGCTGAAGCTGACGGTCACACCGGTGGGCAGGCCCGACGCCGAGAGGTTCACGGTCTGCGCGGAACCACTCGTGGTGGCCGTGGCGACCGAGACCGTGGCGGACGAGCCGGGGCTCACCGTGCCGGCCGACGGGTTGGCGTTGATCGAGAAGTCGTTGTTCGGGGTGGGCGTGTCCCCGACCGCGGTCTTCCAGATCGTGTAGGCGATGCCGTCCGCGGCGCGGTTCAGCGCCGTGGCGTTGATGTTGCTCGTGGTGTCGCACGAGGAGTGGTAGCAGGGGTCGTACGAACGACCGGCCGTACCGCCCCACTTGCTGGCCTCCGCGACCGACTTCGTCGCCGAGGCGCCGGTGGCGTAGCCGGAGGTCGGGATGCCGACCATCTGGAACGAGTAGTCGTCCGAGCGGCCCTGGCCCTCGACGTTCTCCTGCGGGGCGAGACCCAGCGAGTCCCAGTACGCCTTCATCGGCGCAGCGGCGGTCGAGTTCAGGTTGTTGACGAAGTAGCCGGCGTTGGTCGACGCGATCATGTCGAAGTTGTAGTACGCCTTGATCTTCGCGCGCTCCGTGCCGGACAGCGTCCGGGCGTAGAAGTCGGAGCCGTTCATGCCCTGCTCCTCGTCCGTCCACCAGGCGAAGCGGACCCGGTTCTTCATGGACGGGTCGTTCTGCGCCAGGCTGAGGGCGGTTTCGAGGAGTGCGGCCGAGCCGGAGCCGTTGTCGTTGATGCCGGGGCCCGCGGACACGCCGTCCAGGTGGGCACCGAACATGTAGACGTTGTTGGCGTCGCCCTTCGGCCACTCGGCGATCAGGTTGTTACCCGCGCCGGCCGAGCAACCGGAGGTGCAGGTCTGCTCGGTGACCGTGTAGCCGGCCGCCTCGAGCTTGCCCTTGACGTAGGCCAGCGAGGCCCGGTAGCCGTTGGTGGTGGCCCGGCGGTTGCCGCCGTTCTGCTGGGCGATGGTGTACAGCTGGGAGAGGTGACCCTGCACCTTCGCCACGTCGATGTCCGGCGGGGTCGTCGGGGTGCCGCCGCCACCGACCCGCAGCACGTACTGCGCGGTGTGCGTCTTGTCACCGCTGCGGCCCGTGACCGTGATCGTGTACGAGCCGGCGGTCGTGCCGGACGAGGTGGTGACGGTCATGGTGGAACTGCTGCCCGAGGTGACCGTGGACGGGCTGAACGAGACGTTCACCCCGGACGGCGCGCCGGAGGCGGTCAGCGCGATCTGCTGGGCGCTGCCCGACACCGTGTCGGTGGTCACCGTGGTGCGGGCCGACGAGCCCGGCTCCACGCTGCCCGAGGCGGGGCTCAGCGCCAGCGAGAAGTCGGTCTGGGTCGCGGTACAGGACGGGTCACCCGACTGGGCGCCCACGCTGATCGCGTTCCACGCGGCCTTGGTCCGGTCGAACAGGGCGCAGCTCGCGTCCATGTTCTTCGCGGCGGTCAGGGTGGCGGTCCGGTAGCGCTTGTACGTCATGCCGCTGGTCTTGAGCAGCATGCCGCCGTAGAAGATCTTGCCGGCGTTCTGGATGCCGACACCGGTGATGCTGGAGCCGTCGCAGGTGGAGCTGGACGGCTTGCCGCCGCCGGGGTTGGAGCCCTCGGCGAGCAGGTAGAACCAGTGGTTGAGCGGGCCCGCCGCCGCGTGCTCCTCGGTGTTCGGGATGGAGGCGGAGTAGCAGGCGGGGTGGCCGAGCGCGCCGGGGTTGTACATGTTGCGGATGGGTCCGCGGCCCTGCAGGTTGATCATCTCGCCGACGGTGTAGTCGGGGGTGTCGTAACCGGAGGGCTGGTTGGCGTACGCCTCGGTGAGGGCGCCCATGATGTCGCCGGTGGCCTCGCCCAGGCCGCTCTCGTGGTTGGCGCCGCCCGGCGTGAACGAGTCGAGCCCGTGCCCGTACTCGTGGGCGACGACGTCCATGCCGGCGATCCACTTGCCGGCGCTGTTGTGGCCGATGGTGACGGTGGAGCCGTCCCAGTAGGCGTTCAGGTCGTTGAGGCCGACGCGGGTCGGCCAGCTGCCGCCGTTGCCGTTGTGCCCGTTGCGGCCGAGCCACTCCTTGAGCATGTCCGACTGCTTCTGCGCCGCGTACATGACGTCGACACAGCCGGTCTCGCGGCTGGTCGCGTTGCCGGTGCCCCAGCTGTCGGTGGACTTGGTGAACACACCGCCGTTGTAGTCCGAGCACTGGAGTCCGGGGCGCGTGGTGTCGCGCAGGACGTACTGGCTGCCCGAGCGGGAGGTGTCGATGGTGAGCGGGTTCGGGCCGTTCCACTCGCTGTTGCCGGTGCCGGCCCGGACGTCGTCGTAGGTGTCGACGACCTTGCCGGTCTGCGCGTCGACGAAGACGTGCAGCTTGCTGGGCACGTTCTTCTTCGTCCGGCCCGTCAGCACGGTCTCCCAGACGAGGACCGGGTGGTCGTTCTCGATCCGGACCACCAGGCGGGGGGCGTCGGCCTTCTTGATCTTCGCCAGCCGGGAGCGGCTGGTCGACGCGGCCTGCTTCGCGGTGACCTTCGCCGTGGTCGGTACGGAGATCCTGGCCGTGGTCGCGGACTGCACCGAGCGGACCGTGCCCTCGCCGTCGGCGAGCACCACGGCGTCGCCGCCCACCACGGGCAGGCCGTTGTAGGTGCGTTCGTACGCGACCGCGAACAGGTTGTCGGTCCAGGGGATGACCTGGCTCCGGTCGTAGCGGTCGGCCGGGCCCTTCGCCAGCGCGTCCACGCCGCTGCCCGTGGCGCGGTCCGCGGCGGCCACCGCCGCCTCGACGGGCGAGGGTCTGGGCTTGCTCACCGGAGGTGAGGACGCCGGGGCGGCCGCGGCGAAGGGTATCGGCGACACCACCCCGAGGGTCATGGCCAGGGATGCTCCGGCCACCGCCAACTTCTTCAACATCAGGGCTCCTTGTGAGAGGTGATGGAAACCATCACAAGGTTTGTCATGAGTATGACAAACCCAACTGCCATAGGGGCGGGTGGAGTTGTCAGGTCCCCACCCGCCCGACCGGCATGACGTGCTGCCGGACAGGCCGCACCCTCACACTCGACCGGGCTTGCGTTCAAGCGATTCGGCGGGCGGTGACCCGTCTGTCAAGTTCCGGCAAGTGGCAGGCCGGATTGTCGTCCGTCTTTGGTCCAGACCTATTGACGGGCCCGTCCCCCGCTTCTACGATCCCGTCGATCGCCGCACTGCATATCCCCAGTTCGTGCGTCCACGCCCCCCTCACGCACGCTCACGCCCACGGCACGTGGCGAGAATGGAGCACAGCATGTTCCGTCGGAGGATTCGTACTCTCCCCGAGGCGGAAGCCGGGCATTCGACCGCCGCCCGCACCCCCCGCAGCTCGACCGTCATGACCCGTACGCTCGCCGGGGTGAGCGCCGCCACCGTCATCGGCGCCTGCGTCACCCTGGTCGGCACCGGTTCGGCCGGTGCCGCCACCACCAACCTGGTGACCAACTCCGGCTTCGAGAGCGGACTTTCCGGCTGGAACTGTGCCAACGGTTCGGGTGTGGTCACCAGCAGCCCCGCGCACTCCGGCTCGTCCGCGCTGAAGGCCACGCCGTCCGGCCTGGGCAACGCCCAGTGCACCCAGACGGTCAGCGTGCAGCCCAACTCGAAGTACACGCTGAGCGCCTTCGTCCAGGGCAGCTACGTGTACCTCGGCGCCAGCGGCACCGGAGCCACCAGCGAGCCGTCGACCTGGACCCCCAGCTCCGCCTCGTACAAGGAGCTGAGCGTCGACTTCACCACCGGCGCCAACACCACGTCGATCACGGTCTACCTGCACGGCTGGTACGGGACGCCCGCCTACTACGCGGACGACGTGTCGCTCACCGGCCCCGGTGGCTCGACGCCCCCGCCCACCTCCGAGCCGCCCACCTCGGAGCCGCCCACTTCCGAGCCGCCGACGTCGGAGCCGCCGACCTCCGAGCCGCCCACCTCCGAGCCTCCGGGTGACGCCACGTGCGCCACGAAGCCCAAGCCGACCGGCAAGGTCCTGCAGGGCTACTGGGAGAACTGGGACGGCGCCTCGAACGGCGTCCACCCGGGTATGGGCTGGGTGCCCATCTCCGACAGCCGGATCAAGCAGCACGGCTACAACGTCATCAACGCCGCCTTCCCGGTGATCCTCTCGGACGGAACCGTCCTGTGGGAGGACGGCATGGACGCGACCGTGAAGGTGTCCACGCCGGCGGAGATGTGTGAGGCCAAGGCGAACGGCGCCACGATCCTGATGTCCATCGGCGGCGCGACCGCGGGCATCGACCTCTCGTCGAGCAAGGTCGCCGACCGCTTCGTGGAGACGGTCGTCCCGATCCTCAAGAAGTACAACTTCGACGGGATCGACATCGACATCGAGACCGGCCTGTCCGGCAGCGGCAACATCAACACGCTGTCCGCCTCCCAGTCCAACCTGATCCGCATCATCGACGGCGTGCTCGCCAAGATGCCGGCCGGCTTCGGTCTGACGATGGCGCCCGAGACCGCGTACGTCACCGGCGGCAGCGTCACCTACGGCTCCATCTGGGGCTCGTACCTGCCGATCATCAAGAAGTACGCGGACAACGGCCGCCTGTGGTGGCTGAACATGCAGTACTACAACGGCAGCATGTACGGCTGCTCCGGCGACTCGTACAGCGCCGGCACCGTGGAGGGCTTCGTCGCCCAGACCACCTGCCTCAACAACGGCCTGACCATCCAGGGCACCACGATCAAGGTGCCCTACGACAAGCAGGTGCCCGGCCTCCCGGCCCAGCCCGGCGCGGGCGGCGGCTACATGGCGCCCAGCCAGGTCAGCCAGGCGTGGAACTCGTTCAACGGCTCGCTCAAGGGCCTCATGACGTGGTCCCTCAACTGGGACGGCTCGAAGGGCTGGTCCTTCGGCAACAACGTCAAGGGCCTCCAGGGCCGCTAGGCCCGAAGTGACAACCTGATCCACCCCGTCGACCGGAGCCGTCCACCGCCGCAAGGCACCCGGACGGCTCCGGCCGCACGTCAGGGCACGAATGCCGCAGCGCGGCGGAGGCTCTGTGCGTGCCGGTCGGGGTGGTTCTTCACGAGTGCCTCACGAATTGCACGCGGTTTGTGCGAAAATCCCACCCGGTCGATCATCGTCGTGGAGGGGGAGCCTCGTATGGCCCTGTTGGCGTCGGACGTGAAGTGGCCCGCCCAGCCCGACTACTTCCACGAGTGGGCGCTCGTCGACGTGGAGACCTCCGGACTGCGGCCCGGCCGGGACCGGGTCCTCTCGCTCGCGGTCCTCACGCTGGACGCCTACGGCAACCGGACGGGGGAGTACGCGACGCTCCTGAACCCGGGGTGCGATCCCGGACCGGTGCACGTCCACGGGCTCACCCCGGACCGGCTCGCCGGTGCGCCCACCTTCGAGGAGGTCGCGCCGAAGCTGGGGGCGCTCCTGAGCAAGCGCGTCATGGTCGCCCACAACGCCCAGTTCGACTACGACTTCCTGGCGCACGAGTTCGCCCGGGTCAGGTCCTGGATGCCGGTGAGCAGGCGGTTGTGCACCCTGGCCCTGAACCGGCTGGTCGGGCCCGCGACGGCCGACCTCAAGCTGGGGACCCTCGCCCGGCATTACGGGGTGCGCCAGGAGCGCGCCCACGACGCGCAGGACGACGTACGCGTCCTCTCCGGCATCCTGCGCGGTTCGCTGGGCGCCGCCGAGCAACTCGGCCTGGCCCTGCCGCTCCTGGACTGCCCGCCGCGCCAGGACTACAAGCCCTTCGTGCCCAAGACGCCCTGCGCCTATCTGAATCCGGGGCGGCTGACGCCCGGCGGGCCGCTGGTCCAGGGCATGAAGATCGCCGTCACCGGGGACACCGGCATGTCCCGCGAGGAGCTGGTCGCCCGGTCGGTGGCGGCCGGGCTGAACGTGATGACCTCGGTCAGCCGCCACACGAGCGCCGTCGTCACCAACGACCCCGGCTCCGGATCGTCCAAGCTGCGGCGCGCCGTGGAGGAGGGTGTGCCGCTCCTGGACGAGCCGGCCTACCTCCGGCTGCTGGAGAGCGTGCGGCCGGGCCGGGCGAAGGGCGCGGTGCGGGAACGCGGCGGGGCGGTGACGGCGGTGAAGGCGGTCACGGCGGTCACGGCGGCGACGGCGGCGACGGCCCCCGCCGTTCCGGCGCAGCGGGAGGCCGCGCCGGACGCCCCGGCGGCCCGCTCCGATGTGCCCGCGGCCCGTACGGACGCCCCCGCCGCGACCCCCGCACCCCGCTCCGCACCCGCCGACCGCAAGGGTCGCCCGCTCACCGGGCGGCGGGTCCTGGTGCTCGGCGGCGGCCACGAGGAGGCCGCCGAGGCGCGCGCCCGCGCCCTGTACATGGGTGCCTCCGCGGCGGTCAACCTCTCGGCCACCGTGTCCGACGTGGTCGTCCTCCCCGGCGGTGAGGCGGACCGGCGCATGAAACGCGTCACGGCGCTCGGCCTCCCCGTCCACGCCCCGGAGTGGCTGCTCGCCCCGGCTCCCGCGGTGGTGACCGAGCTGGTCCCGGGGGCGGCCGGAAGTCCCGCGGTACTGGTCAGGGGCGCCGTCCTCGATCTCGCGGACACCGGGGAGCCGTGGGCCGTCTCCGCGATGTGGCGTCAGCAGACCCCGTGCGACGTGGACGTCGTCGCCTTCGTCGTCGACGCCGGGGAGCAGGTGCAGGGGGACGAGGACTTCGTCTTCTACGGGGCGCCCGAGCACCCCGACGGGACCGTGCGGCTCGCCACGGACGGTCCGACCGAGCAGGTCGTCAGCGTGGACCTGGCCCGGCTGCCCCTGGAGGCCCACCGGGTCGTGGTGGCGGCGGCGATCGACGGGACCGCGTGCTTCTCCGACGTCGGAGCGCTGGAGATCACCGCCACCTGTGGAGTCGGCGCCGCCCCGGAGGCCCGAGCCACCCTCGATGCCGCCACCACCGAACGCACCCTGATCCTCGCCGAGCTCTACCGCCGCGGCGAGGGCTGGCGGATGCGGGTCGTCGGGCAGGGGTACGACCACGGCCTGGCCGACCTCGCCCGGGGCTACGGCGTCGACATCGCGGACTGAGGACCGCCGGACGACCGGGGGGCGCCTGCCCGTCCGGGAACGCGGAAGGAGCGCCCCGCCGTCACGCCAGGGAGAGGAACAGCTTCTCCAGGCGGGTGCGCATCTGGTTGCGGTCCACGGCGGGCTGCTCCTCGGCCATGCACTGCTGAAGGCCGGTCGCGATGATCGCGAAACCCGCCCGGTCGAGCGCGCGCGAGACCGCCGCCAGCTGCGTGATCACGTCCTCGCAGTCCCGGCCTTCCTCGATCATCTTGATGATCCCGGCGATCTGGCCCTGCGCCCGCTTCAAACGGTTGAGCGCCGACTTCAGCTCCTCGGCCGCCATGTCCAGCTGCACGGTACCTCCCTGTTCATACCCCGAGGGGTATAGCGTACCGCGTTCGGCGCCCGACCGGCCCGGACCGCCGTGCCCGGCCTCCCCGTACGGCGTACACCCGCTTGTGGGCCGCGGCACACCGGGTGAGGGTGGCGGTGCCCAGGGTTCGCCAGGGGGCCGGATGCCCAGGCCGTCCCCGCGAGGGAGACCAGCATGCCGCAGGATGCCGGGAGCAGGCCCGCCGAGCGGGCCGTCGCCGAAGCCAACCGGGCCGTCCGGCGCGACTACCCCTTCGCCGACACCCAGGACCTGGAGGACGCCCGGCACGGCTTCATGGGCACGGCACCGGACCCCCTCGTCCGCGACGCCGCCGGAAGCGTGGTCTGGGACATCGAGGCGTACGGCTTCCTCGACCAGGACTGCCCGGACACCGCCAACCCCAGCCTGTGGCGGCAGAGCCGGCTGTGCTCCGAGCACGGCCTGTTCGAGGTGACCGCGGGCATCTACCAGGTCCGCGGCTTCGACCTCTCCAATATGACGCTCGTCGAGGGCGAACGCGGCGTCCTCGTCATCGACCCCCTGGTCTGCGCCCCCACGGCCGCCGCCGCACTCGCGCTCTACCGCGCCCACCGGGGCGAGCGGCCCGTGACCGGAGTGCTGTACACCCACAGCCACGTCGACCACTTCGGCGGGGTGCGCGGGGTGCTGACCGACGAAGCCGTGGCGGGCGGGGTCCCGGTGCTCGCCCCCGAGGGCTTCCTGGAGCACGCCGTCAGCGAGAACGTCTACGCGGGCGCCGCCATGAGCCGCCGCGCCGCCTTCATGTACGGCGCCGCCCTGCCCAAGGGGCCCCGCGGCCAGATCGGCGCCGGCCTCGGGCAGAGCGTCTCGACCGGCGCGCCCGGCCTGATCCCGCCCACCCTCGACATCACCCGCACCGGCCAGACGGAGACCGTGGACGGCATCCGGATGGTGTTCCAGCTCACCCCCGGCACCGAGGCTCCGGCCGAGCTGAACATCCACTTCCCGGACTTCTCCGCCCTGTGCATGGCGGAGAACGCCACGCACAACCTGCACAATCTGCTGACCCTGCGCGGCGCCGAGGTCCGCGACCCGCACGTCTGGTCCCGCTACCTCACCGAGTCGATCAGCCTCTTCGGTGAACTCTCCGACGTGGCCTTCGCCTCCCACCACTGGCCCGTCCGGGGCCGCGAGCGGGTGATCACCTTCCTCTCGGAGCAGCGCGACGTGTACGCGTACCTCCACGACCAGGTGCTGCGCCTGCTCAACCGGGGCCTGACGGCGGCGGAGATCGCCGAGGAGATCGTGATGCCGCCCGCCCTGGAGCGCGCCTGGCACACCCACGGCTACTACGGCTCCGTCAGCCACAACGCCAAGGCCGTCCACCAGCGCTACCTCGGCTGGTACGACGGCAACCCGGCGCACCTGTGGCAGCACCCGCCGGTCGCGGCGGCCCGGCGGTACGTGGAGTTCATGGGCGGCGCCGACGCCGTCCTGGACCGGGCCCGGCGCTGCTTCGACGAGGGCGACTACCGCTGGGTGGTGGAGGTCGTCAACCATGTGGTCTTCGCCGACCCCGGCAACATGCGGGCCCGCGCCCTGCAGGCCGACGCCCTGGAGCAGCTGGGCTACGGCAGCGAGAACGGCACCTGGCGCAACGTCTGTCTGATGGGCGCCCGCGAACTGCGCCACGGCAGCCTCGGCACCCCCACCACCACCGCGTCGCCCGACGTCATGGCCGCCCTCACCCTGGACCAGCTGGTCGACGCGATCGCCGTCCGGGTCAATGGCCCCCGCGCCTGGGACGCCGACATCACCATCCGCTGGGACGTCAACGGCGCCGAACCCCTCACGACCCGGCTGCGCAACGGCGTCCTCACGCGGGTCACAGGGCCCGGCCCGGCCGCGGGCGAGCCCGACCTCACCATCGCCCTGGCGGAGGCCGATCTGCGGGACGTCCTGACCGGCGCGGTCCCGCCCGGCGACCTGGCGTCCCGGCCGGGCGTCGAGGCCACCGGGGACATCGGCCGGCTCACCGAACTCCTCGGCCACCTCGACGACCCCGACCCCGACTTCGCCATCGTCACCCCCTGACCGCCCGCCCCCATCGACGACGACGCCCGGAGGACCCGATGGCCGTACGACACCGCTTGATCGAAGCCACGGTGGCGGACGTGTGGAGGGTGCTCGCCGACCCCTCGCGCTACAGCGACTGGGTGGTGGGAACCTCCGACTCGCGACCCCGCCGGGGCGCCTGGCCCGAGGTCGGCGCCAGCCTCACGTACACCCTCGGCATCGGCCGGTGGTCCGTGCGAGGCCGGACCATTGTGCGCCGGTGCGAGGCCCCGCACGTGCTGGAACTGGAGGCCGACAGCGGGCGCGTCGGCACGGCCCGGATCGCCATCGAAGTACGCCAGTGGGGCGACAACGCCCTGGTCACCCTGGACGAACACCCCCTGCGCGGCCCTGCGGGCAAGCTCCACAACACCGTCATCGACGCCGTGATCCAGCTGCGCCACCGCAGCGTCCTGGCCCGGCTGGCCGACACCGTCGAGGCGTCCCCCGCGGGCGCACGCGAAGCGGTCTGACCGCACCTTCCTCGGCTCCCCGAACCTGGAGGCATCGATGCCGGACGCCGTCGTCATCGGCGCGGGCCCCAACGGGCTCGTCGCGGCGAACATCCTCGCCGGCGCGGGGTGGAGCGTGGAGGTGCTGGAGGCGCAGCCGGAACCCGGCGGGGCCGTCCGCAGCGACCGCGGGGTGCATCCCGACTACGTCTCCGACCTGTTCAGCGCCTTCTACCCGCTGGCGGCGGCCTCCCCGGTCATCGGCGGGCTCGACCTCGGCGAGGAGGGACTGCGCTGGTCGCGCGCCCCCCGCGTCCTCGCCCACCCGCTGCCGGACGGGCGGTGCGCCGTCCTGGAGGGCGACGCGGGGGAGACGGCGGCGGGGCTCGACGCTTTCGCCGGGGGCGACGGGGCGGCGTGGCTGGAGCTGTGCGCCACCTGGGACGGGGTGCGCCGCGATCTGCTGGGGGCGCTGTTCACGCCGTTCCCGCCGGTGCGCTCCGCCGTCCGCCTGGCCGCCCGGCTCCGCGCCGCCGGCGGTCTCCGGCTCGCCCGGACCCTGCTGCTGCCCGTACGCCGGCTGGGCGAGGAACGGTTCGGCGGCGAGGCGGCCCGGCTGCTGCTCGCGGGCAGCGCCCTGCACGCGGACCTCGGCCCGGAGGCGGCGGGCAGCGGCGGCTTCGGCTGGCTGATGTCCATGCTCGGACAGACCTACGGATTCCCGGTGCCGGTCGGCGGCGCGGGCGCGCTCACGGCCGCCCTGGTCCGGCGGCTGGAGAGGCACGGCGGCGTGGTCCGCTGCGGCGAGCCGGTGACCGAGGTCGTCGTGCGCCAGGGACGCGCCGTCGGCGTACGCACCGCGCACGGCGAGGCCGTGCCCGCCGCCCGCGCCGTACTCGCCGATGTGTCGGCGCCCGCGCTCTACACCCGGCTCGTGGCCGCCCGGCATCTGCCCGGCCGGCTCCTGGACGACCTGCGCCGCTTCCAGTGGGACTTCGCCACGTTCAAGGTGGACTGGGCGCTCGACGCCCCGGTGCCCTGGACCGCCCGCCCCGCCGCCACGGCGGGCACCGTGCATCTCGCGGACGGCGTGGACGGCCTCACCCGGTTCGCCGCGCAGATCGCCATGGGGCAGGTGCCCGACCGGCCGTTCCTCCTCTTCGGCCAGATGAGCACCGCCGACGCCACCCGCTCCCCGGCCGGCACCGAGTCCGCCTGGGCATACACCCACGTCCCGCACCGCGTCAGGGGCGACGCGGGCGACGACGGACTGAGCGGGCGGTGGGATAGGGGCGAACAGGAGACCATGGCCGACCGCATGGAGCGCGAGGTGGAGCGCTGGGCCCCCGGCTTCCGCTCCCGTATCGTCGCCCGCCGCCTGCTGGCACCCCCGACCATCGAATCCATGGACGCCAACCTTTCCGGCGGCGCGATCAACGGCGGTACGGCGTCGGCGCACCAGCAACTGGTGTTCCGCCCGACACCGGGCACCGGCCGGCCGGAGACCCCGGTCCGGGGCCTGTACCTGGCCTCCGCCTCGGCGCACCCCGGTGGCGGCGTGCACGGAGCGCCGGGTGCCAACGCGGCACGGGCGGCGCTGCGCGGGGGAACGCTGAAGCGGCTGGTACGGCGGGGCTGAGGCTACGCGGGCAGGGCGCCCGGTCCCACGGGCCGCCCCGCGCCCGGCTCCTCAGCCCCGCGCCGCCACGTCAGGCCGGGTCCGGCGGGCCGGCCGCCGCCGCTTCCGCCGCCCGGCCGCCCGCGCCCAGCAGGCCCGTCGCCGTGAACTGGGAGCGGGTCAGCTCCTTGCGGGTCGCGCGGGCGACCACTCCCGGCAGCCCGGCCCGCACCGCCTGCACCCCGCGCAGCCACCCCGGCACGTACACCGACGGCGACCGCCGCTCCACCGCCCCGACCACGCGCCGGGCCACGTGCGGCGCGGAATACGTCCGGCGGGCGGGCGGCGGCATGTGCGCGCGCAGCTCGCGCAGCACCGGGTACCGGTCGGCGTCCCGGATCATGTCCGTGTCGATCCAGTTCAGGTACGCGATGCCGACCCCGACACCGTGCGGGGCCAGCTCCGCGCGCAGCGAGTGGCACAGCGCCTCCACGCCCGACTTCGACGCGCAGTACGCGCTCATCATCGGCGCGGCCCCGATGGCGGCCAGCGAGGCGATCTGGAGGTAGTGCCCGCGGGTGTCCAGGAGCTGCGGCAGGAACACGCGGGCGGTGACCGCGCTGCCCACGAGGTTGACCTCGATCACGCGCCGCCAGCTCGCCGGATCGGACTCCGCGAACGGACCGCCCTCGGCCACGCCCGCGTTGGCCACGACCACCGACGCGGGTCCGAGCCTGCGGCGTACCTCCTCGGCGACGCGCGCCATCGCGGCGTCGTCCGTGACGTCCACGTGCCAGTGCCCGGAGGGTGCCGGGAGCGTGCCCGCCACCCGCGCGAGCGCCTCCTCCTCCAGGCCGAGCAGGGCCACGCGCGCACCGCGGGCCGCCAGCTCGCGGGCCACGGCCTTCCCGAGGCCGCGCGCCCCGCCGGTCACCACGGCCGTACGGCCCCGCAGCGGGTGCTTCCGGTAGGTCACGGGACTCCTTCGCGCTCTCGCAGGGCCGGGCACGCCCGGTTCCCGGCCATGGTCACCCGAGGCCGCCGGATGTGCGCGGCGGGAGGGTCCGGGCATGGGGCGGCCGGGGCGGGGCACGAGGCCGGAAGCCGCCCCCGGGTCGCGCCGGGCGGCGGGCACGTTCACTCTGGACGGGATGGGCCCGCGCCGGTGAGGAACGAGAACCGCCTTCCCCCGCATGGAGGATTCGGATGACGACGACTGCCGCCGCACCGCCCGTGGACCTGGGCCGGCTGTGGACGCTCCCCGGCGTCTACGCGCCCCAGGCCGACACCCAGCTGCTGGCCCGGGCGGTCGAGGCCGAGGGGGTCACCGCCGGGATGGACGTCCTCGACGTCTGCACGGGCAGCGGAGCGCTCGCCCTGCTCGCCGCGCGCAGCGGCGCACGCGTCTGCGCGATCGACATCTCCCGGCGCGCCGTGCTCACCGCCCGGATGAACGCCGCCCGCGCCGGCCACCGCCTGCGCGTCCTGCGCGGCGACCTCACCGGACCCGTCGCCGCGCACCGCTTCGACCTGGTCGTGAGCAACCCGCCCTACGTACCGGCCCCGGCCGGTGGACGCACCCGCCCCCACGGCCCCGAGATCGCGTGGGACGCGGGGACGGGCGGCCGACTGGCCCTGGACCGCATCTGCGCCCGCGCCCCCGGCCTCCTGCGCCCGAACGGCACGCTGCTCCTGGTCCACTCCGGGCTGTGCGGGGTGACGGAGACCCTGGACCGGCTTACCGCGAGCGGGCTGCGCTGCGCGGTGACCGGCCGGGCCGCCGTCCCCTTCGGCCCGGTGATGACCGAACGGCTGCCGTGGCTGCGCGCCCGGGGCCTCGTCGGCCCCCACGACGACACCGAGGAACTGGTGGTCATCCGTGCCCAACGAAGCTGACCGTCCCCGCCGCCTCACCGTCGAACCGGGCGGCCCGGTCCTGATCGAGGGCCCGGTCGAGATCGTCCGGGAGGACGGCACGCTCGCGCGGTCCGACCGCTTCATGGTCGCCGTCTGCACCTGCCGCCGCAGCCGCACCCAGCCCTGGTGCGACACCAGCCACCGCCGCCGCACCAGACCGCCTGGCGCGACGGGAGGCTAGTCGCCGGCCGGGCGCAGAAGCACCGGAAGCGTCTGGTGGCCGTTGGTGATCAGGGACGGTACGGGGCGCAGGTCCTCGGCCGGGACGGCGAGGCGGGCGTCGGGGAAGCGGGCGAAGAACTGCTGGAGGGCGGTGACGACCTCCAGGCGGGCGAGCGGGGCGCCGAGGCAGAAGTGGATGCCGTGCCCGAAGGCCAGGTGCTCCTTGGACGGGCGGGTGACGTCGAACGCGTCCGCGCTCTCGCCGTGCCAGTCCGGGTGGCGGTTGGCGGGGGCGTACGAGGCGAGGATCGCCTCCCCCTTCGCGATCACCCCGCCACCGGGCAGCGGGATGTCGGAGAGCGCGTAGCGCAGGGGGATGTGCTTGACCGCCGGCTCGTGGCGCAGCGTCTCCTCGACCACGTCGTTCCAGTCGGCGCGACCGGCGCGCAGATGGGCGAGCTGGTCCGGGCGGGTCAGCAGGGCGGTGACCGCCTGGTCGATGACGTTGACCGTGGTCTCGTACCCGGCGGAGATCATGAGGAGGAGCGTGTCGCGCAGCTCCTCGTCGCCGAGCCGGCCGCCGTCGCCCTCCTCGTCGCGGGTGGCGAGCAGCAGCGAGGTCATGTCGTCGCCGGGCAGGGCCCGCTTGGCGAGGATGAGCTGGTCCAGCGCCTGGTAGAGGGAGGCCGTGTTCGCGGTGGCCTCCTCGACGGTGAGCGTGGTGTCGAAGACGCCGTCCACGACGGACCGGAAGCCGTCGAGCTGGTCCTCGGGCACGCCCATGAGCCGGCCGATCACCGCGATGGGCAACGGGTAGGCCAGTTCCGTGCGGAGGTCGACGACCTCACCGGCCGGCCGGGCGGCGAGACCGTCGATCAGTTCGGCGACGATCTTCTCCACGGAGATCCGCAGGTCCTGGATGCGGCGGGCGCTGAACGCGGGCGCGATCATCCGGCGCAGCCGCCTGTGGTCGCCGCCGTACGCGGTGAACATGTTGTTCACCGCGACCCACAGGGCGAGCGGCCAGGTGGCCACGGTCTCCGCGAAGGCCGGCCAGTGGGCGCGGGCGTCCTTGGAGACCTCGGAGCTGGTCAGCAGCTCCTTGAGGAGGAACGGATCGCTGACCGACCACGCGGTCACGCCGAGGACGTCGACACGGGTGGCGGGGCCGCGCTCGCGCAGCGCCCGGTACTCCGCGTGGCGGTCGGCGCCGGCGGGGTCGAGGACGAGGATCGGCTGCTCGGACATGGCGATTCCTTCATCGGTGGGAGGCATCGAAGACGATCGGGAGGGACTCCAGTGCACGGTGGAACGGCCCCGGCCGCCACCGCAGTTCGTCCGCCGGGACCGCGAGGTCCATCTCGGGGAGGGCGTCGAGCAGATGCGTGACCGCGGTCTCCGCGATCAGATACGCGTGGGAGCGGGCCGGACAGGTGTGCGGGCCGATGCTCCACGCCAGATGGGCCCGGTTGCCGGCGATGCCGCCGGGGGCCCGTGCGATGGCCGGGTCGTTGTTGCAGGCGGCCATCGAGATCAGGACCGGCTGGTGGGCGGGGAGCAGCACACCGTCCACGTCGGCCGGATAGGGGGGATAGGTGATGCAGTAGTTCGCCATCGGCGGGTCCGTGTAGAGGACGGTGTCCAGCGCGTCCCGCACGGTGGAGTGCCCGGCGTGCAGCCCGGCGGAGAACTCCTCGTCGACGAGGATCTTCAGCTGGGTGTTGGCGATCAGATTGGTCAGCGGCTCGATGCCGGCCCCGTACAGCGTGACCAGCTGGTGGCCCATCTCCTCGTCGCTCAGCCGCGCCGAGTGGGCGACGAGCCGGCTGGTGATGTCGTCGGCCGGGTGGTTCCGGCGCAGCGCGACCAGGTCGGCGACGGCCTGGCCGAGGATCTCGTTGCCCCGCTGGGCGTCGGTGGCCTCGAAGATCCGGGACATCCCGTCGGCGATCCGCGCCCCGATCTCGTCGGGGCAGCCGAGCAGGGAGCTGAGGACGCGGAACGCGATCGGCCAGGCGTACTGGGTGAGCACATCGGCGCGGCCCGCCGTGACGAACTCCGCGACGGCGCTCGCCGCCAGCTCCTCCACCCGGGCCCGCAGCGCGTGCTGGTCCACGGCGTCGATGGCGGAGGTGTTGGCGGCCCGGTAGCGGGCGTGGGCGGTGCCGCTGCTGCGCAGGGCGTTGGGCCGCCACTCCATCATCGGCCGCACCGGACAGGTGGCCGGCACCCCCTCCTGCCAGACCCGCGGGTCGGAGGGGAAGTACAGCGGATCGTTGAGGATGCGCCGGGCCTGGAAGTAGCCGATCACCAGCGTGGCGGGAATGCCCGGCGACAGCTCGACCGGCACCAGCGGCCCGTACGACTCCCGCATCCGCCCGTACGCGCCGTGCGGATCGGCGGCGAACGCCGGATCGTAGAGGGCGACCCGGCCGGACGGGGCCGACGGCAGGGTGATGCTGGGGGACGTCATGGGGTGGGCTCCAGGGAGAGGGCCGTACGGTGTGCGGCGAGGTATTCCGTGAGCGTGATCAGGGCGTACACGCACGAGGTGCGGTCCCGCGCGTCACAGGTGGTCAGCGGCGTCGCCGGGTCCAGGGCGAGCGCCTCGCGGATCTCGTGCAGGGCGTACGCGGGCGCCTCCGGGAAGACGTTGATCGCGACCGCGTACGGGATGCCCTGGTCCTCCAGGAGCCCCAGCGCCTCGTGGCTCGCGTCCAGGTCGCGGGTGTCGGCCAGCACCAGGCAGCCGAGCGCGCCGTGCGCCATGTCCTCCCACAGCGGCTGGAAACGCACCTGGCCGGGCAGTCCGAACAGATAGAGCGCGAGGGCGCCGCCCGCCAGGTGGATACGGCCGAAATCCATCCCCACGGTCGTGGTCGTCTTGTCCGGTACGCCCCGCAGGTCGTCCACCCCGGCACTGTCCTGGGTGATCGGCTCCTCCATCCGCAGCGGTCTGACCTCCGAGACACTGCCGATGAGGGTCGTCTTGCCGACGCCGAAGCCGCCGGCGATCACGATCTTGGCGGACCTGGTCACCGTGACCGGCACGTACGCGATGCCGTTCGGTGAGTCAGACCAGTTCTCGCAGTCCATCAAGCACCTTCTGCAGGAGGTCGTTTCGGGGCTGGTCGTCGGCGGCGGCCGCCGGGCTGGCCAGATGGCCGCTGTCCATGAGGGACGACACGATGATCCGGACCGTGGACGGCGGCAGTTGCAGCGCCGCCGCGATGTCGGCGACGGCCAGACCGCCCCGCCCCACCGCGAACAGGCCCATCACCCGGCGCGCGTCGGGTCCCAGCTCACCGGTCGGGCCCGGCGCGGCGACCATCACGCTCTCCAGGCGCACATCCCGGTCCGGGCGGACCCGGCCGCCCGTGCGGACGTACGGCCGGACCATGTCCGGATCGTGCCGTGGGCCACTCATGCGACGGAGCCCCCGTCCGTCCGGCCCACCGGCATCCGCTCCGCCGTCCCCAGCTGCTCGCCCAACCGCACCACCAGCAGCGCCATGTGGTGGCTGATCAGGCCGACGTCGGCGTGCGGGCCCGTGGTGACGACCGACAGCATGGTGTGCTGCCCCGCGGCGGTCGTCAGGCCGATCGTGGACACGGACTCGATCAGCTGCTGGCGCACGCCCTGCCCGCCGGTGAACTCGTCCCAGGCCCGGCCCGACGCGCGCAGCGACGCGGTCAGCGCCGCCAGCTTCTCGCCGTCCTCCTGGCTGATGGTGCGGGTCCGGGCCTTGAGCAGCCCGTCGCCGCTCATCAGCACGGCGTACCGGACGCCCTCCACCGACCCCAGCTGCTCGTCCAGCAGCCAGCCCAGGGTGTTCGCGTGCGTGTCCGACATGATCAACGTCCTTCGTCCGTACGAGGGGGGTTCTGGTTGTCCCGGCTGCGGCGGCTGCCCGCCATCCACGCGGCGGCCACCGCCGGCCTGCCCGGCTCGACGGCCGGTTCGGGCCCCGGCCGCGCCCCGGCGGCCGGCCGCGTACCGCGCCGGCGGACGGTGAGCCCACTGGCCGTGGTGGCGGGCGCGGGCTGCGGCGCGGACTGCGGCACCGCCTCCGGGACGGCCGGCTGCGCGAGCTGCGGGACGGTCTGCCGGGACGGCTGCGGCGCGGACGCCGGCCTGGACGGCCCCGGCGTCGTGAGCAGCGACTGCGGCAGCACGATGATCGCGCGGGTGCCCCCGTACAGGTTGGGCGCCGTCAGCTCGACGCGGAAGCCGTACTGATGGGCCAGCACCGAGGCCACCCGCAGCCCCGTCTGCGGATAGGCGCCCAGCCGCGTGATGTCGTCCCGCTGCTCACCGGACATCACCCGGCGTGCCCAGGTCAGCCGCTCGTCCTCCATCCGCAGCCCCGCGTCGTCCACGACGAGGAACGCCGCGTTCGCCCCGTGCTCCAGGGAGACGTGCACCCGCGCGTTGGGCGGCGAGTAGCGCAGCGCGTTGTCCAGCAGCACCGACAGCGTGTGCACGACGGCCTCCACGGCCCGGCTCTGCACCGCGAAGGCCTCCAGGTCCGTGTGCTGGACGCGCTGATAGCCCTCGACCCGGCCCATCGCCGTACGGACGACATCGGTGAGCGTGGTCGCCGGCCAGCGCCGCGACAGCTTGTCCCCGGCCAGCACGCCGTAGCCGGACGCGGTCAGCAGCATCTGCTGCGCCAGGTGGTCCAGCTCGACCAGCGTCGCGTACGCCTCGTCCGAGACATGGCGCCGCACCCCGGCGCTGATCGTGCTGCTCAGCTTCGCCGCGCGGTGCACGGTGCTGGAGGCGAAGGCGCGCACCGCGGCGCGCGCCACGTCCACCGACTCCTGCCGCACTTGGACGATCCGGCGCTCCGTCTCCGCACGGGCGGCGGCGCGCTGCTCCTCCGCGGCGTTCTGCGCGAGCTGCCCCGCCACGGCGATCGCCGACCGGATCTGACCGGCCAGGGTGCTGAGCGCCGAGGCCAGCTGGGTGTGCGCCAGCTGCGGCGGAACGGCGAGATCCGGCTGGAGGGCGCGGCCGGTCTGCGCGTCGGCGGCGGCCGACTGGACGACGCTGCGGGAGATGTGTGCCACGTACTGCTCGGCTGCCCGCATCTGCTGCGCGAACTGGTCGCGCTGCTGACGCAGCTCCTCGGCCCGGCGCCGCTCGGCACGGGCCCGGCTCAGGAACCAGAGCGAGGCGCAGCCTCCCGCCGCCAGCGCGAGCAGGATCAGTATCGGTTCGGTCATGGGGTCCTCGCGGAGATCGGGGGACGGTTCCGCCGGCCGCGCGGGCGCCGGCGGACATGCCGGTGCCCCGGACGCCGCGGCCGGAGCACCCGCTTCCGGGTAAGGGGAGTGAACTCGCTTCGACGGGCCGCTCGTTCAGCGGCTTCCGGGGCCGGCGGGTCGTCTTCGCAACGCGTCACGACCGGTGCCGGGGCCGGACGCCGGAAGGGGAGATGAGCGGTTGACCGGCGAGGGGGACATGACAGAACCCTAAACACAGATGACCAAGAAGCGCACGGTGAAGGCCAGTTGACGATGTATCGGTGGCTGAAAAGTGGAACCGATGGCGGCTCGCGACCGTCCGGGGTGCCCTCGTTAGGATGCGGTTCGGCGCCCGACCGGGCGGACGGCCGGGACATCGAGTGAGTGGAGACCAGTCATGCGTGGAGGCAGCATCGCCGTGGTCGGCGGGAGCATAGCGGGGTGTGCCACGGCCCTGGCCCTGTCGCGCGGCGGAGCGGACCGGGTCACCGTCCTCGAACGCGCCGACGCCGAACTCCGGGACCGGGGCGTCGGGATCGGCCTGCAGAACGACCGCTACGAGGAGCTGAGAGCGGCCGGCTACCTGGCCCCCGAGATGCCCTGGGCGCCGCTGACCCGGCGCGTGTGGAGCGTACGCGACGGGGACGCCCACCACGGACGGGCCATCGGGCAGCAGCCGTTCCCCTTCCGCGCCTACAACTGGGGCTCCCTGTGGAGCGAGTTGCGCCGCCGGGTGCCCGCGGACGTCGACTACCGCTCCGGGGCCGCCGTCACCGCCGTGGAACCCGCCGGCGACGAAGTGACCGTGCGCCTCGCGGACGGGCACGAGGAGCGCTTCGACCTCGTCATCGGCGCCGACGGCTACCGCTCGGTGGTCCGCGAGGCCATGTTCCCCGGCATCAGCCCCCAGTACGCCGGATACATCGGCTGGCGCGGCACCACCGAGGACGTCGAGGGGCTGCCCTCGGACGGCCTCGACGCCCACAACCTCGTCTTCCCCGGCGGCCACTGCATGAGCTACCGCATCCCGGACGGCTCCGGCGGCCACCGCCTCAACTGGGTCCTCTACACCACGCCCCCGCAGACGGACGGCCTCCACCCGGACCTGCGCACCCCGACCTCCCTGCCGCCCGGCCGCCTCAACTCCGAACTGACCGACTGGCTGCGCGCCCTCGTCGCCGAGCACTTCCCGCCGTTCTGGGCGGCCAAGATCCTCGGCACGCCCGCCGGGACCACCTTCATCCAGCCCATCTACGACCTGGTCGTCCCGCACTACACCTCGGGCCGGATGGCGCTCGTGGGCGACGCCGCCAGCATCGCCCGGCCGCACGTCGGCGCCGGCAGTGTGAAGGCCCTCCAGGACGCCACCGCCCTGGAGGCCGCCCGGACCGCGGGCGACGACTGGAAGGACGTCCTGGAGCGCTACGACGCCGCCCGCGGCCCGGTCGGCTCCGCGATGGTCGCCCTCGCCCGCCGGATGGGCAGCAGCCAGGTCGAGGCCACCCCGGACTGGTCCGCCATGGACCAGTCCGGGTTCGACGCCTGGTGGCAGGAGCAGAACAGCGGCTCCGACCGCAGCAGCGGCTTCGGCGGCCACAGCCTCAAGGTCAGGTAGCCGCCGGCGCCAGCTCCAGCGCGGCGTGCAGCGCGGTCGGGTCCTCGCGCGCCTCCGCCCCGTCCAGCCGCAGCGCCACCCGCCCCGACGTCAGAACCGTCAGCGTGTGCGCGCACCGCGCCGCCGTCGCCGGACTCGGCGACACCAGGAGTACGGCGATGCCCTCGTCGGCCAGCGTGGTCACCAGCTCGTGCACCTGGCGCACCAGCGCCGGGGCGAGCCCCTCCGTGGGCTCGTCGAGCAGCAGCACACTCGGCGAACCGAGCAGCGCGCGGGCCAGCGCCAGCATCTGCTGCTCCCCGCCCGACAGGTCCGTGCCCCGGTTGTTCCGGCGCTCGCCCAGCCGGGGCAGCAGGTCGAGGACCCGCTCCGGCGTCCACACGCTGGGCCGCGAGGTGTCGCCCCGGCGCGGCGGCCGGTGCGAGAGCCGCAGATGCTCGGCGACGCTGAGGTTGGCGAAGACCCGGCGGCCCTGCGGGACGAGACCGATCCCGGCGCGGGCGATCCGGTGCGCCGGCCGGCCCGTCACCTCCCGGCCGGCCAGCCGTACGCTGCCCGCGTCCGGGCGCATCAGACCGGCGACGGTGTGGACGAGCGTCGTCTTGCCCGCGCCGTTGTGGCCGACGACGGCGTGCACCGTGCCGGCGGGCACGGCCAGGTCGAGGCCGTGGAGGACCGTGCCGCCGTGGTAGCCCGCGGTCAGGCCCGTGAGTTCGAGCATCGGGGGTCGGTCATCCTCTCGCTTCGGTGGAGCCGGTGACGGGGGCGGCTGCCGCACCGGCCGCCGCGCCCGTGTTGTGGTAGGCGTCGCGCACCTCGGGATGGGCCAGCGCCTCCCGCGTCGGCCCGGTGACGAGCACCCGCCCGGCCGCCAGCACCGTCACCGACGTGGCGACCTGGGCGACCACCTCGACGTGGTGCTCCACGAGCACGACCGCCACGCTCTCGGGCAGGGCGCCGAGGATCGCGAGCAGCCGGCCGATGTCGCCGTCGGTCAGCCCGGCCGCCGGCTCGTCCAGGAGCAGCAGCCGCGGATCGCCCGCCAGGGCCGCCGCGAGGTCGAGCATGCGCCGCTGCCCGTGCGACAGCGTGGCGGCCGGCCGGTGCGCCAGGTCCGCGAGCCCGACCGTCTCCAGATGCTGCCCGGCCGACTCGGTGTGCAGCCGGTAGCGGGACCGGCTGCGCCAGGCACCCCGGCGCCGGGGGTGGTGCGCCCAGCCGGCCAGCACGATGTTGTCCAGCACCGTCAGCTCGCCGATGACGGACGGCTGCTGGAAGCTGCGCGCGATGCCCAGCCGGCTGCGCCTGGCGGTGGACGCGCGGGTGACGTCGGCACCGTTCAGGACGATGGTGCCCCGGTCGGGCCGGTCGGTGCCGGCGATGAGGTTGAGCAGGGTCGTCTTGCCGGCGCCGTTGGGGCCGATCACGGCGTGCCGGGCGCCCGCGGGCAGCCGCAGCGACACGTCGTCGACGGCGGTGAGGCTGCCGTACCTGCGGGTGAGGTGGTCGAGGTCCAGCACGGGGGGCGTGGCTTCGGGTACGGGCGTCATGGGGAGACCTTCCCGGAGGATGCGGCGGGCACGGGGCGGCCGGGGGCGGCGCGCAGTCCGGCCAGGCCGCGCGGCAGCAGATACACGGCGGCCACGAACAGCACCCCGAGCAGCAGCGGCCCGTGGCCGGGCCAGGAACCGGCGACCCAGTCCCGGGTGAACACGATCAGCCCGACACCCAGCAGCGCGCCGACGACCGACGTCGTCCCGCCGATGACGACGGCGAGCAGGGCGAACGCGGCGATCTCGAAGCCCACATCGGCGGGGGAGAGGTACTGCTGGACGGTGACCATCAGCGAACCGCCCACCCCGGCCAGCGCACCGGCGCAGATGTGGGCCACCAGCAGATAGCGCCCCACCGGATGCCCCGAGGCACGCATCCGCGCCTCGGCGCCGCGCGTGCCGGTCAGCAGCTTCCCGGCCGGGGAGCGCAGCACCAGCAGCGTGATCGCGACGGCGACCACGGCCACCACGGCCGCGTACACGTACAGTTCGCGCTCCTCGGTCATGCCCTCGCCGCCCCACAGGGCCCGGGTGGCGGGGAAGCCGACGAGGCCGTCCGCGCCGCCGGTGACGGACTTGACCTGGTTGATCACCGCGCTCGTCAGCTCACCGATCGCAAGGGTGATCATCAGCACGGTGGTGCCGCGCGCCCGGATCACCGCGGGCCCGGTCACCGCCGAGAACACCGCGGCGGCGAGCGCCGAGAGGACGATCTGGACCGGGCCCACCGTCCACCCGGCGTCGGCCAGGTTGGCGGTGGCGTACGCGCCCACGGCGAACGGGGCGGTCTGCCCGAGGGTGGGCAGTCCGGCGTACCCGGTCAGGACGGTGACGCTGACCGCGAGCAGCCCGAGCGCCAGCGCGGACCCGGCCAGCGAGATGCTGTACGCGTCCAGCACACCGGGCAGCGCGAACAGGACGGCGAGCAGCACCAGCAGCGGGACCGCCTGCCGCCACCCGGCCGTGCGCAGCCACGCCCCGAGCCGGCCGGGGGCCGCCGGGGCGGCGGCCTCCGGGACCGGTGCGGGCGCCGCCGCGCGCGGCCGGTTCCGCCACCGGGCGGCCAGGAGCCGGCGCAGCCGGGCGACCGGGTCGGTGTCCGGGCCGCGCTCCTCGTGCGCCGCCGGTTCGGCGAAGCGGGAGCGGAACACGAGGACCGCCGCCATCGCGGCGAACAGCAGGTACGGCGCCAGGTCCGGCAGCACCGAAACACCCAGGGTCTGCACCTCGCCCACGGCGATCGCCGCCGCGAACGTCGCCCACAGCGAGCGCAGCCCGCCCAGGACGACCACCACGAGGGACAGCATCAGCACGTTCTCGGAGGTGCCGGGCCCCGGCCCGATGATCGGCGCCCCCAGCACGCCCGCCGCACCGGCCAGCGCGCCCGCGGCCGCGAGCACACCGATGTGCACGGCGCGGGGGCTGTGGCCGGTGGCGGCGAGCATCTGGGGGTCGTCCGCCGACGCGCGCACCGCCGCGCCCACCCGGGTCCGGGTCAGCACCCACGTACCGAAGGCCGCCAGGGCGACGGCCATCGCGATGAAGCCGAGCCGGTAGGCGGGGTAGCGGTGGCCCAGCAGATGGACCGACGAGTCGAGCGCGCCGGGGACCCGCACCGGTAGCTCGTCCGCTCCGAAGAGCTGGATGAGCAGGTCCCCGCCGACCAGGGCGATGCCGAAGGTCAGCAGGGCCTGAGCGAGATGCCCACGCCGGGCGAGCGGCATCGTCGCGGCGGAGAGGCCCGCCCCGGCGAGTGCCGCGGCCGCCGTTCCGGCGGCCAGTCCGAGGGCGAGGCCGCCCCAGGTTCCGTCGCTCAGCTCGGCGCCGGTGTAGGCGCCGATCGCGTACAGCATGCCGTGCGAGAGGTTGAGTACGCCGGCGGTGCCGAACGCGAGGCTCAGGCCGGCGGCGACGACGAACAGCAGCAGCCCGTAGGCCACGCCGTCGACCGCCGGCACGAGGTGGGCATCGAGAAGCTCCATGTCAGCCGCCGAGCGTCGCCAGGTCCTGGACCATGACGTTGGACAGCTGGTTGCCGTCCGAGCGCACCTGGCGCAGGTACCACGTCTGCACCGGCGCGTGCGCCTTCTCGCTGAACTCCCAGTTGCCGCGCGGGCTGTCGATCTGGCCCAGGCCCGCGATGGCCTTGTTGATGGTCTCCGGGGTGACCTCGCCCTTCTTGTCCGCGTCCGCGATCGCCTTGTCGAGCACGGCCGCGGCGTCGTAGGAGGACATCGCGTACGTGGTCGGCTGGGTGTCGTGCTCGGCGGTCCAGTCGGCGGCGAACTTGCGGTTGGCAGCGTTGTCGAGGTCCGGCGCGTAGTTCAGGACGGAGTAGATGCCCTTGGCGGCCGGGCCCTCGGCCTGGAGCACGCTGCCCTCGGTGACGAACGCCGTGTACAGCGGCAGGTCGGCGATGTCGGACTGGGCGTACTGCTTGGCGAAGTCGATGGCCGCCTTGCCCGCGTAGAAGCAGTAGACCGCCTTGGCGTCGGTCTTGGCGATCTCCGCGAAGTACGGCATGAAGTTGGTGGTCTGCGGGAACGGCGTCCACTTGGTCTTGCCGTCCGGGTTGGCCAGCTTGCCGCCGACGCGCTTGAACTCGTCGGTGAACCCGCGCAGTTCGTCGTAGCCACCCTGGTAGTCCGGACCGATCGCGTAGACCGGGCCGTCCACCTTCTCCTTGACGTACGGGGCGATGGCCTTGCCCGGTTCGTCGGACATGAAGCTCGTCGTCCACACGTACTCGGGGTCCTTGACCTCGGGACGGGCGTTGGAGCCGAGGAAGGGGATCTTGGCCTGGGTGACCAGCGGCAGGACGGCGTTGACCGAGCCGCCGCTGACGAGGCCGGTCAGGACGTCGACCTTGTCCTTCTTGACCAGCTTGGTGGCGGCCGGCACGGCGGTGGGCGGGCCGTCGCCCTCGTCGGCCACGATCAGGTCGACCTTGCGGCCGCCGAGTTTGTTGTCGTGCGTCTTCAGATACAGCTCGAAGCCGGCCCGCAGATCGGTGCCGACGGGCTTGTAGGTGCCGGAAAGCGAGGCGACCAGACCGATCTTGACCGTCTCGTCGCCGGAACCGCTGTCGCCGCTGCAACCGGTGACGGCGGCGAGACCCAGGGCGAGGGCGGCCGCGCCCGCCGGCCGGATGAATCTGCGGTGACGGGTACGGCGGGATATGTCGAAGAACATGTGGGCTCTCATCGGGGGTGTGTGAGGTGGACAACGGTGTGACCCGACCGCGGAGCGAGCGCTCCGCGGACGGGTCGTTGCGGCCGTGTGGGGACCGGCCGGGTCAGTGTGTGGCGGAGTGGTGGTGGTCGCGGACCTCGGGGGACAAGGAGTCACCGACCTGGTTGATCAGTTCGGACATCATGTAGCTGACCTCGCCGATGTCCGCGTCCCTGGTCGTGGTCACCAGGAGCGAGGCACCGCTGGAGACGGCCATGGAGAACATGTAGCCGCCCTCCATCGCGGTGAGGCTGTGCTCCACCGGGTCGGTGTCCGTCAACTGGGCCGCCGCCGACAGCAGGTTGACGACGCCGGAGGCGATCGCGGCCAGCCGGTCGGCGTCGTCGCGCTCCACGCCGGTGTACGCGAGCGCGAGTCCGTCCACGGACACGGCTATCGCCTGGGTGACCTCCGGAATGCGTCCGGCGAAGTCGCTCAGAATCCAGCTCAGGTCGGTGGGTGAGGTCATTTCTTGGTCCGTTCGGTTTCGTCATTGTTGGCGGGACGCCCGCGGGGGTTCGTGCTCCGGCTGATGCCCTGCGCGTAGGCCGCGAGGACGTCGGAGACCTGCCGGGAGTCCCGGCGGCGGGGGGTCGTCGGCCGCGGCGTGCCGGTGCCGGGCCGCTGCTCGGCGGCGCTCCGCTTGCCCAGCGCCGGCCACTGCTGGGGCGCGGTGCGCTTGCGGACCGGCAGGCCGGACGCGCTGACCCCGGCGATACGGGAGACCGGCTCGTCGTGCACGGGGTGCGGGGCGCCGCCGTGCTCGCGGGCTCCGGTGCCCCGCGCGTCCGCCGGGCCCTCGTGGTCCCTGCGCCCGCCCCGCTCCGCGTCGCCGCCGGGGCGGGCCGCGACGCCCGTGCCGACCGGCCGGCCGACCCGGCCGCGCACCTCGCGCGGCTTGCGGCCGTCGGCGGCCGCGCGGGGCGCCTGGCGACGGCTCGGCGCGGGCGCCTCCGGGACGGGGATGGGCTCCTCGGACACCTCGGCCAGGACGTTCTTGGGCAGGGTGACCTCGGCGATGGTGCCGGGGCCCGAGGAGTCGCGCAGTTCGACAACGATGCCGTGCCTGGCGGCGAGCCGGGCGACCACGTGCAGACCCATGGACCGCACGTCGCCGATGCCCGCGGTGGGCTCGCGCAGCGCGGCGTTCAGCACGGTGCGGCGGTCCGCCGAGATGCCGACGCCCTCGTCCACGATCTGTACGACGGCCCGGTCCCACAGCCGCCAGACGGCGACGCCGACCTGGGCGTCGGGCGGCGAGAAGCGGGTGGCGTTGTCGAGCAGTTCCGCCAGGATGTGCGCCACGTCGTGCACGGCGCGGGCGGCGATGCCGATGCCGCCCTCGATGGCGCCGAGCGAGACGCGGTCGAAGCGTTCGATCTGCTGGGCCGCCGCCACGATGACGGTGGAGGCGGCGATGTCCGCCGACCTCACCCGTGCGTTGCCGTAGCCGCCGAGCACCAGCAGGTTGTTGGTGTTGCGCTCCATGCGGATGGCGAGGTGGTCGAGCGCGAAGAGCGTCTTCATGCGCTCCGGGTCGGCCTCGTCGCGCTGCACGGCGTCCAGTTCGGACACCATGACGCTGGTGAGCTGGGCGCCGCGGCGGGCGACCCGGACCAGGGTCTCGGCGAACTGCTCGTGCACGCGCGCCTGTTCGGCGGCGAGGCGGACCGCCTCGTGGTGGACGGCGTTGAACGCCTCACCCACCTCGCCGATCTCGTCCCCGCCCGTCGTCTCGATCGGGTTGCCGGTGCGTTCCGCGACCTCCTCGGGCGTGGACCCGCTCAGCGCGCCGGGCTGCGACAGCTCGCTCATGACCTCGGGCAGCCGGGTGTGGGCGACCTCGTGCGCGGCGTTGCGCAGGTCGCGCAGCCGGCGGATCATGACGCGGCCGAGCCGGACGGCGACGAGGACGACGCCCACCAGGGTCAGCAGTACCAGGGTGACCTCGCCGCCGGCGGTCCACAGCAGCCGGGTGCGCTCCGCCTCCACGGTGGTGGCGACGGACTCGTCGATCCGCTCCTCCACCTGGTGCAGCAGGGTCTGCCGGTCGTCGGCGGCCTTCTGCCAGGACTCGGGGGAGACGCCGATGGGCTTGCTGGTGTCGGTGCGCCCGATCTTGTCCTCGAGCTTGCGGGAGGCCAGGGCCTTGGGGCCGGAGAGGGTGCGCTCCAGCCAGGTCCGCCACTCGGCGGGGCCGAGGCTGAACATCACCCCGGTCGACTCGGTGTAGCCGAGGCGGCTGGCGTCGAAGGTGCGCTGCGAGGCGACGGTGAAGCCGCCCGCGGCCTGCGCCCTCATGACGGTGACCTGCTCCTGAGCGGTGTGCTCGGCGGCCTCCGAGAGGGCGGCGGCGGCGCGGATGCGGTCGGCGATGTCGGCGTCGACCCCGTCGGCCTGGGCGATGCCGTCGCGGTAGGAGTTGAGGTCCGCGATCACGATCCGGTAGCCGAAGGCGAGTGCGGAGATGGTGGTGCTGCCCGAGCGCACCTGGGCGCGCAGGGCGGGGAGTTGATCGATGAAGCGGTCGATGCGGTCCAGCGCCTCCTGGGCACTTCCGGGTACCTCGGAGAGCCGGCCGATCCGGCTGTTGAAGGCGGCGAGGCTCTTGTCCGTCGCGTCGGAGCTCTGCTGGAAGGCGTCGGAGTCTGCCTGATGGGAGACCAGAGCGGTGGCTGCGGCGCGTTCACGCTGCAGTTGATGTGTTAAGTCGGCCGCGTGGGCGGCGACGTCGACCATGTTGGCCAGCCGGTTCGCCTGCAGTGCCTGGTTGGTCGCCGGAGCGAGGGCCAGAGCCGAGAAGGTGACCGCGACGGTGAGGGGCGCGGTGACCAGCAGGACGAGGCGACGATTGATTTTCACTGCGCGGCTCCATCGCCGGAACCGGTGCTGAGTATCGGTGACACGCAGATACCTGTTAACGGGTTGTGGGGTGTCGGTAGGGGCGCTCGTACATCGTGTGCACAGTTGCGGATGGGACAGGCGGGATAGACGGGGCTCACGTTGCGCGGCTTGATCCTATGCCTAGTGCACAACCACCGATGCGGGCAGCGTCGAAAATTTGCGTTCAGTTAGGTGTGCGGAAACGGTCTCATTCGGTCGATGTGGTCGGTTCGGGCCGTGGGGCGCCGCTAAGCGGAATGACTCGGTCTCGCTTGTCTGCCCTGCCTGTCCCTTGATCCACGGGAGTTGCGGCCGTCGGCGCTGAGCAGGCGGAATGCCCGGAAGCCCCCTCGCTGTCCCCGTAGGGTCAAACCCCGCCCGTTGGCCGGATGTTGCGGAAAGGTTAGATCCGATTAGCGATGGCGATTGTTTCGGACCGGTGCCTGCGGGCCCACGGACCCCCGGTCCTCACAGGTGAGCGGCCCACCGCTCGAATTTCACTCAGCAGAGGTGCTGTGCAAGCTTGGTGGCGATCCGTCAGGATTCGTCACCGCACCCGCACGCGCTCACACCTGCGCGAACCGGCCATCTTGAAAAGTATGCGGATTTCACGGCAAGCCGCCTTGATCTGATCATGTGTCCGGGCCGTCCGTCAGGCACCCCGCAGCGCCGAGATCACCCCGGTCCCGCTCGATCCGGGCCAGTACGGACGCCTCCACCGCCCGGCCGGGACCGAGCACGACGTCCCGCAGGCACATCCGGTACTCGTCGTCCAGCCGGTACGCGCACAACTCCGCGGAGTTCAGCAGCAGATGATCCGGCTCGGTGCGCCGGGCAGCCGACTCGGACACCGCGAACAACTCCGTCAGCGGCCGCTCCGGCAGCCCCAGCCCCGCCAGCAACGCGGCCCGCTGGGCGTCGAGTTCGGGCGCGAACTCCTCGCGCGCCGCCGCGTCACCGGCCGCCGCGGCGGCCCGCAGCCCTTCCTCGTCCAGGCCGGCCGTCAGCCCCTCGCACCGGTCGGGCAGCCGCACCAGCATCTCCAGCGCCTCCGAGATGCTGTCGGCGATCAGGGACGGCGTCGCCCTCGGAGGACGCGTACAGCACCGACGTACCCCCGCACAGGAAGTAGGTGCCCCCGCCACCGTCCCCCGCGATGGGCTCCTGCGGGAAGGCGGCGATCTCCGCGAGATCGGGACGGCTGCGCAGCAGCTCCAGCACGGGGTCGGTCGTCCCCGCATCCTGGGAACCGCCCGCCGGGCCGGGTGGAGGCACCCGGCCCGGCTCCGCTCAGGCGCCCACGTACCGCGCCAGGTGCTCGCCCGTGAGCGTGGAGCGGGCGGCGACCAGCTCGGCGGGCGTGCCCTCGAAGACGACCGTGCCGCCGTCGTGACCGGCGCCGGGGCCGAGGTCGATGATCCAGTCCGCGTGCGCCATCACGGCCTGGTGGTGCTCGATGACGATGACCGACTTGCCGGACTCCACCAGCCGGTCGAGCAGCCCGAGCAGCTGCTCCACGTCCGCGAGATGGAGCCCGGTGGTCGGCTCGTCGAGCACGTACACGCCGCCCTTCTCGCCCATGTGCGTGGCCAGCTTGAGCCGCTGGCGCTCGCCGCCGGAGAGCGTGGTGAGCGGCTGGCCCAGGCTGAGGTAGCCGAGCCCGACGTCCACGAGCCGTTCCAGGACGCGGTGCGCGGCCGGGGTGCGCGCCTCGTCCGAGCCGAAGAACTCCTCCGCCCGCGCCACGGACATCGCGAGCACCTCGCTGATGTCCCGGCCGCCGAGCCGGTACTCCAGCACCGACGCCTGGAACCGCTTGCCCTCGCACTCCTCGCAGACCGTGGCCACCCCCGACATCATCGCCAGGTCGGTGAAGACGACGCCCGCGCCGTTGCAGGTGGGGCAGGCGCCCTCCGAGTTGGCGCTGAACAGGGCCGGCTTCACCCCGTTGGCCTTGGCGAACGCCTTGCGGATCGGGTCGAGCAGCCCGGTGTACGTGGCCGGGTTGCTCCGCCGCGAACCCCGGATCGGGCTCTGATCGACGGTCACCACACCGTCCCGCCCGGCCACCGAGCCGTGGATCAGCGAGCTCTTGCCGGACCCGGCGACCCCCGTGACGACGGTCAGCACACCGAGCGGGATGTCCACGTCCACACCGCGCAGGTTGTTCGCGCGCGCCCCGCGCACCTCCAGCGCGCCGGCCGGCTCGCGGGTGGACTCCTTGAGCCGGGACCGGTCGTCGAAGTGCCGGCCGGTGACGGTGTCCGAGGCGCGCAGCCCCTCCACCGTGCCCTCGAAGCAGACGGTGCCGCCGGCCGTACCGGCGCCCGGCCCGAGGTCCACGACATGGTCGGCGACGGCGATCGTCTCCGGCTTGTGCTCCACCACCAGCACCGTGTTGCCCTTGTCCCGCAGGCGCAGCAGCAGGTTGTTCATCCGCTGGATGTCGTGCGGGTGCAGCCCGGCGGTCGGCTCGTCGAAGACGTACGTGGTGTCGGTCAGCGAGGACCCGAGGTGCCGGATCATCTTGACGCGCTGCGCCTCGCCGCCGGACAGGGTGCCGGCCGGGCGGTCCAGCGAGAGGTAGCCGAGGCCGATCTCCACGAACGAGTCCAGGGTCTGCCCGAGCGCGGTGAGCAGCGGGGCGACCGAGGGCTCGTCCAGGCCGGCGATCCAGGCGGCCAGGTCGCTGGTCTGCATGGCGCAGGCGTCCGCGATGGAGATGCCCGCGATCTTCGAGGACCTGGCGCCCTCGCTGAGCCGGGTGCCGTCGCAGGCGGGGCAGGTGGTGAAGGTGACCGCGCGCTCCACGAACGCCCGGATGTGCGGCTGGAGCGCGTCCTTGTCCTTGGACAGGAAGGACTTCTGGATCTTGGGGATCAGCCCCTCGTAGGTGAGGTTGGCGCCCTCCACCTTCACCTTGACGGGCTCCCGGTACAGGAAGTCCCGCATCTCCTGCTCGGTGTACTTCGCGATCGGCTTGTGCGGGTCGAGGAAGCCGGACTCCGCGTACACGCGCACCGTCCAGAAGCTGTCGGACTTCCAGCCGGGGATGGTGAACGCGCCCTCGGCCAGCGACTTGGAGTCGTCGTACAGCTGGGTGAGGTCGATGTCGGAGACGGTGCCCCGGCCCTCGCACTCGGTGCACATGCCGCCGGTGCGGCTGAAGGACGCCTTCACGGTCTTCTGGTTGCCGCGCTCGACGGTGATCGCGCCGCTCGCCTTCACCGAAGCGGTGTTGAACGAGTACGCGCTGGGCGGGCCGATGTGCGGGGTGCCGAGGCGGCTGAAGAGGATGCGCAGCATGGCGTTGGCGTCGGTGGCGGTGCCCACCGTGGAGCGGGTGTCGCCGCCCATCCGCTGCTGGTCGACGATGATCGCCGTCGTCAGCCCTTCGAGCACGTCCACCTCGGGCCGGGCCAGGGTGGGCATGAACCCCTGGACGAAGGCGCTGTACGTCTCGTTGATCAGCCGCTGCGACTCGGCGGCGATGGTGTTGAACACCAGCGAGCTCTTGCCGGAGCCGGAGACGCCCGTGAACACCGTCAGCCGGCGCTTGGGGATCGCGATGCTCACGTCCTGGAGATTGTTCACGCGTGCCCCGTGCACCCGGATCAGATCGTGACTGTCGGCGAGGTGCGGCTGCGCACCCGTGGCCCTGCTCATCGTGTCTCCTTGGATTGGCAGGGCCGTCGCACAGCCCCGTCGTCGCCCGGCCTACGCTAGTGGCGCCCCTGGCAGCGGTGCTTCTCGATTTCTGATCGGACGCGTCACCTGCTTCGCGACGCAGGACGGCATCCCCGCGGTGGCGCGCGCCGCCTCCTGCCGGTACACGCTCGGCGGCATCCCGACCAGCTCCGTGAACCGCGTACTGAAGGTGCCGAGGGAGGCGCAGCCGACCGCGAAACAGGCCTCGGTCACGCTCATGTCGCCCCGGCGCAGCAGCGTCATCGCGCGCTCGATGCGCCGGGTCATCAGGTAGCCGTACGGCGACTCCCCGTACGCGCGGCGGAACTCGCGGCTCAGATGTCCGGCCGACATATGGGCCCCGCGGGCCAGGGCCTCGACGTTGAGGGGCTGGGCGTACTCGCGGTCGATCCGGTCGCGGACCCGGCGCAGCCGGGCGAGGTCGCGCAGATGCTGTGCCGCGTCGGGTTTGCTGGTCACGTCCGAAAGCGTACGTCGCGGCGGGGCGGCCCGCCCCGGCGAGCGGCGGGCGGGCCGGTACCCGGCCGGGTCAGGTACGGGTGGCGGTGCCGCACTCCGAGGCGTCGCGGTCCCGCATCCGCTCGTCCATCGACATGTCCCGCTCGTAGGGGTCGACGCGTGCGCCCTCCTCCGAGGGGCCCCGGTCCTTGCCGAACTCGGGGACGAAGTAGCCGGTGGTGTCGCCGCAGCCGCCGTTGGCGGCGTCCATCCGGTAGGTCCGCAGCGAGAAGGTTCCCGGCGTGATCTCCACCTCGGCGGGGTTCTCCCAGCTCATCACGATCTCGCGGCGGACGATCGTACGGGCGACCTCGTCGCTGTCCCCCTCCGCCCGTACGACGGGGTAGACGAAGGTGACGTCGGCGGTGACGTCGACCGCGCCGCGGTCGCCCGCGCGGTACGTGATCCTGCCGCGCGTCCTGATCACGTCACCGGCCAGGCGGACGTACGACGGGTCGAAGCGGCTGAACAGCAGCAGCGGGTCGTCGCCGCGGCTCGGGCGGTCGAAGGCGTGCGCCAGGTACTCCTCGACGTCGGCCTGCTCCGGGTTGAGCGCGGCGATCGCCTTCACCGGGCGCTTCCCGCGCAGCACCGCCGGGTCCAGGCCGGAGTCGACGAGGAAGGCCAGGCTGCTCTCCAGCGCCTCGTCCACCTGCTTCTCGCTCATCCACCCGGTCGCATGCGCCGAAGGCATCGTGATCCCGGCCGTCCCGGTCGCCCAGTGTTCCGCGGGCGACCCCTTGAACGGGGCGTCCAGGGTCGCCCGCCCGGACGCCCCGGCGGAGTCGCCCCCGGTGCCCCCGCCGAACCAGCCGTTGACCAGGCCGGGGGAGAGCGTGAGGCCGAACAGGGCGACGACGACGATCAGGCCCACCACGTACCAGCGTTTGCCGTTCCGCCGGCGGGGCGGCTCGTGGACGCGCCAACCAGGGGGCGGGGCGGGTTCGTCGTCCAGCCGCCGGGTGACCATCCGGGCGCGGGCGGACGGCTCCTCGGGGGCGTCGCCGGTCCCGGCCTCGGCCTCCCGCAGGAAGCGCTCCCATTCCTCGTCCGGTATGGATGACCCCTTGTCCACGCTGCGCTCCCGCCCCTCCCGGCCGCTCCCTTTTTCGGCATCATCACACAGCCCGGTGACACCGGGCGCGGCCGGCGGACGCGCCACGTGCCGCCGGGCCGGCGTGCCGGGACGGCGGGTTACGGCTTGCGGCCGACCGCCACATAGCCCGGAGTGACGATCTCGCCGGTGCCGGGGACCGGCTCGCCCAGCTCGGGATGCCAGGCCTCGGCGGCGACGATGCCCGGCTCCACGATCTCCAGCCCCTCGAAGAACGCGCCGAACTCGGCACGGGTGCGCGGCGCCAGCGTCAGCGTGTTGGCCCGGTACATCTCGTCCACCTGGCGCGCCTCCTCCGGGTGGAAGTCGGCGGTGATCTGCGAGATGACCATGTAGCTGCCGGGCGCGAGCACGTCGGTCAGCCGGCGCACCAGCTCGTGGGCGCCGTCCTCGTCGCTCACGAAGTGCAGCAGCGCGATCATCGACAGGGCGACCGGGGCGCTGAAGTCCAGCGTCCTGCCCGCGCGTTCGAGGATCGTGTCGACGTGGCGCGCGTCCGCCTGCACATAGTCGATGACGCCCTCGGGCGTGCCCTTGAGCAGCGCCTCGGCGTGGGCCAGCACGATCGGGTCGTTGTCGCAGTAGACGACGCGGGTGCTGGGCGCGGCCTCCTGGGCCACCTGGTGCAGGTTGGGCTCGGTGGGTATCCCGGTGCCGATGTCGAGGAACTGGCGGACGCCCTGGGCGGAGAGCCAGCGGGTGGCGCGGTGCATGAAGGCGCGGTTGATCTTCGCCATCACCGGCACGTTCGGTTCGACGGCCAGCATCTGACGGCCCATCGCCTCGTCGACCGGGTAGTTGTCCTTGCCGCCCAGGAACCAGTCGTACATCCGCGCGGGATGCGGCTTGCTGGTGTCGATGAGCGGGGGCGAGGTGCGGTCGTTCTCCGGTCGGGACATGGCCAACTCCTGGGTGCGGGAGGCTGCGGATGATCAGCTGGCGCCCACAATAGGCAACATGACGGCCGGACAGGCCCGGGCGGGTGCCCGAGGAGAGTTACCAATGCGTAACTTACTGATGGGTTACCACCGGTAAGTCCCGCTGTTAGCTTGCGCTCACCCGCCCATCGGAGCAGAGCGAGGAGTGAGCTGTGAGCCGCACGGACAGCCGTTCGCGTTCCACCGTCCTGATACCCCCCACCCGCCGCCCGCGCGCCGGAGCCCTGCGGGCCGCCGCCGTCGCCGTGACCGCGGCGGCCTGCGTGGCCGCGTACGCCGCGCCCGCATCGGCCTCGGCCGGCACCGAACCGGTCGTGTCGCGGGGCGTGACCATCCCCTCCTTCTACAACCCGCCCGCCGAACTCCCCGCCGCCAACGGCGCGCTGATCCGCACCGAACCCCTGCCGCTCGGCCTGGACCTGCCCGGCCTGGACGGCCGCCGGATGCCCGGCACGGCGACCCGCCTCATGTACCGGTCGACCGACTCCAACGGGCAGCCGGTCGCGGTGACCGGCGCCTACATCGAGCCCTCGGCCTCCTGGAAGGGCGGCGGCGCCCGGCCGCTGGTCGCGGTGGCCTCCGGCACCATGGGCCAGGGCGACCAGTGCGCCCCCTCGCTGTCCCTGCAGCATCCGCTCTCGCTCACCCCCGAGACGGTGTCGATCGGCTACGAGATCCTGTCCGTCTACCGGCTCCTGTCCGCCGGGATCGCCGTCGTCGTCACCGACTACGTGGGCCTCGGCACCACGGACCGGCTGCACACCTACGTCAACCGGGTCGACGAGGGCCACGCGCTGCTGGACGCCGTCCGCGCCGCGCACCGGCTGCCCGCCACCTCGCTGACGCCCGACTCCCGGACCGGCCTGTACGGCTACAGCCAGGGCGGCGGGGCCAGCGCCTCCGCCGCCGAGCTCCAGCCCTCGTACGCCCCCGAGATCGAACTGGCCGGCACCTACGCCGGCGCGCCGCCCGCCGACCTGACCGCGACCATGAAGGGCATCGACGGCAGCGCCCTGGCCGGCGCCCTGGCCTGGTCGATCAACGGCTTCGCCCAGGCCGACCCGGACCTGCGCGACGTCGTGGAGAACAACATCAACGACGCCGGCCGGGCCGCGCTGAAGGACGCCTCCACCATGTGCGTCGGCGACGCGATCCTCGGCTACGGCTTCGCCAGAAGCACCAAGTGGACCACCAGCGGCAAGTCCCTGGGCGAGATCATCGCCGCCGAACCCAAGGCGCAGGCCGCGCTCGACAGGCAGCGCATCGGCACCCTCAAGCCCTCCGGCCCTGTGCGAGTGGCGACCGGCACCCAGGACGACATCGTGCCCCACAAGCAGGCCCGTCAACTCGCCGTCGACTGGTGCCGCAAGGGCGGCGACGTCACCTATGACGCTGTCATCCTGCCCAACCTCGGCGACAAGATCCTGACCAACCACATGGTGCCGCTCATCACCGACCAGGGCGACGCCATCTCCTGGATCACCGACCGCCTCGAAGGCAGGCGGTCCGTCTCCAACTGCTGGTCGATGCCGATCCAGCCCTGACCCCGCCCCCGGCCCGCGCGCACCGCACCCAAAGCGGATGCGCGCGGGCCGGACCGCGGTTAGGGTCGCCGCATGAACATCGTGCAGCTCTACGGCTGACGCGGACGGGGGCACGCCCCCGGCCCCGTCCGGCACACCGCGTACGCGCGCCCACCCCCAGGCACCGCCGGGGTGGCGACGCGCCGGTTCGCCGTATCCACTTCCGCCGCAGAACTGAAACGAGTGATCCCTGATGTCATCCCGCCGCGCCCACATCGCCATGGTCGGCATCCCCGCCGTGAGCCATGTCCTGCCGAGCATCGAGATCATCCGCGAACTGGTCGCACGCGGCCATCGCGTCACCTACGCCAACGACCCGCTGATGGCCGAGCGCATCGAGGCCACCGGCGCCACCTTCGTCCCGTACGAGTCGCACCTCCCGGTCGGCGACCACAACTGGCCGGACGACCCCATCGCCGCCATGGGCCTCTTCCTGGAAGACGCCGTGCGGGCCCTGCCGCAACTGCGCGCCGTCTACGACCGCGACCCGGCGGACCTGTACCTGTACGACATCGGCGCCTACCCGGCACGGGTGCTGGCCGAGTCCCAGAACCGCCGGCTGATGCAGTTGTCGCCCACCTTCGTGGGCTGGCGGAGCTACGCGGAGGACGTCGCCGCCCACCTCTGGGCGCTGCCGGGGGCCGACGCCTACCGGGCGAGGTTCACCGAGTGGCTCGCGGGCTGCGGGGCGACCACGCTGGACATGGAGGACTTCGTCGGCCGCCCCGCGCACACCCTGGCCCTGATCCCGAAGGCGATGCAGCCGCACGCCGACGACGTGGACACCCGCACGGTCACCTTCGTCGGGCCGTGCTTCGCGGGGCGCGGCGAGGAGCAGACCTGGACCCGGCCCGCCGGGGCGGAGCGGGTGCTGCTGATCTCGCTCGGCTCCGCGTACACCAACCGGCCCGAGTTCTACCGCAGTTGCCTGGCGGCCTTCGGTGACCTGGCCGGGTGGCACGTGGTGCTCCAGATCGGCAAGCAGACGGACCCGGCGGAGCTGGGCGCGATTCCCGGCAACGTCGAGGTGCACCGATGGGTGCCGCAACTGGCGATCCTCCAGCAGGCGGACGCCTTCATCACGCACGCCGGGATGGGCGGCAGCTCCGAGGGCCTGTACAGCGGGGTGCCCATGATCGCGGTCCCGCAGGGCGTCGACCAGTTCATGAACGCCGACAGGCTGGTCGAGCTGGGCGTGGCCCGCCGCATCGACACCGACGACGCCACCCCGCAGGCGCTGCGCGAAGCCCTCGACGCGCTCGTCGGCGACCCCGAGGTCGCCCGCCGGTCGGCACGGCTGCGCGACGACGCCCGCGCGGAGGGCGGCACCCGGCGGGCCGCCGACCTGGTGGAGGAGCTGCTCGGCCGAAGCTGAAACGGCGCCGGCCGGGGCGGTGAGCGCGATCTCCGCGTCCACCGCCCCGGCCGGGCCCGGCAGTTGAGGGGCGATCAGCCCTTGCGGGTGTTGATCTCCTCGGTGAGCTGGGGCACGACGTCGAAGAGGTCGCCGACGACGCCGTAGTCGACGAGGTCGAAGATCGGGGCCTCGGGGTCCTTGTTGACCGCGACGATCGTCTTCGAGGTCTGCATCCCCGCCCGGTGCTGGATCGCACCGGAGATGCCCGACGCGATGTACAGCTGCGGGGAGACCGACTTGCCGGTCTGGCCGACCTGGTTGGTGTGCGGGTACCAGCCCGCGTCCACCGCCGCCCGCGACGCGCCCACCGCGGCACCCAGCGAGTCCGCCAGCGCCTCGATCACCGCGAAGTTCTCCGCACCGTTCACACCCCGGCCACCGGAGACCACGATCGCGGCCTCCGTCAGCTCCGGACGGCCCGTCGACTCACGCGGCGTACGCGAGAGCACCTTCGTGCCCGTCGCGGCGGCGGAGAACTCCACCGCCAGCTCCTCCACCGCACCCGCACCCTGAACCGGCTCGACGGGCGCCGAGTTCGGCTTCAGCGTGATCACCGGCGTGCCCTGCGTGATCCGGGACTTCGTGGTGAACGACGCGGCGAACACCGACTGCGTCGCCACCACACCCTGCTCACCGGCCTCGACGTCGACCGCGTCGGTGATGATCCCCGACCCGATCCGCACCGCGAGCCGGGCGGCGATCTCCTTGCCCTCCGCCGACGACGACACCAGCACCGCCACCGGCGACACGGCGGCGTGGGCGGCCTGGAGCGCGTCCACCTTCGGTACGACGAGATAGTCGCCGAACTCGGCGGCCTCCGACACGAGAACCTTCACCGCGCCGTGCCCGGCCAGCACATCCGCCGTCCCGGCGGCACCCGCGCCCACCGCGACCGCGACCGGGTCACCGATCCGCCGCGCGAGCGTCAGCAGCTCCAGCGCCGGCTTACGGACCGCGCCATCCACATGATCGACAAAGACGAGAACTTCAGCCATCGGACTTCCCTACTCCTGCACATCAGCGACAACGACCACGACCACGAACCCGCGGACTAGATGAACTTCTGACCGGCCAGGAACTCGGCCAGCCGCTTGCCGCCCTCGCCCTCGTCCTTCACGATCGTGCCCGCGGTGCGGGCCGGACGCTCCGTCGCGGAGTCGACCGCGGTCCAGGCACCCGCCAGACCCACCTGCTCGGCGTCGATGCCCAGGCCGTCCAGGTCCAGGGACGTCACCGGCTTCTTCTTCGCCGCCATGATCCCCTTGAACGACGGGTAACGCGCCTCACCGGACTGGTCGGTCACCGACACCACCGCCGGCAGCGACGCCTCCAGCTCCTCCGACGCACTGTCCCCGTCCCGGCGACCCCGCACCACACCATCGGCCACCGACACCTGCGACAGCAGCGTCACCTGCGGCACACCCAGCCGCTCCGCCAGCAGCGCCGGAACCACACCCATCGACCCGTCCGTCGACGCCATCCCCGAGACCACCAGGTCGTACCCGGTCTCCTCCAGCGCCCTCGCCAGCACCAGCGACGTCCCCAGCGCATCCGTCCCGTGCAGATCGTCGTCCTCGACGTGAACCGCCTTGTCCGCACCCATCGACAACGCCTTGCGCAACGCGTCCCGCGCATCCTCCGGACCCACCGTCAACACGGTGACCTCCGCGTCATCGGCCGCCTCCGCGATCTGCAACGCCTGCTCGACCGCGTACTCGTCCAGCTCCGACAGCAGACCGTCCACGTCCTCACGGTCCAACGTCAGGTCATCGGCGAAATGCCGGTCACCGGTCGCGTCGGGCACGTACTTCACACAGACAACGATCCTCAAGCTCACGCCGGCTCTCCCTGTACCTGGTGGTGTCCTGCGGGAATCCTATGGCACTCAGTACCCTTCGTAAAGGTACCCAGTGTCGGCGGACCGTATTCGGTGTTACGTTTCCGGCATGACCGAAGACCGCCGACCGGCCAAGAAGCCCCCCATGCGTGATGTCCTCGCCGAGGCGGCCTTCGCGCTCTTCCTGGAGCGCGGCTTCGAGCGGACCACGGTGGACGACATCGTCGCCCGCGCCGGTGTGGGGCGGCGGTCGTTCTTCCGCTACTTCCCCTCGAAGGAGGACGCGGTCTTCCCGGACCACGAGCGGTGCCTCGCGGACATGACCGCGTTCCTGGCCGCCGCCGAGGACGGCGACCCCGTCGGCACGGTGTGCGACGCGGCCCGTCTGGTGCTGCGGATGTACGCCGAGAACCCGGAGTTCTCCGTACAGCGCTACCGGCTCACCCGCGAGGTGCCAGGACTGCGGACGTACGAGCTCTCCGTGGTGCGCCGTTACGAGCGGACCCTCGCCGGCTATCTGGAGCGGCGCTGGGCCCGCGACCCGGACGCCGGTCCCGACGCGCCCCTGCGGGCCGAGGTGATCGCGGCCTCGGTGGTCGCCGCGCACAACAACGGGCTGCGGTCCTGGCTGCGTTCGGGCGGCGAGGGCGACGCGGGCGCCGAGGTGGACCGGGCGCTTGAGCTGGTGCGTACGGTCTGGAGCGCTGCGGACGGGCGGCCGGCCGCCCCCGCACAGGCCCCCGCGCCCGTGTCCGCCGGAGTCCCGGTGGGCGACGACGAGGTGATCGTCATGGTGGCCCGCAAGGGCGCTCCGATGTGGCGCGTGGTGCAGCACGTGGAGGCCGCGCTCGGCGGCGCGTGACGCCCGGACGAGAGCCACATCACGGATTCGCGGCACTCAGTGCCTTTACTTCGCGGAACTTAGTGCCATACGGTGCCGCTGTGCCGCTGCCGAAGGTGCGGCGCGTACCGAGTCGAGCGCGGGAGGCGGAACGTGTTCAGTACCGGAATCGATGTGGGGCCGGCGGCCCGCGAAACAGTTCAGCCGCACAGCCAGGAAGGGCTGGTCTACCAGGTGTGCCGCTGGTGCGGCACCGCGTCCTTCCGCAAACTCCTGTGCCCCGTCTGCGCGTCGAGCGATCTGGAGTCCGCGCGGAGCGAGGGGTACGGCGTCGTCGTACGCTCCAACGTCGTCAACCGCTACTCGCGCGTGATGCGCAACGAGTCCCTGGTCCGCTTCCCCGAAGGCTTCGTCTACCGCTGCCGGATCGTGGGAGCCGCCCCGCACCTGGTGAACGTGGGCGACCGGGTCAGGCCGGCCGGCGGCAGGACGTCGGTGTCCGGCGAGGTCGTACTGGAACTCTGCGACCCGCCCGGCTCGGCCGGCTGGTACTGACCGGCCCGGTGCCGGACGGCCGTCACGCCTCCAGATAGCGGAGCACGGCCAGGACACGCCGGTTGTAGCCGGTGGTCTGCGCCAGCCCCAGCTTGTCGAAGACCGTGTTCAGGTTCTTCTCGACGGCGCTCAGCGAGATGTGCAGCTTGTGGCCGATGGCCGCGTTGGTGTGGCCCTGGGCCAGCGCCTCCAGAACGGTGCGCTCGCGCGGGGTCAGCCGCGACAGCGGATCGCCGTGCGCGCTGCGGATCACCAACTGCCGTACGACCTCGGGGTCGAAGACGGCCCCGCCCGCGTGGATGCGCTCCAGCGAGTCCAGGAACTCCTCCACCTGCGCGACCCGGTCCTTGAGCAGATAGCCCACCCGCTCCGCGTTCTCGGCGAGCAACTGCGCGGCGTAGTTGCGCTCCACGTACTGCGAGAGCACCAGCACCCCCACCTCCGGCCGGTTCCGCCGGATCTCCACCGCCGCCCGCAGCCCCTCGTCCCTGTGCGCGGGCGGCATCCGGATGTCCGTCACGACGATGTCCGGGGCCCGCGCCGCCACCTCGGCCAGCAGGGACTCCGCGTCACCCACCGCGGCCAGCACCTCGTGCCCCTCCTCGGTGAGCAGGCGCACCAGGCCCTCCCTGAGCAGGGTCGAGTCCTCGGCGAGAATCACGCGCACGGCAGCTCCGCGGTCACTGTGGTGGGGCCCCCGAGGGGGCTGTGGACGTCCAGCATGCCGTCGATCGCGGCCACCCGGCCCCGCAGCCCGGCCAGCCCGCCGCCCTCCGGGTCGGCGCCGCCGCACCCGTCGTCGCGCACGCGGACCGTGAGCAGATCGCCGCGGCGCACCACGCTCACCGCGAGGGTCGCGGCGCCCGAGTGCTTGGCGGCGTTGGTCACGGACTCGGAGACCACGAAGTACGCCGCCGTCTCCACGGGTGCCGGCAGCGGCCCCGGCACCTCGTACGCCACCTGTACGGGGATCGCGCAGCGTTCCGCCACCCCGCCCAGCGCCTCCCGCAGCCCGACGCTGTCCAGCGCCGTGGGGTACACCCGCCACGCCACCTCGCGCAGCTCCGCGAGCACCTCGCCCGCCTCCCGGTGGGCCTGCTCCAGCAACGCGTCCGCCCGGTCGGCGTCCCGTGCGCGGCGGGCCCGGCCCAGCAGCATCGCCAGCGCCACGAGCCGCTGCTGCACCCCGTCGTGCAGGTCCCGCTCCACGCGCCGCCGCTCCCGGTCCACCGCCCGTACGACGGCGGCCCGGCTCGCCGCGAGTTCGCCGATGCGCCGCCTGAGCAACTCCCGCTCACCGGGCCCGAAGCACTCCCGCGCCAGCCGGGCGTCCAGCGCCGCCAGCGAGAACAGCCCCTGCACGTTCAGGAAGAGGAGCACCGAGCCCAGGACCACCTGGCCCAGCAACTCGCCCCAGCCCGGCGCGGACCGGGCCACGCCCGCCGCGAACAGCCCCGCCAGCACCAGGCCGAACCCCAGCAGCGCGATCACCCCCGCGCACACCGGCCCCGAACCGGCGCGGGCGGCCAGATAGCGGAGCACCTGCTGGTCGGAGGAGCGGTGCGCGGGGAACTGGTCCCCGAAGAACACCGTCCTGCGCCACCGCTCGGCGTCCGCCAGCCGCCGGGCCCCCGAGACGAGGAGGGCGCGCGCGGCGCCACGGGTCCGGGGCCACAGCAGGAACGCCCCGAGCAGCGCCCCGGCCCCCGCGAAGTACCCCAGCGCGGCGAAGGCGCTCAGACAGCCCAGGAGCGTTCCGGCGACCGGGAGCGCCCGGCCGGTCGCCCGCGCGGGGCCCCGGAGGGCGGCGGAAGTCTCCGTCATGCCGCCCCGCCGCTCCATCGCGCCGCCCCGCCCCTCCGTCGCGCGCCCGCCCGTCGGACCCCGTCCTGTGCCACGTCCGGGCCCGGACGAAAGTTCCCGGCCGCCCGGTTCACACACCACGGCGGTGCCGGGCCCGGCCGGCGCCCGAGCGGGCCCGGACGCAGACGGCGACGTACAGCGCAAGCGCCACCACGACCAGCAGCAGCACGGCCTTGGACAGCACGCCGACGTAGTCGCCCACCGTCTCCCACCGGTCGCCGAGCCAGTAACCGGCCAGCACCAGCACCGCGTTCCACACCAGGCTGCCCACGGCGGTCAGCGCGAGGAAGCGGGGGAACCGCATCCGCTCCAGGCCCGCCGGCACGGAGATCAGGCTCCGGAAGATCGGCACCATCCGGCCCAGCAGCACCGCCTTCGTGCCGTGCCGGGCGAACCACGCCTCGGTGCGCGCCAGATCGGAGACCCTGACCAGCGGCAGCCGCCCCCACAGCGCGTACATCCGCTCCCGGCCGAACAGCGCGCCGATCCAGTACAGCGCCGCCGCCCCCACGACCGAGCCAAGCGTCGTCCAGAACAGGGCGGACGCCAGGGAGAGCACGCCCTGCCCGGCGGCGAAACCGGTCAGCGGCAGGATGATCTCGCTCGGCAGCGGCGGGAAGAGGTTCTCCAGCGCGATGGCCAGCCCGGCGCCGGGACCGCCCAGCGCGTCGACGAGGCCGGCGGCCCAGCCCGCCACCCCGCCTGCGGGCTCCTGGGGGAGTGCGAGCAGTACGCGTTCCATACGAGGTCTCCGGTCCGGTGACGGCCGGGGCACCGTGCCCCGGCTTCCCCGGCCACGCTAGGAATTCGGCGGCCCGCGCCGGTATGCGTCTTCGCCCCCGCACCCCCTGCGGTTTCCCGCAGGGTCCGGATCGGTCGGATGACAGGGACCGAACAATTCATCCGATGAACCCTTGCCTCCGCTCTTCTCCCGGCGCGGTGCCGCCGCTACCATCGGGACGCGATATGGGAGCGCTCCCACACCCGTTCCACCCCTTGACCGCCTCCCTGTGCGGTCCCTGTTCGGAGAGGACGTTTCCGTGCGCTCAAGCGCAAGATCCTTCGCCACCCTGGTGGCGGCATTCACTCTCACGGCGGGGTTGTTCGCAGCCGGTGCCCCCGCGTCGGCGCAGGCCGACGCGGCCGCCCCCGCCGCCCAGGCATCCGATGTGTCCGTCGCGGCGGACACCTACGACTGGAAGAACGTCCGCATCGACGGCGGCGGTTTCGTCCCCGGCATCGTCTTCAACCGGTCCGAGAAGAACCTCGCCTACGCCCGTACCGACATCGGCGGCGCCTACCGCTGGAACCAGGCCGGCAAGCAGTGGGTCCCGCTGCTCGACTGGGTGGACTGGGACCACTGGGGCTGGACGGGCGTGGTGAGCCTCGCCTCGGACTCCGTGGACCCGGACAAGGTGTACGCCGCCGTGGGCACGTACACCAACGACTGGGACCCCACCAACGGCGCGGTGCTGCGCTCCTCCGACCGGGGCGCCACCTGGAAGGCGAGCACGCTGCCCTTCAAGCTCGGCGGCAACATGCCGGGCCGTGGCATGGGCGAACGCCTCGCGGTCGACCCGAACAAGAACTCCGTGCTCTACCTGGGCGCGCCCAGCGGCAACGGCCTGTGGCGGTCCACCGATTCGGGCGCCACCTGGTCCGAGGTGACGGCCTTCCCCAACCCCGGCAACTACGCGCAGGACCCGGCCGACACCAGCGGCTACGGCAACGACAACCAGGGCATCGTCTGGGTGACGTTCGACGAGCGCACCGGCAGCGCGGGCAGTGCCACGCAGGACATCTACGTCGGGGTCGCCGACAAGGAGAACACCGTCTACCGGTCCACGGACGGCGGCGCCACCTGGTCGCGGATCGCCGGACAGCCGACCGGCTACCTGGCGCACAAGGGCGTGCTCGACTCCGAGAACGGCTACCTCTATCTGACCCTGAGCGACACCGGCGGCCCCTACGACGGCGGTAAGGGGCAGATCTGGCGCTACACCACCGCGACCGGTGAGTGGCAGGACGTCAGCCCGGTCGCCGAGGCCGACACCTACTACGGCTTCAGCGGCCTGACCGTGGACCGGCAGCACCCCGGCACGGTGATGGCGACCGCGTACAGCTCCTGGTGGCCGGACACCCAGATCTTCCGCTCCACCGACAGCGGCGCGACCTGGACCCGGGCCTGGGACTTCACCGACTACCCGAACCGCTCCAACCGCTTCACCCAGGACGTCTCCTCGGTGCCGTGGCTGACCTGGGGCGCCAACCCGCAGCCGCCGGAGACCACGCCCAAGCTGGGCTGGATGACGGAGGCGCTGGAGATCGACCCGTTCGACTCGAACCGGATGATGTACGGCACCGGCGCGACGATCTACGGCACCGAGAACCTCACCAACTGGGACACCGGCTCCAAGTTCACCATCACGCCCATGGTCAGGGGCCTGGAGGAGACCGCCGTCAACGACCTGGCCAGCCCGCCGTCCGGGGCGCCGCTGCTGAGCGCGCTCGGTGACATCGGGGGCTTCCGGCACACCGATCTCGACGCGGTCCCGGACATGATGTTCACCTCGCCCAACCTCACCTCCACCACGAGCATCGACTTCGCCGAGGACAGCCCGAACACGGTCGTCCGGGTGGGCAGCGCGGACGCCGCCCCGCACATCGGCTTCTCCACGGACAACGGCGCCAACTGGTTCCAGGGCTCCGAGCCGTCCGGGGTGACCGGCGGCGGCACCGTCGCGGCGGCGGCCGACGCGAGCGGCTTCGTCTGGAGCCCCGAGGGCGCCGGCGTCCACCACACGACCGGGTACGGCAGTTCGTGGTCGGCGTCCACCGGCATCCCGCAGGGCGCGACGGTCGAGTCGGACCGCGCGAACCCGAAGAAGTTCTACGGGTACAAGGCCGGCACCTTCTACGTCTCGACGGACGGCGGCGCGACCTTCACCGCGAAGGCGTCCAGCGGCCTGCCCGCCGAGGGCAACGTCCGCTTCAAGGCGGTCCCCGGCATCGAGGGCGACATCTGGCTGGCCGGCGGCGCCGCGAACGGCACCTACGGCCTGTGGCACTCCACCGACTCGGGGGCGACGTTCACCCGGCTGAGCGGGGTCGAGCAGGCGGACTCGGTCGGCTTCGGCAAGGCGGCCGCCGGGGCCTCGTACCAGACGGTGTTCGTCACCGCGAAGATCGACGGGGTGCGCGGAGTCTTCCGGTCCACGGACGCCGGCACCAGCTGGACCCGTATCAACGACGACGCCCACCAGTGGGGCTGGATCGGCGCCGCGATCACCGGTGACCCGCGCGTCTACGGCCGGGTGTACGTGTCCACCAACGGGCGCGGAATCATGTACGGGGAGTCCTCGGACGCCGACGGCGGCGGCACGGACCCCGGAACCGACCCCGGTACCGATCCGGGCACCGACCCCGGTACCGACCCCGGTACCGATCCGGGTGACGCCGCCTGCTCGGTGACGTACAAGGTCACCAACCAGTGGTCCGGCGGCTTCCAGGCCGATGTGACGCTCACCAACACCGGGACCGCCGAGCTGGACGGCTGGGAGCTGTCCTGGACCTTCCCGGACGGGCAGAAGGTGGGTCAGATCTGGAACGCGAAGGCCACGCAGGACGGGGCGGAGGTGACCGCGGCCAACGTCGACTGGAACGGCCGGGTCGCTCCCGGCGCGTCGGCGGGCTTCGGCTTCACCGGCACGCTGACCGGCGGCAACACGGCACCGGACGCCTTCTCGCTGGGCGACGAGGTCTGCGCCACCGGCTGACCCGCCGTCCGGGCGGCACGGCACGGGGGCGGACCGGACCGCCGGCCCGCCCCCTTACTGGCCCCGTACAGGTTCGTCGGCCATACTGCCCGCCGTGGAGCAGCGCATAGATCCGAAGACCCAGCCCGCGTACGCCGCAGGGACCGACCCGGCGTACATCCCCGGTCTCACGGCCCCCGGCCCCGCCGCGACGGTGGCCGAGGAGCCGGAGGACACGGGGGAGCCCGCACCCGCCGACGCCGTCGCGGACGCGCCGGCCGACCAGGCGCAGCCCGCGGCGGCCGACGAGGACAACGAGCAGGAGGAGAGCGAAGAGAGCGACGAAGAGGCCGCGGACGGTCCCTCGTTCGAGGTGAGCGACCGGCGCGGCTCGATCGCGGCCGACCGCAAGGGCGTCCGGTTCACGCTGGACGACCAGCGGGCCGAGTTCGGCTGGGACGAGATCGGCGCGGTCGAGGTCAAGCCGGCCCGCTTCGGCCGCCGGTTCACCGTCACCGTCCATCTGTCCACCCGGCGCTGGTTCAACGGAGAGGTCGAGGCGGCGTCCCGCGGCAGCCTCAAGGAGTGGGGCACGGAACTCGACGCCGTCCTGGACGCCTACTTCGAGGACTGAGCGGAGCCCGACAGGTCCGGGGCATCGCGGCGCCCCGGCCCGCCGGGCCCGTGCCCGGTCAGGCCTCCGCCAGGACCACCGAGCGGGTCAGATGGCGCGGGCTGTCCGGGTCCAGGCCGCGCGCCGCCGCGCGCGCCACGGCCAGCCGCTGGACGCGGACCAGCTCCGCCAGCGGGTCCAGGTCGCTCTCCACCCAGCGGGCGCCGGTCGCCAGCAGCTGCTCGCGCAGGCCCTCGGGGGCGGGGCCGAACATCCAGGTCGCGGTGGAGTCGCCCGCGATGCTGATGGGGCCGTGGCGGTACTCCATCGCGGCGTACGACTCGGTCCAGGAGAGCGACGCCTCCTTCATCTTGAGCGCCGCCTCGTTGGCGAGACCGGCCGTCCAGCCGCTGCCCAGGAACGTGAACTGGTCGCGGTCCACCAGCCCCTCGGGCAGCGGCTCCGCCAGCGCCGTCTCCGCGTCGCGGACCACGGCGTCGGTGTGCAGCCCGAGGTGGGCGCGCAGCAGCGTCAGCAGCGTGGTGGCGAACCGGGTCTGCACGACGGACCGTTCGTCCGCGAAATCGAGGACCACGACCGCGTCGGCGGCCGTCATCACCGGGGTCCCGGCATCGGCGGTGATCGCCACCGTGGGCGTCGTGCCGCGCAGCCGGGCCAGGAGCTCCAGCACCTCCGTCGTGGTCCCGGAACGGGTGAGCGCGACGACCCGGTCGTAGCGGCGGCGGGCCGGGAACTCGGAGGCCGCGAAGGCGTCGGTCTCGCCCTGCCCGGACTCCTCGCGCAGCGAGGCGTACGCCTGGGCCATGTAGTACGAGGTGCCGCAGCCGACCACGGCGACGCGCTCGCCGGCGGCGGGCAGCACGGCCGCGTGACTCCCCGCCAGCTCCGCTGCGCGGCGCCAGCACTCCGGCTGACTGGCGATCTCGATCTCGACGAATGACACTTCTGCGCTCCGTACTGGTGAGGGGATGCTCGATTGTGCACGTTACTCGCGCCGAACGAGCATTATCAAGCATTCGGGTCGGCGGACGGCCGCACCGGTGCGAGCGCTGTGCGACGCTTGCGGCTGTCCGTGGGCGCGCCCGAGAGGAATCGGCGACCCCGCCCCCGGACGTGAGGAGAACCGACATGTCCAGGGACGCCCGGTGGAGCGCACTGCTGGAACTCGTGGGCCGGCACGGCCGGGTGGACGTCGAGGACGCGGCGAAGGCGCTGGACGTCTCGGCCGCCACCATCCGCCGGGATCTGGACCAGCTCGCCGAGCAGCAGCTCCTCACCCGTACGCGGGGCGGCGCGGTCGCCCACGGCGTCAGCTACGAACTGGCGCTCCGGCACAAGGCGGGGCGCAACGCCCCCGAGAAGCAGGCGATCGGCCGTGCCGTCGCCGACCTGGTCGCGCCCGGTGAGGTCGTCGGCCTCACCGGCGGCACCACCGTCACCGAGGTGGCCCGCTCGCTGGCCGTCCGCCCCGACCTGGCGGACGACGGCCGGGCGGGGCAGCCGGCGCTCACCGTGGTGACGAACGCGCTCAACATCGCCAACGAGCTGGCGATCCGGCCGCAGTTCAAGCTGGTGGTGACCGGCGGGGTCGCCCGGCCCCAGTCGTACGAGCTGACCGGCCCGCTGGCCGCCGGGGTGCTGGGCGAGATCACGCTGGACGTGGCCGTGCTCGGCGTCAACGCGATCGACACCGGTCGCGGCGCGTACGTGCACCACGAGGGCGAGGCCGGCGTGAACCGGCTGCTCGCCCGGCAGGCCCAGCGCGTGGTGGTCGCCGCCGACTCCTCGAAGATCGGCAGGCGCGCCTTCGCCCGCGTCTGCGACCTCTCGCTGGTGGACTTCCTCGTCACGGACCGGGGCATCGACCCCGAGGCGTCCGCCCGTCTCACGGAGGCCGGAGTCACGGTCGTCGCCGTCTGAGCCGCCCGGCCTCGCCGAGGTGTCCGAAACGTGAGTTCGAAGGGTCTGTTTTCGGCCATGCTCAGTGGGTAATCGGTCCCATCCGGTTTGACGGTGCCCCGTCGCGCACCGAAGGCGGACGCGGCCCGCCATGCGCTGTTTCCACCGCTTCACCCCGGAAGATTCCGTACGGTGACGGGTCGGCGTGCTCTCGTACGGTGACGGCCCGCTCGCCGGTGCGACGCGTCAAGGTAACTTTTCAGCCAATGGCGTGCCTTTATGGCCAGGTTCGAACGCGCGACCGGAAAGTGGTCGGCATAATCGCGTCCATGTCGATCACGGGTGGGGATGTCGTTGACCTTGGCAGGGGCCTGTACGCCTGGCTCCCGCCGAAGCGTGGCTGGGGGCTGGCCAACTGCGGCCTGCTCGTCTCGCCCCGCGGCGCGCTGTGGATCGACACCCCGTACGACCCGGCACTCGCCGGGCAGTTCCTCGCCGAGTCCGGCAAGCGGCTGCCCGAGGGCGTCTCCATCGACCGGGTCATCGTCACGCACGCCAACGGCGACCACTTCTGGGGCGCGGGCGTGCTCCCGGACGCCGAGATCATCGTGACGCGCGAGGCCAGGGAGCACATCCACTACGAGCCCACGCCGCAGCAGCAGCACGCCCTGGTCAGCGGCGGCGATCCGGCCACCCCGCTCGGGTCCTACCTCGCACGGCACTTCGGCCCGTTCGACTGGTCGCAGACCGAACCCGTCAAGCCGACCACGTACTTCACCGGCGAACTCGAACTGACCCTGGGCGACTACCCCGTACAGATCACCTCGCTGGCACCCGCGCACACCACCGGCGACCTGATGGTCCATCTGCCGGTCCAGTCCACCGTGTTCAGCGGCGACATCATCTTCTCCTCGTCCCCGGAGCAGCCCGGCGACCACCCGTGCCACTGGGAGGGCCCGCTGAGCAACGTGATCGCGGCCTGCGAACAGGTCCTGGCCACCGGCGCCGAGACCGTCGTCCCCGGCCACGGACCCGTGATCGACCGGGCCGGCGTCCGCGAGCACATCGCCTACCTCGAATACGTGCAGGAGCGCGCCCACACCTTCCACGCCGCGGGCGTGCCCGCCATCGACGCGGCCCGCAGGGTCATCGCCGAGGGCCGCCACCCCGCACTCGGCCTGCCCGAACGGCTCGTGGTGACCATCGGCAGCGAGTACCGGCAGCTCGACGGTTCGCAGCGGCCCAGCGTGGTCCAGGTGATCACCGACGTCGCGACGGTCGCACAGGAAGTGGAGCAGGCCAGTGAGACGGCAGGCAGAGCGGGCTGACCGCGCGGTCCCGCGCCGCGCGCGCCGGCGGACCGCCCCGACGAGAGAGACGCGGTAACGGCATGGCATGGATCGTCACGGTGATCGCCTTCGTCGTCGCGGGGGTGGCCTACTCGCGCGCCTACCGGGCCGGCCTCGCCGAGCAGCAGGCCGTCACCCGCGCCGAACTCGCCGACCGCCAGGCCAAGGCCGCCGAGGCCCGCACCGCCGCCCTCCTGGACGAGATCCGGCAGCTCGCGCGCAAGCGCATACCCGCCGCGGCCCTCGCCCTCTCGCACCCCAGCGCCACGGTCCCCGGACTGCGCGAGGCGGCCGAGGTGGACGGCGGCGCCGCCCTCCTGCTCACCGAGGCCGTCCAGGCCGCCCGGACCGCGGTCCTGGAGGAGCGCGGGCGCGTGGACGCGGCGGCCCGCGCCGCGATGCGCGGCACCTCCGCCAAGATCCAGTCCCTGCTCAACCAGTCCCAGCAACTGCTCCACGAACTCCAGCACGAGTACGACGACCCGCGCATCCTCCAGCTGGACTTCCGCAACGAACTCGCCCTGCGCCGCACCCAGTCCACCGCGGTGCTCTGCGACGCCTGGCCCGGCCTCGCCCGGCAGAACTCGCCGCTCGTCGAAATCGTCCTCGGCGCCCAGTCGCGCGTCGCCGGCTACGAGCGGATCAAGGTCTCCAACCATCTGCGCGACGAACGCCTCGCGCTCGCCGCACGGGCCGCCGAACCCCTCGCCATCGCCCTCGCCGAACTGCTCGCCAACGCCACCGCGTACTCCCACCCCGACACGGATGTGCAGGTCACCATCCAGCAGAGCGCCGGCCGCGGCGCGTTCCTGGTGGTGGACGACGCCGGCATCGGCATGGACGAGGACGCGCTGGAGCGGGCCCGCGCCCTGCTCGCCGGCCCCGCCGAGGTGCTGCTGACCGAACTGGGCGACCCGCCGCAGACCGGGTTCGCGGTCGTCGGCCGGCTCGTCGTCCAGTACGGCTTCGACTGCCACATCGAGGCGTCCCCGTTCGGCGGCATGCGCACGATCCTGCGCGTCCCCGCCCATCTGCTGACCGTGCTGGACGAGGACCGCGACCTCTCCGCCCTCGCCCCCGCGCCCGTGTCCGCCGCCGCGGACCGGCCCGCCCCCGCCGCCGCGCCCGGTGCGGAATCCGGGTCCGACGGCGCCGAGGACCCCACCGGACTGCCCAGCCGGCGGCGCCGCGCACCGCGCCGCACCCCCGCCGCCCCGGCCGGGGCGCGGGCCGCCGAACCGGCCACCGGACAGATGCCCCGTACACCGGAAGCGGCCGGGGCTTCCTGGGCGGCCCTCCAGCAGGGCACCCTCAACGGCAGGAGCGTCACCGGGCGGCCCGCCGCACCGGACACCGGCGCCCGTGACCACCAGGACGACCAAGGAGACGACGAGAAGTGAGCGCCCCCAGCCCCACATCAGGCGACCTCGCATGGGTGCTGACCCCGCTGCTGGAGCTGCCCGGAGTCCAGCACGCCGTGGTCGCCACCGGTGACGGACTCGTCGAAGGCGCCTCACCCGGCCTCGACCGGGCCTCCGGCGAACGGGTCGCCGCGATGACGGCCACCCTGCACGCCGCCGCCCGCGCCTTCACGACCGCGTTCACCGACGTCGAGGCCCCGCAACTGGCCCAGACCGTCGTCGAATCGGACCTCGGCTTCGCCATCGTCGTACCGGCCGGACGCAACACCACGCTCGCGCTCTTCGCGGAGCCCGGCGCCAAGCTCGGCGACATCGCCTACCAGATGCAGGTCCAGGTCACCGCGCTCACCCGGGCGATGCACGCGCCCAACCGCCAATCGGACACCGCCGCGCGGCCATGACCCCCGGCCCAGCACGCCGACTGATTCCCGCCTATCTGGTCACCGGCGGCCGGTCCCGCCCCGCCGGCCCCGCGCTCGACCGGCTCGCCGTACTCGTACGAACCGACGCGCCCGTGCCCGACGACGCCGGAACCCAGGCCCGCAGACTGTGCGAGCTGCTGGAACCGGGCGCACTCACCGTCGTCGAGTGCGCGGCCCACCTGGACCTGCCGGTCAGCGCCACCGTCTTCCTGGCCACGGACCTCGCGGCCACCGGACTTCTGCTCACCCGACCGCCGATACCCAGTGCCGGGCAGATCGACAGGTCGCTCGTCGAGAGGTTGCTCGATGGACTCCGCTCCCTCCCCTGACCGGACCGGCGTCGGCTATCTGCCGGCCGCCGCCAGGACCCTGATGAAACTCGTCGTCACGGGTCCCTTCGGCGTGGGCAAGACGACCCTGATCCGTACCCTCTCGGAGATCGCCACCCTCCACACCGAGGAGGCGATGACCCAGTCCAGCACCCGCGTGGACTCCACCGCCGGACTGCCGGGGAAGACCACCACCACGGTCGCCATCGACTTCGGCCGCCTCACCGTCCCCGACGACCTCGTCCTCTACATGTTCGGCACGCCCGGCCAGGAACGCTTCCTGCCGCTGTGGGAGGACATCGCCCGGGGCGCGCTCGGCGCGCTCGTCCTCGTGGACACCCGGCGGCTCGCCGACTCCTTCGCCGTGATGGACATGGTGGAGGAGCAGGGACTGCCGTACGCGGTCGCGGTGAATCGTTTCCCCGACGCGCCCGCCCACAGCGACGAGGTCCTGCGCAAGCACCTCGACCTGGACGACGCCACCCCGCTGGTCCAGTGCGACGCCCGCGAACGCCGGGGCAGCATCGACGCCCTGATCGCACTCGCCGAGCACGTGCTGACCCGCATGCCGCAGCCCGAGGACGCCTCATGACCACGTACGCACCGCCGCCGCAGCCCCTCGCGCTGTTCGGCCCCGCCTTCGCGGCCGACCCGCGGGCGCACTACCGCGCCCTGCGCGAGCACGGCCCGCTCGCACCGGTACGCATCGCCCCCGACATCGACGCGATGCTGGTCACGGACTACCAGGCCGCCGTCGACCTGCTGCGCGACACCCACACCTTCAGCAAGGACCCGCGCGCCTGGCAGGCGACCGTCCCGCCGGACTCGCCGGTGCTGCCCGTGCTCGGCCACCGCCCCACCGCCCTGTTCAGCGACGGCGCCGTGCACGCCCGCTACCGGCAGGCCATCAACGACAGCCTGGCGCTGATCGAACCCCACATCCTGCGCGCCGAGGTGGCCCGCGTCGCCCGCCAGCTCATCGGCCGGTTCGCCGCCACCGGCAGCGGCGACCTCATCGCCCAGTACGCCCGCCGCCTCCCCATGCACATCTTCGTCACCTGGTTCGGCGCCGACCCCGAGGACGGCGAGCGCATCGTCGACGGCATCGCCGGAATGATGAACTCCGCCGCCGACGCAGCCGCCGCGTACGCCGACCTCGTGGACGTCGTCACCCGCCTCGTCGCCGACCGCCGCGCCCGGCCGCGCCGCGACCTCACCTCGTACTTCCTCGCCCACCCGGCCGGGCTCGACAACGACGAGACGGTGCGCCAGATCACCCTGGTGATGAGCGCGGGCAACGACCCGATGACCAACCTCATCGGCAACTCCATCCTCCACATGCTCACCGACGAGCGGTACGCGGGCTCCCTGCACGGCGGCGCGATGACCGCCCACGAGGCGATCAACGAGGTGCTCTGGCGCGACCCGCCGCTCGCCAACCTGGCCGCCCACTACCCGCGCCATGACACCGAGTTCCACGGCGTACGGCTGCGCGCCGGACAGCTCGTCCTCGTCTCGTACGCCGCCGCCAACGCCCAGTCCGCCCCGCCCGCCTCCGACGACGGGGTACGGTCCGGGAGCAGCGCCCACCTCGCCTGGTCGGCCGGTCCGCACCGCTGCCCCGCCCGGCAGCCGGCCCTGCTCATCGCGATGACGGCCATCGAACAGCTCACCAGCCTGCTGTGCGACGCCGAACTGGCCGTACCGGCCGGCGAACTGCTCTGGCGGCCCGGACCGTTCCACCGCGCGCTGGTGCACCTGCCGATCCGCTTCACCCCGCTGGACACCGTCGCCGCGCCCCACCGCCCCATCGCGGTCACGGACCCGGCGGAGGTCATTCCGGCCGGTTCGATCGACACCTGAGCCGTGTCGCTCGTAGGCCGAACGGGTGAGGGAGGGGACAATCGCCCGATGAACAGTGAGCACAGCCGGCACGACGCCGACCGATGTGCGGACGGGGTGGTCCGGTGAGCAGGTACGACAGGTACGACGTCACGGACGAGCAGTGGGAGGGGCTGGCCCAGGTCGTACCGCTGCGCAGCCGCAACGAGTGGCCGTCGCGGGTGGACCACCGCTCCGTCCGGGACGAGCCGGAGGCCGCCGAGCAGCGGCGCATGGTGGTGCTGCGGGTCCAGGTGTTCGCCGACGCCCGCGAGGTCGCCGAGTACCTGGTGGCCCAGGTGCCGGTGCTGCTCGACCTGACCGGCGCGGAGAACGATGTCGCCAAGCGCATCCTGGACTTCACCAGCGGTGTCGTCTTCGGCCTCGGCAGCGGGATGCACCGGGTGGACCGCAACGTCTTCCTGCTGTCGCCCGTGGGCATGGAGGTCGAGGGCGTCACGGCGGCCGGGGTGCCGGGGGCGTAGGGCGCGGTGGACGAACTCGATGTACGGACCCTCCAGCGCCGGCTGGCCGACTTCGCGGCCGCCCGCGACTGGGGGCCGTACCACACCCCGAAGAACCTGGCCTCGGCGCTGAGCGTGGAGGCCGCCGAACTCGTCGAGATCTTCCAGTGGCTGACGCCCGAGCAGTCGGCGCGGGTCATGGAGGACCCGGCGACGGCGCCCAGGGTGGCCGACGAGGTCGCGGACGTGCTGGCGTATCTGCTCCAGTTCTGCGAGGTGCTGGGCATCGACGTCCTGGCGGCGCTGGCGGCCAAGATCGAACGGAACGAGACCCGCTTTCCCGTTCCGGAACCGGACGAGGAATCAACGGACGGATCACACCGTCACTCTTCGGAGTGACGAAGTTGTCCACACTCGATTGAGTGTCCACAGATTTCCGAAATCCTCTGGCCTTTTGGTGCCACCTACCTCACTCTGGGTAATGGAATGGTGAGCGGGTTTCCACGTCGAACGGGGGCAGTCGATGGAAGCGGAGCGGTTGGTATCGGTCATCAGGCAGGCGCTGGCACAGAGCCGGGGCACGCCGGACATCATCGCCGAGGCCTGGCAGGCCCAGGCGCTGGCCCAGGCGGTCGGCAGCCGGCTGGCGGCGAGCGGACCGCAGGACTTACGGGGGGAGGCGTGTGCCCTCAGCGAGATCGGCGGCCGGAGCAGTGGCGCGCTGGACCATCCGGCGGCCCGTGCCGGGGTGGCCCGCGCGGCGCGGCTGACCGGGATCGCCGATCCCCGCGCGGCCCTGACGGGGCTGAGCGTGCTGCTGGGGGAGGTCGGCATGGCCCTGGTCGGGGTGGCGTGCGAGACCGATGAGCAGAGCCTGTACTGGCAGTGCATGGAGGCGATCGACGCCGCCGACGAGTCGACGGACCGGGTCCGGGGCATGCTCCGGCTGCTCGACGCGCGGGAGCGCGGGGAGCCCGGGCGCGGCCGGGAGCGCGACGGCCCGCACGGCGCGCCGCACGACGCGGTGAGCCCGGTGACCGGCATCCAGTGACCGGCGGGGTGCGCGGGTGCAGGATGGGGACATGGATCTTCGCATCTTCACCGAGCCCCAGCAGGGCGCCAGCTACGACACCCTTCTCACCGTCGCCAAGGCCACCGAGGACCTCGGCTTCGACGCCTTCTACCGCTCCGACCACTACCTGCGCATGGGACAGGGGGACGGCCTGCCCGGCCCCACGGACGCGTGGATCACCCTGGCCGGTCTGGCCCGCGAGACCAAGCGCATCCGCCTCGGCACGCTGATGACCGCGGGCACGTTCCGGCTCCCCGGCGTCCTCGCCATCCAGGTGGCGCAGGTCGACCGGATGTCCGGCGGGCGCGTCGAGCTGGGCCTGGGCGCGGGCTGGTTCGAGGAGGAGCACAAGGCGTACGGCATCCCCTTCCCGAAGGAGAAGTTCGGCCGCCTGGAGGAGCAGCTCGCGATCGTCACGGGCCTGTGGGCGACCGAGGTCGGCAAGACGTTCAGCTACGACGGCACGTACTACCAGCTGACGGACTCGCCGGCGCTGCCGAAGCCGGCCCAGTCGAAGGTGCCCGTGCTCATCGGCGGGCACGGCGCGAAGCGCACCCCGCGCCTGGCCGCCCAGTACGCCGACGAGTTCAACATCCCGTTCGCCTCTCTGGAGGACAGCGAGAAGCAGTTCGGCAGGGTCCGGGAGGCGGCCGAGGCGGCGGGCCGCGCGCCCGACGACCTGGTGTACTCCAACGCGCTGGTCGTCTGCGTCGGCCGGGACGACGCGGAGGTCGCGCGCCGGGCCGCCGCGATCGGCCGCGAGGTGCCCGAGCTGAAGGCGAACGGGCTGGCCGGCTCGCCCGCCGAGGTGGTGGACAAGATCGGCCGGTACGCGGAGATCGGCGCGTCCCGCGTCTACCTTCAGGTGCTGGACCTCGACGACCTGGACCACCTGGAGCTGATCGCGTCCCAGGTCCAGTCCCAGCTGGTCTGAGGGGCGAGCGGTGAGGGCGCCCGGCCCCGGAGGTCCGTCCCGGCCGCTCGCGGAGGCGCTGGCCGGGGGCGTGGTGCTGCTGGACGGCGGGCTGTCCAACCAGCTGGAGGCGCAGGGCTGCGACCTGTCCGGGGAGCTGTGGTCCGCGCGGCTGCTCGCGGACGGTCCCGAGCAGATCGTGGCCGCCCACACGGCGTATGTGCGGGCGGGCGCCCAGGTGCTCATCACCGCCGGCTACCAGGCGAGCTTCGAGGGGTTCGCGCGGCGCGGGACCGGGCGGGAGGAGGCGGCCGGCCTCTTCGCCCGCAGCGTGGAGCTGGCCCGGCGGGCGGCCGGTGCGGTGGACCGGGACGTCTGGGTGGCGGCCTCGGTCGGCCCGTACGGGGCGGTGCGGGCGGACGGCTCCGAGTACCGGGGCCGGTACGGGCTCACGGTCCGGGAGCTGGAGCGCTTCCACCGCCCCCGGATCGAGGCGCTGGCCGCCGCCGGGCCGGACGTCCTGGCGCTGGAGACCGTGCCGGACGTGGACGAGGCGCGGGCGCTGCTGCGGGTGGCGGCGGAGTGCGGGCTGCCGGTGTGGCTGTCCTACACCGTGGCCGGCGGCAGGACGCGGGCCGGGCAGCCGCTGGACGAGGCGTTCGCCCTGGTCCGGGGCAACGAGCAGGTGATCGCGGCCGGGGTGAACTGCTGCGACCCCGCCGAGGCGGAGGACGCGGTGCGGGCGGCGGCGGAGGTGGCGGGCAAGCCGGTCGTCGTCTACCCGAACAGCGGCGAGCGCTGGGACGCCTCTGCCGGAGCCTGGTCCGGCCCGCCCACGTTCGCCCCCGCCCTGGCCGACACCTGGCGGCGGTCGGGCGCCCGCCTCATCGGCGGCTGCTGCCGGGTGGGCCCGGACACCATCGCCGGTCTTGCGGCGGTGCTCGGGGGCGGAGACCGGCGAGGGGGGTGAAATTGCCTGGAGGGAGGGGAGCGAGCGGATCATACTCAAACACGTGTTCCTGACGATCAGTACAACCGGCACCCCGGAACGTCCCGCCACCGATCTCGGCTTCCTGCTGCACAAGCATCCCGACCGGTCGCAGACGTTCTCCACCTCCCACGGCACCGCGCACGTCTTCTATCCCGAGGCGTCCGCGCAGCGGTGCACGGCGGCCCTGCTGCTGGAGGTCGATCCCGTCGCGCTGGTGCGCAAGGGGAAGGGCAAGGGCCGGGGCGGCGCGCCCGACGCGGCGCTCGCGCAGTACGTCAACGACCGCCCCTACGCGGCCTCCTCGCTGCTGTCCGTCGCGCTGAGCACCGTCTTCAAGTCCGCGCTGAGCGGTGCCTGCAAGGCGATGCCCGAGCGGGCGGCGGCCCCCATGGAGCTGCGGATCGAAGTGCCCGCCCTGCCGGCCCGTGGTGGTGCCGAGCTGGTGCGCAAGCTCTTCGGTCCGCTCGGATGGACGCGGGTGGAGGCGGTCGCCGTACCGCTCGACGAGAAGTTTCCGGAGTGGGGCGACTCGCGGTACGTACGGCTGGTGCTGGAGGGCGAGTTGCGGCTCGCCGACGCACTGCGCCAGCTGTACGTACTGCTGCCGGTGCTCGACGACGCCAAGCACTACTGGGTGGCGCCGGACGAGGTGGACAAGCTGCTGCGCGCCGGTGACGGCTGGCTGGCCGAGCACCCCGAGCAGAAGCTGATCACCAGCCGCTACCTGGCCCGGCGCTGGGGACTGACCCGGCAGGCCATGGAGCGGCTGGAACTGGTGCGGCTCGCCGAATCGGACGACCTGGACGTCGAAAGCGTCGACAACGCCGTGGACGAGGCATCGGACACCGAGGAGCGGCCGGTTCCGCTGGCCGTGCGGCGGCGCGAGGCGATCCTCGCCGCGCTCACCGCCGCCGGGGCGAGCCGGGTCCTGGACCTGGGCTGCGGACAGGGCCAGTTGGTGCAGGCGCTGCTCAAGGACGTCCGGTTCACCGAGATCGTCGGCCTCGACGTGTCGATGCGCGCCCTGACCATCGCCTCGCGCCGGCTGAAGCTGGACCGGATGGGGGAGCGGCAGGCCGCCCGGGTGACCCTGCGGCAGGGCTCGCTCACGTACACCGACAAGCGGCTCAAGGGGTACGACGCGGCGGTGCTGAGCGAGGTCGTCGAACACCTGGACCCGGAGCGGCTGCCCGCCCTGGAGTTCGCCGTGTTCGGCTCCGCGCGTCCCCGCACCGTGCTCGTGACCACGCCCAACGTCGAGTACAACGTGCGCTGGGAGAGTCTGCCCGCCGGGCACACCCGCCACAGCGACCACCGCTTCGAGTGGACCCGGACCGAATTCCGCGCCTGGGCCGGAACGGTGGCCGCACGGCACGGCTACGGCGTCGAGTTCGTGCCCGTGGGCCCCGACGACCCCGAGGTCGGCCCGCCCACCCAGATGGCGGTCTTCACGATCGCCGCCACCACCGAGACCGAGAAGGAGGCGAAAGCCGCATGACCAGGACCGACGACACCATCCCGTCCACGCACCCCGCCGACCCCCGCGCACCCCGCCTCCTGCCCGTCACCGACCTCTCGCTCGTCGTGCTCGTCGGCGCCAGCGGGTCGGGCAAGTCCACCTTCGCCCGGCGCCACTTCAAGCCGACCGAGGTCATCTCGTCGGACTTCTGCCGGGGCCTGGTCGCCGACGACGAGAACGACCAGAGCGCCAGCAAGGACGCCTTCGACGTCCTGCACTACATCGCGGGCAAGCGGCTGGCCGCCGGCCGGCTCACCGTCGTGGACGCCACCAATGTGCAGCCCGAGGCCCGGCGCCTGCTCGTCGAGGTGGCGCGGGAGCACGACGTGCTGCCCATCGCCATCGTCCTGGACCTCCCCGAAGAGGTCTGCCTCGCCCGCAACGCGGCCCGCCCGGACCGCGCCGACATGCCCCGCCACGTCATCCAGCGCCACCGCCGCGAGCTGCGCCGCTCCCTGCGCGGTCTGGAGCGCGAGGGCTTCCGCAAGGTGCACATCCTGCGCACCGAGGAGGAGGCCGAGCGCGCCGAAGTGGTGCTGGAGCGCCGCTACAACGACCTGCGCCACCTCACCGGACCGTTCGACGTCATCGGCGACATCCACGGCTGCGCCGCCGAACTGGACACCCTGCTCGGCAAGCTCGGCTACGTGGACGGCGCCCACCCCGACGGCCGCACCGCGGTCTTCGTCGGCGACCTCGTGGACCGCGGCCCCGACAGCCCCGGCGTGCTGCGCCGCGTGATGGCGATGGTGGCGGACGGGAACGCGCTGTGCGTGCCCGGCAACCACGAGAACAAGCTCGGCCGCTACCTCAAGGGCCGCAAGGTCCAGCTCACCCACGGCCTCGCCGAGACCGTCGAGCAGCTGGAGCGGGAGGACGAGAGGGACCCGGCGTTCCGCGGGCGGGTCGCGGAGTTCATCGACGGGCTCGTCAGCCACTACGTGCTGGACGGCGGCCGGCTCGTCGTCTGCCACGCCGGGCTGCCCGAGAAGTACCACGGCCGCACCTCCGGCCGGGTCCGCTCGCACGCGCTGTACGGGGAGACGACCGGCGAGACCGACGAGTTCGGGCTGCCCGTGCGCTACCCGTGGGCGGAGGACTACCGGGGCCGCGCCGCCGTGGTCTACGGCCACACCCCGGTGCCCAACACCTCCTGGATCAACAACACCATCTGCCTGGACACCGGTGCCGTCTTCGGCGGGAAGATGACCGCGCTGCGCTGGCCGGAGCGCGAACTGGTCGACGTACCGGCGGAGCGGGTCTGGTACGAGCCGGTGAAGCCGCTGGAGCCCGAGGCGCCGGGCGGCCGGGAGGGCCGGCCGCTGGACCTCGACGACGTCCGGGGCCACCGCATCGTGGAGACCGGGCAGATGGGCCGCCTCGCCGTCCGCGAGGAGAACGCGGCCGCAGCCCTGGAGGTCATGAGCCGGTTCGCGGTCGACCCCCGGCTGCTGCCGTACCTGCCGCCGACCATGGCGCCCACCGCCACCTCGGGCGAGGACGGCTACCTGGAGCACCCGGCCGAGGCGTTCGGCGAGTACCGGGCGGCGGGCGTGACCCGGGTGGTGTGCGAGGAGAAGCACATGGGCTCGCGCGCCGTGGCCCTCGTCTGCAAGGACGCCGAAGCGGCCCGCGCACGCTTCGGCACCGGCGGCGCGGAGGGCGCGGCCGGTCCCACCGGAGCGCTCTACACCCGTACCGGCCGCCCCTTCCTGGACGACTCCGCGCTCACCGAAGCCGTTCTCGGACGGCTGCGCGCGGCCGTCACCGCGGCCGGGCTGTGGGAGGAATGGGGCACCGACTGGGTGCTGCTCGACGCCGAGCTGATGCCCTGGTCCCTCAAGGCACGCGGCCTGCTGCGCTCGCAGTACGCGGCGGTGGGCGCCGCCTCCGGCGCGGTGTTCCCGGCCGCCACCGGGGCGCTCGCCGCGGCCGCCGCGCGCGGCATCGACGTGGGCGCGCTCGCCGACCGGCAGCGGGAACGGGCCGCGGACGCCGCCGCGTTCACCGAGGCGTACCGGCGCTACTGCTGGGACACCGAGGGGCTGGACGGGGTGCGCCTGGCACCGTTCCAGGTCCTCGCCGTGCAGGGCCGCTCGCTGGCCGCCGTACCGCACGACCGGCAGCTGGCCTGGCTGGACCGGCTGGTGGAGCACGACCCCACCGGGCTGCTCCAGGTCACCCGGCGGCTCGTCGTGGACACCGGCGACGAGGCGTCGGTGCGCGCCGGCGTCGACTGGTGGCTGGAGATGACCGGCCGGGGCGGCGAGGGCATGGTCGTCAAGCCGCTGGACGCGCTCGTCCGGGACGGCAAGCGGCGGCTGGTGCAGCCCGGCATCAAGGTGCGCGGCAGGGAGTACCTGCGGATCATCTACGGTCCCGAGTACACCCGCCCGGACAACCTGGACCGGCTGCGCGGCCGCTTCCTCGGCCACAAGCGCTCGCTGGCCCTGCGCGAGTACGCCCTCGGCCTGGAGGCCCTGGACCGGCTCGCGGCCGGGGAGCCGCTGTGGCGGGTCCACGAGGCGGTGTTCGCCGTCCTGGCCCTGGAGTCGGAGCCGGTCGACCCCCGGCTCTGAGCGTCGGGGAGGCACACTCCGGGCGAACAGGCGGGCGATTCGCCGGGTGAACGGCGCGCCGCGCGGTGAGGATGAGGGCATGGGATTCCATGTCGACTCCGAGGCCGGGCGGCTGCGCCGCGTCATCCTGCACCGCCCCGATCTGGAACTGAAACGGCTCACGCCGACCAACAAGGACACACTGCTCTTCGACGACGTGCTCTGGGTGCGCCGGGCCCGCCAGGAGCACGACGGCTTCGCGGACGTGCTGCGCGACCGGGGCGTCGAGGTGCATCTCTTCGGCGATCTGCTCCGCGAGGCGCTGGAGATCCCGGTCGCCCGGCGGCTCGTGCTGGACCGGGTCTTCGACGAGAAGGAGTACGGTCCGCTCGCCACCGAGCATCTGCGGGCCGCCTTCGAGGAGTTGCCCGCGGCCGACCTGTGCGGGGCGCTGGTAGGCGGCATGACCAAGCGGGAGTTCCTGGAGCGCCACCGGGAGCCGGTCTCGGTGCGCTTCCACGTCATGGACCTGGACGACTTCCTGCTCGGGCCGCTGCCCAACCACCTCTTCACGCGCGACACCTCGGCGTGGATCTACGACGGGGTGTCCATCAACGCGATGCGCTGGCCGGCCCGGCAGCGCGAGACGGTCCACTTCGAGGCGATCTACCGTCACCACCCGCTGTTCACCGGGCCGGAGGCGGGCGCCTTCCACCACTGGTCCCAGGGGCAGGACGACTACCCGTCCACCATCGAGGGCGGCGACGTCCTCGTCATCGGCAACGGCGCCGTGCTCATCGGGATGAGCGAGCGCACCACCCCGCAGGCCGTGGAGATGCTGGCCCGCGGCCTGTTCGACGCGGGTTCGGCCCGGACCATCGTGGCGCTCGACATGCCCAAGCGGCGGGCGTTCATGCATCTGGACACCGTGATGACCATGGTCGACGGGGACGCCTTCACCAAGTACGCGGGCCTCGGCATGCTCCGCTCGTACACCATCGAGCCCGGCGACGGGCCGCGCGACCTCAAGGTCACCGACCATCCGCCCGAGCAGATGCACACCGCCATCGCCCACGCGCTCGGGCTGGACTCGATCCGGGTGCTGACCGCCACCCAGGACGTGCACGCGGCGGAGCGGGAGCAGTGGGACGACGGCTGCAATGTGCTGGCCGTCGAGCCGGGCGTCGTCGTCGCCTACGAGCGCAACTCCACCACCAACACGCATTTGCGCCGGGAGGGCATCGAGGTCATAGAGATCCTCGGCAGCGAGCTGGGCCGGGGGCGGGGCGGTCCGCGCTGCATGAGCTGCCCGGTGGTCCGGGACCCCGTGTGACCGGCTGCGCGCCGTCCGTACCGCGAGACGTCTCTGTATAGCGATGCATTGCGTCGTATACAGTTCCAGAGTTACCGTATGCGTCCGCAGCCCGACCCAGGAGCAGTCACCATGGCCATAGAACTCGCAGGCCGCCACTTCCTCAAGGAGCTGGACTTCACGGCCGCGGAGTTCCGCGGTCTGCTCGATCTGGCCGCCGAGCTGAAGGCCGCCAAGAAGGCGGGGACGGAGACGCGGCGGCTGACCGGCCGGAACATCGCGCTGATCTTCGAGAAGACGTCCACCCGCACCCGGTGCGCGTTCGAGGTCGCCGCGGCCGACCAGGGCGCCACGACCACGTACCTCGACCCCTCGGGATCGCAGATGGGGCACAAGGAGTCCGTCAAGGACACCGCGCGCGTCCTCGGCCGGATGTTCGACGGGATCGAGTACCGGGGCGACAGCCAGGCGGTCGTGGAGGAGCTGGCCGCGTACGCCGGAGTGCCGGTGTTCAACGGCCTCACCGACGACTGGCACCCCACCCAGATGCTCGCCGACGTGCTGACGATGACCGAGCACAGCGACAAGCCGCTGACGGAGATCGCCTTCGCCTACCTCGGCGACGCCCGCTTCAACATGGGCAACTCCTACCTGATCACCGGCGCCCTGCTCGGCATGGACGTGCGCATCGTCGCGCCCAAGGCGTTCTGGCCCGCCGAGACGGTCGTCGCCGAGGCCCGCGCGCTCGCCGAGGGGTCCGGGGCGCGGGTCACCCTCACGGAGGACGTGGCCGCGGGCGTGCGGGGCGCGGACTTCGTCGCCACCGACGTCTGGGTCTCCATGGGCGAGCCCAAGGAGGTCTGGGACAGCCGCATCGCCGCCCTCTCGCCGTACTCCGTCACCATGGACGTACTGCGGGCCACCGGCAACGCCGGGGTGAAGTTCATGCACTGCCTGCCCGCGTTCCACGACCTCGGCACCGGGGTCGGGCGCGAGATCCACGAGCGGCACGGGCTGAGCGAGCTGGAGGTCAGCGACGAGGTGTTCGAGTCCGCGCACTCCGTCGTCTTCGACGAGGCGGAGAACCGCATGCACACGATCAAGGCCGTCCTGGTGGCGACCATGGCCGGCGCGTGACCCCGGACCTCCGGGGCGCGTTCTAGGACGCCACGGGCGGCAGGCGGAACCACACCGCCTTGCCGCGCTCCGTCGGCCGGTGGCCGCACGACGAGCTGAGCGTGCGGATCAGCAGCAGCCCCCGGCCGTGCTCCTGCCACGGGTCCGGCACGTCCTCCGGCTCCGGGCGGGACAGATCACCGGGCGGGGCCGGGTCTGCGTCGTGCACCTCCACCTGGCAGCCGACCGGCAGCAGCTCCACCACCAGCTCTATGGGCTCCTCGCCGGGTGTGTGCTCCACCGCGTTGGCGACCAGCTCGGCGGTCAGCAGTTCGGCGGTGTCGCTGTCGGCCGGTGCGTCGATGTCCGTCAGCACCGAGCGGATCAGCGCACGGGCGATCGGCACGGCGGCCGTGGAATGCGGCAGGGAGATGCGCCAGGAGGGGGGTGGCGGTCCGTCGGGCGGCACGAGGGGTTTCCGTTCGGGTGAGCGCGGGTCCTGGGCTCAGACGTTTCCGCGCTCAAGACTTTGTGCTCCCCACCTTACGAAGCCCGGCGTCCCGGACAAGAGCTCGCCGCCCGGTACGAAGGGGACGTTCGTCACGGGACCGGCACAAGGGACCGGACCGGCGCTGCCGATATCGCGTACTCGTGACGGAAGTCACGCAACGGTGATAAATTCGAGGCCGGGAAGCAGCGACGGCCGAAGGGGACACCCCGCCATGAGTCCGTTCACCGGCTCCGCACCACGTACGCGGCACTGGCGCCATCTGCGGGTCACCGAGGCGGACGGCGTCGCCACCGTCACCCTCGCCCGCCCCGAGAAGCTCAACGCGCTCACCTTCGGCGCCTACGCCGACCTGCGCGACCTGCTGGCCGAGCTGGCGCGGGAACGCGCGGTCCGGGCCCTGGTGCTGGCTGGGGAGGGGCGCGGCTTCTGCTCCGGCGGCGACGTCGACGAGATCATCGGCGCCACCCTCGCGATGGACACCGCCGAACTGCTGGACTTCAACCGGATGACCGGCCAGGTGGTACGCGCGCTGCGCGAGTGCCCGTTCCCCGTCGTCGCCGCGGTGCACGGGGTGGCCGCCGGGGCCGGCGCCGTCCTCGCCCTGGCCGCCGACTTCCGCGTCGCCGACCCCACCGCCCGGTTCGCCTTCCTGTTCACCCGCGTCGGGCTCTCCGGCGGCGACATGGGCGCCGCCTATCTGCTGCCCCGCGTCGTCGGCCTCGGCCACGCCACCCGCCTCCTGATGCTCGGCGAACCCGTCCGCGCCCCCGAGGCCGAACGGATCGGCCTCATCAGCGAGCTCACCGACGAGGGCCGCGCCGACGAGGCGGCCGGCGCGCTCGCCCGCCGCCTCGCGGACGGGCCCTCGCTCGCCCTCGCCCAGACCAAGGCGCTGCTCACCGCCGAGCTGGACATGCCGCTGGCCGCCGCCGTCGAGATGGACGCCGCCACCCAGGCCCTCCTCATGCACGGCGAGGACTACACCGAGTTCCACGCCGCGTTCACCGGGAAGCGGCCGCCCGCCTGGCGCGGAAAATGACCGGCCCGCAGCGGATCGCGGTCATCGGCGGCGGCCCCGGCGGCCTCTACGCCGCCGCGCTGCTCAAACGCCTCCGCCCGGACCGCCGGATCACCCTCTGGGAACGCAACGCCCCCGACGACACCTTCGGCTTCGGCGTCGTCCTCTCCGACGAGACCCTCGGCGGCATCGAACAGGCCGACCCGGTCGTCCACCGCGCGCTGCGGAACGAGTTCGTCCGCTGGGACGGCATCGACATCGTGCACCGGGGCCACACCCAGACCTCCGGCGGCCACGGCTTCGCCGCGCTCGGCCGCCGCCGGCTCCTGGAGATCCTGTACGAGCGCTGCGCCGGGCTCGGCGTGGACCTCCGCTTCCGCACCCCCGCCCCGCCCGCCGCCGAACTCGCCGCCACCCACGACCTGGTCGTCGCCGCCGACGGGGTGCACAGCGCCACCCGCCAAGCCCACGCGGACGTCTTCCGCCCCCGGATCACCGCACACCGCTGCCGCTACATCTGGCTCGCCGCCGACTTCGCCCTGGACGCCTTCCGCTTCGAGATCGCCGAGACCCCGTACGGCGTGATGCAGCTCCACGCCTACCCGTTCTCGCGGCACGCCTCCACCGTCATCGTCGAGATGCGCGAGGAGGTCTGGCGGGCGGCCGGCTTCGACGTGCCCGACCCGGCCGCGTCGATCCGCGCGTGCGCCGGGATCTTCGCCGACGCCCTCGGCCACCGCCCGCTGCGCTCCAACAACTCCGGCTGGCTCACCTTCCGCACCGTTGTCAACGCCCACTGGTCGCACGGCCCCACCGTCCTGATCGGCGACGCCGCGCACACCGCGCACTTCTCGATCGGCTCCGGCACCAAGCTCGCCGTGGAGGACGCCCTCGCGCTCGCCGCCTGCGTCGAGGAGCACCCCTCGCTGCCGGCCGCGCTCGCCGCGTACGAGAGCGAGCGCCGGCCCGTCGTCGAATCGACGCAGCGCGCGGCGGCGGCCAGCCTGCGCTGGTTCGAGGAACTGGGCACGTACGTGGACCAGCCGCCCCGCCAGTTCGCGTTCAACCTCCTCACCCGCAGCCGTCGCGTCACCCACGACAACCTGCGGCTGCGCGACGCCGCGTTCACGGCCGGAGCGGAGGAGGAGTACGGCTGCCCGCCCGGCACCCCGCCGATGTTCACCCCGCTGCGGTTGCGCGGCCTGGAGCTGCGCAACCGCGTCGTCGTCTCGCCGATGGACATGTACGTGGCCGAGGACGGCGTCCCCGGCGACTTCCACCTCGTCCACCTCGGCGCCAGGGCGCTCGGCGGCGCCGGACTCGTTATGACGGAGATGGTCTGCGTCAGCGCCGAGGGCCGCATCACCCCCGGCTGCACCGGCCTCTACACCGACGAGCAGGCCGCCGCCTGGTCCCGGATCACCGGCTTCGTGCACCACGCGTCCCCCGGCACCGCCCTCGGCGTCCAGCTCGGGCACTCCGGCCGCAAGGGCTCCACCAAGCTCATGTGGGAGGGCATCGACCAGCCCCTCGACCACGGCAACTGGCCGGTCGCCGCCGCCTCCCCGCTCCCGTACACCCCCGGCGTCAGCCAGGTTCCGCACGCCCTGGACCGGGCCGGGCTCGACGAGGTCCGCGAGCAGTTCGCCGCCGCCGCCCGGCGCGCCGCCCGCTGCGGGTTCGACCTTCTCGAACTGCACTGCGCGCACGGCTATCTGCTCTCCGGCTTCCTCTCGCCGCTCACCAACCGGCGCACCGACGCCTACGGCGGACCGCTCGCCCACCGGCTCCGCTTCCCGCTGGAGGTCTTCGACGCCGTCCGCGCCGAGTGGCCCGACGACCGGCCGATGACCGTCCGCATCTCCGCCACCGACTGGGCCGAGGGCGGCACCACCGCCGAGGACGCCGTGGAGATCGCCCGCGCCTTCGTCGCGCACGGGGCCGACGCCCTCGACGTCTCCACCGGCCAGGTCGTCCCCGACGAACGGCCCGAGTACGGGCGCTCCTACCAGACCCCGTACGCCGACCGCATCCGCAACACCCTGTGCGTGCCGGTGATCGCGGTCGGCGCGATCTCCTCCTGGGACGACGTGAACTCGCTGCTGCTGGCCGGCCGCGCCGACCTCTGCGCCCTGGCCCGGCCCCATCTGTACGACCCGCACTGGACGCTCCACGCGGCGGCCGAACAGGGCTACGGCGGACCGGGCGCGCCCTGGCCCCTGCCGTACCGCGCGGGCAGCCGCCGCCCGCCGACCGGCCGCACCGACGCCCCCGGGCCCCGCCTCACCCTGGACTGACCCGCGCGGCTACGTCCGGTGCGCGAACCGCGCCCCCGCGTCCCGCAGCCGTTCGTGCAGCAGCCGGAACACCGTGGCCGAGCGGGCGCCCGGCCAGTCGGCGGGCAGCAGCTCCGGGGGCAGCCCCGGATCGGCGTACGGCACCCGGCGCCAGGAGTCCAGCGCCGTCAGGTAGTCCCGGTACGCCGCCTCCGGGTCCGCCGCCCCGTCCCCGCGCGCCTCCCAGGCCCGCAGCACCGGCTCATGGCGGGCCAGGAAGCCGTGGTGCAGCCGGGCCACCGCGTCCAGGTCCCACCAGCGGGCCACCGCCTCGCGGGTCGGGGCGAAGCCCAGATGGTCGCCCCGGAACAGGTCCACGTACGGGTCGAGCCCCAGGCGCTCCAGGGTGTGCCGGGTCTCGTCCCGCAGCCCGGCCGGGGCGATCCAGACACCGGGGGCGGCCGTGCCGAACCCCAGCCGGGACAGCCGCGAGCGCAGCAGATGCCGCTTGTGGCGCTCCGCCTCCGGCACCGAGAACACGACCAGCACCCAGCCGTCCGCGAGGGGCGGCTCCGGGTGCCGGTAGATGCGCCGGTCGCCGTCGTCCAGGAGCTGGCGGGCGTCCGCCGAGAGCGCGTAGCCGGCCGCCCCGTCCGCCGTGCGCGCGGCCACGAGCAGTCCGCGCCGCTTCAGCCGGGAGACCGCCGAGCGTACGGCGGGCGCGTCCACGCCGACCGCGCCCAGCAGCCGGACGAGCCCGGCCACCGGCATCGGCTCGTCACCGGCGGTGCGCCCGTACGCCCCGTAGAGCGTGACGATCAGTGAACGGGGGGTGTGCGGTTCGACCATGTGATCATTGTCGGTCCCGCGCGGCCCCGTCCGCACCGGCCCCGTCCGCACCGGCTTCCTCCGCACCGGCTTCCTCCGCACCCGCTTCCTGCGCGCGGAGCCTGAACCGTTGCAGTTTCCCGGTGGCGGTACGGGGGAGGGCCGGCAGGAACGTGATCCGGCGCGGGCACTTGTGCGGGGCCAGCTCCGCCCGCATGAATGTCCGCAGCGCGTCCGCCGTGAGCGCCGACCCCTCGCGCCGCACCACGTACGCCGCCACGATCCGCCCGCGCAGCTCGTCCGCCTGCCCCACCACGGCGGCCTCCGCGACCTCGGGATGGCGCAGCAGGGCCTCCTCCACCTCGGGGCCGGCGATGTTGTACCCGGAGGAGATGATCATGTCGTCGGCGCGGGCGACATAGCGGAAGTAGCCGTCCGGGTCGCGCACATAGGTGTCACCGGTGATGTTCCAGCCGTGCCGTACGTACTCCCGCTGTCGTTCGTCCGCCAGGTAGCGGCAGCCGACCGGGCCGCGCACGGCCAGCAGCCCCGGCTCGCCGTCCGGCACCGGCGCCCCTTCGGCGTCCACCACGCGCGCCTGCCAGCCGGGGACCGGGACGCCCGTGGTGCCGGGGCGGATGGCGTCGTCGGCGGCGGAGACGAAGATGTGCAGCAGTTCGGTGGCGCCGATGCCGTTGATGATCCGCAGCCCGGTCCGCTCGTGCCAGGCGCGCCAGGTCGCCTCGGGCAGGTTCTCGCCCGCCGAGACGCACCGCCGCAGCGCGGACAGGTCGTGCCCGTCGAGGTGGTCGAGCATCAGCCGGTACGCGGTCGGCGCGGTGAACAGCACGGAGACGCGGTGCTCCGCCAGCGCGGGCAGCAACTGCTTGGGCCCGGCCTGTTCGAGGAGTAGCGCCGACGCGCCCACCCGCAGCGGGAAGACCACCAGCCCGCCGAGCCCGAAGGTGAACCCGAGCGGCGGACTGCCCGCGAACACGTCGTCGGGCCCCGGCCGCAGGATGTGCCGCGCGAACGTGTCGGCGATCGCCAGCACATCGCGGTGCAGATGCATACAGCCCTTGGGCCGCCCGGTGGTGCCCGAGGTGAAGGCGATCAGCGCCACGTCGTCGCAGGCGGTGTCCACCGCCGGGAAGGGGCCCGGCCGGCCGGCGGCCAGCCGCAGCAGGTCGTCCGGCCCCTCACCCCCGTACGCCGTGATTCGCAGCCCCGGCACCCGGGCCCGCGCCAGGTCGTCGACCGACCGCGCGTCGCACAGGGCGTGGCTGATCCGGGCGAGGGAGCAGATGGTGGCCAGCTCGGCGGCCCGCTGCTGCGCCAGTACGGTGACGGCGACCGCGCCCGCCTTCAGGACCGCCAGCCAGCAGGCGGCCAGCCGGGGGGTGGTGGGGCCGCGCAGCATGACCCGGTTGCCGGGGACCACCCCCAGGTCCTCGGTGAGGACGTGGGCGATCCGGTCCACGAGGTCCCGCAGCTCCCCGTAGCTCAGCACCCCGCCGTCCGGCGTGCGGAAGGCGGGGCGGTCGGGGCCCAGGCGGTCGGCCGTGCGGTCCAGGAGTTCGGCGGCGCAGTTGAGCCGGTCCGGGTAGTGCAGCTCGGGCAGGTCGAAGAGCAGCTCCGGCCACTGCTCCGCGGGTGGCAGATGCTCCCCGGCGAAGCCGTCGATGTGCGCTGAGGTTCTCGGGTCCATGAAGGATCGCCCCCTTGTAGCCCCCTGCTCGCTCCTGGAGCGTATCGTTTGAGTGACGGTAGTCAACGGTCCGCGATAAAGATGCTCAGGCAATCGATTCGACCAGAGAGGCGCCGGTATGACGGCATTCTCGCTCGATCCGGCACAGACCGCCTGGTGCGAGGAGCTGCGCACCCTGGCCCGTGACCGGCTGGCCCCGCTCGCCGCGCGCGGCCGGCCGGGGCACGTCAACCGCCCGCTGCTCACCGCCCTCGGCGAGCTGGGCCTGCTCGACCGGCTGTTCGGCTCGGGCGCCCTCGACCTGTGCCTGCTGCGCGAATCGCTCGCCCGAGGCTGTACGGAGGCCGAGACCGCCCTCGCACTCCAGGGCCTCGGCGGCTTCCCGGTGCTCCGGGCGGGCACCGCGGCCCAGCGCGAGCGGTGGCTCCCCGAGGTCCGGGCCGGCCGCGCCGTCGCCGCGTTCGCGCTCAGCGAGCCGGGCGCCGGCTCCGACGCCGCCGCCCTGGCGCTCGACGCCGCCCCGGACTCCGGCGGCTGGCGGCTGACCGGCGAGAAGTGCTGGATCTCCAACGCGCCGGAGGCCGACTTCTACACGGTCTTCGCCCGCACCACACCGGGCGCCCGCGCCCGCGGCGTCACCGCGTTCCTGGTCCCCGCCGACCGCCCCGGCCTGACCGGGACCCCGCTGGAGATGCTCTCCCCGCACCCCATCGGGGCGCTGGTCTTCGACGGCGTCCGGGTCACCCCCGACGACGTGCTGGGCGAGCCGGACCGGGGCTTCGGGGTGGCCATGGACACCCTCAACCTCTTCCGGCCCAGCGTCGGCGCCTTCGCGCTCGGCATGGCACGGGCCGCCTTGGACGCCACCGTGGAGCACACCGCCACCCGTACCGCCTTCGGCGGGCCGCTCGCCGGGCTCCAGGCCGTCTCCCACCAGGTCGCCGAGATGGCCACCCGCACCGAGGCCGCCCGGCTGCTGGTCTACGCGGCCGCCGCCGCCCACGACGCCGGGGAGCCCGGGGTGCCGCGCCGGGCCGCCATGGCGAAGCTGTACGCCACCGAGACCGCGCAGTACGTCGTGGACACCGCCGTCCAGCTGCACGGCGCGCGGGCCCTGCGCCGCGGCCATCTGCTCGAACACCTCTACCGGGAGGTCCGCGCCCCGCGCATCTACGAGGGCGCCAGCGAGGTCCAGCGCACCATCATCGCCAAGGAGCTGTACGCGAACCGGGAGCCGACCGCATGAGTCCCATCCACCGCATCAACCCGCACGAACTCTCGCCCGCCGCCGGCTTCTCGCACGCGGTCACCGCCACCGGCGGCCGGCTCGTCTTCCTGGCCGGGCAGACCGCCCTGGACCGGCACGGCAGCGTCGTCGGCGAGACCCTGCCCGAGCAGTTCGCCACCGCCCTCGGCAACCTCCTCGCCGCCCTGCGCGCGGCCGGCGGCTCCCCGGCGGACCTGGCCCGGGTCACGGTCTACGCCACCGACGTCGCCGACTACCGCGCCCACGCCCCGGAACTGGGCCGGACCTGGCGCCGGCTGGCCGGGCGCGACTACCCGGCGATGGCCGTCATCGGGGCCGCCCGCCTCTGGGACGAACAGGCCCTGGTCGAGCTGGACGGCATCGCGGTCCTGCCCTGACCCGCGTACCGGCGCGGCCGGTCCGCGTACGGAAAACGCCCCGCCGGCCCGGACACCGGGACGGCGGGGCGCTCGCGCACCGAGTGGCTTCGGCTCAGTAGGGCTGCACCAGGACGTGCGCCGCGCCCGGAATGCCGATCTTCAGCAGCTCGTCCTCCTCCGGCGTCGTCTCGCCGCCGGTCTCCTGCTTGAGCACGGCGCGCGACATCGCCTGCACCCACATGGCGCGCGGCCGGCGCCGGGCCTCCCACGCGTCGAGCGCCGCCGCGACATCCGCCTCGGCGTCCAGCGACTCCGCCAGCACCAGCGCGTCCTCCACGGCCATCGCCGCCCCCTGCGCGATGTGCGGGGTGCTGGCGTGCGCGGCGTCGCCGGCCAGGACCACCCGGCCCACGTGCCACGGCTCCTCGACCGTCACCTGCGAGATCCGCGAGTACACCACGCTCTCCGGGCCGGTGACCGCGTCCAGCGCCTCCGCGACCGGACCGGAGAACATCACCAGCCGCTCCTTGAGCTGCTCGTGCGCCCGCTCCGGGTCCGGCCGGAACTCCGCGGCCTCGGCGAAGACCGTGCCCAGGTACATCAGCTCGTCCGTGATCGGGGTGAGCAGCGCCTTGGCGGCCTGGCCCGCGGTGCCCATGACGACGCCCCGCACCTGCTCCTGCCGGGGCACGGTGACCCGCCAGTTGGCGAAGCCGGTGTACTCGGGGACGTAGCGGTCGCCGTACAGCCGGGTGCGCAGCGGCGAGCCGATGCCGTCGAAGCCGACGACGAGGTCCCAGCGGCCGGTCGAGCCGTCGGACAGGGTGACGTCCACGCCCTCGCCGTCGTCGGTGAGGTCGGTGATGGTCGAGCCGAAGCGGATCTTCGCGCCGGCCGCCGAGGCCGCCGCGCCCAGGACCTGTGCGAGCGCCGGGCGGGGGATGCCGTTGTTGGAGGGGGCGTCGCCCATGCGGGGCTGCGGTATCTCGGCCAGGGTGTTGCCGGCCGGGTCCGCGATGGTCAGCACCTCCCACTCGAAGCCGGCCTCCAGGCACGCGTCGAGGACCCCGATCTCACGCATGACGTGCAGGGCGTTGGACGGCTGGATGATGCCGACGCCCAGGGCGTCGAGCCGGTCGCGCAGTTCGGCGACCTCGACGGTGTGGCCGCGCCGGGCCAGGGCGGTGGCGAGCGTCAGCCCGCCGATGCCGCCGCCGTGGATCAGGACGCGCAGGGGTGTTGCCATGGGAAGTCTCTCCAGAGCGGGAAGAAGGGGGAGGGGCCGGGGAAACCGGTCCCGGTTCAGCCGGCCGCCACGGGCAGGCTCATGAGGTGGTCCACGAGGGCCAGCAGCACGTCACGGCCGAACGTCCGCTCGCGCACGTCGCCGACCAGCAGCGGTACATGCGGATCGAGGTCGAGGGCGGTGCGGATCTCGTCCGGGGTGCGGGTGTTGTGGCCGTGGAAGCAGTTGATCGCGACGACGAACGGGATGTCCCGGCTCTCGAAGAAGTCGATCGACGCGAAGCTGGTCTCCAGCCGCCGGGTGTCGGCGATCACGACACCGCCGAGGGCGCCGTTGACCAGGTCGTTCCACATGAACCAGAAGCGTTCCTGGCCGGGGGTGCCGAACAGGTAGACGACGAGCTCCGGACTGACCGTGATCCGGCCGAAGTCCAGGGCCACGGTGGTGGTGTCCTTCTGCGCGACGCCGGCCAGGTCGTCGACGCCGACGCTGGCCTGGGTGAGCAGTTCCTCGGTGCGCAGCGGGGTGACCTCGCTGACCGAGCCGACGAGGGTGGTCTTGCCGACGCCGAAGCCGCCGGCTATCAGGATCTTGACGGCGGTGGGCGCCGCCTGACTGGTGGTCATGTTGGCTCAGAGTCTCCGGAGTCCGTCGCGAACAGCGGCCAGTACGCTCATGTCGGCACCGCCGGACGCGCGGGCCACCGACAGTGGGGCCCGCGCGATCAGGAGGCCGGTGGCGACCAGGTCCGCCAGCAGGATCTTGGTCACCGACACCGGCAGATCGAGACCGGCGGCGACCTCGGCGACCGCCGCCGGGTGGCGGCAGCGGTCCAGGATCATCCGGTGCTCGGGCTGGAGCCGGCCCGGTCGGGCGGCCGCTCCGTGCGCGTCGCGCGGATCGTGCGCGGTCGTCAGCACCGTGATGAGGGTGAGGTCGTCCCGCTCGGGCGCGGTCCGGCCACGGGTGATGGTGTACGGGCGCACCATGGTGCCCGCCCCGTCCTCCCCGTCGTCGAACTCGTCGCCCTCGCGGTAGGGCCAGCGCCCTATCACGCCCGCGGCCCGTTGCCGAAGGCGTCGAAGTCGCTGCGGGCCGGGGTGCTGAGCTTCTGGCCGACCTGGAGGACGAGGTTGTGCATGGCGAGCGACATGACCTCGGCGTCCACCTCCTGCGAGGCGACGACGGCCAGATGCGTGCCCTGGCCGGCCGAGATGATGAAGAGCCACAGGTCGGCCAGCTCGACGATCACCTGGTGCACGCCGCCGCCCCCGAAGAGCTGGCCCACACCTCGCGCCAGGCTCTGCTGGCCGGTGCAGATGGCGGCCAGCCGTTCGGCGTCGGCCCGTTCGACGGTGCGCGAGTGGCTGACCACCAGACCGTCGTCGGAGAGCAGCACGGCGTTGCGGGTCTCGGCCACCGAGTCGACGAGTCCGTCGAGCAGCCAGTCGAGGTCCTGGCGGGTGGCGGTTGTGCGTGTCATGTCCGTTCTTCTCCCGTGAAGAGGGGGGTGGAGGGATCGGGCTGCTTCGACGGCTCCTCGTTCGCGCGGGCGGCGCGGGAACGACGCTGGAAGGCTCCGATGGCGGCGCCGGCCCGGTGGGGTGCCGGCCGGGGCGCCGCATGGTCGGGTCGGCTCGACGGGCGGTCCGGCACGGCCGGGGCGGCCGGGGCGATCCGCAGTTCGTCGGCGAGGCTGGCCTGACGCACCCGGCGGGGGAGCGGGGGCTCCCCGCCGGGCACCGCCGGCGGGACGGGCTCCACCCGGTGGGCGTCCGGCCCGGCGACGTCCGCGTGCGGGAAGTCGGTGCCGGAGTAGCCCGCGCCGGAGTAGTCCGCGGGGCCGGGTCCGGCCGGCGGCTGGCCGGGATGTCCGGCAGCCCGTTCCGGCGGGCCGGGCAGCGTCACCGGGAAGCCGTCCGCGTCCAGGTCGTCCGACAGGTAGGTGTCCGGGTAGGACTGCTGCGGAGCGCCGTAGGGCTCGCCGGAGTCCGGATAGGTCCGGCCTGCCACCGGGTACTGCCCCTCGGCCGTCATGTACGGCTGCCCCCCGTCCGCGTACGCGTTCTGGACGGCGCCGTTGTACGTGTCGTCCTGGTGGCCGTAGGCCTGCCCGTCCGTACCGCCGTACGGGGCGTCGGCCCCGGTGTACGGCGCCTGCGCCGGCTCGGGTTCGCCGAAGGCGTGGGTCTCGGTGTGTGCGGGCTCCTCCCGGTCGGGGAGGGGCGTCTCCTGCGGCGCGCGCGGCGCGTGCAGGGCGGTCACCCCGGCGAGCGCCTGGCCGCGGCCCCGGCTGGGCAGCGCCTCGGAGTCGCGCAGCGGGGCGGGTTCCGGCGCCGGGGCGGTGTCCTCGGCCGCGGGTGCCGGAACGGCCACCGGACCGGCGTGCGGGCCGGGCACGGTGAGCGAGTCCGGGACGAGCACGACGACACGGGTACCGCCGAACGCGGAGTTGCGGAACTCCACCCGCAGCCCGTACTGGTCGGCGAGGCGCGCGATCACGTACAGACCCAGGCGGATGTCGTCGGCGTGCGCCAGCACGTCCATCCGGGGCGGCCGGCTCATCAGCTCGTTGGCCGCCGCGAGCCGGTCCTCCTCCATGCCGAGCCCGCGGTCCTCGACCTCGATGGCCAGGCCCCGGCTGACCTGCGCCGCCCGGACCTCGACGGGGCTGGGCGGCCGGGAGAACGTCAGCGCGTTCTCGATCAGCTCGGCCAGCACGTGCGAGACCGGGCCGACGGCCCGCTCGGAGAGCCAGGGGGAGCCGTCCAGGTCCAGCACGACGCGGCGGTAGTCCTGCACCTCGCCCTGGGCGGAGCGCATGACGTCCAGCAGGGCGACGGGCTTGCGCCAGCGCCGGTGCGGGGAGCCGCCCGCGAGGATCACGAGGTTCTCCTCGTAGCGCCGCAGGCGGGCGGTGAGGTGGTCGAGGTCGAAGAGGCCGTCCAGCACCTCCGGGTCCTCGTGCTTGCGCTCCAGCTCGTCCAGCTTCTTCAGCTGCTGGCCGATGAGCTGCTGGGTGCGGCGCGCGATGCGCTGGAGCAGCCGCTCGAAGCCGCGGTGCTGGTCGGCCTGTTCGACGGCCGCCCGCAGGGCACTGGTGCGGGCCAGGTCGAGCGCGTTGCCGAGCTGCGCCAGTTCGTCGGACGCGCCGTCGCCCTCGCTGCCGATGGCACGGGCCTCCGCCTCGACGTCGATGCGCTCGCCCTTGCCGAGTCGCTCGACGACCTCGGGCAGCGCCCGCTCCAGCTCCTCGGCCCGCTCCTGGAGTCCGCTGATCCGGCGGCGCAGGTTGCGGGAGAGCCGCCAGGTGAACCAGATGACGGCGATGACCGCGATCAGGCCGACGACCGTGGTCAGGACGACCTTGATCAGCAGCGAGATGACACTGTCCTTGCCCGCGGCGACCACCACGTCGGTGCGCAGCTCCATCAGCTTCACCAGCTGGGGCGTGACCTCGTCCATCGCGCCGCGCCAGTCGGCCTCCTTGGCCCCGAGGCGGACGAATCCGTCACCGTCGGGCGAGGCCTGCCGCAGGACCTGGTTCTCCACCCGGGTCTTGGTCTCCCAGGCGGAGCCGGCGAAGACCTCCTCCCACTGGGCCCTCTCGTCGTCCGGGAGGAACGGGACGACCTGCGTCGAGTACTGGAAGGACTGCGCGGAGACGGACTGCCGGACCTCGCGCAGATCGGCGGTGCTCAGCTTGCCGGAGGCCCAGCCGCGGGCCAGCAGGGCGTCCGAGCGGGAGATCATCTCCTTGGCCCAGAACTCGCTGACCAGCGGCTGCGAGAGCGTGGTGATCCGGCCGTTGTCCACATGACTGAGCGCGGTGAACAACTTCAGGTCCACGGCGATGAGGTCCGTGTAGTAGCGGTACACGGCCTTCTGCTGGTCGTTGTCGCCCTCGTCGACGAGCGTGCGCTGCGCGGGCAGCTGGGTGATCGCCGTACGGGCTCCCCGGACCGCGTCCCGGACCTCGCCGGGGGCGTCATCGGTGTCGATGTCGGAGAGGGACTGGAATCCGGCGATCGCGTCGTCGGTGAGCTTGCGCTGCTCGCGCAGGGCGTCGGTGGGACCACCGCCGCGCGCCAGCGCCTCGGCACTGAGCCGACGCTCCTCCTGAAGGTTGTAATACACGATGTTGGACGGCTGGCCGGCCTTCTGGGCCAACTGCCCCTGGGCCGCTTGCTTCTGGAAGTCGAGCAGAGTCTGACCACTGGTGACGGCCCAGAGGGCGGCCAGGGCTACACCGGGTACGACGGCCAGTACGAGCAGGGCCGTCCGCAGCGACATAGTGGTCGAGCTGCTCCGCCGTGACGCGCGCGTGCGCAGGGCATGCTCCTTGACGTGGTGCCAGTCAACGACTGGTCAAATCCGTTGGGTACGAGGACGGCTAGATATTAGTCACAGTGCAAAAACGGAATGGAACTGGGCTCACATGTGCAACATCGGTCGGGCACATGATCCCCACGGCTTGCGGCGCGCCGTACGGGTGAGGCGCGGCCGGGGATATATCTGTATTCGGTGCCCCTTGTCCGTTCCGCAGCCCTCCGCACCCCGCCCCCGGCCGACGAGCCCCGCCGCCCCGCCGTATGACCGCGTTCATCGCCGCCCACTTCGTCCTCGCGGCCTTCGCGCGCCCGCTGGTGGGACGGCTGGGCGCCCGCGCCTTCCTGGTCCTCGCGCTGCCCCCGGCCGCCACCACCTGCTGGGCGTTCACCCGCTGGGACGCCGCCGCCTCGGGCTCCGCGACCGACTGGACCTGGGCCTGGCTGCCCGCCTACGACGTCTCCGTCTCGCTGCGCCTGGACGCCCTGGCCGAACTGATGGTGCTGCTCGCGGCCGGGGTCGGCACCCTCGTCCTGCTGTACTGCGCCTCCTACTTCAGTGACACGACGCCCCGTCTCGCCGGATTCGCCGGGAACCTCCTCGCCTTCGCCGGGGCCATGCTCGCCCTCGTCCTCAGCGACGACCTGATCACCCTCTACGTCTTCTGGGAGCTGACCACCGTCTTCTCGTACCTGCTCATCGGGTACGACAGCGAGCAGCGGCACAGCCGGCGCTCCGCCCTCCAGGCGCTGACCGTCACCACGCTCGGCGGCCTCGCCATGCTGATCGGCTTCCTGATCGTCGGCCGGCAGGCCGGCACCTACCGGATCTCCGCGATCCTCGCCGACCCGCCCCCGGCCGGCACCGCCGTCCAGGTCGCCGTCCTGCTGATCCTGTGCGGGGCCCTGTCCAAATCGGCCGTCTGGCCGTTCAGCCTCTGGCTGCCCAACGCCATGGCCGCGCCCACCCCCGTCAGCGCCTATCTGCACGCCGCCGCGATGGTCAAGGCCGGCGTCTACCTGGTCGCCCGGCTCGCCCCCGCCTTCGCCGACGTGCCCGGCTGGCGGCCCGTCGTGATGGTCCTGGGCGCCGCGACGATGCTCCTCGCCGGCTGGCGGGCCCTGCGCCTGCACGACCTCAAGATCGTCCTCGCCTACGGCACCGTCAGCCAGCTCGGCTTCCTCACCCTGCTCGCGGGCGTCGGCAACCGGGACGCCGCGCTCGCCGCCGCCGTCATGATCCTCGCCCACGCCCTCTTCAAGGCCCCGCTGTTCCTGGTCACCGGCATCGTCGACCACGCCGCCGGCACCCGTGACCTGCGCAGACTCTCCGGCGTCGGCCGCGCGCTGCCCCATGTGTGCGCCGTCGCCGTGCTCGCCGGGCTCTCCATGGCCGCTCTGCCCCCGCTGCTCGGCTTCGCCGCCAAGGAGTCCGCGTTCGAGGCGCTGCTGCACGGGGACACCGCCGACCGCTGGGCGCTCGGCATCACGGTGGCGGGCTCGGCGCTCACCGTCGCCTACACCGCCCGCTTCCTGTGGGGCGCCTTCCTGCGCAAGGCCGGCGTCCCCGACACCCCCGTGCACCGCGTCGGGCCCGCCTTCCTCGCCGCGCCCGCCGTCCTCGCGCTCTGCGGTCTGGTGCTGGGGCCCGGCGTCGGCTGGACGGACCGGCTGCTGAGCGCCTACGCCGACACCTTCCCGGTCCCCGCCCACCCCTACCACCTCGCGCTCTGGCACGGCTGGGGCACCGCCCTGCTGCTCTCCGCCGCCGCCACGGCGGGCGGCGCCGTGCTCTTCGCCGCGCGCGGCGGGGTCGCGCGGTTCTCCCGGCGCGTCGCCTGGCCCACCGCCGACGCCGTCTTCGGCCATCTGCTGCTGGGCCTGGAACGCCTCTCCCTCCAGGTCACCGGCTTCGTCCAGCGCGGCTCCCTCTCCGTCTACCTGGCCACCACCCTGCTGGTGATGCTCGCCGGACAGCTCTCCGTGCTCATCGCCGACCAGCCCTGGCGGAACGCCCCGGCGCCCCGGCTCTGGGACGTCCCGCTCCAGGGCGCCGTCGCCGCCCTGACCTGCGCGGCGGCCCTCCTCTGCCTCACCGTGCGGCGGCGCATGAAGGCCGTGGTGCTGGCCGGGCTCACCGGCTACGGGACCGCGCTGCTGTTCGTCGTGCAGGGCGGGCCCGACCTGGCGCTCACCCAGTTCTGCGTGGAAACCGTCTCGATGATCGTGTTCGTCCTGGTCCTGCGGCGGATGCCGGTCCACTTCCAGGAGTCCGTCAGCAGCTGGCGGCGGGCCGTGCGCGTCCCGGTCGCCCTGGCCGCCGCCGCCACTCTCGGCGTGGTGGTCTGGGTCGCCGCCGCCGCGCGCACCGCGCCCCCGGCCGGCGCCGCCATGGTCGAGGAGACCGCGCACCACGGCCTCAAGGACGTCGTCGCGACCATCCTGGTGGACCTGCGCGCCTGGGACACCATGGGGGAGTCCGCCGTACTCGCCGCCGCCGCGATCGGCGTGACCAGCCTCCTCTATCTGCACCGCCGCGCCGAGGGACCGGCCGCACCCGCCGACGGACCGGCCACACCCGCCGAGGGACGCGCCGCACCCGCCGAGGGACGCGCCGCACCCGCCGATCGGCCTGCCGTACCCGCCGGGGAACGCCGGCGCACCGCCTGGTCCGTGACCGGCGAACCGCTGGCCGGGGTGCCGCACGGCGACGAGGGCGCGCCCGAACGCGGCTGGCTGGCGGCCGGCGCGACCCTCGCCCCGGAACACCGGTCCGTCGTCTTCGAGGTCATCGCGCGCCTGCTGTTCCACCCGATCCTGGTGCTCTCCGTCTACCTGCTGTTCTGCGCCGAGAACATGCCGGGCGGCGGCTTCGTCGGCGGCCTGGTCGCGGGCCTCGCCCTGATCACCCGCTATCTCGCGGGCGGCCGCTTCGAACTCGCCGAGGCCGCGCCCCTGCAACCCGGCCTCTTCACCGGCCTCGGCCTCTTCCTCTCCACCGGCGTCGCCCTCCTCGGCCTCCGGGACGGAACGGTCCTGCACGCCTGGACGTACCACGGCCACCTGCCGGTCTTCGGCGACTTCGAGTTCGGTACCCCGGTCCTCTTCGACTGCGGCGTCTATCTGCTGGTCCTCGGCGTCGTCCTCGACATCGTGCGGGCCCTCGGCGCCAAGATCGACCGCCAGATCGAGCGCGTCGCCGCCGAGAAGGCCGCCGCCCGCCGGACGGGCCCGCAGACCGGACCGCAGACCGGACCGCAGACCGGGGAGGCGACCCCGTGACCGTCAGCGCCTCGCTCCTGGCCACCGCGGCCGTCCTGTGCGCGGTCGGCGGCATCCTCATGCTGACCCGGCCCCTCACCCGCATCCTGCTCGGCGCGGTCGTCGCGAGCAACGGCATCAACCTGTTCGTCCTGTCCGCCACCGGGTCCGCCGGCCGCGAACCGCTGCTCTACGGCGTCGACCTCTCCCTGGTCACCGACCCGCTGCCGCAGGCCATCGCCCTCACCGCGATCGTCATCACCCTGGCCACCACCGCGTTCCTGCTCGCCATGGCCTACCGGGGCCACCAGCTGACCGGCACCGACGAGGTCCACGACGACCTGGAGGACCGGCGCATCGTCCTGCGCGCCGAAGTACTGGACGAACGCGACGAACTGCGCGCCCGCTTCCGGGCCGACGGCGACCGCAGCGACGAGGCCCGCCGCCGCTACCGCGAGGAGCGCCGCCGGCTGCGGGCCCGGCTGCGCGCCGACCGCGCCCTCCAGGCCCGCGGCCGCGACGCCACCGGCGACCTGTGGCACGACATCCTCGGCGCCGACCCGGAGGACCGCCCCGCGACCGGGGACGGCGGCCAAAGCGGAACCACCGACCCCGACGCCCCGAGACCGGGAGACACCGGATGAACGCCCTCGTCCCGCTGCCGGTCCTGCTCCCGCTGTGCGCGACGGGCCTGAGCCTCGCCTTCGGCACCCGGCTCAAATGGTTCCAGCGCTTCGTCAGCGTCGCCGTGCTCACCGCCGTCCTCGGCCTCTCGGTCACGCTGATGATCGCCGCCGACCGGAACGGGCCGCTCTCCGTGCACCTCGGCGACTTCGCGCCGCCGCTCGGCATCACCCTCGTCGCCGACCGGCTCTCCGGGCTGATGCTGACGGTCTCGTCGGCCGTCACCCTGTGCGTCCTCGTCTACTCCCTGGGCCAGGGCATGGCCGACCGGGACGAGGAGACACCGGTCGCCGTCTTCCACCCCGCCTATCTGATCCTGGTCGCCGGGGTCTCCTGCACCTTCCTCGCCGGAGACCTGGTCAACCTCTACGTCGGCTTCGAGATCATGCTCGTCGCCAGCTTCGTCCTGCTCACCCTCGGCGGCACCGGACCCCGCATCCGCGCCGGCTCCACGTACGTGATCATCTCGCTGTTCTCCTCGATGCTGTTCCTCACCGCCATCGCCATGACGTACGCGGCGACCGGCACCGCCAACTTCGCCCAGCTCGCCGAACGCCTCCCCGGCCTCCCGCTCGGCGTCCAGACCCTCATCCAGGCCATGCTGCTCACGGTCTTCGCGATCAAGGCCGCCGTCTTCCCGCTCGCCGCCTGGCTGCCCGACTCCTACCCGACCGCGCCCGCCCCCGTGACCGCCGTCTTCGCCGGACTGCTCACCAAGGTCGGCGTCTACTGCATGCTGCGCACCGAGACCCTCCTCTTCCCCGGCAACCGGCTCGGCGACCTGCTGATGGCGGCGGCGCTCGCCTCGATGGTCATCGGCATCATGGGCGCCGTCGCGCAGACCGACTTCAAGCGGCTGCTGTCCTTCACCCTGATCAGCCACATCGGCTACATGGTCTTCGGCATCGGCCTGGCCACCCGCGACGCGTACGGTGGCGCCATCGTGTACGTCGTCCACCACATCACCGTGCAGACGACGCTGTTCCTGGTCGCCGGGCTCATCGAGCGCCGGGGCGGCACCACCGAACTCACCCGGCTCGGCGGCATCGCCCGCGCCGCCCCCGCGCTCGCCGTCCTCTTCTTCGTCCCCGCGATGAACCTGGCCGGCATCCCCCCGCTGTCCGGCTTCATCGGCAAACTGGGCCTGATGCGCGCCGGGGTCGCCGAGGGCGGGGTGTGGGCCTGGATTCTCGTCGTCGGCGCGACCGTGACGAGCCTGCTCACGCTGTACGTGATGGCCAAGGTCTGGAACCTCGCCTTCTGGCGGGCCGCCCCGCCGGGCCAGGCCGCCGCCGGCACCGTCCTGGAGTCCGACGACGACAGCGACGACGACGAGGACACCGGCCCCGACCGGGTGCCCGGCAGCGGCGACGAGGGCGTGCGCTTCCGCCACCAGCCGGCCGGGCTCGCCGTCGCCGCCACCCTCCACGGCCACGCCGTCACCACCACCAGCGTGCTGCCCCGCCCGATGACCTGGGCGACCGGCGCCGCGGTCGCCCTCGGCCTCGCCTTCACCGTGTTCGGCGGCCCGCTCACCTCCTACACCGACCGCGCCGCCGCCGAACTCATCGCCCGCACGCCCTACACCCAGGAGGTGCTCGGACGGTGAAACGCCTGGTCACCTTCTCGTTCCGGAACAAGGACCTGCCGCCCTTCAGCGCCGCGTTCGGCGGCCGCCGCCGGCGCGTCCTGGACCTGCCGCTGATCGCCTGGCTCACCTTCATCTGGGTGCTGCTCTGGTCGAGCCCGAACTGGGCCAACCTGCTGACCGGGGTCCTGGTCGCGGTGGCCGTCTGCCTCGCCTTCCCGCTGCCCAAGGTCGACCTCGGGCTGCGACTGCACCCCTGGGGCATGCTGCGGCTGGCCGGCTACCTCCTGTACGACATGTACACCTCGGGCATGAAGGTCACCCGGCAGATCCACGGCAGCAGCACGCGCCGCGCCGCCGTCATCGCCGTACCGCTGCGCTGCCGCTCCGACCTGATGCTCACCGCCGTCGCGGTCGCGGTCTCCAACGTGCCCGACAGCTCGGTCGTCGAGGTGCGCCGCGCCACCGCCACCGTCTTCGTGCACATCCTGGACGGCCGGCCCGCCGAACTGGCGGCGGCCCAGCGGTCCGTCTGGCGCACCGAGGAGCTGATCGTACGGGCCTTCGGCACCCGCGAGGAGATCGAGCGCGTCGCCGCCCCGCCCCCGCCCGCACCCCACACCGGCCCCCCGCCGGACCACCAGGAGGACAGGCCATGAGCGCGCCCCAGACCGTGGACCGGGTGCTGATCGTCGCAGCCGTCGTCCTCATCGTGATCGCCGGCGCGGCCCTGCTCGCCCGCGTCTGGCGCGGGCCCTCCATGCTGGACCGGGCCATCGCCCTGGACGTCTGCGCCGCCCTGATCATCGCCGGGCTCGGCGCCAAGTCGGCGCTCGCCCGCGACCCGTTCTACTTCCCGATCATGCTGGTGCTCGCCTTCCTCGGCTTCACCGGCTCGGTCGGCATCGCCCGCTTCATCGCCGTACGCGACCGGCCGCCCGGCCATCCGCGCCGCCCCGGCCGGAACGACGGCGGCGGCCGGAACGACGGCGGCGGCCGGAACGACGGCGGCGGCGCCTCATGAGCGTCTGGCTCCAGATCCTGGACACGGCGGGCGCGGCGCTGGTGCTGCTCGGCGCGGCGATCTGCCTGCTCGGGGTGGTCGGCATGCTGCGCCTCAAGGACGTGCTGTCGCGCAGCCACGCCGCGACGAAACCGCAGGCGCTCGGCATGCTCATCGTGCTCGCCGGGGTCGCGCTGCGGCTGCGCAGCGGCATGGACCTCGCCACGCTGGCGCTGATCGGCTTCTTCCAGCTGATGACCGGCCCCGTCGCCGCCCACCTGGTGGCCCGCTCCGCCTACCGGACCGGGCAGGTGGATCACTCCGAGCTGCTCTTCGACGACCTGGACGAGCAGCTCACCGAGGAGACCTGACCCCCCAGCGCTTCTCACAGCGGTCACCGGACCAGTGTGCGTCGAGCGTTACCACCCATGATCGGCCGGGGCCACACCCGCGTAACGGCCCCTTCCTACCGTCGAAGGACGATCCGATTCATGGAAGGTCGCCCCGGTGCCCCCACTCAGCTCGTCGGCCGACACCACTCAGGTCCGTACGGTTTGCTCGTACTGCGGGGTGGGCTGCGGCATGGTCCTCGACATCGCGTCCGGGCCGGACGGGCGCCGTACCGTCCGCAAGGCGTCGGGGGACCGGGCCCATCCCGCCAACTCCGGCCGCCTGTGCACCAAGGGCGCCACCACCGCCGACCTGCTCGCCGCGCCCGGCCGGCTGACCACCGCGCTGATGCGGCCCGCACGCGGCGCGGAGCCCGTACCGGTCGCCGTGGACGAGGCGATCGCCGCCACCGCGCGGCGGCTGCGCGCCGTCGTCGACACGCACGGGCCGGACGCCGTCGCCTTCTACATGTCCGGGCAGCTGAGCCTGGAGGCGCAGTACCTCGCCAACAAACTGGCCAAGGGGTTCATCCGGACCAACCGCGTCGAGTCCAACTCGCGGCTGTGCATGGCCAGCGCGGGCAGCGGCTACAAACTGTCCCTCGGCGCGGACGGCCCACCCGGCTCCTACGACGACCTGGACCGCGCCGACGTCTTCCTGGTCATCGGCTCCAACATGGCCGACTGCCACCCGGTCCTCTTCCTGCGCCTCCTCGACCGGGTCAAGGCCGGCGCCAGACTGATCGTGGTCGACCCCCGGCGCACCGCCACCGCCGACAAGGCCGACCTCTTCCTGCGCGTCCGCCCCGGCACCGACCTGGCCCTCCTCAACGGCCTGCTCCACCTGCTCCACGCTAACGGGCACACCGACCCCGCGTTCATCGCCGCGCACACCGAGGGCTGGGAGGCGATGCCGGAATTCCTCGCCGACTACCCGCCGGACGCGGTCGCCGCGCTCACCGGCGTCCCGGAGGAGGACCTGCGCCGCGCCGCCCGCTGGATCGGCGAGGCCGGGCAGTGGACGAGCTGCTGGACCATGGGCCTCAACCAGTCCACGCACGGCACCTGGAACACCAACGCGCTGATCAACCTGCACCTGGCGACGGGCGCCATCTGCCGTCCGGGCAGCGGCCCCCTCTCGCTCACCGGCCAGCCCAACGCCATGGGCGGTCGCGAAATGGGCTACATGGGCCCCGGACTGCCCGGTCAGCGATCGCTCCTGGACGACGAGGACCGGGCCTTCACCGAGGAGCTGTGGGGCCTGGCGCCCGGCACCCTGCGCAAGGACGAGTGCGGCCGGGGCACGGTCGAGATGTTCGAACGGATGGCGGCCGGCGACATCAGGGCGTGCTGGATCATCTGCACCAACCCGGTCGCCTCGGTCGCCAACCGGAGCACCGTCGTCAAGGCCCTGGCGGCCGCCGAACTCGTCATCACCCAGGACGCCTTCGCCGAAACGGAGACCAACGCCCACGCCGACATCATGCTGCCGGGAGCGCTGTGGAGCGAGACGGAGGGCGTACTCGTCAACAGCGAACGCAACCTCACCCTCGCCCGCCCCGCCGTCGACCCGCCCGGCGAAGCCCTCGCGGACTGGCGGATCATCGCCCGCGTCGCCCGCGCGATGGGGTACGAGGACGGCTTCACCTACGACAGCGCCGAGGACGTCTTCGAGGAGATCAAGCGCGCGGCCAACCCCCGCACCGGCTACGACCTGCGGGGCGTGACGTACGAACGGCTGCGCACCGCCCCCGTCCAGTGGCCCGCGCCCACCCCGGACGGCCCGGACCGCAACCCGATCCGCTACCTCGCCCCGGACGGCGGCGGACCGGTCTTCCCGACCCCGACCGGCCGGGCCCGCTTCTTCGCCCGCCCCCATCTGCCGCCCGCCGAACTCCCGGACGACGACTACCCCTTCGTGCTGAACACCGGGCGCGTCCCGCACCAGTGGCACACCCTCACCAAGACGGGCCGGGTCGCCAAGCTCAACCGGCTGAACCCCGGCCCGTTCGTGGAGGTGCACCCCGAGGACGCGGCCCGCCTGGGCATCGCGGAGGGGGACGCGGTGGAGGTGGCCTCGCGGCGCGGGCGGGCGGTGCTGCCGGCCGCGGTCACCGACCGGGTCGCGCCGGGCTGCTGCTTCGCGCCCTTCCACTGGAACGACCTGTTCGGCAAGGACCTCGCCGTCAACGCGGTGACGGGGGACGCGGTGGACCCGGTCTCCTTCCAGCCGGAGTTCAAGGTGTGCGCGGTGACCCTGACGAAGGCGGCAGTGCCACCCCCGCCGGCGCAGGTGCCCGAGCGGGCGCCCGCCGTCGCCTTCGGCCTGGAGAGCGCCCCGCCCCCGGTCCTCGCCGAGCACGAGCGGCAGTATCTGGTCGGCTTCCTCGCCGGTCTCGCGCTGGGCGCCCCCGGCATCCCGGTCCTCCCGCCCGACGCCCCCTTCGCCACCGAGCACGCCCGCTGGGTCAACGGCGTCCTGGCCGGCCTGTACTCGCGCGCGACCCCGCCCGCCGGAGCCGCCGCGCCCACGCCCGCACCCGAGCCCGCACCCGCCGGGCCGGCGGGGCGCGAGGTGGTCGTGCTGTGGGCCTCGCAGACCGGCAACGCCGAGGAGTTCGCCGCCGCCACCGCGGACCGGCTCACCGCCACCGGCCACCGTGCCCGCCTCCTCGGCATGGACGAGGCCGATCCGCGCGCCCTGCCCCCGGCCGCCGACCTCCTCCTGATCACCAGCACCTTCGGGGACGGCGACGCGCCCGACAACGGCTCCGGGTTCTGGACGGCCCTGACGGCCGCCGACGCCCCGCCCCTGGACGGCCGGCGGTACGCGGTACTGGCCTTCGGCGACTCCTCGTACGACGACTTCTGCGGGCACGGCCGCCGGCTGGACCGGCGCCTGGAGGAGCTGGGGGCCGTCCGCCTCGCCCCGCGCACCGACTGCGAACCCGACTACGAGCCGTCCGCGCTGCACTGGCTCGACCAGGTCCTCGCCGGCCTCGCCGGCCCGCCCGCCGGGAGCACCCCGCCCGCCGCAGGCACGCCCTCCACCGCCCCGCCGCCCGCCGGGAGCACCCCGCCGCCGGCCCCCGCCCGCGCCTCCAGGCCCGCCCCCATCGCCGCCCGCCTCGCCGGCAACCGGCTGCTCGGCCGCCCCGGCTCCGGCAAGGAGGTCCGCCGCTTCACCTTCGACACCGCCGGGACCGGCACCGCCCTGGAGTACGCCGCCGGCGACGCCCTCGGCGTCCACGCCGTCAACCCCCCGGACCTGGTCGGCGAATGGCTCTCCGTCACCGGCCTCGACGCGGGCGCGGAGATCGAGGTCCCCGGCACCGGCGGCGTCTCCCTCGGCGAGGCCCTGCACCGCCATCTGGACATCACCCGGCTCACCCCGGCCCTGCTCGGCTTCGTCACCGAACGGACCGGGGACCGGGACCTGAAGAAGATGCTGCGACCCGACAACAAGGGCGAACTCGCCCGCTGGTCCTGGGGCCGCCAGGCCGTCGACCTCCTCGCCGACCACCCGGTGAAGGCGACCCCGGAGGAATGGGCCGCGGTCCTCCGGCCCCTCCAGCCGCGCCTGTACTCCATATCGTCCAGCCCGCTCACCGACCCCGACCGGCTCTCCCTCACGGTCTCCGTCGTCCGCTACGAGAACCCGGACGGCCGGCCGCGCGCCGGGGTCTGCTCGCCGTTCCTCGCGGACGCCGCCCCCGACACACGGATACCGGTCTTCGTCCGGCGCGCCCCGCACTTCCGGCCGCCCGCCCGGCCGGACACCCCCATGGTCATGGTGGGGCCCGGCACCGGAGTCGCCCCCTTCGTCGGCTTCCTGGAGGAGCGCCGGGCCCGCCGGGACCCCGGCCCCAACTGGCTGTTCTTCGGCGAACAGCACCGGGCGACCGACTTCTTCTACGAGGAGGAGCTGACCTCCTTCCTCGCGGACGGCACCCTGACCCGGCTGGACACCGCCTTCTCCCGTGACCAGCGCGCCAAGGTCTACGTCCAGGACCGGATGCGCGAACACGGCGCCAGGCTGTGGTCCTGGCTGCGCGACGGCGCCCACTTCTACGTGTGCGGCGACGCGGCCCGGATGGCCAAGGACGTGGACCGGGCCCTGCACGACATCGCCGTCGCGCACGGCGGCCTGGAACCGGAGGCGGCGACCCTGTACCTGAAGCAGCTCGCCGCCGACAAACGGTACGTCCGCGACGTGTACTGACCGGCCGCCCGGAGGCCGCCCGCCGGCCGTTCAGAGCGCGACGAGCGTCACCTCGGTCGCCTTGACGCTCGTCCACACCGGCACCCCGTCCGCCAGGCCCAGTTCGGCGGCGGACTGCGGGGTGATCTCCGCGACCAGGTCCGGCGCCTCACCGGACCCCACCAGCACCCGCAGCCGGCTCCCGCCCGACGAGGTGATCTCGCGCACCGTCCCCGGCCACACGTTGCGCGGGCTCCCGGTGGGCCGCTCCCGGTGCACGGAGACGGCCTCGGGCGCGATGACCGCCAGCGCGGGCACCCCGGCGGGCAGCGGATCGGCGGCGACGAGCCGGCCGCCGTCCGCCGGTTCCAGGCCCTCGGCGGTGGCGGTGCCGGGCCAGGCGTTGCGGCCCAGCATCCGGGCGACCCAGGGGGAGCGCGGATGGCGGCTCACCTCGGCGGGCGGCGCGTACTGGAGCGCCCGGCCCCCGTCCAGCACGAGCACCCGGTCGGCGAGCGCGACCGCCTCCACGGGGTCGTGGGTGACGATCAGACAGACCCCGCCGAACCCGTCCAGATGGCGGCGCAGGGTGTGCCGGACGCGGGACCGGGTGGTCTGGTCGAGCGCGGCCAGCGGTTCGTCGAGCAGCAGCAGCCGGGGCCGGGCGGCCAGCGCGCGGGCCAGCGCGACCCGCTGCGCCTGCCCGCCGGAGACCTGGGCGGGCCGCCGCCCGGCGAGGTGGCCGACGCCCAGCCGGTCGAGCCATTCCCGCGCGGCGCGCCGGGCCTCGGCGCGCGGCACGCCGCAGGCGCGCAGCCCGTACGCGGTGTTGGCGAGCACGCTCAGGTGCGGGAACAGGGCGCCGTCCTGCGGCACCCAGGCGACGCCCCGGCGGTGGACGGGCAGCGCGCTGACGTCGGTGTCGCCGAGCCGGAGCCGGGCGTGGGCGCGCGGGGTGAGGCCGAGCAGGGCGCGCAGCAGCGTCGTCTTGCCGGCGCCGTTGGGGCCGACGACCGCGACGGTGGTGCCGGCCTCCGCGTCGAGGGTCAGCTCGTCGAACCCGGTGACGTCGGCGTGCAGCGGCCAGTGCCCGGCGGCGGGCCCCCGCTCTGCGGGCCCCCGCTCGACGGGCGGCGGCCCGCCAGGGGCGGCGGGCCCGTCGTCCGCCGCCTCCCGCCGGGGCGTACCCGGCCGGGGCGTCCCGGTCCAGCGCCCGCGCAGCGCCAGCAGCACCGCCATGGCGATGACGAGGAGCAGCAGGGAGACCGAGGTCGCGGCCTCCGGGCTGTCCTGGAGCAGCAGATAGACCCGCAGCGGCAGCGTCTGCGTGGTGCCGGGGAGGTTGCCCGCGAACGTGATGGTCGCCCCGAACTCGCCGAGCGCCCGCGCCCAGGTCAGCGCCGCGCCCGCAGCGAGACCGGGGGCGACCATCGGCAGCGTGACCGTGCGGAACACCCGTACCGGCGAGGCGCCCAGCGAGGCCGCCGTCTCCTCGTACCGGGGGCGCAGTCCGCCGAGCGCGCCCTCCAGGCTGATCACCAGGAACGGCATCGCGACGAAGGTCGCCGCGAGCACCGCCCCGGAGGTGTGGAAGGGCAGCGTGATGCCGAACCAGTCCTCCAGCCACGGCCCGAGCAGCCCCCGCCGGCCGAAGGCGAGGAGCAGGGCGACCCCGCCGACCGTGGGCGGCAGCACCATCGGCAGCAGCACCAGCGAGCGGACGACCGCCTTGCCGGGGAAGTCGACGCGGGCCAGCAGCCAGGCCAGCGGCACCCCGAGCAGCAGCGAGAGGAGCAGCGCCCAGCCGGAGACGATCAGCGACAGCGTCAGCGCCTCGACGGTGCCCTCACCGGTCAGATGCGCGCCCAGCTCGCCCCACGAGGTGCGGGCGAGGACACCGGCCAGCGGCAGCAGCAGAAACGCGACGGCCAGCAGCGCGGGCAGCGCCAGCACCAGCGGTGCGCGGGATCGGTTCATCGAGGTCCCCTGCCGACGTCTCGGGCTTCCGGGTTCACGTTACGGCTGCTGGAAGCCCGCGCCGGTCAGGATCTTCCGCGCCTCGGGCGAGGACAGCCACTTCACGAACGCGGCGGCGGCGTCGCCATGCCCGCTGCCGTTCAGCGTGGCGGCCGGGTAGGAGGCGACGGCGTTCTGCGCGTCCGGGATGTCCACCGCGTCCACCTTCCCGGCGGCGGACGCGACATCGGTCCGGTAGACCAGCCCGGCGTCCGCCTCGCCCAGTTCGACCTTGCTCAGGACCGCGCGCACATTCGGCTCCTGCGACACCGGCTTCACGGTGATCTTCTGGGCGTCCAGTATCTGCGCGCTGTACCGGCCCACCGGTACCTCGGGCGCGGCCAGCACCACCTTCAGCTTCGGGTCGGCCAGGTCCCGGAGGCCGCCGACCTTCTCCGGGTTGCCGGACGCGGTGGCGATGACGAGACGGTTCTTCGCGATGACGACGGGCGTCCCGGTCTCCGCCTTCAGCCCGTCCATGGTCCTGGTGTCGGCGGTGACGAGCGCGTCGGCGGGCGCGCCCTGCTTCACCTGGGCGGCCAGCTCCTGCGACCCGGCGAAGGAGAACGTCACCTCCGTCCCCGGGTGCTCCTTCTCGTACGCGGCACCCGCCTCCTCGAACACGTCGGTGAGCGAGGACGCGGCGAGGACGGTCAGTTCGGTGGACGCGTCCTCGGTGTCGTCGTTCCCGCCGCAGGCGGCCAGGGGCGTGAGCAGGCCCACGACGAGGAGGGCGGCGGCGGCGCGCCGCCGGGCGGGGGTGAGGACCTCGGAAAGCAGCATGTGCCGAAGAATAGGCGTGTTGACATGGCATGTGCAGCTTTCCATGGGAAAACACATGGCAGATGCGGGTGTGATCGGAGGATCGTCCCAACGGCGTTCCCAACGGCGTTCCCGAAGGCTCCCGCGCCCTCCCGCAGCGGGGACCTGTTCGAACACCGCCGCCGACCGGCCAGTAGAGTGCGGAGGCGCCCGCCCCCGAACCCGAGGTACCGTCCGTGACCCCCGAGCACCCCCGCCCGCCCGCAGTCACCGTGGTCGGGATCGGCGCCGACGGCTGGACGGGCCTCACCGAACCGGCGCGCACCGCCCTGCGCGACGCCCGGGTCCTCATCGGCGCCGGCCGCCAACTCGGCCTCCTGCCACCGGAGTGCACGGGCGAGCGGGTGCCCTGGCCGTCACCGCTGCGCCCCGCCGTGCCCGGCCTGCTCGCCGCCCACACCGGCCGCCGCATCGCCGTCCTGGCCAGCGGCGACCCGATGTTCTACGGGATCGGCCGCGCCCTCACCGAAGTCCTGGGCGCCGACCGGCTGCGCGTCCTGCCCCACCCCTCGTCCGTGTCCTACGCCTGCGCCCGCCTCGGCTGGCCGCTGGAGGACACCGAGGTCGTCACCCTCGTCGGCCGCCCCGCCGCCCGGCTCGCCGCCGCCCTGCACGACGGCCGCCGGCTGCTCGTCCTCAGCGCCGACGCCACCACCCCGGCCGGCATCGCCGCCCTGCTCCGGGACCGGGGCTTCGGGCCCAGCCGCCTGAAGGTCCTCGAACAGCTCGGCGGCGAGGACGAGGCGTGCGCCGAGGGCACCGCCGACACCTGGGACCGGCCGCCGGGCGACCCGCTCAACGTCGTCGCCGTCGAGTGCCGCGCCGCCCTCGGCACCCTGCGCCTCGGCGCCGTGCCCGGTCTGCCCGACGAGGCGTACGAGCACGACGGCCAGCTGACCAAGCGCCATGTCCGGGCCGTCACCCTCGGCGTGCTCGCCCCCGCCCCCGGCGAACTCCTCTGGGACATCGGCGGCGGCTCCGGCTCCATCGCCGTCGAGTGGATGCGCGCCCACCCCTCCTGCCGGGCCGTCACCGTGGAACGCGACCCGGTGCGCGCGGCGCGCATCGAGGCGAACGCCGCCCGGCTCGGCGTGCCCGGACTGCGCGTCGTCACCGGCCGCGCCCCCGGCTGCCTGGACGGACTCCCCGCCCCGGACGCCGTGTTCATCGGCGGCGGCCTCACCGCGCCCGGCCTCCTCGACGCCTGCCTCGACGCGCTGCCGCCCGGCGGCCGGCTCGTCGCCAACACGGTCACCCTGGAATCCGAGGCCCTGCTCACCGACCGCTACCGGCGCCACGGCGGCGAACTCGTCCGGCTCGCCGTGGCGCACGCGGCCCCGGTCGGCGCCTTCACCGGCTGGCGCCAGGCGATGCCGGTCACCCAATGGTCGGTACGCAAACCCGCCGGCCCCGCCCGTGCCCCCGTACAACCCCCAGGAGACGACAGATGACCGTGTACTTCATCGGAGCGGGGCCGGGAGCGGCCGACCTGATCACCGTGCGCGGCGCGCGCGTCCTCGCCTCCTGCCACGTGTGCCTGTACGCGGGCAGCCTGGTGCCCCGCGAGCTCCTCGCCGAATGCCCGGACGACGCGCGCCTGGTGGACACCGCGCAGCTCGACATCGACCGGATCACCGCCGAACTCGTCGCCGCGCACCGGGCCGGCCACGACGTGGCGCGCCTGCACTCCGGCGACCCGTCGGTGTTCAGCGCCGTCAACGAGCAGATGCGCCGCCTGGACGAGGCGGGCGTGCCCTACGAAGTGGTGCCCGGCGTCCCCGCGTTCGCGGCGGCCGCCGCCGCGCTCAAGCGGGAACTGACCGTGCCGACCGTGGGCCAGACCGTCATCCTCACCCGGATCGCCCAGCGCGCCACCGCCATGCCCGAGGGCGAGGACCTGGCGACCCTGGGCCGCAGCGGCGCGCTGATCGTGCTGCACCTCGCCGCCCGTTACGTGGACCGCGTCGTCGGGGAACTGCTGCCGCACTACGGGGCCGACTGCCCGGCCGCCGTCGTCGCCATGGCCTCCCGCCCCGACGAGCTGATCCTGCGCGGCACCCTGGACGACATCGCGGACCAGGTGAAGGCGGCCGGCGTCATCCGCACCGCCGTCATCATGGTCGGCCGCACCCTGGGCGCCGAGCAGTTCCACGACAGCCACCTCTACTCGCCCGCCCGCGACCGCCACACCTGCTGAGCGCCGGCCGGGCGCACGGGGCGTCAGCGCACCGGGCTGCGCCCCACCACCGTGCCCGCCCGGTCGATGCAGATCACGTCCACCGCCACCGGGGCGCCGCGCAGCACCGACAGCGCCTGGTCCCGCGCGGCCACGGCCACCAGATCACCCAGCGGAACACCGTGCGCCTGGCTCAGCCGCAGGGCGGCCAGGCCGGTGTTGGCGACGGCGATCTCGGCGGCCAGGGCCTCGTCGGCGCCGCCGCGCCGGGCCAGTTCGGCGAGATGCCCCTTGTCCACCTGGGAGCGCCCCGAGTGCAGGTCGAGATGACCGGCGGCCAGCTTCGACAGCTTGGCGAACCCGCCGCAGATCGTGAGCCGTTCCACCGGATGCCGCCGTACGTACTTGAGCACCGCGCCCGCGAAGTCGCCCATGTCCAGCAGCGCGATCTCCGGCAGCCCGTACACGGCGACCACCGTCTTCTCCGAGGTGGAGCCCGTGCACCCGGCGACATGGGTGCGCCCGTCCGCGAGCGCCACGTCCACGCCCCGGCGGATGGAGTCGATCCACGCCGAGCAGGAGTACGGCACCACGATCCCGGTCGTGCCCAGGATCGACAGACCGCCCAGGATGCCCAGCCGCGGATTCCAGGTGGAGCGGGCGATCTCCTCGCCGTCGTCCACCCCGATCGTCACCTCGACGTCCCCCGAGCCGCCGTGCGCCGCCGCCACCCGCGCCAGATGCTCGCCGATCATCCGGCGCGGCACCGGGTTCACGGCCGGCTCGCCCACCTCCAGCGGCAGCCCCGGCAGCGTCACCGTGCCCACACCGGGCCCGGCCCGGAACACCACCCCCGCACCCGGCGGCAGCGCCCGCACACTCACCCGTACCAGCGCGCCGTGCGTCACATCGGGGTCGTCGCCCGCGTCCTTCACCACGCCCGCCGTCGCCCGGTCCCCGGCCAGCTCCTCCACGGCCAGCGCGAACGCCGGGGTCTCGCCGCGCGGCAGCGTGACGGTCACCGGGTCCGGGAAGTCACCGCTCAGCAGCGCCGTGTACGCGGCGGTGGCGGCGGCCGTGGCACAGGCCCCGGTCGTCCAGCCGGGCCGCAGCCCGGTGTGCTTGAGTTGGGCGCCGCGCCCGCCCTTCGCCGACACGCTCTCACTCATGGATGGTCCTCGTGCACGTACTGATTCTGGGCGGGACGACGGAGGCCCGCCGGCTCGCCGAACTGCTGGTGGCCGGCCTGCCCGCCGGGAGCAGGGTCACCAGTTCGCTGGCCGGGCGGGTGGCCCGGCCCAAGCTGCCGCCCGGCGAGGTCCGCGTCGGCGGCTTCGGCGGCGCCGAAGGGCTCGCGGACTGGCTCCGCGCACACCGGGTGCACGCGCTCATCGACGCCACCCATCCTTTCGCCGGCACGATCACGTTCAACGCGGCCGCCGCGGCCGCCGCCGCCCATGTTCCTCTCCTCATGCTGCGCCGCCCCGGCTGGGTGCCCGGTGACGGCGACGACTGGCACCCGGTCGGCTCCCTGGACGAGGCGGCGGCGGCCCTGCCCGCGCTGGGGCGGCGGGTCTTCCTCACCACCGGGCGGATGGGGCTCGCCGCCTTCGCCGGGCTGGACGGCCTGTGGTTCCTCATGCGGTCCGTGGACGCGCCCGAACCGCCGTACCCGGCACGGATGGAGACCCTGCTCGACCGGGGCCCCTTCACCCTCGAAGGGGAGCGGGAGCTGATCCGCCGCCACCGCGTCGACGTCCTCGTCACCAAGGACAGCGGCGGCGCCGCGACCGCCCCCAAGCTGGCCGCCGCCCGCGAGGCCGGCCTCCCCGTCGTCGTCGTCCGCCGGCCACCGGTCCCGGCGGGGGGCGCGGTGGCCGGCACCCCGGAAGAGGCCCTGGTCTGGCTGACGGATCAGTTCTCCGGGTAGCGGCGCGGCGTCCACACGATCTGCCGCCCCTCGCCGCGCCGCTCCCAGCGGGTCTGCGAGGAACCGACGATCAGGATCGTGCGCATGTCCACATCGGCCGGGTCGAGGTCCGCCAGGCGCACGGTCCGTACGCTCTCGGCGGGCCCGCCGACGTCCCGGCCCAGGACCACGGGCGTGTCCGGCGAGCGGTGCTCAAGGAGCAGGTCCCGCGCCTTGCCGACCTGCCAGGTCCGGCTGCGCGAACCGGGGTTGTACAGCGCCAGCACCAGATCGGCCGACGCGGCCGCGGCGAGCCGCCGCGCGATGACGTCCCACGGCTTGAGCCGGTCCGAGAGCGAGATCGCCGCGTAGTCGTGGCCCAGCGGCGCCCCGGCGCGGGCCGCCGCCGCGTTGGCGGCCGTCACCCCCGGCAGCACCCGCACCGGCACGTCCGCGTACGCCTCCTGCGACGCCACCTCCAGCACAGCCGTGGCCATCGCGAAGACCCCCGGATCGCCGCCGGACACGACGGCGACGCGCCGCCCGCGCCGGGCCAGGTCGAGCGCGAACTCGGCCCGCTCCGACTCCACCTTGTTGTCGGAGCCGTGCCGGGTCTGCCCCGGCCGGACCGGCACCCGGTCCAGATACGTGGTGTAGCCGACGAGGTCGTCGGCGGCGGCCAGCGCGCCACGCGTCTCGGGCGTCAGCCACAGCGGACCGGCCGGGCCCGTGCCCACCACGGTCACCCCGCCGCCGTCCGGGGCGGGTTCGGGCCGGGCGTCGACCCGGCTCGGCAGGACGGCGACCGCGAAGTACGGCACGGAACCGGCGTCGGTGTCCGCGAGGTCGCCCAGCCGCTCCCCGGCCATCGTGGCGCGCTCGACGTAACGGGCCTCGGGCAGCCGGCCCGACGCCTCGAAGGCGCGGCGCACGGCGGGGAAGGTGCGGCCCAGCTTCATGACCACGGCGGCGTCGGTCGCGGCCAGCCGGGCGGTCAGCTCCTCCTCGGGCAGGGTGCCGGGCAGGATCGTCAGCACCTCCTCGCCCTCCGCGAGCGGGGTGCCGAGCCGGGCGGCGGCGGCGCTGACCGAGGTCACGCCGGGGATGACCTCGGTGGGGTAGCGGTCGGCCAGCCGCTTGTGCATGTGCATGTACGAGCCGTAGAACATCGGGTCGCCCTCGGCGAGCACGGCGACCGTGCGCCCCGCGTCCAGATGGGCGGCGAGCCGGGCCGCCGCCTCGGTGTAGAAGTCCTCGATGGCGCCCCGGTAGCCGCCCGGATGGTCCGTGGTCTCCGTGGTGACCGGGTAGACGAGGGCTTCCTCGATGTGGTCGGCGCGCAGGTGCTCCGCCGCGATGGACCGGGCGATGGACCGGCCGTGCCGGGCGCTGTGGTACGCGACCACGTCCGCCCCGGCGATGGCCCGCACCGCGCGCAGGGTCATCAGCTCCGGGTCGCCGGGGCCGAGCCCGACCCCGTACAGCCGTCCCGTTGTCTGCTGGCTCACGGTCACTCTTCCTCGCTGGCGATGGCGTTGAGCGCGGCGGCGGCGATGGCGCTCCCGCCGCGCCGGCCGCGCACGATCAGGTGGTCGAGCCCGGACGGGTGGGCCGCCAGGGCGTCCTTGGACTCGGCGGCGCCGACGAAGCCGACCGGCACACCGATGACGGCGGCGGGGCGCGGGGCGCCGTCCTCGATCATTTCGAGCAGCCGGAACAGGGCGGTCGGGGCGTTGCCCACGGCGACGACCGCGCCGTCGAGCCGGTCCCGCCACAGCTCCAGGGCGGCCGCCGAGCGGGTCGTGCCCAGCTCCTTCGCGAGGGCGGGCACGGCCGGGTCGGACAGGGTGCACACCACCTCGTTGTCCGCGGGCAGCCGCTTGCGGGTGACTCCGCTGGCGACCATGGCCACATCGCACAGGATGGGCGCGCCGGCCCGTAGCGCGGCGCGGGCTCGGGCGACCGCGCCGGGCGTGTAGCCGATGTCGCGTACGAGGTCGACCATGCCGCAGGCGTGGATCATCCGGACGGCGACCTGGCTCACGTCCGCGGGCAGGCCGGCGAGGTCCGCCTCCGCCCGGATGGTGGCGAAGGACTGGCGATAGATGGCCGGTCCGTCCTTCTCGTACTGATGCACAGTGGTGTCGCTCTCTTCAGCGGGCGGGTTACGGGCAGGGGGTGGGGCGTTGTACGGGGGAAGAGCTCGGGGCGCGGATCACGGGCGTGGCTTACGGGCCGCCGCCACGGCGGTGGCCAGCGCGGCCGGGTCGGCGGCGACACGCACCGGGTTCTCGGGCCGGGCGCCGTCGCGTACGACGGACACCCGGTAGCCGTCCGGGCCGGCGACGACGTCCACCCAGTCCCCGCGCGGATGGCCGCACCGCCGTTCGCACCCGGACCAGTGCACCGGCAGCGCGTCCACGGGCGGTGCGTCGGGCAGCGCCGACGCCGCGTCACCCCGCACATCGGCCAGGGACTTGACGCAGCCGGGGCGGCCGACGCAGGCGCCGGTCCCGGTCCACGGCGAGCGGTCGGCGGTGACCAGGCCGGCGGCCTCCAGCGCGTCGAGCGCCCCCGGCGCCCGCTCCCGCCGGACACCGGGCACGACGACTCCGCGCCACGGGGTGAGCCGCAGTTCGCCGGCGCCGTGCTCTCGGGCGAGGTCCGTCAGCGCCCGCCACCGCACCGCGTCCGCCCGCCCCAGCGGCAGCCCGACCGACAGCGCGTCCGTCCCGCCGGGCCCCGCCACCACACCGAGCGCCGGGGGAGTCCCGGCCGGTACCGGCACGGTCGCACGGCTGACGGGCAGTCCGGCCGCGGCCAGCTCGCGCACCACCTCGTCGAGCAGCGGCCCGGCACCCGCGGGGAGCTCGGCGACCCGCCACGCACCGGAACCGGAAGCGTCCGCCACGGACAGGAACACCGTCGCCGCCAGCAACGCGGCGCGCGGCGCCTCGTCACCCGGAATCAGAGCCACCGACTCCAGCGCCCCGATCCGCAGCTCCGCCGCCCCGTCGCCACGCGCCCGCAGCGTCACGTCCGCGCCCAGCGCGTCCATATCGCCGCGCCCGTCGTCCAGGGCGAACAGGAACCGGCCGGACAGCCCGGCCGCCGCCTCGCTCGCGCACACCAGCGCGTCCAGCGCGACCAGCCAGGGCCGGACGTCCCGCGCCCCGCGACCGTCGAGCCCGGACAGCGGGGAGGCCACGACGTTGCGGACCCGCTCATGCGACGCGGAGGGCAAAAGCCCCATTTCGCTCATCCGGGAGGCCAGTTCGGACCCGCATCCGGCGTCGAGCCCGCGCAACTGCACATTGCCGCGCGAAGTGAGATGCAGCTCACCATCGCCCAGCCGGCCGGCCAACTCCCGCAGCCCGTCCGCCTGCTCCCAGGACAGCACACCACCGGGCACCCGGACGCGCGCCAACGCCCCGTCGTCCGCCCGGTGGAGCCGCAGCGCACCGGGGCAGGCGTCGCCGCGGACCCGGAAACGGGCGTCGTCGGGCTGGGCGAAATGGGGGGCTGGGGGAGGCATGGCGGCGAGCATACCGACCATCTCATCCGATCCGATGACCCCATCGTCGCCCTCGGGCCCTTACTATGCCTAGCGACGGACCTCCGGGTCCGTCGTCGCCACAGACGGCGACAGGGGAGGAAGCCCGGTGCGAATCCGGCGCGGTCCCGCCACTGTGAGCTTGGTCCCACCAGGGCCGGGCGAGTCAGGAACTCCCTTCCCCGCAACACCCGGCAGGTCCGGGCAGGGGAGCCTTCGACACCGCCACGGGGCGTGGACACCCCGAGGAAGGCCAGACGCCGCATGATCCTGCTCCTGTCGACGTCCGACACCGACCTGCTCAGCGCCCGCGCCTCCCACGGACCGGTCGGCTACCGCTACGCCAACCCGTCCCGCCTCCCGCTCCAGGACCTGCCCGCGCTGCTGGACGGCGCCGACCTCGTCGTCGTACGCCTTCTCGGCGGGGTCCGCGCCTGGCAGGACGGCCTCGACCAGGTCCTCGCCACCGGCCGCCCCGTCGTCGTCCTCACCGGGGAACAGGCCCCCGACGCGCAGCTGATGGCCGCCTCCACCGTGCCCATCGGGATCGCCGCCGAGGCCCACGCCTACCTCGCGCACGGCGGGCCCGCCAACCTCGACCAGCTCGCCCGGTTCCTGTCCGACACCGTGCTGCTCACCGGCCACGGCTTCGAACCCCCCGCCGCCGCGCCCTCCTGGGGCCCGCTGGAACGCACCCCCGGCGAGACGGCGCCCGACGCCCCCGCGGTCGCGGTGCTCTACTACCGCGCCCACCACATGAGCGGCAACACCGCGTTCATCGAGACCCTGTGCCGGGCCGTCGAGGCCCACGGCGCCCGCGCCCTCCCGCTGTACGTCGCATCCCTGCGCAGCCCCGAACCCGAACTCATCGAGGCCCTGCGCGCGGCGGACGCCATCGTCACCACCGTCCTCGCGGCCGGCGGCACCCGCCCCGCCGAGGCATCGGCCGGCGGCGACGACGAGTCCTGGGACGCGGGCGCGCTCACCGCGCTCGACGTCCCGATCCTCCAGGCCCTCTGCCTCACCAGCTCCCGCACCGACTGGCAGGACAACGACGAGGGCGTGTCCCCGCTGGACGCCGCCAGCCAGATCGCCGTCCCCGAGTTCGACGGCCGCCTGATCACTGTCCCGTTCTCCTTCAAGGAGATCGACCGGGACGGCCTGCCCGCCTACGTCGCCGACGACGAACGCGCCGCACGCGTCGCCGGTATCGCCGTCCGCCACGCCCGGCTGCGCCACATCCCGAACGCCGACAAGCGCGTCGCGCTCGTCCTGTCCGCGTACCCGACCAAGCACTCCCGCATCGGCAACGCGGTCGGCCTCGACACCCCCGCCAGCGCCGTCGCCCTGCTGCGCCGGCTGCGCGAGGAGGGCTACGACTTCGGTACCGAGGAGGTCCCCGGCCTCGCCTCCGGCGACGGCGACGAGCTGATCTACGCCCTGATCGAGGCCGGCGGCCACGACCAGGCGTGGCTCACCGAGGAGCAGCTGGCCCGCAACCCGGTCCGCATCCCCGCCGCCGACTACCGCCGCTGGTACGCCGAACTGCCCGCCGAACTCCGCGAGGCCGTCGAGGAGCACTGGGGCCCGCCGCCCGGCGAGATGTTCGTGGACCGCTCGCGCAACCCCGAGGGCGACATCGTCCTGGCCGCCCTGCGCCGGGGCAACCTTCTGATCCTCATCCAGCCGCCGCGCGGCTTCGGCGAGAACCCGATCGCGATCTACCACGACCCGGACCTGCCGCCCTCGCACCACTACCTCGCCGCCTACCGCTGGATCGCCGCCCGCGCCGACGACAACGGCTTCGGCGCCGACGCGATGATCCACCTCGGCAAGCACGGCAACCTGGAGTGGCTGCCCGGCAAGAACGCCGGGCTGTCCGCCGCCTGCGGGCCCGACGCCGCGCTCGGCGACCTGCCGCTCGTCTACCCGTTCCTCGTCAACGACCCCGGCGAGGGCACCCAGGCCAAGCGCCGGGCGCACGCCACGCTCGTGGACCACCTGGTCCCGCCGATGGCGCGCGCCGACAGCTACGGGGACATCGCCCGCCTCGAACAACTCCTGGACGAGCACGCCCAGATCGCCGCCATGGACCCGGCCAAGCTGCCGGCCATCCGCGCCCAGATCTGGACCCTGATCCAGGCCGCGAAGCTCGACCACGACCTGGGGATCGAAGGACGCCCCGAGGACGAGGGCTTCGACGACTTCATCATGCATCTGGACGGCTGGCTCTGCGAGATCAAGGACGTCCAGATCCGCGACGGCCTGCACGTGCTCGGCGCCGCGCCCACCGGCGCCGCCCGCGTCAACCTGGTCCTGGCGATCCTCCGGGCCCGCCAGATCTGGGGCGGCACGCAAGCCCTGCCCGGCCTGCGCGAAGCCCTCGGCCTGGACGAGTCGGCGGCGACCCGCACGGACGCGGACACGGTGGAGGACGAGGCCCGCGCCCTGGTCCAGGCGATGGAGGACGCCAACTGGGAGCCCGCGGCCGTGGCCGCGCTCACCCGGTCCGTTCCCGTCGCCGCCATCCTCGACTTCGCCGCCCAAGAGGTCGTGCCCCGCCTGGCCGGGACCACCGACGAACTGGACCACTGCGTCCGCGCCCTGAACGGAAGCTTCGTCCCCGCCGGCCCCTCCGGCTCCCCGCTCCGGGGCCTCGTCAACGTCCTGCCGACCGGCCGGAACTTCTACTCCGTGGACCCCAAGGCCGTCCCCTCGCGCCTCGCCTGGGAGACGGGCCAGGCCCTCGCCGACTCCCTCCTCACCCGCTTCCGCGCCGACAACGGCGACTGGCCGGTCTCGGTGGGCCTCTCCCTGTGGGGTACGAGCGCCATGCGCACCGCCGGCGACGACGTCGCCGAGGCGCTCGCCCTGCTCGGCGTGCGCCCGGTCTGGGACGACGCGTCCCGCCGCGTCACCGGCCTGGAGGCGATCCCGGCCGAGGAGCTGGGCCGCCCCCGCATCGACGTCACCCTCCGCATCAGCGGCTTCTTCCGCGACGCGTTCCCGCACACCATCGGCCTGCTCGACGACGCGGTGCGGCTGGCCGCCTCGCTCGACGAACCGGCCGAGCTGAACCACGTACGGGCGCACGCGCAGGCGGATCTCGCCGCGCACGGCGACGAACGCCGGGCCACCACCCGTATCTTCGGCTCCCGACCCGGCACGTACGGCGCCGGGCTGCTCCAGCTCATCGACTCCCGCGACTGGCGCACCGACGCCGATCTCGCCGAGGTCTACACGACGTGGGGCGGCTACGCCTACGGCCGGGACCTGGACGGCTGCCCGGCCCGCGAGGAGATGGAGACCGCGTACAAGCGCATCGCGGTCGCGGCGAAGAACACCGACACCCGCGAGCACGACATCGCGGACTCGGACGACTACTTCCAGTACCACGGGGGAATGGTCGCGGCGGTCCGCGCGCTTCGCGGGACCGCGCCGGAGGCGTACATCGGGGACTCGACCCGCCCCGAGACCGTCCGCACCCGCACCCTGACCGAGGAGACGTCCCGCGTTTTCCGGGCCCGTGTGGTCAACCCCAAGTGGATCGAGGCGATGCGCCGCCACGGCTACAAGGGGGCCTTCGAGCTGGCCGCGACCGTGGACTACCTCTTCGGCTACGACGCCACGACGGGCGTCGTGGCGGACTGGATGTACGACAAGCTGACCGAGACCTATGTGCTGGACCCGGACAACCGCGCCTTCCTGGAGCAGGCCAATCCGTGGGCACTGCACGGGATCGCGGAACGTCTTCTGGAGGCCGAGTCGCGCGGCATGTGGGCCAAGCCCGACCCGGCCGTCCTCGAAGCACTGCGCCAGGTGTTCCTGGAGACGGAAGGCAACCTGGAGGGCGAGGAGTAGAACCCCTCCGGCGCCGTCAGCCGGCGGTGCCGGGCTTCACGCCCCACACGTAGACGACGTCGTCCAGCGCGAGCAGGTCCCACAGCTTCGCCGCGTCGTCCACGGTGAGGTTGACGCAGCCGGCCGAGCCGCCGCCGTCGTACAGGTCGCCGGGGTGGCCGTGGAGTGCCTGGCCGCCGTCGAAGAACTGGGAGTACGGCATCGGCGCGTTGTCGTAGATGGTGGAGACGTGGTCGCGGTCGCGCCAGTAGATGAGGTGCCGGCCGGGCCGGGTCTCCTGGGCGTCACGGCCGGTCCGGGTGGCGACGGGGCCGAAGACGACCTTCTTCCCCTTCTGCACCCACAGCAGCTGGCGGTCCATGTCCACGCAGGTGACCCGCCCGCTCTCGACCGGGCAGTCGCCTGCGGCGTTCGGGTTCGGCGTGGCTTCGACGACGAGCATGGCGCGGTAGGTGCCGAGGTCGGCGCGGCCGTCCGGGTGCGGCCGGCCCTGTTCGGTCTGGAAGGCCCGGATGGCACGGCAGTCCGCCTCGGACTGGCGGCCGTCGACGGGCAGCCCGAGGTGCTTCTCCAACTGGCGCTGGTACGGGCCGGCCGGCGCGGTGCACGCGGTGTCGGGAAGGGGAGCGGCGGCCGCGGGGGCGGCGGTGCACAGCAGCGCCGCGGCCGCGGCGGCGGCCAGGGAAGCGACGAGGCGGTGGGAACGGGACACGGGCCGGACCTCCTGCGTGATCGGATATCGACGTACGTGCTGTCAAGCCGTACAGCGGGACCGCCCGGCCGCCCACTGGTGGGCGGCCGGGCGGGTGACCGGGTCAGCCGCGTGCGGCCGCCTTGTGGTCGTTGTCCTCGCAGTCCTTGCCCTTTCCGCCCTTGCCCTTGCAGGGTTCACCGCGCTCGTTGGTCAGCTCGACGGTGACGCCCTCGGCGCTGTTCTCCTCGGTGACCTCGATCGGCCCGGAGACCGGGTCGTCCGACAGGACGTAGCCCTCCGGAACGGCGATCTCGCGGAGGTAGTACTCACCGAGCGGCAGGTCGTCGAAGACGCACTGGCCGTCGTCGCCGGTGGAGCAGCCCGCGTCGGTGAGCGTGTCCGGGTTCGCGCCGTCGACCTGGAGGCCGGGCACGTCGTTGGTCTCGCGCCACAGCTCGAAGACGGCCCCGGCGAGCGGCTCGCCGTTCTTGGCGTCCGTCTTGTCGAGGGTGATCGAGCCGTTCACCGGCGGCACGGGCTCCTGGGTGTTGGCGGCCGTGACCTGCACGCCTTCGGCGGCGTTGTCCTCGGTCAGCACGAGCGGCCCGAAGACGTTCGGGTCGGGCAGCTCGTAGCCGTCCGGGGCGGCCGTCTCACGCCAGTAGTAGGTGCCCACCACCGTGGTGTCCGAGCAGATGCCGCTGTCGGGGGTGGTGCAGTCGCTGACGTGGGTGTCGGGGTTGATGCCGATCGTCTGGAGGCCGGGCGTGTTGTTGGTCTCGCGCCACAGCTCGAACTCGGCTCCGGCGAGCGGGACGCCGGTCTCGGCGTCGGTCTTGAAGACCCGCACCTCACCGGTGACCGGCGGGACAACCGTCTTGTCGTTCAGGGCCTCGATCTGAACGCCCTGCGCGGCGTTGTCCTCGGTGAGGACGAGCGGCCCGAAGACGTTCGGGTCGGGCAGCTCGTAGCCGTCCGGGGCGGCGGTCTCGCGCCAGTAGTAGGTGCCCACGGTCGTGTTCTCGGAGCAGACGCCGCTGTCGGGCGTGGTGCAGTCCGTGACGTGGGTGTCCGGGTTCGCCCCGTCCACCTGGAGTCCGGCCTCGTCGTTGGTCTCGCGCCACAGCTCGAACTCGGCGCCGGCCAGCGGGTCACCCGTCGCGGAGTCCGCCTTCAGCACGCTGACGTCGCCGGTGACCGGCGGCACCACGGTCGGGGTGTTCTCGGCCTCGACCTGGACACCGTCGGCGGCATTGGCCGCGGTCAGGACGAGCGGGCCGAAGACGTTCGGGTCGGGGAGGTCGTAGCCGTCCGGGGCGGCTGTCTCGCGCCAGTAGTACGTACCGAGAATGGTGCTCTCGGAGCAGATGCCGTCGTTGGGGGTGGTGCAGTCGCTGACGTGGGTGTCCGGGTTCGCCCCGTCGACCTGGAGTCCGGCCTCGTCGTTGGTCTCGCGCCACAGTTCGAAGTCGGCCCCGGCGAGCGGGTTGCCGGTCTCGGCGTCCGTCTTCAGCACGCTGACGTCACCGGTGACGATGGGCACGGTGCCCTGGGTGTTCAGCGCCTCGGCCCGGACGCCCTGGGCGGCGTTGTCGTCGGTGAGGACGAGCGGCCCGAAGACGTTGGGGTCGGGGAGCTCATAGCCGTCCGGGGCGGCCGTCTCGCGCCAGTAGTAGGTGCCGATGGTGGTGTTCTCGGAGCAGACACCGTCGTCGGGGGTGGTGCAGTCCGTGACGTGGGTGTCCGGGTTCGCCCCGTCCACCTGGAGACCTTCGACGTCGTTCGTCTCGCGCCACAGCTCGAACTCGGCCCCCGCGAGCGGGGCGCCGGTGTCCGCGTCCGTCTTCAGCACGCTGACGTCACCCATGACGGGCGGCACCACGGTCGCGGTGTTGGCGGCCGTGACCTGGACGCCCTCGGCGGCGTTGTCCGCGGTCAGCGTGAGCGGGCCGAAGACGTTGGGGTCGGGGAGGTCGTAGCCGTCCGGGGCCGACGTCTCGCGCCAGTAGTAGGTGCCGAGGACGGTGTTGTCGGAGCAGACACCGTCGTCGGGGGTGGTGCAGTCGCTGACGTGGGTGTCCGGGTTCGCCCCGTCGACCTGGAGTCCGGCCTCGTCGTTGGTCTCGCGCCACAGTTCGAAGCCGGCCCCGGCGAGCGGGTTGCCGGTGTCCGCGTCGGTCTTCAGCACGCTGACGTCACCGGTGACGGGCGGCACCACGGTCGGGGTGTTGAGCGCCTCGACCCGGACGCCGTCCGTGGCGTTGTCGTCGGTGAGGACGAGCGGCCCGAAGACGTTGGGGTCGGGCAGCTCGTAGCCGTCCGGCGCGGCGGTCTCGCGCCAGTAGTAGGTGCCCACGGTCGTGTTCTCGGAGCAGACACCGTCGTCCGGCGTGGTGCAGTCGGTGACGTGGGTGTCCGGGTTCGCCCCGTCCACCTGGAGACCTTCGACGCCGTTGGTCTCGCGCCACAGGTCGAACTCGGCCCCCGCGAGCGGGTTGCCGGTGTCCGAGTCGGTCTTCAGCACGCTGACGTCGCCCATGACCGGCGGCACGACGGTCGGCGTGTTGGCGGCCGTGACCTGCACGCCTTCGGCGGCGTTGTCCGCGGTGAGGGCGAGCGGGCCGAAGACGTTGGGGTCGGGCAGCTCGTAGCCGTCCGGCGCTGCGGTCTCACGCCAGTAGTACTCGCCCAGCGACGTCGTCTCGGAGCAGATGCCGTTGTCGGGGGTGGTGCAGTCGCTGACGTGGGTGTCGGGGTCGGCCCCGTCCACCTGGAGGCCGGGCACGTCGTTGGTCTCGCGCCACAGCTCGAAGTCCGCCCCGGCCAGCGGAGCACCCGTGTCCGCGTCCGTCTTGAGGACGCTCACCGCACCGGTCACCGGCTGCGAACCGCACTCCGGGAGGTCGCCGTTGAACGGGTAGGCGTGGAACTCCACCCCGGCCGTCTCGCTGGTGTGCGTCAGCGAGCCCGTGGTGAAGAACCTGCCGTTCATACCGGGCATGCTCACGGTGCTCATGGACGCCTGGTCACCCACCAGGACGCTGCCCTGGAACTGCCCGGACCCGACGAACTGCGCCGTGTCGGCGTCGGGCAGGTTCCACAGCAGCCGGTCGCGGTACTGCCCCAGCGTGTCGGCGCCGCTGGTGGTGTTGATGATGCGGTTCTCCCCGATCACGTTGACCAGGATCGTCGCGCCGGCGGGGATGCCCGCGAACTCGATGGACTGGCTGCCGTTGGGCGAGTTCGGGTTGACCATGTCGAAGTCGACGTTGAACACCTGGAGCTGCGAGGTGTTGTCGCCGGTGAAGATCGTCCGGTAGCCCTCGTTGACCGCGGTCCCGGTGGGCTCCCGCAGCTGGCCGTCCGGCCGCGCGTAGCACTGGCTGGCCGCGGTCAGCTCGTCGCGCAGCCCGGTGTACGGGCCCGCCGCGTTGTCGTCCTGGATGGTCGTCCCGGTCACGGTGCCGGTCAGGGTGCCCGCGTGGCGCACGATGCCCTGCTCGCCCGCGATGCCGCCCGTCGTGTCCAGGGTCTGGCCGGGCGCGATGGTCACATCGCCGCCGGTCGTCAGGAAGTCGGACCCGTCCGGCGGAGGGACGCGCGAGCCGACACCGACGATCCCGAGGTTGTACAGCCCGCTCGCGTCCGTGTTCTTGTTCTGGTCGAAGTCGTCGAGCACCACGACCCGGCCTTCGGCCTCCGCCGCACGGCCCCGGACGAGGAAGTCGTCGCCCACGAAGATGTTGATCGCGTCGTCCCGGCCGGCGAAGTCGCCGTTGTTGACCTCGGGGAACGGGTCGGGGCAGCTGCCCGGCACACACGGTCCGAGCCCGCCGGGGAGGGTCGCGGCGGCGGCCGGAGCGGCACCGACACCGAAGGTGAAGACGGGGATCACGGTCGCCAGGACGGCGCAGGCCGCACCCGTGCTGCGAGCACGTGACCGCAGCGCCGATAGACGTTTGGGCATGGGTTTCATGGCGGCATCCTGGGGGCCGCCCACCTCCGCTCCGCGCGCGCGACACGACAGGTTGCGCCTTCCAGCGGGACGGGGCCACCCGGACGGACGTCCCGGCCCGGTGTCTCAGCCGCGCGGGAGGCCCCCGCCCTGCTGGTCGCGCCAGGCCCGGGGCGACAGCCCGTACGCCTCCTTGAACACCTTGCTGAAGTGCGCCGCGTTCACGAAGCCCCACTGTCGGCCGATCGCGGCGACCGTCCGCGCCCGCCCGTGCGGCCCGGCCAGCTCGCGCCGGCACGCCTCCAGCCGGCGCGCCCGTATCCAGTCCCCGAGGCTGATCCCCGACCGGGACAGCACGGTGTACAGATGGCGTACGGAGATGCCGTGGGCGGCCGCGATGGTCGCCGCCGACAGATCGCCGTCCGCCAGGTGCTCCCGGATGTAGTGCGTGATTCGCAGCCCGAGTGTGGCCTCCAGCGGCTCCTTCGCCCGCTCGGCGTCCCCCTGCCGGGAGGCCAGGACGGACCGGAGCAGTTCGATGCTGGGGGTGAGGACGGCACCGGCCTGATCGCTGCCGTGCAGCTCCTTGCTCGCGGCGAGGTGCGAGAAGTACGTATAGGCCAGCCGCCCCAGCGGGTCCCCGGCGCCGAACGCGACGGTGGTGCTGTCCCGGACCAGCCGGTCGGGCAGCGCGAGCGCGGCCAGCGGCAGCCGCAGAAAGTGGTGGTCGATGCCTTCGTCGAACAGCAGGGTGTACGGCGCGTCCGACCGGTACACCGCGAACTGACCCGGTCCCACGACGCATTGGCGTCCGTACTGCGCACCCATGCTGGAGCCGGTCACCTGGAGGCTGAGGAACAGGGACGGCTCCTCGTCCTTCCGCACCAACTGCTCCGTCCGCCGCAGCGTCACCGCCGTCGAGCGCGCCGTGCACACCCGGAGCGGGCCGAGGGCCTTGACCTCCATGCGGGCGCTGATCTCATCGGCGGGCGCCCGGTGGTCGATGTCCAGCCGCACCACGGAGTCCCACACCGCGTTCCGGATCACCTCCGCCCGGTCCTGCGGCCGTACGTACGCGGTGTCCAGCGCCGGGCTCATACGGCGCCCCCTGCCGCCGACTCCGACACCACCCTGGTCCCTCGCTCCACGCGGTCCCCCTCGACATGGGCCATCGGGAACGAGTGTGGAGGACAGGGCGCCTGCGGTGCAACGGCCGTCCGCCCAGGGGAACATGGGGTGCGCATGTCGTGCACGGGGAGCGAAGGACCGCGCACGACCGGCAAAGTCGCGAGCCTCGGACGGTCCTAAAGTGTTGTCCGGCGGTCAGATGCAGTGCCCCGAATTGCAGAATGCCCGCGTTGATGGTTCAGCCCTCCGGCCCGAAATTGAGAATTCACCGGAGGGCTGGATTATTTAATTCAGCAGAACTGCTTGTAGCCCGCGCTTCCGAACCTGGCGAAAGCAGCCTGAGTGCCGGGACCGGCAATTCCGTCGAGCGCGCCCGTGTAACCCCAGTTACCGTTCTTCAGGAAGTACTGGAGACCCCGGATCGTCGCCGGTCCCGGATTACCGTCCACGGCGAGCTTCTGGTTCCAGGCCCGGTTCAGGAACGCCTGCATCGCCTTCCAGCTCGCGGAGCCCAGGTAGCCGTCCTCGGCGATGTTCGTGTAGATGGACGTGTTCAGGAAGCACTGGACGCCGCGGGCCTGCGTACGGGTGAGCCCCAGGTTGTTGTACCCGGCCAGGGTGGCGGTGGCGCTGAAGGAAGCGGTGCTCGAAGCGGACGGAGCGGCCGCCGTGCTCGGGCTCGCGAGTGCGAGGCTTCCGGCCGCGAGGGCGATGACCGCGGTCGTTCCGGTGGCGATCCGCTGAAATGTGCGCTGCATGTTGGGAGTAGCCCCTTCTGGACAGAGGAAAAGGTTTCTCTTCCCGTGACGCAGAAGATACTTGGAAATAATGAGAGGGGGAAGGGCGCCCTGACCGATCCCGCCAAAATAGAGAGGAGTTCCCGCCCGCGCTGCACGCGGGACGAGAACTCCTTTACGGCAGGCATCCCCGCCACAAGATCTTTCAGAGGAAATACTCCCGGTCCGTCGCGGCGAGCCGAACGAGGCCGGTCCAAGCGTTCGGCGAGACGCGGAGGGCGGGCCCGGAGGTGACTTTGGAATCCCGGACATGGACGGCGTCCGCACCGGCCGCGACCTCGACGCACTGGCCGCCTTCGGCCCCGCTATGGCTGCTCTTGAACCAGAGGAGGGGTGGTGCGGTGATGTTGTTCATGGCTCTCCCAACGACATGGCGTGCACAGTGAACTGACTGACCATGACACGGACGGGCCGGGACATGCGAGAGCCCTGCCGGTCGAGGCTCGGACCGGCAGGGCTCTTGCGCGTACAAGCGCCGTCTGTACTACTCCGTCGTGGCGAGCCCGACGAACCCGGCCCAGGCGTCCTGCGACACTCGCAGGACGGGCCCGGCCGTCACCTTGGAGTCACGGACATGCACGGCGTTCGTGGCGGCCGCGACCTCGACGCACTCGCCGCCCTCGGTGTTGCTGTAGCTGCTCTTGAACCAGGCGAGAGGTTCGTTGTTGTTCATAGTTCTCCCAGCAACTTCTCGATGAACTGCAGCGACTCTCGCGGCGTGAGAGCCTGTGACCGGATGATCCCATAGCGTGCGGCGGCGATCGCGGCCTGCTCGGGATCGGTCTCGAGCGAGCTGACGTTCGTCGTCTCGACGTACAGAAACTTCTTGCCGTCCTTGCGTGTGACGACGGTGAACGGCCCGTTCAGGCCCGCGTTGTCCTCGCAGTCGAGGGGAACGACTTGGAGTTCGACGTTCCGCCGCTGGCCCATAAGCAGCAGATGTTCCAACTGCGCACGCTGTACATCCCGGCCGCCGTACCGCTGTCGTAGTACCGCCTCGTCCATGACGAAGCTCAGCAGCGGGGCGGGGCGGCGATCGAAGATTACCTGCCTGGCCAGCCGGGCCGTGACTCGTTGGTCGATGGTGTCCTGGTCGAGGAGAGGGCGCCGCATGGCCAAGGTAGCCCTCATATACTCCTCCGTCTGCAGGAGGCCGCTCACCAGCAACTTGCTGTACGACACCAACTCGATGGCCTGCTTCTCCAGCTTGGCCATGTCCTGGAAGAACGGCGGGTACTGCGCCTGCTCCACCAGGTCCTTCCACTCGATGAGCAGGCCGTCCGCGTTCAACTCCCGGTCGGACTCGTCGATCGCGCGGGGAGGCGTGATGCGGCGCCCCTGCTCGAAGGAGGCGATGGTGGATGCGGAGTACCCGAGGCGACGGCCCAGTTCCTCCCGGTCCATGCCCGCGCGCAGCCGTAAGGTCTTCAGGCTCCGGCCGAACGCCGTGACCACGCCTTGGCCGGCCTTGTCCGCCGCGCGGGCGCCGTCCTCCGCGTCGAGTTCCCTCGGTTCACTCGTCATCGCTGCCTCGCTCTGTCGCGCCGTGCTTCGCGTACTCGTGCCGACGACGCGCGTACAAGCGGTTCGCGTCAGTGCGTCACTACTGGTCACGCTACGCCACCGCGAGGACGCTGGGAGCCATGATGAGCAACATCGACACCCCCAGCCGCACCACCCAACCCCCCAGCCACCCCATTCACTTGGGTACCCCGTCCTTCGCGATGCAGTTCACGGCCACGCCTCGGGGAGCCAGGCTCGCCCGCCGCCTGTCCGCCGTGCGGCTCGACGCGTGGGGACTCCCGTACGGAACGCAGGCGCACGAGGCGGTCGTACTGATCACCGCCGAGTTGACGGCGAACGCGGTCCAGCACGGGTACGTGTCCGGGCGCGACTTCCACCTGCTGCTGCGCCTGGTCGAGCGACCGGGACCGGCGGCACGGATCGAAGTGACGGACACGCGCGGGGAGAGGGTGCCGCCCCGGCCCGGCAAGCTCGCCCCGGCCGGCCTCGCGGAAGGGGGCCGCGGCCTGCTGGTGGTGGAAAGGCTGGCCACGCGCTGGGGCTGGTGCCCGAGGTCGAACGCACCGGGCAAGACGGTGTGGGCGGAGTACGACATGACCGTCGGCGGCGCGTACTAGCGTGCGGGGAAGGGGAGCGAAGGGCGGCGCGTCCGGCTCCGGTCAGCAGGCTTTGCGCCAGGTCCCCAGCTCCCATTTCTTCCGCATGGAGGAGAGGCCCAGCTTGCGGGAGGTGGGGCAGAAGCGGTCCGTCGACTCCGTGTACTCCACGTGGAAGACGGCCTTGCCCGCCTTGATGAACGGCGTCAGCTTCGCGCACTCGCCGTACTCTGCGCACTGCTCGTTGACCGCGAAGTCGAACGTGTCCACCAGGTCCGGGATCTGCGCCAGGTCGTTCTTCAGGCCCACCGCCAGGCCCCGTTCGTGGGCGATGGCGGCGATCATGCGGTTGTACCGCAACTGATCGCGGGCGGTGAGCGGGAAGCCCGTGTCCTCGGTGTACGCCTCCACGAGGTCGGGCTCGACCGCGTCGAAGCCCTTCTTCCGGCACATGTCGAACCGTCGCTCCATGAGCGGCCGGAGCAGGGAGAGCTGCCGGATGTCGAGCCAGCGCTCGCCCTGCCAGCCGTTCCGCCCGCCCAGCACCGAGTGGGGGAAGGCGTCCTTGTCCGGCCGGTAGTCCTCCCAGGCGCCGACGTTGACGTAGCAGATCACCTTGCGGCCGTCCCGGTGGAGCCGGTCGACGTCCTCGGCGTCGTTCTCGAAGCCGTCGATGTCGTAGACCGGCACGTCGGCCGCCGTGGGGTCGACCTTCCCGTTGAGCTGCCACTGCCAGGCCAGTCCCGGCCGAGGCCGCCACCGGTCCTCGGCAGGCTTGTTCACCGCCGTGTCCCGGTCGCCGCCCTGGTCGGAGCAGCCGGACAACAGGGTGCCGGCCAGCGCGACGGCCAGCGCGACCGGCAGGAGGCCCCACGTCCGGGCACCGGGCCTCACCGCCCCGCTCCGGACAGCACCGGTGTCAGCCCGGCCCACGGGTTGGGCAGCTCCCCGGTCACCGGGCCCGACACGGCGGCGCCGCGCTCGCGGGCGGTGCGCACGGCCAGCGGGGCCAGCGCCTCGGGCACGTCGTACACCAGGTGACAGAGGCGGTCGGGCGAACAGCGCGCCGTCCAGTCGGGTCTGCTGAACGCCGACACATAGGAGGACCAGGGGCCCTCGAACGTGACCAGAAGATCCGCGATCTTGGCGTAGCCGGGAGCAGGGTGCACGCCATGGTTGAGGACCACGGACGACGCGCCCCGCCGGCGCAGCGCGCGTACCAGCTTCCGGTAGCCGGGCAGAGCGTCCCCGGAAGCGCTCACCTGGTCCAGGAAGCAGCCGTCGGTGCCGTACCACTCCCGGTGCCGGGCGGCATCGGCCATCACATCGGCGGCGGACCGGAGGCCGTAGTCGGTGTCCACGTATCCGAGCAGCCGGGCACCCGCGCCGCGCAGGGCGTCCGCCGCCGAGACGAAGGCGGGATCGGGAGCGTCGCCCGGCCCGTCGGCGGGATTGAGGACGACCGCGTAGGTACGGTCGGCCGCCTCGATGAGTCGGTGCCAGGCGTCCGGGTCCACGGCCGGGTGGACGTACAGGGGGATCAGCAGGCTCACGACGCGGCTCCGCTTTCCTCGTGCGCGGCCGGCGGGCGTGCGGCCTCTTCGACGGCGGCGGACCACAGTGCCGTCAGGGATTCCCGCAGCGCGTACGCGGGACGCCAGTCGAGGGCCTCACCGGCGGCGGTGATGTCCGAACACTGCCAGGACACCTGCCCCGAGCGGGCGGAGCCGGCACCCTCCTCCTCGACGCGCCCGCCGAAGCCCGCGATGTCCGCCAGGGTGAGGACGAGGTCGCGCACCGGTACGGCGTCCCCGCCGCCGATATTGAGCACGCGCGGCAGCGGTCCGGGCACCGTCACCGCCCGCTCCACCGCCCGCGCCACATCACGTACGTCGACGAAGTCGCGGTACGCCGACAGGTCCCCGAGGCGGAGCACCGCCTCCGGGTCGTCCGTGCCCGCCTCGCGCAGGAGGCGGGTGACCCGGCCGGGCAGCCCGCCGGGCGGTGCTCCCGGCCCCACCGGGTTGCCGACCCGGAGGACGAGCGCGTCCAGGGCCGAGGTCGCGACGGTGACCGTACCGGCCAGTTTCGTGGCCCCGTAGGCACCGAGCGGGCGAGTGGCCGCCGACTCCGCCACCGGAACCCGGTCGGACCCCGGACCGTACTCGGCGGCCGAACCGAGATGGACCAGCCGGGCCGAGGGGCGGGCCAGGGCCATCGCCTCGCACAGGACGGCGGGGCCTCGGGCGTTGGTCTCCGCCAGTGTCACCGGATCTCCGCCGGTCGCACCGGCGCAGTTGACCACGGCATCCGGCGCCGCCGCCGCCAGCGCCTTCGCGAGCCGGTCGGCGGAGTCGGTGGCGAGGTCGACGGGCACGTCGGCGGCGGGGGACCGCCCGCCGGTGAGGACGTGCGCGTCCGTGAGGGCGCCCAGCCGCTCGGCGACGTGGGCCCCCAGATATCCGGTGGAACCGAGGACGAGAATGCGCATGTGGTGCTCAGGCTCCCTTGAGCAGCAGGGACTTGCGGCTGGTGAACTCGGCGTTGGCCCGGTCGTAGTCGTCGGGCCGGCCGATGTCCAGCCAGTACCCGTCGAACTCGTAGGCGCTCGGCGGGTTTCCGGCACGCAGCAGGTCCAGGACCAGTTCGTCGAAGCCCAGCGGCAGCCCGGCGGTGTACCCGTCGAGTGTGGCCCGGCTCAGCCCGTACACCCCCATCGAAACGCGGTAGTCCATGCTCGGCTTCTCCGTGAAGCCCACCACCTTGCTCGCGTCGGTGGTCAGCACCCCGAAGTCGATGCGGACCTGGCGCGCGTACGTGGCGATGGTCAGTGGCGCCTCGGAGTTCTGGTGGCTGCGCAGGACATCGGCGTAGTCGAGGTCGGTGAGGATGTCCCCGTTCATCACCAGGAAGTTCTCCGGCAGCCGCTCGCGCATCGTCAGGAGCGGCCCCATGGTCCCCAGCGGAGACGCCTCGGAGGAGTAGTCGACCTTGAGGCCCCACTGCGATCCGTCACCCACGTACGCCCGGATGATCTCTCCGAGATGGCCGATGGCGATGGTGCAGCCGGTGAACCCGGCCGAGGAGAGCTGGCGCAGGACGATTTCGAGGATGGCGTGCTGGTCGCCGATGGGCACCAGCGGCTTGGGCAGGGCCGTGGTGTAGGGCCGTAGCCGGACGCCCTTGCCGCCGGCCATGATCACTGCGTACATGGTCTTCCCTCCCGACGCACCGGATGTGGTCAGATGTTGTAGATGCCGGTCTTGTAGCGGGCGAGGTTGCCCGGCTCGCGGAAGAACTCCACCGTCTGCGCGAGGCCCTCCTCCAGGGTGTGCGCCGGGCTCCAGCCGGTCGCCGCGCGGAGCCGTCCGGCATCCGCGACCAGCCGCATGACCTCGGAGTTCGTGGGCCGCAGCCGCTGAGCGTCCTCCCGGACGTCGAGCGCGGTGTCCATCACCTTGCCGATGAGGGCGACCAGGTCGCCGACGGAGATCTCGCCGCCCGTACCGGCGTTGAACGTACGGCCCACTACCTGCTCGGCGGGCGCGGTGCCGACCGCCAGGAACGCCTGCGCGGTGTCCTTGACGAAGGTGAAGTCCCGGGTGGGACGCAGGTCGCCGAGGGTGATGGTCCGCTCCCCGGCCGCGACCTGGCCGATGACGGTCGGGATCACCGCGCGCATGGACTGCCGGGGCCCGAAGGTGTTGAACGGCCGCAGCGTCACCACGGGGGTGTCGAAGCTGGCGTGGTAGCTGTCGGCCAGCCGGTCCCCGCCCGCCTTCGAAGCCGCGTAGGGGGACTGGGTGTTGATGGGGTGGTCCTCGGTGATCGGCACGGTCTGCGCGGTGCCGTAGGTCTCGCTGGTGGAGGTGTGCACCAGGCGCGGTGTGCCCGCGGCCCGTACCGCCTCCAGCACGTTCAGCGTGCCCGTGACGTTGGTGTCCACGTAGCTGTGCGGCGCCCGGTAGGAGTAGGGAATGGCGATCAGCGCGGCCAAGTGGTAGACGCAGTCCGCCCCTTCGACGAGATGACGGACCGAACCCGGATCGCGGACGTCGCCGAGAACGATCTCGACCTGGTCCAGGACGTCGGGGGAGAGGGTTTCGAGCCAGCCGTACGACGAGAAGGAGTTGTACTGCGCCATGGCCCTCACCCGGTACCCGGCGGCGACGAGCGCCTCGGTGAGGTGCGATCCGATGAAGCCCTCGGCTCCGGTGACGGCGGCGAGCGGTGGGGCGGTCACGATGGTTTCCTCCGGTGGTGTGGTGGTGTGGTGGTGTGCGGGTTCGGTGGTTCGAGGGTTCGTGGTCGGTGGCGCCGCGTCAGCCGTGTGCGGCGGGCCGGCCCAGCTTCCGTACGGCCACCGCGATGAGACAGAGCAGGGCGACACCGCAGCTCAGCGGCAACGCGATGGTGCTGGACGAGGCGTCGGTCAGGATCTCCGCACCGGCGAAGCCCGCCGCGCCGAGACACACGACGGCAGCCGGCCAGGCGGTGCCGAACGCCTGGAGCAGCAAGGAGATCCACAGCGTTCCTGCGAGCAGCAGCAAAGTGGCGGGCTCGGCGTTCGCGAGCATCGCCGCCGGCACCAGCGGGCCGAGGTACACCAGCAGACAACCGGCGAGAACGGCGCAGGAGCGGAACCGGAACCCGCCGAGCGTCCTCGCGGACCGCAGCGCCGCCACCGACAGTCCGCGGTAGCGGTAGAGCAGCCACTCGGCCGGTCCCATGCTCAGGGTCAGCACGATCACCGCCCAGGGCTGGTCCCGGCCCGCCAGGAACGCGAGCGATCCGGCGGCCAGCCCGAACAGGCCGTACGGCAGGGACGGCCACAGCCCCGGACGCGCGGCACCCGACGCGGCCGGGGCGGCGGTGGCGGCGCGCAGCGCCCAGCCGGCCGCGGCGACGGCGCCGAGCAGCGACAACAGCGGCAGCCCGGCGCGCAGCACGTTTCCGGGCTCCCACCACAGCAGCGACGCCCCACCGGCGGCGACCGGCAGGAGCGCCGCCAGCAGCAGCCGCTCGCGGCCCAGTACGAGCAGCACACCGGCCGCCGCGAGGTAGGCCGACTGGACCGTGACGACCAGGGTCGTCACGCCCGACCCCGCGAGCGCGGCCCCGGCGGCGGACGCCACCGCGGCACCCAGCGGCGCCCCCTTCGCGAGGGTGCGGCCCGCCTCCCGCCGTCCGGTCGCCAGGCGCAGATATGCCCGGTGGCCCAGCGCCTGGTTCCAGGCCCAGGAGATGAGCCCCGCCACCACCAGCGCCCGCACCGTGCCGTCGGACGGCAGCAGCCGCCCGACGAGTGCGTACGCCAGGCCGGGGAGCGCGAACAGCAATCCCCGTAAGGCGCAGCGCAGATGGTCCGGCCGCCAGGGGTCCGCGGGGCGGGGCGGCTCGGGGAACGTGCGCGGCACGCGCCGGTACACCGCCGTCGCCAGCGAGAACAGGTCGTCGTGCCCGTACTTCTCCCGGATCACGTCCCCGGTCAGGCCCTCGGACTCCAGCAGCGCGGCGACCTCGTAGGAGTGGACCGCGGGCGCGACCCGGTCGGCCAGCGCGGCGGCCAGCTCGTCCACCGCGTCGGCCTGCACCCTGCGGCGGGGCAGCACGGTGGCGCCGGGGTTCAGGTCGGCGAGGCGCAGAGCGAGAGTGCGGTCGTCGCCGAGGCGCAGGGCGAGCGTGCGGTCGTCGCCGAGCCGCAGGGCGAGGGTGTGGTCGTCGGCGAGGCGCAGAGCGAGGGTGTCCTGCTCCGCGCCGCCCGGCTCCAGCCACATGGGTCCGCTCATATGGCCGCGCTCCTCACCGAAAACGCGTTTGCCGCCGTCTGCGGCTGTTCCCCGCCGGTCGAGGGCGTCTTGCGGCCGCTGGGCTCGGACAACTCCTGGTAGATGTCGCGGAAGGTGTCGATGGTCTGCCGGAGGGTGAACTGCTCGATCACCCTGAGCCGGGCCCCCTCGCCCATCCTCCGGCGCCGGGTGGGATCGGCCAGCAGCTCCAGGGCCGCGTCGGCCATCGCGGCCGGATCGCGGGGCGGTACGACGAGACCGGTGTCACCGACCGCCTCCCGGACCCCGCCCACATCGGTGGAGACGGTGGCCCGCCCGCAGGACATGGCCTCGATCAGAGTGAAGGGGAAGCCCTCGCTGATGCTGGAGAGCATCACGACGTTGCCCGCCGCGTAGGCGTCCCTGATGTCCTCGACCCGGCCCTCGAAGGTGACCGCGTCGGCCTGGCCCAGCTCCGCCGCCAGCGCCTCGCACCGGTCCCGGTAGCCCTCACCGCCGCGCGGCGTACCGCCGAACAGGCGCAGCCGCGCGGCCGGCACCCGCTCCCGTACGAGGGCGAAGGCGCGGATCAGGGTCTCCAGGTCCTTGATCGGGTCGACCCGGCCGGCCCAGCTCAACACGGGGTCGGTGGGCTCCGGCCCCGCAGGCGGGAACGCGGCGGGGTCCACGCCGTTGTAGACGGTACGGATCGCGTCGGGCGCGGCGCCGCCGTGCTCCTCCCAGAGCCGGTTGTAGCGGTTGCCCGGAGTGATAAGGGCGGCCCGCCGGTACGTCTCCTCCGCGAGCAGCCGGAAGAACCCCAGGACGAGGGCCTTCACCGGCCACCGGTAGGGGGCGGTGCGGTATCCGAGGTAGCGCTCGCGCAGATACACGCCGTGCTCGGTGAGCAGCAGCGGCACACCGTGCCGTTCCAGTGCGGCGAGGCCGGGCAGGACCGCCACGCCTCCGCTGACCGCGTGCGCCACGCCCGCCGTCGGACACGGCGCGGCCAGCGGACGCAGGGCGTGCTCCAGGAGCGCGGTCGCGGTCACCGCGTCGTGCAGGGTCGGCCGGGCCTCGCGCACGGCGAGCCCGGACCGGTTCCAGACGGCCGTCAGGATGCCGAGCGCCTGATCACCGCGCAGGAACGGGCTGAGCCAGCCGTCCTCGCCGGCCCGCGCCAGCGCGTACAGCGCCGGGGCGAAGCCGCTCTCCGCGCGCGGGTCGAGCAGCGCGGTCACGAACCGCTCGTAGGACTGGGCGAGCCGCCGGCCGTGGCGCCCGTACGGCGCCTGCCCCTTGGGGACGGGGCCCCACATGGGGACGGAGACGATGCGGCCGACGTGGGCGGGGATGTCCCAGACGACCGGTTCGGTGCCGGTGCCGGTGACGGCGAGCACGTCGAACGCGATGTCGGGCATGCCGGTGACGAGCTGGTCGCACCAGACGCTCACACCACCGTGACTGTGCGGGTAGGTGCCTTCGGTGAGCAGGGTGACGCGCGGCGCGCCGGAGCGTCGCGCGCCGTGGGGAATGTGCATGGAACTGCTCCACGGCCAAGAAGTGAGGGTGTCGGGCCCGGGGGGCGCGGGCCCGGCCCGGCCGCCGGGGACGGGCGGCCGGGACGGGAGGGCGGGACGGGAGGGCGTACGCGCTGTCAGCGCCCCGCGTCGTGGGGGACCTGCGCCACGACGCCGGAGGGGACCTTCGTCCGGGGAGCGGGGTTTGTGGGCGTACCGGTCACGGCGGGTGTGCCGGTCACGGCGGGTGTGCCGTGCTGCGGTGCGGCCGCAGCGGCCGGCGCGTTCGCGGGCAGGTCCAGGGTGTACGGCAGGGCGGTGGCCGGGGCCCAGCCGGAGACCCGGCCGGCGTAGGCGGACCCGAAGCCGGTGCCGTCGTGCTCGGTGCCGGCGGGCATGGTGGCCGTGATCGACACGCCCGCGGGCGCCTGCACGGTCACGTCGTCGCCGATGCGGTAGGCGGTGACCTGGCCCGCGTCGAGGGCGGCCCGCCAGGCGGCGCGGCGCTGCATCTCGACGCCGATGTCCTTCATGCGGAGGTTCACCACGGGGGTGTCGGCGGTGAACAGGTCGTCGTAGCCGCCGAGCACACCGTCGAGCACCGGATAGGCGATGCGGTCCTCGGCGAGGTTCGCCTGGTGGATGAAGTGGGGCTTGGGATCGTTGGAGAGCACGTGCCCCAGGGCGATCCGGGTCTCCAGCGGGACGATGTAGTCGGTGTAGCCGGTGGTGACGTTCAGCGGCGCGGCCAGGCAGGTGGTGGTGGCGGGGTTGTCCTCGCAGATCCCGCTGCCGCCCTGGGCGCGGCTGGTGTAGAGCCAGTTGTACTCGTCGACCTGCTCGGCCTCGCGCCCGGTGTTGTAGAAGATGTTCATCGGGTAGCGGGAGATGGTCGTGGCGGGGCCGACCTGGCGCTGCACGGGGTCACGGGAGTTGTCCGAGCCCAGCCACTGGATGCCGGTGTCGGCGAGGGCGAGCTGCAGGTTGGGGTTGTCCACCGGCTGCTGCGGGGTCACCTTCAGACCGGAGTGCTCTCCGGTGACCAACTCCTTCTTTTCGAGCGGGAGTCCGGCCGCCACGCCCCAGGCCTCGTTGGTCGCGATCTCGTCGACGATGTCGTTCCGGCTGACCCACCGGGTGGAGCCGTTCGGGTTCGTCGCGCACTTCCACGGCACCACGCTGATGTCCTGCACACAGCCGAGGAAGGCGTGGGTGTAGGTGTGGTTGATCCAGCGGAACGAATTCTTTTCGGTGATGAGCTTGTCGGCGAGGAGGTCCTGACCGCCGTTGTCCTCGCGGTGGTCGGCGCTGCCGGAGGCGTTGTAGGCCAGGTCGAAGGTGAAGTCGTGGCTGTTCTGCCAGGAGATGGCGTGATCGACGTCGGCCGGGACCATGCGGATCGGGTCCGGGGTGCCCTCGCCCGGCTGGCAGTCCACGTCACCGGGGGTGCAGTTGAGGTCGGTGTCCCACCGGTCGTCGGCGGCGAACACGTCGTCCACGTGGACCGCGAAGTAGTTGCGGTCGGCGCCGAGGTGCACGCCGCCGGTCATCCACTCCACGATGCCCCTGGCCAGCAGCCGGAACTGCTGCTGGTACCGGTTGTAGACGAAGGTGACGACGAGTTCCTGCCGTCCGTCGTGCCGGTACTCGCCGACCAGGGAGCCCTTCGTGGCCCTCCCCGGGATGGTCGCCTGGACGTAGGGGGTGAAGTCGGCGCCCGTCACGGGCGTGGAGAGGTAGGCGTAGGACTCGCCCACGGTGGGGGAGTTGTCCTCGAACGGGACCGCGCCCTCCAGGTAGCCGAAGGGCCCGTCCTTGCCGGCCTGCGTCACCTCGGCCTGCATCCCGTCGGCGCTGCCGGCGTAGCCGGTGCCGACCGCCGCGTTGAGCCCGACCTGCGGACGGGCGTACGTGTAGGCGTCGACCTGGGGGATCGAGTACGCCTGCTCGTAGGCCACGAGGGCCGCCATCTCGGCGGAGCCGGTGGGGAAGGGGTTGTCGTTGGGCAGGACGACGGCCTGGTACTTCGCTCGCGGCCGGCCGTCGACGGTGTCGGCGAGGAAGGCGGCGTCGATCACGGCTCGCCCGGAGTCGTTCAGATCGACCTCGGTGTACGGCGTTCCGGCGTCCTCCAGTTCGGCGGCTATCGCGTCGGTGGAGGGCCCCCCGTCGCTCACGACGAGCACGCGCAGATCGATGCGCGGTGCCGGATCGTCCGCCTGCGCGGTGGCAACGGGTAACCCGATGGTCGCCAACAGCGTGCTCACCAGGAGCGCGGTAGTGCGAATGGTCCGCTTCATGCGGTGGAAATCCCTCCCCAGGGCAGGGGAGGTCGGGCTCCATCCGGAGCCTGTCCCACCCCATGACCGTGCCGCCGCCTCTCTGAGGGCGGCGGTCGTTGACGCATCCGTCGTGTCACATGATGAGGGCCCACGTGGAGCTCTTGTGTGACTAACGGGAAACTTGACGGAAAAGCATATGTCTCGATCAATCCGACAAGGCGGTCGCCCTGGTTGGCCGCGGTGCGCTCGGCCCCTCGGAGCGCGGTTGAGCAGTGCCAATGGGCTAGACCGGAATGCCGAATCACGGTGGAGCCGGATCAAGTCAACTGACCGTCGGCATGCCGACGGCGGCCGGTATGGAGCAGGGGCCGGCCGCCGTCATTCATGAGATCCCCGCTCAGCGGGGGCGCGCTCCGCCCGGGACGCGCGAGGGTGCGATCACGCGCACAGCACCCGGGTCTCGGGCGTGTAGACGGGGCCGCCGCTGATGTTGGTGCTGTCGCTGAACTCCGCGTAGAAGTACGAGTAGAAGCCTATGTTGCCGTTGCAGCCGGAGTCGGCGGCGACCTGCAGCGTCAGGGTGACGGTACGGCTCTGACCTGGCGGAATGGTGGTCCCGTAGTTGCCGCCGAGGTCAGCCGGCCCGACGCCGGAACACGGGACGGCCCCCGTGGTCGTCGCCAGGCTGCACCCGGTGAAGCTGTACTTGAGGTCGGGGCGCTGGGTGGTCAGCCAGGTGGGGTCGATGGTCTGGTAGACGAACCAGATGTCGTACGTCTGGTTGTTCTTGATCGTCATCGACAGGTTCACCGCGCCGCCGGGCGTGGTGGTGGCCGCGTCGGTCGTGAACGACAGTTCGGCGGCCGGGTCGGCGGCGCTAGCGGAGGGCGCCATGCCGAAGAGCGAGAGGGCGACGGCGACGATTGCGGCGAGCCCGAGGCGTCTCGTGCGAGTGAGTCTCATGGCTCGGGAGAGTAAGCACGGCCCGCACACACCGTCTGCACCCCGAGCCTCACCGTGCTCACGATGTGGCCGAAAGTGACCGTACGGTGAAGGTCTTGTGCAACTACCTTCACATGACAACCGGTATGCCTGTCCCCGCACGATAACCCCATGATGCGACCCGACAACGGAGAGTCGCCAAGTCTGACCCGGGCGGAAGTACGCCTATCGACACCAATGGCGAATTCCAAGACCCCCAAATCCCACCCGCCCCCGCGCGAACGCTACCGAGGCCACGACAGACACCCCCACGGCGGACGGCCGATGCGCGGCTGCGGGGGGGCGTGGCCGGGGGCGCCGAGACTCCGGGCCGACGAGGAGGACGAGCGGGACGATCTGGGGCCACGGGGCGGCCTGCGTAACAACCCTGCATGTGCGGGGACGACCAGTACCTCGAAATCGACGCCGAGCTGACCGGAGAACTACCCCCGCAGGTGCGGGGACGACCAGGTCGGAGGGCCGAACGGGTCGCGGTAGGCGGAACTACCCCCGCAGGTGCGGGGACGGCGCGATGACCTCCTGATCCGTCATGAGCCGGACCGAACTACCCCGCAGGTGCGGGGACGACGACGAGCCCGACATCGAGGCCCGCCAGATCTGCCGAACTACCCCCGCAGGTGCGGGGACGACGGAGAGGTCACCGCGCCCCAGCTCAAGACCCTGGAACTATCCTCGCAGGTGCGGGGACGACTGAGCCGGCCGAGCGAGGCGGTGGCCATGGGCGGAACTACCCCCGCAGGTGCGGGGACGACTACTTCGTGCTGTGCACGCTGTACTTGCCGTCGGAACCACCCCCGCAGGTGCGGGGACGACCCGAGACCCGTGATCGTCATCGGCGTGGGGACGGAACTACCCCCGCAGGTGCGGGGACGACGCCCAGCTCAGCCGGCACGACCACACGGTGGTGGAACTACCCCCGCAGGTGCGGGGACGACTACTCCAACGAGGTGTGGCAGAACTGGCGCCGCGAACTACCCCCCGCAGGTGCGGGGACGACGCGGTGAGGATCTGCGAGGCGATGCTGGGCAGGGAACTACCCCCGCAGGTGCGGGGACGACGGGTCTGGGTACGCTCCATGGCGGGCCTGCCTCGAACTACCCCCGCAGGTGCGGGGACGACGTCGGGCACGACGCGGCCCCACTCGGCGAGCGCGAACTACCCCCGCGGGTGCGGGGACGACTGACCGTGGACATCACGCACCTGCTGAACCGGGGAACTACCCCCGCAGGTACGGGGACGACAGGACGATGCGCTCCTCGCGCGGCTGCCCGCCCGAACTACCCCCGCAGATGCGGGGACGACTGGCCATCGGCCCGCGCGTGCGTCTTGCGCGGGGAACTACCCCCGCAGGTGCGGGGACGACCCGGTCGGCGTTGAGGCGCTCGGGCGACCCGTGGAACTACCCCCGCGGGTGCGGGGACGACGGCGGGTACAGCGCGGCGTCGCACATGGCCGCGGAACTACCCCCGCGGGTGCGGGGACGACATCGCGGTCCCCGAGGGAGAGCTCGTGGTGGAGGAACTACCCCGCAGGTGCGGGGACGACTCAAGGCACCCACAGGTGCACCGCTCTCATAGGGAACTACCCCCGCAGGTGCGGGGACGACGTCACGGCCGGGTCCTGGCGGTTGAGCCGGAACGAACTACCCCCGCAGGTGCGGGGACGACTCGCGACCGGCGCCGGCATTACGCGACTCGCTGGAACTACCCCCGCAGGTGCGGGGACGAAGGGGCTTTGCCATGTCGTCGTGCATGCGCAAGGGAACTACCCCCGCAGGTGCGGGGACGACGAGCTGGAGAAGGCTGGCGTCGGCGGCCGGGGGGAACTACCCCCGCGGGTGCGGGGACGACCGGCCGACGCGCCGGGCGTACTTCCGCTACCTGGAACTACCCCCGCGGGTGCGGGGACGACGCCATCACTCAGAAAGGCGACGGAAGCGGCGGGGAACTACCCCCGCGGGTGCGGGGACGACTAGTCATGGGCAAGGCGGAAGGCAACCGAGATGGAATACCCCCGCGGGTGCGGGGACGACGACGGCCAGGACATCCGCTACTTCAACGAGCGGGAACTACCCCCGCGGGTGCGGGGACGACGCTCATGATCACCCAGAGGTGACGGGGAGCCGAGAACTACCCCCGCGGGTGCGGGGACGACCGCAAGCTCCTGCCGCCCAGCTGCCCGGCCCTGGAACTACCCCCGCGGGTGCGGGGACGACATCACCGTGGCCGCGCAGCTCCACTACAGCCGGGAACTACCCCCGCGGGTGCGGGGACGACCGCCGGTCCCGCCCTGGTAGTTGAGGATCAGCAGAACTACCCCCGCGGGTGCGGGGACGACTCCTCATGATCGGCGCCGGCAGCGAAACCGCCGGAACTACCCCCGCGGGTGCGGGGACGACAACCTACTGGACTCAGGGGAGATCCCTTGGCCTGAACTACCCCCGCGGGTGCGGGGACGACCGGCGGCCGGGGAACGCGGGCGCCGGCGGAACCGAACTACCCCCGCGGGTGCGGGGACGACTCAGCCCCCGCTCACCGGCGGCGGCATCGGATGGAACTACCCCCGCGGGTGCGGGGACGACACCGCGTCCTTGTACCAGGTGGCGACCGGGGCGGAACTACCCCCGCGGGTGCGGGGACGACGCCGCGACCTCGACGTCGTAGTCGTCCTGCGCGGAACTACCCCCGCGGGTGCGGGGACGACGACCCGCTTGTGCGTACGGCGGTGAGGGAGGGCGAACTACCCCCGCGGGTGCGGGGACGACCGAGGTCCTCGACGGTGGCGGGCCGGGTGCCGGGAACTACCCCTGCGGGTGCGGGGACGACTCGCCTCCACGCGTCGTCCACACCCCCGAGTCGGAACTACCCCCGCGGGTGCGGGGACGACGTGAGGTCCCTCGGGGAGAAACAGCCGCACCGGGAACTACCCCCGCGGGTGCGGGGACGACCAACAGCCACCCGGACCGCCTCTCGCACGTCGAGAACTACCCCCGCGGGTGCGGGGACGACGGCCGTCGCCCCGAGCACGGCGCCGCCCCGCGCGAACTACCCCCGCGGGTGCGGGGACGACGGCGGGTCGCACTCCGGGTACGGAATGCCGTAGGAACTACCCCCGCGGGTGCGGCGACGACACGCCGGCAAAATGTTCTGGATCGATACGGCGGGAACTACCCCCGCGGGTGCGGGGACGACCTCGCCGCGCTCGCCGCCCTGTGGGCCACCGTCGAACTACCCCCGCGGGTGCGGGGACGACACCTGGTGCTCGTATCGCTCGGCCCGGACGCCGGAACTACCCCCGCGGGTGCGGGGACGACCCGTGCGACCGCGACCGCCTCCAGGGCGCGACCGAACTACCCCCGCGGGTGCGGGGACGACCGCACCCCGCACCCCCGGCACCGGCCCGTCTTCGAACTACCCCCGCGGGTGCGGGGACGACCTCCCCAGGGAATCCGAGCAACGCATCCATCACGAACTACCCCCGCGGGTGCGGGGACGACGCCGGCTCTTTCCCGGAGGTCTTCGGTGAGGCCGAACTACCCCCGCGGGTGCGGGGACGACTACGGGTTCTCAAGCCCCGTGCCGGACGGGGTGGAACTACCCCCGCGGGTGCGGGGACGACGAGCCGTCCTGGCATCCCCAGCACTGCCAGGAGGAACTACCCCCGCGGGTGCGGGGACGACGCCCGCACCTTCCCGGCCGTGGGAGTGGACCTCGAACTACCCCCGCGGGTGCGGGGACGACCTGGCCACGGCGTCGTACCCGGAGATGGCACCGGAACTACCCCCGCGGGTGCGGGGACGACACGCTCGCCACGCAGCTTCTTCCCCGCCGTGACGAACTACCCCCGCGGGTGCGGGGACGACACGGCCGCGACGACGCCGAACCAGAACAGCGGGGAACTACCCCCGCGGGTGCGGGGACGACACTTCGTGACCTGCGGTGATGCTAGCGAGTGCGGTGGTTTTCCTTTACCTGCATTTCGGATCTGCTTCGGCTCGCTCAGGGGCGTTGTCAGTGGCACCGCCTAGTGTGCCAGGGCGTGAGGGAAGAGGTGGATTCCGTGGCAGATCCTCGGTGTTCCGTGGTGCAGCTCATGAGGGACATGGGGCTGGCGCCCGACGTCGTGGAGCGGGTTTCGCGGTTTTGGGGGAAGTCCGCGGCCAGGAACGGCGGACGTACGCACCTGCTGATCGGGCATCTGCTGGACACCGCCGCAGTGGCCGGGCTCATGTGGGACCGGTACCTCTCGCCGGCCTTTCGGCGCAGGCTGGATGAGATCAGCGGGGGCCGGGGCCGCCTGTGGTTCATGTGGGTGTGCGGCATTCACGACTGCGGCAAGGCGTGCCCGGCGTTTCAGGCCATGGACCCGATCGAGGCCGCCCCCGTGCAGGCGGCGGGGCTGACGTGGGGGCGGCAGCCGGCCAATCGGGGGAAGCGGTGGCGTCACGATGTTGCCGGGGCCGCCCTGCTCAAGCCTCGGCTGGTTGCCGAATGGGGGAGCGAGGAAGCCGCCGCGTGGGTGTGGCCCCTGGTGGCGGGGCACCACGGTGCGTTTCCGTCCGTCAAGAGCATCGAGCCGCCGTACCGAGGGGCAGAGGGAGAAGGGCCCGAGTGGGCCGAGGCGCAGCGCGCGGTGGTCGACGTGTTCACCCGTGCCATCGGGTTCGAGGACCTGGCGGACGCGCGCCCCGTGGGTGCCCTGCGGAAGGCGGAGCAACTCGCGCTGTCGGGCCTGATCGTCATGGCGGACTGGATCGCGAGCGGTGGCCGTACGGGCCGAGGGCTGGCAGACGCCGGCCAGGTCTCGCTGGACGAAGCCCAGCGCCGCATGGAGTCGTGGTGGGACGAACTGCGCCTGCGCGGCGGCTGGCAGGGCCTCCCGCTGCCGGGCACCCGGCTGGCACCGCTGACCGACCGGCTGGGGGTGGTGCCACGCGCCTCGCAGCGGGAACTGGTGGAGCGGGCGTGGTCGATGCCGGTGCCGGGTCTCATGGTCGCGGAGGCGCCCATGGGGGAGGGGAAGACAAAGGGCGCCCTCGCGGCCGCCGAGGTCCTGGCGGCGCGCTTCGGGCTCGATGGCGTGTTCGTCGCGATGCCCACCCAGGCCACGAGCGACCCGATGTACGAGCAGGTCCTGCAGTGGGTGCGTACCTTCGACCCGGAGCTCGAGTCGCAGGTCGCGCTCCTGCACGGACGCCGGCGCTTCAACGCCTGGTGGCGGGCGATCTGGGAGGGGAAGACCCGCCCGGACACCGACGAGTGTGAATGCGCGGGCGAGGGAGCCGACTTCGGAGCCCTGGACGCGTACGACGACTTCGGAGGCATTGGCGAAGACGCCGACTTCGGCATGGCCCCGGCCGTACCGGAGTCGGCCGGAGACGTTCACTCCTCCGAGGCGGACGGCCCCGCCCACTGGTTCCTCGACAACAAGCGAGGGCTGCTCACCGCGTTCGGCGTCGGCACCGTGGACCACCTGCTGCACGCCGCGACCCGCACCCGCCATGTCATGCTGCGGTTCGCCGGGCTCGCAGGCAAGGTCGTGATCGTCGACGAGGTCCACGCGGCGGACGTCTACATGCGGCAGTTCCTCGTGGAGGCGCTGCGCTGGCTGGGGCAGGCGGGGGTTCCGGTCGTGCTGCTCTCGGCGACGCTGCCGCCCGCGCAGCGGCAGCTCTTCGTGGACGCCTACCTGTCCGGAGCCCTGGGTACGGCGGACGTGCACCAGCCGGTTCCGGAACCCGCCGGGTACCCGTGCGTCACGGTCGCCTACGGCGTGGAGGGCCGAGCCGTCGCCGAGACATCCCGCGAGGCCGTGCCGTCCTGGCGCGCATCGATGCCCGTGGAGCTCGCCTGGCTGCCCGACACCGATGTCTCCGGTGCGCAGGTGGTGCGGGCGGTACGTGAGTCCGTCGCGGACGGTGGGGTGGTCCTGGTGGTGGTCAACCAGGTCGACCGCGCCCAGGCGATCCACGACGGCCTGCGCGAGGCCGGGTTCGACGGCGAGTTGCACTTGCTGCACGCGCGCATGTGCGCTGCCCACCGCGCCGACCGGACGGCGGAGTGCCTGCGTCTGATGGGGCCGAAGGCAGGTTCGGATCGGCCGGAGCGCATGGTGGTGATCGCCACACAACTCGCGGAGCAGTCCTTCGACGTGGACGCGGACGTGCTGATCACCGACCTGGCCCCCACCGACCTGCTCCTGCAACGCATCGGCCGACTGCACCGCCACAGCGGCACCCGCCGTCCCGACACCCACCGCGTGCCCAGGGTCCTGGTCACGGGCGCGGCGGCGGGACAGGACGGAGTCCCGCGCTTCCTCAAGGCTTCGGAGGAGATTTACGGCAGGTGGTCCCTGCTGCGGGCGGCAGCGCTCGTGGAGGAGGCCGCCGGCTCGCTCTCGGCCGCCCCGGATGCGCGGAGTGCGCGTACGCGGGGGAACGGGTGGAGCATCCCGGCCGACGTGCCGGAGCTGGTGGCCCGAGCCTACGGCGGCGACGGCGTCTGCCCGGCCGACTGGCACGAGACCGAAGCCCTGGACCAGTGGCAGGCGAAGGAGCGGCAGCGGGAGGACGAGGCTGGGGAGTTCCTTCTGTGTCGTCAGCGGGAATGGGCCTTCCCCACGCTTGAGGGCCTTCACTACGCGGACAGCCGGGTCGCCACCCAGGAGCAGCTCGACGCCGTCGTCCGGGACGGCAGACCGACCGTCGAGGCGGTGATCGTCCATCGCGTTCCCGGTGGCTACCGGGCGTACGACGGCACCTGGCTCGGTATCCACGGCGAGGTGGACGACGACGAGGTGACCGACCGGTTGATGGGCGGGATCATCCGCCTCCCGGCCGGGCTCACCGAAGCCGCTCAGGCCGAACTGCGCCCGCTGCCGGCGTGGGTGAACCGCCCCTGGCTCAAGTACCGGCCGGCGCTGGTCCTGGAGGAGGACGGCACGGCGGTCCTGGGCACGCACAAGGTCTCGTACGACGACGTGCTGGGCCTGCTCATCGAGTGGGGGTGAGTGTGGAGCGTTCCCGCGCATCCGTCGACCCTGCCTCTGCAGGGACCAGGACCGTATGAAGCAACAAGACGGAACACCCCCGGCAGCACGGGGAGGCATGAGCGCTCCTCACTCCCACGCGGAGTCTACTGAGGTTCGCCGCAGCCGCAGCCGCAGCCGCAGCCGACAGCCGACGAAGAGCACGTCGCCATGGGAACAAATGTGCCGCCTTGAAGCACCAAGAGTTGGCTGCAAATCTGATGAACGGCAGAGGGGTGTGGGCCATGGGAGGGCCGCAGTCGACTGCCGGCCTCGCGTCCGGGGGGACGCCGGGGCACCTCATGGAGGGGAGAATCGCCATGGACGTCAATGGAGACCTGGTCCACGGCGCGATGCTGACCGCGGTCGATGTGGACGGCTCCACGCGACAGTCCGGTGTGCTGGACCTGCTGTTCGAATCGCATCGGATTCGGCGCCTGGAACTTCCGGTGCACACCATGACGCCGGTGGTGTTACGCCAGTTGCTGCTGCCGGTCGTGTTCGATGCGCTGGGGATGCCGAGGAGCCGGCAGGAATGGGGTGAGCGGTTCCGCCGGGGACGGTTCTCCGAGGAGGAACGCGCCCGCCTCGGCGCGTACCTGGGCCCCGAGCGGTACGGCGACCGGTTCCGGCTGTTCGATGCCGAGCGCCCCTTCGCGCAGGTGGCAGGGCTGACCGCGCTGAACGGGGAGACGAAGTCCGCCGCGCAGTTGGTGCCTTCGGTGGCGTCCGGGAACAACGTGCCCCTGTTCAGCGCGCTGAGCGAGTCGGACGACCTGCTGCTGACACCGGGCGAAGCCGCGCTGTGGCTGCTCCACGTCCACTGCTGGGACACGGCGTCGATCAAGACCGGCGCCGAGGGCGACCCGCAGGCGAGCAAGGGCAAGACGACCGGAAACCCCACCGGGCCGCTCGGCCAGTTCGGTGTCGTCGTTCCCACCGGAGCGACGCTGTACGACACGCTGCTGCTGAACACCCCGATCGTGCCGGACGGCCTCAAGGCCGACGACCGGCCGCAGTGGGCCTGGGACGAGCGCCCGGCAAGCATTGGCTGCACGTCACCGGCAACCCCGGCCTGGTCCCAGCGCCCGGCGAGCGGGTTGTTGGACCTGCTGACCTTCCAGTCGCGCAGGGTGCGCCTGTTCACCTGCGAGACGGAGTCGGGGGTACGGGTGAACCGGGCCATCGTGTCCGCCGGTGACCGGCTGACACGGACGCCCCAGGACGAGCCGCACACCGCGTGGCAGCACACGGCCAAGCCGAAGAAGGATCAGCCGCACCAGCGGCCCCGCCGGCACACCTCGGGCCGGGCGGCGTGGCAGGGGCTGAGCACCCTCCTGGCGATGACCCTGCCCGAGCAGAGCGACGGCCCCTACACCTCATCGCTGCTGCGGCAGATCGGGGACCTCCAGGCCGATCGGGTGCTGCCCCAGGGATACCCGCTCGGTGCGGAGACATCGGGTCTGGAGTACGGCACGCAGTCCGCCGTGGTGGAGAACGCGATCGGCGACGACGTGCCCCTGCCCGTCAACGCGCTCCTCGCCCAGGACAAGTGGCTGCGCGCGGCCCTGCTGGAGTGCGTCGACCAGGCGGACCAGGTCGCTCGGGCCCTCGACGGTCTCAACAACGATCTGCGGCGCGCCGCAGGCGGTGACCCGCTGCCCAGGGACAAGGGCAGCAGGCCGTCCGCCGCGTTCCTCCACTCCCTCGACCGGACCATGCGGCGCCTCCTCGTCGGCCTGCGGACCGTGGGGGACGACGGCGATCTCCTCGAACGAGCCCAGCTGGCCTGGGAGCAATCCCTGCGGATCGCCGCGGACAGGGAAGCCGGCCTGCTCCTCGCGGCCGTCCCGCCGCGCGCCGTCGTGGGCCGCACGGTCAGGATCGGTGACAAGGAGTTCGTGTACCGCAGCGGCAAGGCCGTTGGCCACTTCCGGGCGAAACTCGGCGCGATTCTGGGACGGGTCGCGGCCGTACACGGCACCGAGGCAGAGGAGGCCGCGGCATGACGTCCACCCGGACACGGCCGTTCTTCTGGGAGGAGGCTGCCGAGGATTGGGAAGCGAAGCAGCGGGCGGGACAGCCTTCGGAATTCTCCGAGTACGTCGTGCGCAAGCTCAGGGCCGTGCGTGAAGGCGTGGGCCGGGAGCCGGGCTCCGTCGCGTCGATGCGATCCGTCCACCGCGTCTTCCTCCGGGACGAGGACCTGGACAGCCTCCCGCACTCGTACGTCGCCGAGCACTACGCGTTGACCCTGTTCGGTCTGCACCAGCACGCCTCGTCCGAGCCCGTGCACCGGCGCGGCGTCGGGCTTGGCACCGCGTTTCTGCGGCTGTGGCGCATGGAACCGCAGGCCCGGCCCGCTCGGGAGCGGCGACTGCTCGCGGCCGCCTCCGCCCAGGACGTGCACGAACTGGCGCAGCACCTCCAGCGCCTCGTGCCCCTGCTGCGGCAGGCGAGTATCGGCCTGGACTACACGCGGCTGTTCTTCGAGCTGCAACAGTGGGACGGACCGAAGCGGGACCGTACGCTGCGGGCCTGGGGCTTCCAGTGCACCGACCCCGGCACTCCCGCCCCACCATCCGGTGACGAGGGCGGGCCGCGCTCCGACGCCGACAGCGCGTCCGCACCGTACTGGGTGACATACGACCCCAAGAGCCGGGACGCCGCCGCCGACCTGGCCGCGCTGCGCTCGGGCATCGGGCGTGAGGCGGGCACGGTGCCCGCCATGTGGACCTTCCACCGCATCCATATGGAGCCCGAATGGCGTGACAGGGGAGCTCTTACGCGGGATCTGAAGGCCGAACACGCGGCGCTCACCCTCTTCGCCCGTCACCAGCAGGCCCAAGAGCACCGGATGCACATCAAGGGTTACAGTCCGGGCACCGCTGTCGGCTTCCTTGCCAGGCAGGCGGCGGAGGGCAAGGGCACGGGCGCCACCACCGCACTGGAACGGCGCTTCGGCGTCCTGCTCACCTCCAACGACTTCGACGAACTCGTCATGCATATGCGATCACTCGTACCGCTGCTGAACCAAGCCGGCATCGGCCTCGACTACGACCTGATCCGCAAGGCCCTGCGTTCCTGGGACGACCCGCGTCGTCCGGACGCAGCCGCGTCCTACCGGCAGCGCTGGGAGCGCGACTTCCATACCGCGAACAAGCCCTGAATTCACCGACCGGAGACGGCCGCCCGCCCGGCCGCCCCGGCGCGTACGCGGGACGTCGTCCCGAAGGAACCCCGCGTACGCCCCACCGCTTCGACTCTCACACCCGCGTGCCGCCACGGGCGGCGCGCCCCACGTCTTCAAGGAGCCGCGCCATGAACCAGCCGCACCTGTTCGTCGAGGTCCACATCCTGCAGAGCCTCCCGCCGTCCAACGTCAACCGGGACGACAGCGGTACCCCCAAGCAGGCCGTCTTCGGAGGCGCCCGGCGCGCCCGCGTCTCCTCGCAGGCGTGGAAGCGGGCCACCCGTACCGAGTACGCCCGGCAGGTGCCCGAGGCCGACCGGGCCACTCGCACCAAGCGCATCGCCACCCTGCTCACCGAGCGGCTCGCCCGGTCCGCCGACAAGGGCGGAGCCGGCCTCGCCGCGGAGCAGGCCGACCGTCTGGCCACCGCGCTTCTCGAACCGCTCGGGATCGCCAAGTCGGCGAAGAAGGACGATCAGTCGGCGTACCTGCTGTTCTTCGGCAAGAAGCAGCTCGATGACCTGGTGGCCGCACTCGACGGCCGTGCCGCCGAACTGGCCGCCCTGCCCGCCGACGAGCTGAAGGCGGAGGTGAAGAAGCTCCCCGTCGTCCAGACGCTGTCCACCGGGCACCCGGCGGAGGTCGCGCTCTTCGGCCGCATGGTCGCCGACCTGCCCGCGCTGAACGTGGACGCCTCCGTGCAGGTCGCGCACGCCCTGTCCACCCACGCCGTGCGTACCGAGTTCGACTACTTCACCGCGGTGGACGACGAGAAAGCCGAGGACCACGGGGCCGAGATGATCGGCACCGTCGAGTTCAACTCCTCCACCCTGTACCGGTACGCGGTCCTGGGCGTGCACCAGTTGCGCGACAACCTCTCCGACGCCGCCGAGACCCGCGACACGGCGGTCCGCTTCGTCGAGGCGTTCGCACGCTCCATGCCCACCGGACACCAGAACTCCTTCGCCCACCGCACCCTGCCCCACCTGGTCCTGCTGACCGTCCGCACCGACCAGCCGGTCAACCTGGTCTCCGCCTACGAGGAGCCCGTCACCGGCACCACCGGCCTCGCCGAACAATCCGCTGTCCAGCTCGCCGAAGAGCTCAAGAAGGTCGGCGAGACCTGGGGCAACAAGCCGCTGCGTACGCTGGCCACCTACACCGCCGAAAAGGACAAGGTCACCGACGCGTTCGGCCCCTCCCTGTCCTTCCCCGCCCTCCTCGACGCCCTGGGCGCCCTGGTCGGCGACTGGCTCGACGGCGGAGAGGCGGCTGTGGCCGGCGACGGCGGAGAGGCGGCTGTGGCCGGCGACGGCGCGGAGGCCGGTGCCCGATGACCGGCACCGACTACGCGGTCCTGCTGCTCCGGCTCGCCGCCCCCTTGCAGTCCTGGGGCGGCCCCTCCCGCTACAACCGGCGCGAAACGCGTCCCCAGCCCACCAAGTCCGGGGTCCTCGGCCTCCTGGCCGCCGCCGAAGGCCGCGACCGCGCGGCGTCCATCGCCGACCTGGTCGGACTGCGGCTCGGCGTCCGGGTCGATCAGCCCGGCTCCCTGCTCCGCGACTACCACACGTACAGCGACTACCGGGGGGTGCCGCTGCTGTCGGCCAAGACCAACGCAAAGGGGCAGCAGACCCGGACCACACCCGCCAAGTACACGGGCGTCACCCAGCGTTTCTACCTTCAGGACGCCGTCTTCGTCGTGGCCCTCCGCGGCCCGAAGCCCCTCGTGGCGGGACTGGAGAAGGCCGTCCGGCATCCCGTCCACCCGCTCTCCCTCGGCCGCCGCTCCTGCCCGCCCACCGGCCCCGTCAGCCTCGGCCTGCGCCCCGACACCGGGCTGGAGGAGGCGCTGAAAGAGGTGCCGTGGAAGGCGGGCGAGCACCGCCGCCGCCAGGTCCGGGACGCCACCGTGTCCCTGGAGGCCACCGTGGAGGACCCGGCGGGCGACCACCTCGCCGTGGACGTCCCCGACACCTACGACCTCAAGACCGGAACCACCTTCGGCCGCCGCGCCGTGCGCCATCTGTGGGTCACCGTGCCCACCGGACACGCCGAGCCGCCGCAGTCCGCGCAGGACACCGGTCCCACCGGCCAGTCCGGCCACGACCCGTTCGCCCTCCTGGGCTGGTGACCGCATGCCATACCTGTCGAAGATCACCCTCAACCCGCGCCGCCGGGCCGCCGTCTCCCTGCTCGCCAACCCGCACCGGCTGCACGCCGCCGTACTGAACGGGCTGGCCGTCCAGCCCGTCACGGAACGCGTCCTGTGGCGACTGGAGAACAACCGCCCCCATCAGGCGGAAGTCCTCGTCCTCACCGAGAGCCGGCCCTCCTGGGCGCAGCTCGTCGAGGACGCCGGCTGGCCCGGAGCCGACGGGGGCGATCCGCTCATCGCCGACTACACGCCCCTGCTCGACCGCTTGGCGCACGGCCGTGAATTCGGCTTCCGCCTCACCGCCAACCCCGTACACAACGTCCTCGCACCCGCCCGGCCCAGCGAACAACAGGCCGCCCGTCTCAAGGAAGGTGCCGACAAGGGCGGCCGGCCGCGTGGCTTCCGCCTCGCCCACCGCACCGTGGCCCAGCAGATCGGATGGCTCCTCCAGCGGTGCGAGCGCCACGGTTTCACCATCCCCGACGCCACCGCGACGCCGCCCGCCCCCGGTTTGCGCGAGCCCGCCGCCGACGACCGGGAACCGTCGCCGGGGCCGGCGGTCGCCGTCGTCGGCCGGGACATCCTGCGCTTCAGCAAGCGGAAGGACGGGCCGCGCGTCACCCTGTCCACGGCCACCTTCGAAGGACGGCTGCGCGTCACCGACCCCGACGCCCTGCGGGCCTGCCTGCTCGGCGGCATCGGCCCCGCCAAGGGCTACGGCCAGGGACTCCTCACCCTGGCCCCGCTCCGCACCACCGAGGAGGTGACCCATGGCTGAACCGTGGTGGCGGACCGGGCCCCAGGACATCCACCGGCTGGAGGACCGCATCAGCAGCCTCTACGCCGAACGCTGTCACATCGACCGCGACGACAACGCCATCGTCCTGGTCAACAAGGCGCGTACCGTCCACGTCCCGGCGGCCTGGCTCGCAGTCCTCCTGGTGGGCCCCGGCAGCCGCATCACGCACCCCGCCGTCACCCTGCTCGCCGACTCCGGCACCGCCGTGTGCTGGGTCGGCGAACACGGCGTACGCCTCTATGCCGCCGGTACCGGCACGGCGCGCGGCTCCCAGCTCCAGCTCCGCCAGGCATGGCTGGTCACCCGCCCCAAGGAACGCGTCGCCGTGGCCCGCCGCATGTACGAGATGCGCTTCACCGGCGAGGACACCACTGGCCTGACCCTCCAGCAGCTCCGGGGCCGGGAAGGCACCCGCGTCCGCCGTCTCTACGCCGAGCACTCGGCGCGCACCGGCGTACCGTGGGTCAAGCGCGACTACAAGCCGGGTGACGCCTTCGCGGCCGGCGACGACGTCAACCGGCTCCTGTCCGCGGCGAACTCCGCCCTCTACGGCATCAGCCACGCCGCGATCACGGGGCTCGGCGCCAGCCCCGCCCTCGGGTTCGTCCACACCGGCAACGCGCTCTCCTTCGTCATGGACATCGCCGATCTCTACAAGGCGGAATACACCATCCCGCTGGCCTTCGACCTCGCCGCCCAGGGCCTGACCTCGGAACGCGACGCGCGCACCGCGTTCCGCGACGCCGTCGTCAAGGGCAAACTGCTGCCCCGCATCGTCACCGACATCAAACGGCTGCTCGTACGCGAAGGAACCGAACTCTCCGACGAGGATCTCGGAGCCCTGTGGGACGACGGTGACACCGTCGTCAGCAGCGGCCGGAACTGGAGCGCCGCCGACCACCTCGACATCATTCCGGAACCGGAACCGGAACCGGAACCGGAGCCGGAACCGGAACCGGACGAAAGACACGGCTCCGGCGACGAGGAGGCGGCGTCGTGAGCGCCGGTACGACCGTGGTCGTCCTCGTCGCTGCCCCGGCCGGTCTGCGCGGGCACCTCACCCGGTGGTTCACCGAAGTCGCCGCAGGCGTCTACGTCGGCAACCCGAACCCCCGCATCCGCGACCGGCTGTGGAACGTTGTCGCCGACCGCATCCACGACGGCCAGGCCGTCATGATCGAACCCGCGACGAACGAACAGGGCTGGACCGCCCGCACGGCCGGCCGCGACCGGTGGTCCCCCGTGGACTTCGACGGCCTCACCCTGATCGCGCGCCCCCGCCAGGGCGGCCGGCCCTGGCGTCCGACCGCCGAGACGAAGTAACCCCGCCGACCGGCACACCCGTCGCACCGCGCCCCTCGGATTCCGACCAGCGGAACCGGTTCGCTGAATAGGATGCGCACATGTCCCACAACATCTGCGCCCTCATCGTGGCCGGAGGGGTCGACGTCGATCAGGCCCGCACAGTGGGGCTGCGCGCCGCCTTCGTACGCGAGGGCGTGAGCGTGTTCCCGATTGATCACTTTTTCTCCGCATACTGGGCCGCGGTACGCGGTAACAGCGCCAGGCTTGATCTTCCTGACGGCCTGAGCGATACGTTCCCGACAGAGGCGGTGTTGCGTGACCTCGTCTGCGAGGTGACCGGCACGGGCAGGCCGCAGTTCGCGATCATCCAGACAGATTATTTCGGGGGCCTCGGTGGCCAGTGGGCCGCAGCGTTCCGCGGCGAAGAGCGGTTGACGCCTGCTGGGGCATCGATCAACCAGGCGCTTGCGGCACTCGGTGTCAGGGCGACAGATTCCCTGGATGAGTTCGACGTGATCGGCCTCGGCGAGTTCCGCCGCAACCCTGATTTCCTTGAAAACTACGTCGACCTGTGTGACGAACTGGGCGTGTAGGTCCACATCTGACAATTGGATGCCGCCGGTCGCTGACGCGCTGTCGGACGAAGTAGGGAAAGGAACCCTGGGATCGGCGGACACCGGGCACCGCCGTGAAGCCCCGTAGGTGCGGGTGGAGGGCCTGCGGGAGGAGAGCGGGTTCGTACGGCGACTGAGCCCCGAGCCCTCGGGCCGGGAAGCTAGCGTCCCAGGAGCTCGTTCAACCGAGGCCACGTGGAGGCTGCGGCGAAACCCGAACGGACTCCGCCCACGCACAGCGGGAGCAACTGCTCCGCGCTCTTCGCCAGCAGTTGGTCGGGAAGGATCCGGCACAGCACTCCGGAGGGGAAGGTGGAGAGCCCGAGGCTGCTCAAGGGGTGCTCCAGGGCGGTCTCCAGGGCGCCAGGGCTGGAATCGCCCAGAGCTGAGGGCAACTGCGCTCCCACGGCGAACATGGCCAACCACAGCTGAAACAGGAAGGGATGGCCGAAACCGCTGTCGGAAGGACCGGCCGACGGACTGCGCCGCAGGTCGGAAAGGAACAGGTCGGTAATTTCCGGTCCGGTCATCCCCGCCTGCCCCAAGACGTTGTGGGCAGGCGGCGGTACGGCTTCGGACGAAGTCGTGGAGCAAGGGTAGATCACCGTCTGGCCGGAGAGACCGTCGAGGTGGGGCACGGTGCTGGCCGACGCGACCGAACCATTCATCGGACGGGTGGCGTCGGCGCCTGCCGAGAACAAGGCTGAGCGGCGTGTGCCCATCATGATGTGATGGCCCAACAGGCTGTCTTCAGAGTCGTGTTCCACCAGATTGGGCACTGACACGTAGGCATCCGCGCCCCGTGCCATGAGAAAGGTCGTCAGCGCCTTTCCATCGGTGACGGTGAGATCGAGGGTCTCCGCATAGCGGGCGAAGTCCCGCGCCTCCGAGGCCGGCAGGACGAGAGCGACCGGAGGTACGAAGCGGTCGACGACCGGAGCCCAGGACTCACCGGTGAGTGCGGCCAGCCGTACGACCTGCGCCGTGCGGGAGCCCCAACTGGTAAAGAGCACGAGGGGGCTGGTCGGCTTGGAGGCGATCGCCTGTGTCACGGCAGCGGTGAACCCGTCGCACAACTCGACGTCGTCCTGGACCACCAGATGGTGAGTGGCCCCCTCCTCTACAGCTCCCCACGCCCGCCGTGCTGTGCGGATGGTGGCCGGTGGCCCTTCCGGGTCTGGGTCGAGGATCACGCGCAACCCCAGGTCCGGGTGCGCGTCGCGCAGTGCGTAGGCGGCCTTGCGCCGCCGTGGATGAGCCATGACGGCGGCAGAGAGGGCGATGTCCTGGTGTTGGAGCACGGTGGGCCTTTCTTCTTCGCGGAGGGGTGAACCCGGGGGGCCGTGATGCGGGCGATTGTCAGGTGTCGGGTCCGGGTCAAATCCAGCCGCAGCGTCCGGCTTTGAGGCCGGCGTCGAACCGGCCGTTCGCGCCGAGGCGCTGTATCAGGTCGCTGATCTTCCGCTGGACGGTTCTCCGGGAGACGCCGAGCTGTTGTGCGACGGACTCGTCGGTGATCCCCGAAGCGAGCAGCCGGAGCAGAACCCGTTCGTTGAAGGCCAGGTCGGCACCTCCGTCCGGTCGTCCCAGCTCGCCGAGTGCCGTCGCCGTGAGCCACATCTGCTCGAACGTGGTGACGAGAGGGCTGACGACGCTGGTATCCCTAACGATGGTCGCGTCACTGGATTCCGCGGTCGGGTTCCGCGGGAGTACTGCGACAATTCCGTCGATGAGAAGCATGGACGGCGGAAGATTGGGCGTGGCGCGCAGAGCCACGCCCCTTTCCGTCATGCCCCGGATGAGGCCGGACACGGGGTGCTGGGCCGCCGTACCCGGGAGCAGCGCACGCAACCTCGCTCGCCCAAGACCGACGACGTCCTCCAGCAGGACTGCGAAGCCCGGAGCGAGCTGGGAGGTGACGCCGCTCGGGAGCGAGATGTCCACCTCCGTTGTCCGATCCGTCACCAGCTCCCGGAGCCGGTCGCGGAGCGCGCCCGGCCCGGAGACGTGCTCGTTCTGACTTGGCAGTGATGCGGGCTCGCCCTGCTGCTGGGCTATTGCCAGCAAAGCGCTGCGGGCTCGCATGATCGCAATCTCCCGTTTTCTTCGCGCGAGTTCCTCTTCCTGGTGGGAGATCAGGATCTCGAGTCCGATTTCAGGATCCACGGGTCGGAGTCGTGCGGGCTCCTCCCGCGATACCCGCAGCAAGGTGAGATCTATCAGGGCGTCTAATGCGGGCCGCACGTCTGACTCCGTCAGATCAAGGTTCTTCGCAAGTTCCGACACGCCTAAGTGCGGTGCCTGGACCATCGCGTGATAGACCCGCTCGCACACAGGGGTGAGGCCCAAATTAGTCAGCATCTGACCACTCCATTGGTAAGAGTAAAGGCATTCACGGTATGTGGCGGATCCCCGTTGAATCGCGGCGACGTTCCACCAGACCTCTGTTTAGTGACCTGCACTCTGATAGTGGCGCATCTGTGATTTCCATGTCATGGCGGCGCAGAGGGAAAGAAGGAGGCCTATGGGGAGGGTGAGAAAAGCCACCCAGAGCGGTACGTTCAGCTCCCCCTCCTTCCCCAGGACGACCACCGCGGGAAAGTAAGCCACGAAAGATATGGGAATGGCTATGAGGAAGGACTGGACGAAACCGGAGAAGATCGTTAAGGGGTAGTTTCCGGTAAGGTTGAAAATCGTGTCGACAAAAATTCTGAACGACATGGTGTTGAGGGTCCGGAACACGAGCGATGCGACGGCCACCTGTATGGATGCCTCGATCAGGGCGCCGCCTGCGACGCCTGCCATCAGAAAGGCGGCAGTGCCCGGACTGAAGTCGATGTCGACCTGCGGAAATGCGTATCCGAGGATGATCGAGGCAACCAGCAGGTCTCCTGCTGCACTCATCTGGAATTTGCTCGTCAGGAACTGGAGGAAGGGACTCATCGGCCGCAGAAGATAGCGATCGAACTCCGCCTCCCGGACCATGGAGTCAAGTGTCCACAAATGGCTGAGCGGCAGGATGGAGAGTGAGTGAGCGAGGAGCCGCAACCCATAGAGAAAGCAGATCTCCTCGAACACCCATCCGCCGATCACGCCGGAGTTGTACATGACGATGGCGACGAAGGAGAAGGCGCTGGCCTGGTAGATGATGCCCAGCAGCGTCATCGAAATAAAATTGGCCTTGTACTGCATCTGCGCGCGGATGGCGGCACGTTCGAGTATCCAGGCCGTTCGTGCCGTACGCATGAAGCGGCTTCGGCTAACCACCTTGGACCACCACCCTCCGCCGAGCCCTGCGCCAGACGGCGATGGCGGCCAGCGTCAGTGCTGCCAGCCAGAGCAGTTGGTGGGCGACTGCCCACAGGGCGTCCGCTCCGCTGACCTCACCGAGGTACACGGTGATCGGCACATATGTCGTCGCCTGGAACGGGAGCAGATCGGCTATCTCGGCAAGCCAGCCGGGGAAGAGGGAGAGCGGTGCGAACGTGCCGGCGAAGAACTGGCTGATGATGCGGTAGAGGAGAGTGAGCCCGTCGATCTGCAGCGTCCAGAAGGCGCTCAGACCCACGAGGACACAGAGAAGGATATGGATCCCCAGCCCCAGCGTCAGACTGACGACGTACAACAGACCCGACACGACCGTGTGCGGCAGGCTCAGGGAACCGACGAGCAGGGCGATCGGAAGCGCCGGGACGATGAAGAGCAGTGCTCCCGCGATGAGCCCGAGCTGGTGAGCTGCTATCTGAGAGAGGTAGCCGGAGGGCCGGAGTATCTCGAAGATGTGGGCGCCCCGGTTGACCTGCCGTTGTACGTAGGGCAAAACGGAACCGGACAGCAGCCAGGCATGGAGGCCGGCCAGCGTCACGTAGATCAGGAGCGGTTCCAGCGGCTGCTCGAACGTTCCCGACCGGTGCGCGGCGGTCCAGACGGCGTTGACCAGGAAGATCTGTATGAGCGCGCCCGCGCCCAGCATGATCGAGTTCGCACGGAAGACCAGCGCTTCTCTGACCCTGCAGGCGATGATGGGCCGGTAGGCACCGCGGGAGATCATCGGGCCGCCGCCCTCCTCGCGGGGTACACCTGTTTGATCACTTCCTCTAGGCTGGTCTCCTCGATGGACAGATCGACGATGTGTCCGAGCGTTCCGATCTCCGACAGTGCGGTCGGCACGGCCGACGCGGCGGCCGGGAGCCTCAGAGACACTTCCCCCGGCCCGGCGGAGACGACCGTCCCCGAGGCGAGGCTCTGACCTACTGTCAACTCAGCGGATCCTCCAGCTTCGTAGCGCACTTTGAGGACGCGCTCGGAGGCATAGCCGGCCTTGAGCTCCTTGACGGGGCCGTCGAAGGCGACGGTGCCGCGGTCGATGAGGATCACTCGGTCGCAGAGACGCTCGATGTCGGCGAGGTCGTGCGTGGTCAGAACGATGGTGGCGCGGCGTTCCTGGCTGACCTGCTCGATGAACCCGCAGACGCGGTCCTTGGCGTGCACGTCGAGACCGATGGTGGGTTCGTCCAGGTAGAGGACGGAGGGTTGGTGGAGGAAGGCGGCGGCAAGATCGCCCCGCATGCGCTGGCCTAGGCTGAGCTGGCGGACAGGGGTGGGCAGGATTTCGTCGAGTCCCAGTACCTGGTCGAGGTAGGCCAGTTGGCTGCGGTAGGCCTTCGGGTCGACGTCATAGAGCGCCGCCAGGAGCTTCATCGACTCCACGAGGGGCAGATCCCACCACAGTTGACTGCGTTGTCCGAAGACCGCTCCGATCCGCTGGGCGTTCTCGCGCCGGTTGCGGGAAGGAGCGGAGCCGGCGACGTGGACGCTGCCGGAGGTCGGCTCGAGAACTCCCGTCAGGAGTTTGATGGTTGTGCTCTTGCCCGCGCCGTTAGGCCCGATGTAGCCCACGACCTCACCGGCGTCGACGCTGAAACTGATGCCGTCGACGGCGCGCACCACATCGTATTCTCGTGACACGAGCGTTCTAAAGGCGGAAAATCTGCCATTCTTTTGGCGTGGCCGCTGAAACTCTTTCACGAGATCCTGGACCTCGATGAGTGGCACGTGAGCTCCTCGTCTCTCCTGGCGCGATCGGGAATCCGAAGGCACTACCCACGTACCGTGGGTCACGGCCCTACGGATTTTTACTCCATGGGGCTTCGTGAAGTGATGTTCGGTGACTGGTGCAGCGGCTAGCCGAGATGGTAGCTGCGGGTTTCCGGTCGCCGCAACCCGGATTCGCTCCTGATATCGCAGTCTTCTTTAAGAAAGACGACTGCGTTAAATGGCCATGCTGTTATGTCCGGCAATTGACAGGAGGGGTTCCGCTTCGGGGGAGTCGGTGAAGCATTCAGTGGGGCGGTGCATCTCGCGGGTCCATGATGTCCAGAATTTGCATGCTTCGCGATTCCCAGTCGGACAAACAGGGCGCGGTGGCGTATGCGCGCGCACACAACCGCTGTGCTGCCCTCAGCGCCTCGTCCGGTGTCTTCGTGCTGTGCAGGAGAACCAGATCGAGATAACCGGGCCCCAGCTGGACTCTGATGTGCTCGAGCCGGTCCTCCGCGCGGGCGATGGCCCACAGGATGTCGCAGACCGTCCCGGCCGGCAGGCTCGTCCGAGGCCCTCTGCCAACGTGCATGTGCCGGGACCAGGCGGCATACATGTAAGAACCTCGCAGGCATCGGCGGCTTCTTCGGACGTGTGCGTTCACTGCTGGTCAGCGTCGTTGTCTCCTCGGGTGCCCGAGGGGGGAAAGCGCGGCCGGGGAAGGGGCGCGGCCGGCCGGCTCCCTGACCCGCTGTCTCGGCCAGGTGATTCTCTGGAGGTTAGCCACCGCTTCCCGAGGTGAGAAGGGTTGGCTCTGTCGCAGTTGAGTCATGTCGCAATCTCGCCATTCGGTGAATGTATTTCCTGGTTGACATCGACTTTCCGTCGGGTAGTGTTCAGGGGCCCAAGTGGGCAGGGGGTGGGAAAATCGATCCCCTGGTACCGCAAGGCGAGATGCTCCTTGTGTGTACGTGAATCACCGGAGCGCGCGGGGGGAGCAGCTGTGACGGCTGCTGTTCCTCCGGGGATCTCGAAGCAGTGGAAAGGGCCTGCGAAATGGATGAGACGCGGGATGTTTTCGACGTCGTCGTCAATCTGGAAGGGCAGTATTCCATCTGGCTTGCCGGCAGGCCGATTCCCGAGGGTTGGAGTGCGGTGGGGTTCTCCGGCGCCAAGGTGGACTGTCTGAGCCGGATAGAAGAGCTGTGGACCGATATGCGCCCACGCAGTCTTCGCTGAGGACTGTCCTCCTCGTGAGGGAAACAGTTCAACAAGGCCGATCAATTATCCGAGCGGCCTGGCGGACTGTCCGTCGGCGCGGGAGTCGCTGATACCCGGCCCGGAGCCCGACCGTGCGGGCCACGTAGTCACCCAGAGAGGTATTCGAAGCCGTCGTGATACCGCAGAGAAGCGTGAACGAGCTACTGTACGAGCGTGCCGAGGACGACGCGTCGGGGGTCACCTACACCTTCCTGGACGCGTTCTCCGGACGGCGCGCCTCACGCACCCAGTCACTGACCAATGGTGAACTCCTGCTGCGAACACGTGCTTTGGCGGCTCGGATCCAATCGGTGGCGCTGCGCGGCGACCGCGTCCTGGTGCTGAACCAACCCGGCCTCGACTACGTCGTCGGTGTCTACGCCTGCATGCTCGCGGGAGTGGTCGCCGTCCCTGCCTACCCGCCGGAGAAGACCCGGCTGAGCCGGGGCATGGAGCGGGTGCGCGCGATCGTGGAGGACGCACAGCCCCGTTGCGTCCTGGTGGACGGCGAGACGGCGGAGGCCACGCAGGGTGTGGTGACGGGACACCTGGAGTGGATCAATTCCGCCGAGTGGGACGCTGCGGACGCGGCCCGCCATTCGCTGCCCGACGTGTCCTCGGACGACATTGCCGTGCTGCAGTACACGTCCGGCTCGACCGGCCGTCCGAAGGGCGTCATGCTCTCGCACGGCAATCTGCTGTACAACCTGCGCGCGGGGCGTGACGCGTACGGCATCGCCGACAGGATGGACGGAGTCTTCTGGCTGCCGCCCTACCACGACATGGGGCTCATCGGCGGCCTCCTCATGGCTCTCTACTGCGGTGGGCACAGCCGGCTGCTCGCCCCCCTGTCCTTCCTCCGCGACCCGTTGCGGTGGGTCCAGGCCATGTCCGACTGTGGCTCCTATGTGAGCGCGGCTCCGGACTTCGCCTATGACCTGTGTGCCCGGGCCGCGGCGGCCGCTCCGGAGGAGGTCGCCGAGCTGGACCTGTCGAACTGGCATGTCGCCATATCGGGAGCCGAACCGGTGCGCGCGGACACTCTGCGCAGGTTCGCCGAGGCCTTCGCGCCGGCGGGGTTCCGGCAGTCCGCGTTCAGGCCCTCGTTCGGTCTCGCCGAGAACACGCTTCTGGTGACCGCGCCGACGGAGGGCCTGTCCATCGTGTCCTTGGACGCGGCGGAACTCGAACAGAACCGGGTGCTCGAAGCAGCCTCGGGAGCCGTCACCCGTGACGTCGTCGGGTGCGGCACGAGCGCCGACCCCGCACAGCGGGTGGAGATCGTCGACCCGCGGACCCGGGCGCGATGCCCCCGGGGGGTCGTGGGCGAGATCTGGGTGAACGGTCCGAGTGCCGCTCGTGGGTACTGGGGTGACGCGGCGGAGTCGACAGCGACGTTCGGCGCCATGACCGACGACGGGGAGGGGCCGTTCCTGCGCACCGGCGACCTCGGGTTCACCAGGGACGCCGAACTCTTCGTGACCGGCCGGCTGAAGGACCTCATCATCATCCGAGGCCGCAACCACTACCCGCAGGACCTCGAGAGGACGGTCGAGGAGGCGCATCCCTCTCCGAGGAGCGGTCGCTGTGTGGCCTTCTCCGTCGACGAGGGCGCCGAAGAACAGCTCGTGCTGGCCGTCGAAGCGGCTGCCAGGAGTTCCGAGGCGGATCGCCGGAGCATGGCTGAGGCGATCCGCACCCGGATCGGCGAACAACACGACGTGTCGGTGCGCGAGATCGTGTTCGTGCCGCGCGGAGGTATCCGACGCACCTCCAGCGGCAAGCTGCGGCGGTCGGCGGTACGCACCTCCTACCTGGCGGGCGAGTACCCGCCCGAGAAGCGGTTCCCCAGGCCGTACACGCCGCCCAGGGACGCGGTCGAGCGGGCGGTCGCCGGCGCGTGGGAAAGGGTCCTCGGCATCGGAGCGGTGGGAGTTCACGACCGCTTCTTCGAGCTGGGCGGGGACTCGCTCAAGGCCGTTCAGATGCTGGGGAGCCTGTGGGCCTCCGACGGATACGAACTGACGCTGGAGGAGGTGGCCGAGGCGCACACGGTCGAAACCGTCGCTGAGGTGATCCGGCGGCGTGGGACAACCGTCCGCCCGGCCGCCGAAGAGGTCCGGATCGACCTCGGCTGATGAGCCGGGGCAGGCTCGACACCATGGAGTGCTGACCGCGATGCTAGTACGAGGAGACATACGCCTCTCCGGAGCCGTCATGGCCCATCCCGCCCGGAGGGGCCGGGCACAGGACCTTGTGGAACGTCATCCGGAACTGGGTCTGCGCATCGCGTTCGACCCCCGCCCCTCGGCACCGGCAACGGCACTGCGCGCCGCCCGCGAGGCCTGGGCGAGCTGCGCCGACGATGCGACCCACCACCTGGTCCTCCAGGACGACGCGGTGCTGAGGGACGACTTCCCGGACGCCCTGCCGGATCTGATCCGGGCGAGGTCGGCTGACGCCCTCTGCCTTTTCGCCGAGTGGGGAGGGCTTGCCGCGAACGCGGTACGTCTGGCGGCTCTGCTCGGACACGCCTGGGCCGAGGTCGTGGGGGAGTACGTGCCCTCGGTCGGCCTGATCCTGCCGGCCCCGGTTGCCAGGGGGTTCGGCGCGTACCTGGACGCGGCGGGTACGGCCGGGCCGGAAAGCGCCGACGACGTGGCCCTGATGGGCTACCTCCGCAGCAGCGGAGTGTCCGCCTACGCGCCTGTCGGCGGGCCGGTGGAGCACGGCGACGCACCGAGCCTGGTGGGCAACGAGCGCCAAGGGCGCCGTCAGGCTGTGTGCGATGTACCGGTGGACTCGTCCCGGAAGAGCACGCTGACGGAAACCGGCGCCCTGTCCCATCTGTGGTGGCTCCAGGGCACCGCCTTTCTGTACTTCGCGGATGCGCAGGCGCCCGGGGGGTGGCGGCGCGAGCCCGCCGACCAGGTTCTCGCCGCGGGCGGGTTGCCCGAGGGCGAAGTGATGGCGGCCCTGAGGGAACGGCTCGACGCGTCGGCCGACCCCAGGGCGCTGCGAGACATCGTCAGCGACGTACTCCTGCGCGAGGTGTGGCTCTCTTCCGTGCTGCTCGGCTGTCTGGCCGGGGAGCACAACAGGAGCGCCCCCGCCCCGGTCCCGGTCGACGTCGCTCTGCGCGACGCGTCGGTGCGGCGGGCGCTGGCCACCCTCGCCCCCGGTGGGCTGCGCCGTTTCGTCCCGGACCACCGGCTGGACGACCTGGCCGCGCTGGCTGAGCCCGTCGTCCGCGCGGGGGTGGAGTACGGCTGGGGGCGGGAGGCCGGGGTCCTGGAGTTCGCCACCAGGGCAGCCGCCCCTGAGCGGTGAGCGTGGAGGGGCGTCGTGACGGAGTGCGGAACCGCGGTTCCGGCTGACGAAGATCGCGCCGTGAAGCAGGGGGAGGCCGACGGAACCCATCGGACACGACGCGACCAGCAGGACGGGAGAGAAGGACATGAAGAGGCCTGACGCCATCTCCGAGCTGATCGGTTCACTCGCCGCGAAGGGCGTACGGGTGTTCCTCGAGGACGGACGCCTGCAGTGCGGGGGGCCGCGTGACGCGTTGACGTCCGATGTCCTCGACGCGGTGCGCGCGAACAGGGACGAGATCCAAGCCTTCCTGGAACACCGGAGGGACGAGCCGACCGGTCCGTACCCGCTCTCCGTCGGCCAGCAGAGCCTGCTCCTGCACCAGCGCCTGACGCCGGACAGCGCCGCCTACAACCTAGCCTTCGCCGCCCGCGCCCGGACCGCGGTCGACGCGGAGGAACTCGACGCGGCGTTCCGGGAGGTGCTGGGCCGTCATGAGGCCCTGCGTACCGTGTTCACCTGGGCGGACGGCGAGCCGACCCAGAGCCTCCGCGGTGTACCGTCGCGGTTCCTCACGGAGGAGGCCGCGTCGAAGGAGCAGGTCGAGAGCGCCGTGGAGGCGTTCATGGACGCCCCCTTCGATCTCGAACGCGAGCTGCCCATCAGGGCGTTGCTGCTGCGCACCGGACCCGGGGACGAACGGCCTGTTTTGGTCGTCGTCGTCCATCACATCGTGGCGGATCTCTGGTCGATCGATGTCATCGTCGACGAGTGGCTGGCCGTCTACCGCGCTCGCACCACGGGAGGCGAGCCGACGCTGGAGCCCGTCGCGTCGCGGTTCGTGGAACACGTGCACCGTGAGCGGGCGTGGCTCGCCGGGCCGGAAGCGGAGCGGAACCTCGCGTTCTGGCGAGAGCGGCTCGGGGACAGCCCTCCGGTGACGGATCTGCCGTTCGACCGGCCGCGCCCGCCCGCTCAGACCTTCCGCGGCGGCCGTCTCTCGGTGGAGGTGGACTCCACGCTCTCGGAGAGGCTCACCCGGATCGCGCGTGATGCCGACGCGACGCCGAACATGCTCTTCCTGTCCGCGTTCCAGGTGCTGTTGCAGAAGTACAGCGGCTCGGACGATGTGGCCGTGGGCACCCCGGCAGCCGGGCGCCAGGCGCCGGGCTCCCAGGACCTGGTGGGGTTCTTCACCGACCCCGTCGTCGTACGGAGCGACCTGCGCGGCGACCCGGAGTTCACCGGGGTCCTCGGCAGAACACGCTCGACGCTTCTGCGCGCCCTTGACCATCCCTATCCGTTCCCCCTGCTCGTCGAGAGGCTCAGCCCTCCGCGCGACCCGAGCCGTCCGCCGTTCTTCCAGGTGATGTACGTCTGGCAGCAGGCGCGGACTTCGGGACAGGAAGTTCCGCTGGACGTGCTGCCCTCGTCGGGGCAGCGCGGCGCGCCGTTCGACCTCGTGCTCTCGGTGCACCAGGTGGACGGAGACTACGTCTGCACATGGACGTACAACATCGACCTGTTCGAGGCGGCCACCGTCGAACGCCTCGCACAGGGCTTTGTCGCGATGCTGGGCGAGATCGCCGTACGTCCCGACGCCCGGGTCTCCTCACTCCCCTCGATGTCCACGGCGGAGCGGCGGGCGTTGCTCCGTGAGGCACGTGGTCCGCGGCTCCCCGTCAACGGCCGGACATGGCTCGAACAGTTCGACGCGCAGGTGCTGCGGACTCCGCATGCCACGGCGCTGGTCTCTGACGACGAGTCGCTCACCTACCGAGAACTCGCCGACCGGGTCGGCAAGCTGGCCGCCGCGATGCGTGAGCGAGGCGTACAGGAGGAAGTGCGCGTCGGCGTGAGCATGGAGCGCTCGGCGGCACTGGTGGTGGTCATGCTCGCGATCGCGCGGGCCGGTGGCGCCTACGTTCCGTTGGACCCGTCCTACCCGCCGGATCGCCTCGCGTACATGGCGCAGGACGCGCTGGTGGACTTCTGCGTGGCCGACGAGCAGGGAGTCCGCGCCCTCGGGACGTACGAGGACGACATCCTGACCCTCCGCGCCCTCGTCGAAGAGGCGGAGAGGCTTGCACCCGCCCCGCCCTGCGAAGGCTCCGCCGAGGCGCTCGCCTACGTCATCTACACATCGGGCTCGACCGGTCGCCCCAAGGGCGTGATGGTGAGCCGGCGCAATGTCATCAACCTGTTCGCAGGCCTCGACCACGCGGTGGGGAGCGGACCTCACCCCGCGCGGGACCGCCCCGCCGCGGAGCAGCCCGTATGGCTGGCAGTGACGAGCGTGTCCTTCGACATCTCCGTACTCGAACTCTTCTGGACCCTGTGCCGTGGCTACAAGGTCGTCATCGAGCCCGCCCTGTGGGCCTCCCCGGCCGACGCGACGGCCGCCCCGGAGACCAGGGCGCCGACGCGCCCCGTCGACTTCAGCCTCTTCTACTTCGCCGCCGACTCCGGGGAGAACAAGGGGAAGGACCTCTACCGCCTGCTCCTGGACGGAGCCCGTTTCGCCGACACGAACGGATTCCGGGCCGTCTGGGTCCCCGAGCGGCACTTTCACGCCTTCGGCGGCGCCTATCCGAATCCGTCCGTCCTCGCGGGCGCCGTCGCGGCGTCGACGGACAGGGTCGAGATCCGTGCCGGAAGCGTCGTCCTCCCCCTGCAGGATCCGCTGCGGGTCGCGGAGGAGTGGGCCGTGGTGGACAACCTGTCGGACGGACGCGTCGGTCTGTCGTTCGCCTCCGGGTGGCAGCCCGACGACTTCGTGCTCGCTCCGGACGGTTACACCACGCGCAAGGAGTCCCTGTGGGATGACATCGACGTCGTCCGGCGGCTCTGGGCAGGGGAATCCGTCTCGCGGCGCAACGGGGTCGGCTCCGACATCGACGTGAGGACGCTCCCGCGTCCCGTCCAGGCGGAACTCCCGATGTGGGCGACCGCAGCCGGCAGCGACGAGACCTTCCGCAGGGCCGGCGCGACCGGCGTCAACCTCCTCACCCACCTGCTGGGCCAGAACGTCCAGGAGCTGGCCCGCAAGATCGGCATCTACCGCGCGGCGAGGGCGGGCGCCGGGCACGACGAAGGAACCGTGACCCTGATGCTGCACACCTTCGTCCACCCGGACGCGGAGGTGGTGCGCGAGGTCGTGCGCGAGCCGTTCAAGGCGTACCTGCGCAGCTCGATCGACCTGATGCAGGGACTGGCCAGGAGCCTGGGGCTGGACCCGGTACGCGACCGCGAAGTGATTGTCGATCACGCCTTCAAGCGGTACTCCAGTACCAGCGCGCTGTTCGGAACCCCGGAGTCCTGTGCCGACCTCGTCCGTGCCCTGGCCGGGGCCGGAGTGGACGAGATCGCCTGCCTCATCGACTTCGGCGTCCCCGACGACCTGGTCCTTGACGCGCTGGGGAACATCGCCGCCGTCAGGCAGGCGATGAAGGACGCCCAGGCCCGGCCCTGCCGGACGCCGACGGACGTGATCGCGCGGCACGGGGTCACGCACCTGCAGTGCACGCCGGCCTTCGCCCGTCTTCTGCTCCTCGACCGGGACGGCCATCCCTCGGCGGAGAGCAGTCTGCGCACCCTCCTCGTCGGCGGGGACGCATCTCCACCGGAACTCACCTCGCGGCTGCGCGACTCCGGTATCGGCGACGTCCTCAACATGTATGGGCCTACGGAGACGTGCGTCTGGTCGGCGGTGCAACGGCTCGAACCCGATCGGTACGACCGCGCGACGGTCGGCGGAGCCCTGGCCAACACCACGCTGTACGTCCTCGACGTGCGGCTTCGGCAGGTACCGATCGGAGTCCCCGGCGAGCTGTACATCGGTGGAGACGGTGTGGGACGCGGGTACTGGAACAGGCCCGCGCTGACCGCGGAGAAATTTCTCCCCGATCCGCTGACCGACCGGCCCGGAGGCCGGATGTACGCCACCGGGGACATCGTGCGACCGCTGGGTGGCGGCAGGTTCGAGTTCCTCGGCCGCGCCGACCACCAGGTGAAGGTGCGCGGTTTCCGTATCGAGTTCGGTGAGATCGAGACCGTACTCGGCGGGCACCCGGCGCTCGCGAACTGCACCGTCGTCGCCCGGCCGGACCGGAACGGCGACACCGGTCTCGTCGCGTTCGCCGTGCCGCGCGAGGGCATGGCCTACGACGAGGCGAGCGTCCGCGCCCATGCCCGCGTCCGGCTGCCCGACTACATGGTGCCGTCGCGCATCGTCCCGGTGGAGAGCCTGCCGCTCACACTCAACGGAAAGGTCGACCGCGGCGCGCTCGTCAGGATGGCGGACGGGGTCAAGGGCGGCGGGACCGCCACATACCTGGCGCCACGCAACCGGATCGAGCACGCCCTCCAGCAGATCTGGCAGGCACTCCTCGAACGCGACGGGGTGGGCGTCCACGAGAACTTCTTCGAGATCGGCGGCCATTCGCTGCTCGCCGCAAGGATGCACGCGCACATCACCACAGCGGGACTGGGGCGCGTCGAACTGGTCGACCTGTTCACCTTTCCGACCATCGCCGGGCTCGCGGCGCACATCAGCACGGGCGGTGAGAACGCCGACGAGAAGCTGAGCGTGGACGTCGAGAACCGGGCGAGCAAGCAGAAGGCCGCCTTCCGTCAGCGGCAGCGCAGGAGGCACAGTTCGTGAGCGATCAGCACGTGAACGACGACAGCCATCACATCGCGATCATCGGAATGGCCGGCCGTTTCCCCGGAGCCGGAGATCCCGACCAGTTCTGGCACAACATCGCGGAGGGAGTCGAATCGATCTCCCGGCTCTCGGAGGACGACCTCATGAGGGCCGGAGTCGACGCCGACGAGCTCCGCGACCCGAACTACGTGCGGGCAGCCAGCATCCTCGAGGGGATCGACCGGTTCGACGCCGAGTACTTCGGGCTCACCCCGATGGAGGCGTCCCTCCTCGATCCGCAACACCGGATGCTGCTCGAATGCACCCAGGAACTGTTCGACCACGCGGGATACGACCCAGGCCGCCTGAAGCAGCCGACGGGGGTCTACGTCGGTGTCGGGTTTCCCGCCTACCTCGTCGGCAACCTGCTCAGCCGTCCCGAGATCGTCCAGCAGGTCGGGATGCAGCGGATCTTCTTCGCCACCGACAAGGGCTTCGCTCCGACCCGCATCTCGCACAAGTTCGATCTGACGGGTCCCAGCATCGGGGTCGACACCGCGTGCTCGTCCTCGCTCGTCGCCGTTCACCAGGCGTGCAGGGCCCTGCTCGCCTACGACTGCGACCTGACCATCGCCGGTGGCGCCAGCGCCATCCTGCCCCATGGGGTGGGCTACACGTACCACGAAGGCGGGATCGTGTCGCCGGACGGCCACTGCCGTGCCTTCGACGCTCGCGCCGGGGGCACGATCTTCGGCAGCGGGGTCGGACTCGTCCTGCTCAAGCGGCTCGCGGACGCCCGTGCCGACGGGGACCACGTCCTCGCCGTGATCCGGGGTTCGGCGGTCAACAACGACGGCGCGTCGAAGGCCGGATTCACCGCCCCCAGCGCCACCGGCCAGGCCGCGGTCATCGCGGAGGCCCTGGCGTTCGCGGAGGTTCCCGCCGAGACGGTCGGCTACGTCGAGGCGCACGGGACGGGCACGGTCATCGGCGATCCCATCGAGATCGCCGGCCTGACCAGGGCGTACCGCGAGCAGACCGATCGGCGGCAGTTCTGCGCGATCGGCTCCGTCAAGACCAACGTCGGGCACCTCGACGTCGCCGCGGGCGTGAGCGGACTGATCAAGGCAGTCCAGTCGCTGCGCCACGCGGAGTTGCCGCCCAGCCTGCACTGGGAGCGGCCGAATCCCGCGATCGACTTCGGCGGCAGTCCCTTCTACGTGAACACGCGGCGCCGCCCATGGCCGTCCGCCGGTACTCCGCGCCGTGCGGGCGTGAGCTCCTTCGGCATCGGCGGTACGAACGCGCACGTCGTGCTGGAGGAGGCGCCTGCCCGTCAGACGTCAGGGGCGTCGCGGGCCGAGCAGCTGATCGTTCTCTCCGCACGCTCGCCCCGGGCGCTGGAGCGTTCGAGCGCCGATCTCGCGGCGGCACTGCGGCAGGCCGACGACGCGGCACTGCCCGACATCGCCTTCACCCTCAGCAGCGGCCGCCGTTCGCACGCACACCGGCGGGCGATCGTGTGCGGCAGTCGTACCGAGGCCATCGCCGCGCTGGAGAACCCCGATCCGGCTGCCGCTCCTTCGGAGGCACGAGACACGGATCCGCCCCGCGTCGCGTTCCTCTTCCCGGGGCAGGGAGCGCAGCAGCCGCACATGCTCGCCGGACTGTACGAGAACGAGGACGTGTTCCGCCGCGAGGTCGACCGTTGTGCTGCGCACGCCGTGGGGCGGCTCGGCGTCGATCTGCGCGAAGTGATCTATCCGTCCGCGGCGATGGGGGAACAGGGGCGTGCGCGGCTCGACGAGACGTGGCTGACCCAGCCGGCCCTCTTCACCGTGTCGCTGGCCATGGCCCGTGTGTGGCTGGCGTGGGGCGTGAAGCCGGATGTCATGCTCGGGCACAGCCTGGGCGAATACGTCGCCGCGACTCTGGCCGGGACCTTCCGGGTGGAAGACGCCCTGGACCTGGTCATCGACCGGGCGCGGGCGATGAACGACCTCCCGTCCGGCGCGATGCTCGCCGTCTCGCTCGACGAGGCGTCGCTCGAACCCCTGTTGGGCGACTGCTCTCTGGCCGCGGTCAACGACCCGCGGCAGTGCGTGGCCTCCGGGCCGCACGAGGCGATCGAGGCGCTTGAGCGGCGGTTGACCGCGATGCGGGTGGACCACCGTCGGCTGCGCACCTCGCACGCGTTCCACTCGTCGATGCTCGACGAGGTGGCCCGCGCCTTCGAAGCACGTGTCGCACGTGTCGAACGGAACGCTCCGAGCATCCCCGTCGTGTCGTGTCTCACCGGCCGGGTCCTCGATCCGGCCGAGATCCGCGAACCCGCCTACTGGGCGCGCCAGATGCGCGGCACGGTACGGTTCGCCGATGCGGTGCGGACCGTCTCCCAGGAGGGGAGGCACCTGTTCCTCGAGGTGGGACCAGGCCGGACGCTGACACCGATGGTGCGACGCACGGGTGTCGACCCGCAGCGGGCCCTCGCCTCCGGGCGCGCTGGCGCCGATGACCGCACGGACGGCGAAGCACTGCTCTCGGCGCTCGGTTCCCTGTACCTCGCGGGTGTCACCGTCGCATGGGACGGGTTCTGGGAGGGGCAGCGGCGTCATCGACTGCCGCTGCCGGGCTATCCGTTCGAACGGCGGCGGCATTGGATCGACCCGGACCCGGCGAGCTCCCCGGTCACCGGTAGGCCCGAAGCCGAACCGTCCCGTGCGGGAGAAGCCGTCTCCCGGACGGGCCTCTTCGCACCTGAATGGCGTGAGGCGCCGCTGGTCGCCGGAGAGGCTGCCGATGCCGTGCTCCGTGCGGCCGACACGTGGCTGTTGGTGGTGGACGACGAGGAGTTCGCACGGGCCCTGACGCACGGGATCGGGGACGCGCACCAGCGTGTGGTGCGCGTGCGCAGCGGAGCCGTCCTCGCCGAGACCGACGAGGGCTTCGTGGCCGATCCCTCGCGCCCCGAGGACATCGACGGCCTGCTCGACGCGCTGGAGGGCGCCGGTCGCCTGCCCGGTTCGGTCGTTCTCGCCTGCGGCGACGGGGGAGCCGAGGACCTGGACGCGGTCCGGCGTCACGGCCTGGGCACGGCGGCGGCATGGGTGCAGGCCTTGTCCGCACGTGTGACCGGAAGCCCCCTGCGACTCGCTGTGGTCGCCGAGCGCGGGCCCGCCGCCATGGACGGTGATGAACCGTCGGTCGCGGACGGCACGTTGAGCGGTTTCTGCCGCGCGGCTTCGGATCGTCACCCTGAGCTGGTGATCGCGTACCTGGACATCGACGAGAACCCTTCGGCGTACGCCGACAGGATCGTCGAGGAGTTCGCCGCCGGCCTGAGCGAGGGCGTGGTCGCGTACCTAGGCGGTGTGCGCCGCACAGAGGGGTACCGGCCCCTCGACGAGCCGTTCACCGATCGTGCGCGCGAAGGCGCGAGCCTCATCGTCACCGACGGGTTCGCCGGTGCGTCGGCGAGCCTGGCCCGGCATCTCGCGGCCGAACCCGGGGCGCGGCTCACCCTGGTCGGGCGGAACTCCGTCCCGGACCGTGACGAGTGGCCGCACTGGCTCGACGAATCCTCCGGCCGGGAGCGTGCTCTCGCGGAGGCCGAGGCCGGACTGGGCGGTAGGGTCGCGGCGCCGGTCCGCGACGACGCGGGCCACCTGGAGAAGACCGAGCGAGAGCTCGCAGCCGGGTCCGCCCAGAGACCCGACCGAGGGCTCGTCGAGCGCACGCTGAACCGGCTCTGCGGGGGTTTCGTCTATGACACCCTGGCCGCCGCGGGCGTGGACCTGACTGTGGGGCGGGTCCATCGGCGCGCTGAGATCGCCGACCGCATGCGCATCCTGCCGCAGTTCGAGAGGTTCCTCGACTTCTTCCTGGAGGTCCTCCACGAGGACGGGATCATCCGGCGTGACGCGGACCGCGTCGAGGTGCTGGCGAGCCGCGCGAGTGCCGACTTCCTGGACACCCGGACCGCCCTGGAGCGGCTGCCCGGCTTCGACGACACGATCCTGTTCCTGGAGCACTGCGTACGCCGCTACCCTGCGGCGCTGAGCGGCGACATCGACGCCGTCGGAGTCCTCTTCCCGGACGGGGACCCGAAGCGTCTGGAGGGCGCGTTCCGCGGGCTGCTCGACGCGAGCAACTACGCGGTCTACGCCTCGCTCCTGGGGCGGCTGCTGGCCCGGCTGGCCGACGACGCCCAAGGACGCCCGCTCAGAATTCTGGAAGTCGGCGGAGGAAACGGCCAGTTGACGCGGATCGTCGCCCCGCTGCTGCGCGACCGAGCAGTCCAGTACACCTTCACCGACCTGGGCAGTTCCTTCGTCCGGCGCGCCCGTCGGTCGGCCGCCGACCACGGCATGGCCGACATGCGCTTCCAGGTCTTCGACATCTCCAAGGACCCCGCGGCTCAGGGGATCGACCCCTACTCCTTCGACGTCGTCATCGGCTTCGACGTGGTCCACGCGACCCCGCGGATCGATGAGACGACACGCAACCTGCGAGGCCTTCTCGCGCCGAACGGGCTGCTGTGCCTCGTCGAAGCCGTCGTGTCCCTGAGATGGGTCGAGATGCTGTGGGGGCTTGCCGAAGGGTGGTGGCTCTTCGAGGACGAGGAGGTCAGGACCCGTTCGCCGCTGATATCGCTGGACATGTGGGACCGGGTGCTGGGGGAGCAGCCGTTCGCGGACGTCGTCTCGTTTCCGCGGCACGAGGCGGCGCGCGCGGCGACGGACTACGGCCTCGTGGTCGCCCAGCAGCCGGAGGTCATCGAGACTCCGGAGTTCACCGCCCACCGCGCCCGGCGCGCGGAAGAGATCCTGGAAGCCAACCGGACCCTCATCGAGACGGTCCACGACCTCGAACTGCTCGGCGCGCGGACCCTCGTGACTTCGGCGGACCTGACCCGCCCGGAACAGGTCGCCGAGGCCTTCCACGCCGCCCGCGAGCACTTCAGCGAGGTGGACGGCATCGTTCACGCCCCGGAGGCCGAGGCCGAGGACGCCGCGTCCGAGTGGGTACCGGGGGAGATCTGGACCCAGGTGTCCGCCCAGGCCCGTGCGGCGCTCGCCGTCGCCGGAGCCGCGGTCGACGTCGATGCCGGGTATGTCGCGTTCGTCTCCCCGCGTGCCACGGACGCCGATGGGCGGGTCTCCTTGAAGCCCGCGCTCATCGGCGGGTTCTTCGACTCCCTCGCCGCCCCCGGGCCGGAGCGGAGCCGGAACGGGTCGATCCACCGGACGGGCGACGGTGACGGTGCCGCGGTGGCCCGGGCCCTCGGCCGGACCGGAATCACTGTCGTGTCCCCTGAGAACCCCCGTATCGCGCTGGCCGCCGGCCAGGAGCGGCGCAGCGCGTTGCGCCAGGTCCACCACCGGGAGGGCGCGCCCAGCGGTGGAAGTGTCGAGGGCGAACTTCTCGCCATCTTCCGGCAGCTCTTCGGGACGGACGCGGTGGGCCCGCACGACGACTTCCACAACCTCGGCGGGGACTCGCTGCTGGCCTCCCAGGCGATAGCCCGCGTCCGTCGCCGGTTCTCCGTCGACCTGGCGGTCAAGGCGCTGTTCGACGCGCCGACCGTGGCCGGGCTCGCCGAGAAGGTACGCGAGGCGAGTCGCGACGGCGCGCACACGGATGTCCCGCTGCCGCACGTGCCCCGGGACGGCATCCTGCCGCTGTCCCTGGGCCAGCAGTCGCTCTGGCTCGCCGAGCAGTTCAACGGGCCGGGCGCCACGTACAACATCCCCGGCGCCGTGCGCCTGATCGGCAGGCTGGACATCGACTCGCTGCGGCGCGGCCTCGACGAGGTGATCGACCGGCACGAGGTGCTGCGTACGACCGTTCACGATGCGGACGGCGCTCCGGTGCAGCGGGTGCACGACGACTTCACGGTGCGGCTGCCGGTTCAGGACGTCCGCGAGGACCAGATCCACGACCTCGCCCAGGAGCACGCGCGCACTGTGTTCGACCTTGAGACCGGTCCGCTCATCCGGGTCGCGCTGCTACGGATCGACGCCGAGGATCATGTGCTCCTCGTGAACATCCATCACATCGTCTCCGACGGCTGGTCGCTCGGCGTACTCGTGCATGAGCTCGTGACGTTGTACTCCTCGTTCGCCCAGGGGAAGCCGTCCCCGTTGCCGCCGCTGGAGCATCAGTACGCCGACTTCGCTCAGTGGCAGCGCAGTTGGCTGGACGGCGAGGTCTTCGACCAACAGCTCGCGTACTGGAAGCGCAAACTCGCGGGCCTGCCCCCGCTGCTGGAACTGCCGACGGATCGGCTGCGGCCCGAGGTGCAGAACATCCGCAACGCCGTGCACCGGTTCCTCGTTCCCGCGGAGTTGACCGCCCGGATCGGCGAACTCGGCCGAGCCGAGGGGGCGACCTTGTACATGACGTTGCTCGCCTCGTTCAAAGTTCTCCTCTCGCGCTATGCCGGCACGACCGACATTGCCGTCGGAACGACGAACGCGAACCGCACACGCGCGGTGTTCGAGCAGATGATCGGTATGTTCGTGAACAATCTCGTGCTGCGAACGGATCTCGCGGGGAACCCGACCTTCCGAGAGCTTCTGGGGCGGGTGCGTTCCACGTCCGTCGACGCCTATGCGCACCAGGACCTGCCGTTCCTGACGCTTGTCGACGAGATGCGGCAGGGGCGTCATCCGGGTTACACGCCGCTGTTCCAGGTCCTCTTTCTTCTGCAGAAACTCAACATCACCCTTGAACTTCCCGGGCTGGCGGCGCACACGCTCGAAGTCGACGCACTGCACACGAAATTCGATCTGACGCTGTTCATGGAAGAGCAGGAACAGGGGATCACAGGAACCTTCATCTACAACGCGGAACTCTTCGACGCCTCCACCATCGACCGTATGGGGGCGCACCTCGTGCAACTCCTGACAAGTGCGGTGGACGAGCCGGAGGAGCGCATCGGGTCGCTGCGGATGGAGACGGACGACGAGATGAGGTTGCGGAACATGACCGAGGCGCAGTCAAAGACGTCGAAGCTTCAATCGCTGCGCGGCGCCAAGCGGCGCTCAGTGGAGATCACTCGGATCAGCCCGGTGAAAACGGGCTTTCTGCCGGGCTTGTCGGAAACCCCGCTCGTCCTGGAGCCCGCGGCCGAGGACGTCGATCTGCCCGGCTGGCTCCGCTCGAACCGGGAACTGGTCGACACGTACCTGCACCGCCACGGGGCGCTGCTGTTGCGGGGCTTCCACGGCGGCTCGGTGGCGGCGTTCGAGGAGGCCGCGGGCGCGATCTGCCCGACGCTCTTCCGGGAGTACGGCGATCTGCCACTGGAGGGAGAGTCCGACCAGATATACAAGTCGACCCCTTATCCGGAGGACCAGTCGATCCTCTTCCACAACGAGAGCTCGCATCTGCACACCTGGCCGATGCGCCAGTTCTTCTCGTGCGTCGTGGCGGCCCAGGAGGGGGGCGAGACGCCGCTCGTCGACTGCCGCAACGTGTATGCCAAGCTCCGCCCCGAACTGATCGAGCAGTTCGAGAAGAGGAAGCTCCGCTACGTCCGCAACTTCATCGAGTCGGTCGATGTGAGCTGGTCCCGATTCTACGGCACCGACGACCCGGCCGAAGTGGAGCGCAAATGCGCCGAAGCCGGCGTGCACTTCGCATGGGGCTCGGGCGGCACGCTGAAGACCTGGCGAGTGGCCGACGCGGTCCTGAAGCACCCCCGGAGCCAGGAGAAGGTCTTCTTCAACCAGCTGGCCCTGCACCACGCCTCCTGTCTCGACCCCGAGACGCGGCAGGCGCTCGTCGACCTCTACGGCGAAGCGGGAATGCCGCGGAACGTCTACTGGGGCGACGGCTCGGTGATCGACGACGACGTGGTGAACGAGGTCCGGGAAGTGATGGACCGCGAATCGCTCGCCTTCGCGTGGCAGGAAGGCGATGTGCTGGTCATCGACAACATGCTTGTCGCGCATTCGCGCCGCCCGTTCGTGGGTCCCCGCAAGATCGTCGTGGCACTGGGGGACATGAGCTCCCCGGAATCGATCGCCGGAAACAGCTGATACCGCCGACCTCTATCGGCTGACATCAATGGAGAGTCGCAAACGATGAACGACGCCGCGGATTTTGACAGTTCCCCGATGGTCGGCTTCCGGCTTTCGCCGCCGCAGCTCCACACGTGGTCGCACTCCCCTGGGCTTCGGGCGCAGTGCCGCATCACGATGGAGGGGCCGACGCGCCGCTCCGAGGTCCTGCGCGCCGTTCGGTCGGTGATCGAGCGTCATGAGTCCTTGCGTTCAAGGCTGGTCCCGGTACCCGGTCTGGCGACGCCGCTGCAGCTGGTGGACGACGGCGGCGAGCCGGAGTGGATCGACGACGTTCTTCCGGACGACGCCCTCGCCGCGGCCGAGGCGGTCGACCGGGCGGCCGACGCCGACGTTCGCGCGCCCTCGGGCAGCGGCCCGGACGGCGGCGCGGTGCGTGCCCGCCTCATGGCGGGCTCCGACCGGGCCGTCCTCGTGCTGACGGCCTCCGGGGTGTTCGTCGACCGTCGGTCTCTCGCCGTGATCTTCGAGGACTTCACCGCCGCACTCGCGGGGCGCACCCAGGAGGAGGTGTCGCTGCAGTACCTGGACGCGGCGGAGTGGCTGCACGAGCAGACCGGCAGCGACGAGGCGCGGGCTCGGATGGACGGATGGCTCGGGCGGGAGTTCGCCGCCGCGGCTGGGCTGCCCATGCCTTTCGAGCCCGGATCCGGAGTTGGTTCCGCAGCGGTGCGCGTACCCGTCGACGGCCCGACGGCCGCGGCGGTGGAACACGTGGCGACCCGGATCCGCTGTTCGGCCACGGCGGTTCTCCTCGGAGCCTGGCAGGTGCTGCTGTGGCGGCTCACCGGCGAGGAGCGGATGGTGACCGCCCTCCTCCCCACATCTCGGGGTCTGGACGAACTCCAGGACGTGATCGGGAACTTCGAGAGTCCGGTCCCCCTGCTCACCGCGATGGAGCCGGCCCAGGCCTTCGCGGCCCTCGCCAAGGACCTCGACGAGGCGTGGGCAGACGCCGCCGTGGACCAGTTCTCCTTCGACGGGACGCGGACGACGGAGCCGGCGCCCTTCAGCTTTGCCCGCACCGAGCTGCCGGCCGAGGCGCGCGCCGACGGACGGCGCCTGGCCATGGAGGGCCTCGCCGTCTCACCGGCCGGATCGCTCCTGCACCTCGACGTGGTCCAGGGAGCACAGGGCGAGCTCACCCTGAGCGTCGTACACGACGTGCGGCGGATGTCGGCTCGGCACGCGGAACGGATCGCCGGTCAGCTCGCCTCCGTCGTTCGCGCCGTCGTCGCCGACCCGGAGGCCCCGGTCGGCGACATCGGGCTGGCGGACGAGGAGGAGAGGGCGCGCGTCCTCGCGCGGGGGACCGGTGAGCGGCGCCCGCACTCGGCGCCCCAGGTCGTGCACGCGCGTTTCGAGCGCTGGGCCGCGGCACGGCCCGACGCGCTCGCCGCCGTGTGCGGAGGCCGCCGCCTGACGTACGGCGAGGCCGAGCACCGGGCGAACCGGCTCGCGCACGCCCTGCGCTCGCGGGGGGTCGGGCCGGACGTGCCCGTCGGGCTGATGACCGAGCGATCCGTCGAGTACGTCATCGGCCTGCTCGCCGTCCTCAAGGCAGGCGGCGCGTTCGTCCCTCTCGATCCGTCCCTGCCGGCCGCCCGGCTCACCCGGATGATCGAGGACGCCCGCCCGGCGGCGCTCCTCACCCGGGGCGGCCTGACCGGCCCCGCAACGGCACACGGGATCCCGGTGCTCGACCTCGACGGTGCCGCAGAGCCGGACCGGCTGCCGGACACGCCGCCCGCGGTGGACGTCCATCCGGACCACCTCGCCTACCTCATCTTCACCTCGGGATCGACGGGACGCCCCAAGGCGGTCGGCGTACCGCACCGCGCCATAGGCGCCTACGTCGAAGGCGTCGTACCGGAGCTCGCCCTGCCCGAGGACGCCGTACTGGGCACGCTGGCGACCACCGCGGCCGACCTCGGCCACACCGCGGTGTTCGGCGCCCTGTGCACCGGCCGGTCGTTGTTCCTCGCCGCGCCGGACGAGGTCCTGGCGGCCGACGCGCTGGTCCGCCGCTTCCGCGAGCAGCCCGTCGACATGCTGAAGATCGTCCCCTCTCACCTCGCCGCGCTTCTCGACGCCGAGGACGCCGCCGAGCTGCTGCCCAGGGTCTGCCTGGTGTTCGGCGGAGAGGAGCTTCCGGCGTCCCTGGCGGAGCGGGTGCGGAAGCTGCGTCCAGGATTGCGCGTCGTCAATCATTACGGGCCGACAGAGACGGCCGTCGGTGCTCTCACGTTCACGGTGGCGGACGGGGCCCCGGACCAGGTGCCCATCGGGCGCCCGCTTCCGAACTATCGCTCCTACGTCCTGGACGAGAAGCTGCGCCCCGTGCTGGAAGGCGCCCCCGGAGAGCTGTACATCGGGGGCCCCGGCGTCGCCCGAGGCTATGAGGGGCAGCCCGGCGCCACGGCTGACCGCTTCCTCCCCGACCCCTTCACGGACGAGCCCGGTGCGGTCATGTACCACACGGGCGACCTGGTCCGGCAGCGCCCGGACGGCGCCTTCGTGTTCCTGGGTCGCGCCGATCAGCAGGTGAAGATCCGTGGGCACCGGGTAGAGCTGCGCGAGATCGAGGCGGTGCTCCTGCGCGGCGAGCGCGTGAGCGATGCCGCGGTCGTCGTACGTTCCGACGGCTCCGACCCGAGTCTCGCGGCGTATGTCGTCGCCCGCCGAGGCGCCCACCTGACGACCGCGGAACTGACGGAGCAGCTGCGGGCTGAGCTGCCCGACCACATGGTGCCGACCGCGGTCGTCGTGCTGCCGGTTCTGCCACTGACCCCGAACGGGAAGGTGGACCGGCGGGCGCTGCCGGCGCCGGACCCCGACGCGTCCAGGGCGGCGAGCCACGTAGCGCCGCGTACGGAGACGGAGACCCTGCTCGCGGGGATCTGGGCGGACATCCTCGGCTGCGAGAAGGTCG